>NZ_JBEPRI010000008.1:0-374589 GCF_040548265.1 Bradyrhizobium sp. F1.13.3 | reverse complement strand
GGCCCATCATGGATCGACCTCGCCGAGATTCGCGTCAACACAACGGAATCACGGTTCGTGACTTGTCTCAACCGACTTTTGCAACAAAATCGGCCCAACTCGGACCTGGGATGAGGTGCGCAACACGGCCGGTATCGGAGGCAGGGCGGACCTCACACGAAGTGCAGCGCGAGTTTATGAGTACATGTCCTAAGCGGTCCGCCATATTTCCGGCTTGCCTCCATCCGCGCGGCAGCGTTCACTCTACCTCCAGCCTGCTGACAACATGCGGGTGGCAAAAAGGGTGGAGAGACTGATGCGGGGGCTGTGGGCCGGATTGCGCGGTCATGTGATTGTCGCATGCGCGTTGATTGGATGTGCGACGTGGACTGCGCCGGGAAGCGCCCAGCCGTTTCCGTCCCGCCCCATCACCCTCGTGGTACCGTTCGCGGCGGGCGGACCCACCGACACGCTGGCGCGGATCCTGTCCGAACGCATCGCCGCCGAATTGCACGCGACGATCGTGGTCGAAAACGTCGCCGGCGCCTCCGGCAGCATCGCCGGCGCCCGCGTCGCGCGCGCAACGCCTGATGGCACCACGATCACGATCGGTCATTGGGGCACGCATGTGCTCAACGGCGCGATCTTCAAGCTGCCCTATGACGTGATCGCCGATTTCGAGCCGGTCGCGATGATCGCGATGGGCACGCAGCTCATCGTCGGCCGGAAGTCGCTCGAGGCCAACACTCTGAAGGAGATGATCGCGTGGCTGAAGGCCAACCCCGGCAAGGTGACTGCCGGCACGGCCGGCGCCGGCACGGGGGCTCACGTCGCCGGTGTCTTTTTCAAGGAGAGGACCGGCACCGACTTCCAGTTCGTGCCCTATCGCGGCGCGGGGCCCGCCATGATCGACCTCGTGGCCGGGCAGATCGACATCATGTTCGATCAGGCCTCGAACTCGCTGCCGCATTACAAGAACGGTGCGATCAAGGCGTTCGCGGTAACCTCGCCGACGCGGCTCGCCTCCGCGCCCGATATCCCGACTGTCGACGAGGCGGGGCTGCCCGGTCTCTACATCTCCTACTGGCACGGCATCTGGGCACCGAAGAACACGCCGAAGGAGATCGTCACGAAGCTCAACGCGGCCATCGTCACCGTGCTTGCCGATCCCGCCGTCAAGCAGCGGTTTGGCGAATTGGGGCAGGAGATTCCTCCGTCCGATCAGCAAACGCCCGCAGCGCTCGGATCCTTCCAGAAGGTCGAGACCGAGAAATGGTGGCCGATCGTGAAGGCCGCCGACATCAAGGCTGAATAATACCCCTCCTCATCCTGAGGAGCCCGCGGAGCGGCGTCTCGAAGGATGCGCCGCGGGCGAGAGCAGGGCCTGCATGGTTGGAGACGCGCGAAGACGCGCTCCTCACCATGAGGAGCGGGAGCGTTACGGCATTAACCTTTGCCCGTCACCAAAACCTCGCTGCGGTGCGGGATCACAATCCTTGCCGCAGTTTTCTGCGTCCTTGATCTCAGGTGAGCGCTGACCGACAATGCCCGCCCTTCAATAAGAAACTCCCTGGGGGAATTCGTGAATAGACCTGCTCGGGTCAGCGCCCATTCGACATCGTCCGATTCCGTGCACGGCATGACGCTGCTGCGCGATCCCCTGCTCAACAAGGGCACCGCCTTCACCGCGCAGGAGCGCGACGATCTCGGCCTGCGCGGCCTGCTGCCGCCTTGCGTTCTGACGATGGAGACCCAGGTCGAGCGGGTGCTCGTGAATCTGCGCACGCTGCCGACCGATCTCGAAAAATATGTCGCGTTGAATGCGTTGCACGACCGCAACGAGGCGCTGTTCTTCCGCGTCGTCGTCGACAATATCGACGAGATCCAGCCGATCATCTACACGCCGACGGTCGGGCTCGCCTGCCAGAAATACGGCCTGATCTTCCAGCGCCCCCGCGGCATGTTCATCTCCTCGCGCGATCGCGGCCAGATCGCCGAGATCCTGAAGAACTGGCCCTATCCGGCCAAGCTGATCGTGGTCACCGATGGCGAGCGCATCCTGGGCCTCGGCGATCTCGGCGCCAACGGCATGGGCATTCCGGTCGGAAAGCTCTCGCTGTATTCCGCCTGCGCTGGCGTGCATCCGGAAACGTGCCTGCCGATCGTGCTCGACGTCGGGACCAACAACGAAGAGCTCCTGAAAGACCCTTATTATCTCGGCTTGCGCGAGCGGCGGCTCACCGGCGAGGCCTATGACAGCTTCGTCGACGAGTTCATGGTCGCCGCGCGAAAGATCTTTCCGGGTGTGCTGATCCAGTTCGAAGATTTCGCCAATCATTCGGCATTCAAGCTGCTGCACAAATATCGCGACGAGGCCTGCGTCTTCAACGACGACATCCAGGGTACGGCTGCGGTCGCGCTCGCCGGCCTCTTTTCGGCCCTGCGCGTCAACGGCGGCAAGCTCAGGGATCAGCGCATCCTGTTCCTCGGCGCGGGCGAGGCCGCGACCGGCATCGCCGATCTCGTGACGTCCGCGATGATGGCGGAGGGCGTCTCCGAGGCGGAAGCGCTCCGCCGCAACTGGCTAGTGGATTCCCGCGGCCTCGTCGTCGGCGGACGCGAAGGCCTGTCCGGTCACAAGCTCCGTTATGCCCATGCCGACCAGGCGCCGGTCGCCGACTTCCTTACCGCGATCAGGACGCTGAAGCCGACGGCGATCATCGGTGTGGCCGCGGTCGGCGGCGCCTTTACGCCCGATGTGCTCAAGGCGATGGCCGAGCTCAACGAACAGCCGATCGTGTTCGCGCTTTCCAATCCGACCTCGAAGGCCGAATGTTCGGCGGAGGACGCCTACCGCTACACCGAGGGCCGCGCGCTGTTTGCCTGCGGCAGTCCGTATGACCCGGTCAAGCTCAATGGCCGCACCTACGTGCCGCGCCAGGGCAACAACTCCTACATCTTCCCGGGCGTCGGCCTCGGCGTTATCGCCAGCCGCTCGCGGTTGGTGACGGACGAAATGTTCATGGCGGCCGCCCATACACTCGCCAATTGCGTCGGCAAGGACGATCTTGCGCAGGGCAGCCTCTATCCGGCGCTGCCGCGCATCCGCGAAGTCTCGGTCCGTATCGCTGCCGCCGTCGCCGATGTCGCTTTTCAGCGCGGCCTGGCGGACGGACCCGCGCCTAACGATGTGAAGGGACTGGTGCAGTCCCAGATGTACGAGCCGCAGTACTGACGCTTACATTCACGCCGGACTCGCGGAGGCGGCTCCTCACCACTCCCTCTCCCCGCAAGAACGGGGGAGAGGGAGTAAGAGAGGTGCTCGCGAGAGAATCTGTCTCGATTCAGGACAAGCCAGTGTGGTGGAATCGTCACAGCTAAACGCGAAACGGCTGCGGCCTCAGGCGCGCTTTCGTTCCGACAAGGTTCTGCCCTCATTGCCCGCCGAAACTCGGGGCATTCGGAGGGCGCATCATGTCTTGCTTTGCACGTGCCGAAAATGCCCGGATTTCGTTGGCAACCCTGTGCCGGGTACTGCTCGCCATCATCGGCGCGGCGTCGCTTGCGGCGTGTGCGCAATCGCCGGTCGGCCGCCAGAAGGCCGATCTCGGCACCCACCGCCAAGCCGCTGTCGAACGACCGCACAGGGTGGCGGCGCTGCATCCGCGTCCGATCAGCCGGGCGCGCGTCCCCGACGGCGCAAAGCAAAGCGTCTCGCATGGTGTCGCCAGCTTCTATTCGGATACGGAGACGGCGAGCGGCGAGAGGTTCGACAAGAACGAATTGACCGCGGCCCATCCCAGCCTGCCGTTCGGCACAAAGCTGCGCGTCACGGACGTTTCGTCCGGTCGCTTCGTGACCGTCAGGATCAACGATCGCGGGCCGTATGTTCGCGGACGCGTGGTCGACATCTCTCCCTCCGCGGCCGAGGCGCTGGGCATGGTCGACAAGGGTGTCACCAATGTCCGGCTCGATGTGGTGCAATAATTTGCAGCTATATCGATCCGAAACGCTGTGCTTAACCGGCTGTTAGCCGCCTCCAGCCACCATGGATACCCAAACATTGGGGACTCCAGATCTAAGCTCTTGGGAGGCGGCGTTTGAACACGATCCAGTATCTCGAAGATCAGGCTACACGCGCCGAGCGGCTCGCCAAGCGGATCACGGATACATTGACGATCGAAAAGCTCCTGATCTTCGCAGGCGAACGCCGCCGCGAGATCGAGGTCATCACCGGCAAGTACCGACGGGCCTGATACTCATCACACCATGCGCGCTCAGCTATGGCTCTCGACGAAGTCGCTGAGATAGTCGGGCAGGGTCATGCCATCGATGTCGCAGCGCGCCCGAATCTCGCCGGCAACGTCGGTCGAGATATCCTTCATCCAGTGCTCGAGCGTGTTGAACGAGATGACCTTGACGGGGTCGTTGAAGCAGCCCGCGACGAGTTCGCCAATCGTGGCGTCGAGATCGCTTCGCTCGACACGGATTTCAGTCGCCTTGTCGAGGCGGTCGATCACCACGAACAAGGTCTGGTCTGCGCCATAGGGCACGACCGGGGCTGGTACGCCGGCTTCAAGCATGTGAGGCACTCACGCCTTCGCTTCCGATCACCATCAACGGGAAAAACCGGAAGAAGGTTCCTGCGCTCAGCCGGCGCTTTCTGCGAAGATCAGAGAAATTCGCGCAGCCGCGCCAGCTCGGTGATGTGCTCGGGCGAGAGGATGTCCGTCACCAGCGGCGGCTGCGCGATCGTGCGGATCTCATAGAGATGCCTGGTCGCCGCCGGCTTCGCCATGAACGCCGAGATGCATTCGTCGAGCGTGCCCTCGATCACCTGGTAGGACGCCCTGTCCGATCGCCGCTGGTTCGCAAGCGATGGCCATTTATGCAGCACCGCCAGGACACCAAAATCGACCTTTGAATCCTCAACCACGTCCCCCATCGTTCCGCCTCACGCAAAAAGAACCCCGGCACACAAGCCTGCGTGCCGGGGCCTACACCCATTACTGCATCTCAATGCCACAGCACCAAACGCGATGATCGGGAAATAGTTCCCGCCAATATTCGCTTTCAGCTCGCGGCCGCCGCGATCCTGTGCCCCGGGCTGGTACGAACCTGGCTGTGATCGTCGCCGCGGCTGACCTCCGGTGGCAACCCGGCGAAGCGCCGCAAGGCCTCGGCCATCTGCACCCGGCCCGGCGCGCCGGTGATGATCACGTCCACCATCGTGAAGGACGAATGGAAATGGCCGCGCGCCCTCAGCTGCTCGACCGGGACGCCGGCGGCCGCCATCGCCTCGGCATAGGCGATGCCTTCGTCGCGGAGGGGATCGAATTCGCAGGTGACGATGAAGGCCGGCGGCAGGCCTGCGACCTTGCCGCGGAGCGGCGAGACGCGCGGATCGGTGCGGTCGGCCGGCGAGCAATAGAGGTCCCAGAACCAGTACATCAGCGAGCGGGTCAGGAAATAGCCGGTCGCATTGTCGTTGTAGGAGGGACGGTCGAAGGTGCAGTCGGTGACCGGGCAGATCAGGAGCTGGCCCGCAATATCCGGCCCGCCGCGATCGCGCGCAAGCTGGCAGGTGACGGCGGCGATGTTGCCGCCGGCGCTCCAGCCCGCGACCAGCACCGGGCCCGGCCTGCCACCGAGCTCGGCGGTGTGCTCAGCAATCCAGCGCGTCGCCGCATAGCCGTCTTCGGCCGCGGCCGGGAAACGATACTCGGGCGCATGACGATAGCCGACGCTGACGAGCATCATGCCGGTCCGCCGTACCATGTCGCGGCAGAACGGTTCGTCCGATTGCTCGTCGCCGAGCACCCAGCCGCCACCGTGGAAATAGACCACGACCGGATGCGGTCCCGGCGTTGTCGGCCGGTACACCCGGTAAGGCAGGGGACCGTCGGCGCCGGGCAGAGTGCCGTCGATGATGTCGCCGATCGGCCGTCCCGCCGGGCGGCCCTTGTTGAACTCGTCGACGAAGGCGCGAGCGCCGAGCGCGCCCATCGACTCGATCTGTGGGAGATTCAGCGACGCCAACAGGTTCAGCACCAGCCGCACATCCGGCTGCAGGCGCACCACCTCGCCGTCATTGCATTGCGCGGCGACATCGGGGCCGGTCAGCTTGAAGCCGAGCATGCCGCGGCTGACCACCTCGTCACAGATGCTGCGATAGGGACCGACGCCGCCGGTGTAGGGCATCAGGCCCTGCACCTTGCCGGGCACGTTGGCGCCCGTGTACCAGGTGTTGGCGAGCCGGTGCAGCGTCACCATCGAGCAGTCGGCCATGTGCCTGTTCCAGCCGGCCTGCGCCGTCTCGGTCGGCTCGATCGTGGTGAAGCCGGCGTCGCGCAATGCCTTGAGCCGGTCGACGACCCAGTCGACATGCTGCTCGATCGACACCGCCATGTTCGACAGCACCGACGGGCTGCCGGGCCCGGTGATCATGAAGAAGTTCGGGAAGCCCTCGACCGTGAGCCCGAGATAGGTCTGCGGCCCCTGCGCCCAGACGTCGGTGAGCGATCTGCCGCCACGTCCGGTGATCGGATGCACGGCGCGGATCGCGCCGGTCATGGCGTCGAAGCCGGTCGCGAACACGATCACGTCGACGTCGACGCTGCGCTTGGCCGTGGTGATCCCACTTGTGGTGATCGTCTTGATCGGCTCCTGGCGCAGATTGACCAGCGTGACGTTCGGCCGGTTGTAGGTCGCGTAATAGTTCGTATCGAGGCAGGGGCGTTTGGCGCCGAAGGGATGATCGTCCGGCATCAGCGCCGCGGCGGTCTCGGGGTCTTTGACGGCGGCGCGGATCTTCTCGCGGATCAGGTCCTGGATGATCTTGTTGCCGTCGATGTCGACCGCCTGGTCGGCCCAGAGCTGGGTCAGGATGTGGACGAGGTCGCCGGCCGCCCAGGCGCGTTCGAACCGCTCACGGCGCTCGGCATCGCTTAATTGCCAGCTTACGACCGTTTGCTGCGGATAGGGGACGCCGGCCATCGACTGGCGCGCCTGCTCGCGATAGGCCGCGCGGTCGCCTTGCAGCAGGCTCATGCGATCGGAAGGCGCAGGGCCGTTATGCGCCGGCAATGCGAAATTCGGCGTGCGCTGGAACACGGTCAGGTGTGCGGCCTGCTCGGCGATCAGCGGGATCGACTGAATGGCCGACGATCCCGTGCCGATCACCGCGACGCGCTTGCCGGCGAGATCGACGCCGTCATGCGGCCAGCGTCCGGTGAAATAGACCTCGCCGCCAAAATCCTTCACGCCGTCGATCTCCGGCGGCTTCGGCGCCGAGAGACAGCCGGTGGCCATGATGTAATGGCGGCAGGAGACCGGTGCGCCATTGTCGGTGGTGAGCTGCCAGCGTTCGGTCGCCTCGTCCCATTTCGCTTCCGTGACCTTGGTCTTGAAGCGGATGTCACGCCTGAGATCGTAACGGTCGGCCACGAAGCCGAGATAGCGCAGGATCTCGGGCTGGGTCGCGTATTTCTCCGACCAGGTCCAGGCGGTTTCGAGATCCGGATCGAAGGTGTAGCTGTAGTCGATGGTCTGGATATCGCAGCGCGCGCCGGGATATCGGTTCCAGTACCAGGTGCCGCCGACGTCGCCGGCTTCTTCCAGGCCGACCGCCGTGAGGCCGGCCTTGCGCAGCCGGTGGAGAAGGTAGAGGCCGGCAAATCCGGCACCAACCACGGCAACGTCGACCTGCTGGCTGGTTCCGCGCCCCGCGTCAGAGGCACGCGCAGCAACCATTGCATCAGGCATGGCATTTCCTCCCGTCTGTTTTGTTTTGCCGGCAGGCTATCGCTGCAGGTTCGGCTTGTCATCACGCCATGTGCAATCTTCGGTAGCCATTTGCGGCGTCATCATGGCCGCGTGAATGTTGCGGCAGCACACGCATCGCGATGCACAAGAGCCGTGATTTCCCGGGCTAATCAGGGTCGATCCATCTGTGTATGCTCTTGTTTTGCCACGCGTGCCGACGGGCGTCATGACAGAGTTGAGTGAGCGGACCAAAGCGAACATGGACGTCGTCCTGGAGGAGACGTGCCGCCAACTGCCGCACGGCGGCGATCACGACAGCCGCAGGTTCATCGCCCAGCGGCTGATCGAGGCGGCGCGGTCCGGTCACACCACGCTCGGTGAACTCGGCATCATCGCACGGCACGCACTGGCGGAGCTTGTCGCCAAGGGGAACTAGGCGCGGCCGCGACGCTTGCCTCGCAGCGGGCCACGGACATAACCTGCCTAAAATCCTTCCGCGCATCGAGATGCTCCGAAGATGCGGTCCGTGTTCGCGCTATTTGCGACGTCTCTCGTCCTCTGTTGCGCCGGCTCGGCCGCGGCCCAGCCGGTTGGCCAGTTTCCATTTGCCCTGACGCGCGAAGGACAGATGCTTGGCGCCGTCGAAGGCGAAGTGGCCTCGTTCAAGGGGCTGGCCTATGCGGCCGCGCCGATCGGGCCGCTGCGCTGGCGTCCGCCGCAGGCCGCGCCCGAGAGTTCGGAGATGCGCACCGCCTATGCCTATGGCGCGCCGTGTCTTCAGCCGTCGCTGCCGGGATCGAGCGAGGATTGCCTCACACTGAACGTGTTCCGTCCGTTCGGGGTCGACGGCCCGCTGCCGGTGATGCTGTTCATCCACGACGGCGCTTTCGTCAGCGGCACCGCGAACGATCCGCTGTTCGACGGTGCCAGGCTCGCGCAGGCCGGGCTCATCGTGGTGACCGTGAATTTTCGCCTCGGCGCGTTCGGCTGGCTCGCCAATCCTGCGCTGTCGGAAGGTGGCTCCGGTAATTACAGTTTGATGGACCAGATCGCGGCGCTGCATTGGGTGCACGACAACATCGCGGCCTTCGGCGGCGATCCGAACAATGTCACTCTGTTTGGTAGCGGTGCAGGCGCGACCTCGATCGCGCTGCTGATGCTGTCGGCGCAAGCGCGCGCGCTCTTTCAGAAAGCCATTCTGCAATCGATCCCCGGCCGTGCCCGCCTGCGTCCGGCACAAGAGGCCGAGATTGTGGGCCGGCAATTCGTGGCGGCGCTGGGGCGACAGGCCGATCTGCGCACAGCCGAGCCGCGAGCTCTGCTTGCCGTCGAAAAACATCTGTTGGAAAAATCGCCGCGCAGCTTCGCGCCGACGATCGATGGAAGCCTGGTGAGCGAGGAGGTCGCCGCAGGCTTCGCGGCCGGACATGAGAGCCGCATTCCCCTGATCATCGGCTCGAACGACGACGAGACCGGTTTCGACGACGAGCTGGATATGCGGGAAGAGCTGGCATCCTCAGGCACCACCAGCGATGAACTGCGCAGGCTCTATCCCGACCTCGCCAGATCTTCCGCCCGCGCGGCAAGATTCTACACCGACAGGGTGTTCTCCGAGCCGGTGAGATTGCTGGCACGCTTGCATGCCGCCAGCGGTGCGCCGACCTTTCGCTATCGTTTCGCCTATGTGCCGGAGGCACGGCGCGCAAATCCCGAAGGCGGTCATGGGCGGGAATTGCAGTTCATCTTCGGCGTCGAAGGTGTGCCCGGTGCAGGCATCTTGTCACGAGGCGATCGCGAGGTCGCAAATCGCATGCGCGCCTACTGGATCAATTTCGCCAGGAGCGGCGATCCCAACGGTGCGGACCTGCCGCATTGGGATGCGGCCGCAGACAGCGATCGCCTGCTGCTGATCACGAACGATCGCATCGCGAGCGGAGACGACCCCTGGTCGGGGCGCCTGGACCGGTTCGGGCGTTAGAGCAGGATGAGTTGGACTTAAGCCGCGAGTTCGACGCGCGGCGCCGGGCTCAGCCGGTCTTCCTCCAGATAATCCATCGCGCCGTCTTTCTCGACGGCGTAGAACTGCTGGCCTTCCTTCGATCTGTAGGCGGCGCGAACCACGCCGCGGCGGCCCTTGTCACTGTTGACGACGTCCCCCAACGCAAACTTCTTCATGTCACGTCCCTGGCTGCTGGCCGACTCCTTCGGCTACGCCCGGGATTCTGGGCGGAAAATCGTTAACGTCTTGCTAACCATACGGGTTTGCCTATGCTCGCGGCCGATCGCGCGGGCATCTCGCACGCGCTTATTGCCAACGAAACGAGCCTTCACCCATGGTGCGATTTCCGACCTTCTTCCTGTCCCATGGCGGCGGTCCCTGGCCGTTCATGGAGGACAGGCGGGTGCAATATGCGAAGACTGCCGAGGCGTTCGGCCGGCTGCCGCAGCTCTTGCCGGAGAAGCCCAAGGCCGTGCTCGTCATCACAGGACATTGGGAGGCTGACGCCTTCACCGTGTCCACCTCGGCGCATCCGCCGATGGTGTATGACTATCATGGTTTTCCCGAGCACACCTATCACCTCAAATATCCGGCGCCGGGCCGGCCCGAGCTCGCCGCGGAGGTGAAGGCGCTGCTCATTCGCGCGGGCGTCGATTGCCGGGAGGATCCCAACCAGGGTTTCGATCATGGCACCTTCGTGCCGCTCGGGCTGATGTATCCGAACGCCGACATGCCGATCGTGCTGTTGTCGCTGAGATCGAGTTACGATCCGGCCGAGCACATCAAGGTCGGGCAGGCGATTGCCTCGCTGCGGGACGAAGGCATTCTGATCGTCGGCAGCGGGCTCACCTATCACAACATGCGCGGCTTCGGCCGTGCGGAGTCGAAGCTGGTCTCATATGATTTCGAGGCCTATCTGAACGAGGCGATCAGCCACAAGGATGCGGCGCGCCGCAACGCGATGCTGGTTGACTGGGAGAACGCACCGAGTGCGCGTCTCGCGCATCCGCGTGAGGATCATCTGCTGCCGCTGATGGTGACCGCCGGCGCCGCCGGCAGCGACGCGGGCAAGCGCGTCTTCGTCGACGAGGTCGCGAATGTCGCGATGGCGTCGTATGTGTTCGGTGGGTGATCTTCCTTCTCCCCTTGTGGGAGAAGGTGGCGCGAAGCGCCGGATGAGGGGTTCTTTCTGCGAGTCCAACTGTCGTATGAATTCGCGGAGACAAACCCCTCACCCGTCTCGCCGCTTTGCGGCGAGCCACCCTCTCCCACAAGGGGAGAGGGTGATCATCACCCGTATTTCAGCTTCATGAACAGGATGCCGCCGGCGAGCACCATGGTGATGGCGTTTGCGGCGACGAGAGGTGCATCGCCCGACAGCAGGCCGTAGACGAGCCAGAGCGCCAGCCCCAGCACCATGACCAGGAACATGCCGAGCGAAATATCGCCGGTGGAGCGGGTCTTCCACACTTTGATGGCTTGCGGCGCGTAGGCCACGGTGGTGCAGGTCGCAGCGGCAAAGCCGATCAGCTTGATCAAGAACGGGTCCATGACGGCTCTATAGCATTGATTCGACGATGGTCGCGCCTCAGGCGCGCGCCGTCATGAGGCCGCGATAGAGCGCGGCATAATCACCTGCTCGGTTGCGCCAGGACACGTCGGTCGCAAGGCCGCTCAGTTGCAGCCGGCGCCAGGTCAGCTTGTCGTGGAAGGCGATGTTGGCCTTGCGCAGCGTGCCGGCGAGGGCATCCGCGGTCACTGGGCCAAACTTGAAGCCGGTGGCATCGTGGCCCGATTTATCGGCCTCGCCGATATCGACGATGGTATCCTCGAGGCCGCCGACGCGCGAGACGATGGGCACGGCGCCGTAGCGCAGCGCGCAGAGCTGGGTCAGGCCGCACGGCTCGAACCGTGATGGCACGATGAGCGCGTCGGAGCCGGCCTGGATCAGATGTGCCATGATCTCGTCATAGCCGATCACGACCCCGATCCGGCCGGGGTTCGCCCGCGCAACGGCCTGATAGCGATCCTGCAGATCGCGGTCGCCGCTGCCGAGCAGCGCGAGCTGCATGCCTTCGCGCAAAATGGTCGGAATGGCCTCGAGCAGGAGATCGAGCCCCTTCTGCCAGGACAGGCGACTGATGACGCCGAGCAACGGCGCTTCGTCCGAGGAATCCAGATTGAACTGTTGCTGGAGCACCGCCTTGTTCGCGGCCCGATGTGTGAGGTCCTCCGCGCCGAAGCGGTAGGCGATGTGCGGATCTTCTTGCGGATTCCAAACGGATACATCGATGCCGTTGAGGATGCCGCTCAGCACGTTGGCGCGGGCGCGAAGCAGACCGCCGAACCCCATGCCGCCCTCGTCGCTCTGGATCTCCTGCGCATAGGTCGGCGACACCGTGGTGATGCGATCGGCGAATTGCAGGCCGGCCTTCAAAAAACTGACGCCGCCGAAATATTCGAGATCGTTGACGCCGTAGGCGCGCCACGGCAGGCCAATCGAACCGATCAGGTCGGGCGCGAACTTGCCCTGATAGGCCATATTGTGGATGGTCATCACGGTGGCCGGCCGCGGGCGGTTGTCGTAGTGCAGATAGGCCGGCGCGAGCCCGGCCTGCCAGTCATGGGCATGCACCACGTCGGGCACGAAGGCGGGCGCGAGGCCGTGGCCGATATCGGCCGCGATGCGCGAGAGCGCGGCGAACCGCACGCCATTGTCCGGCCAGTCCAAGCCTTCAGGCGTCACGTAGGGGTTGCCGGGCCGCGCGTAGAGATGCGGCACGTCGAGCACGAACAGCTCGAGGCCGTCATGCGAGCCGGCGAGCAGACGTCCGGGTCCGCCGAAATAATCCGGCCAGCGCCGGATTTCGTCGGCTCCCCCCAGCACCCGCATCACGTCGGGATAGCCCGGCATCAGCGTGCGCATCTCGACGCCATGCGCCTTCAGCGCGATCGGCAGCGCGCCCGCGACATCGGCGAGGCCGCCGGTCTTGACGATGGGATAGACTTCGGAGGCGACCGCGAGGACGCGAACAGGCGTCATGTATTGAGCCTGTCGAGCATCGGCTGGGTAATGAGCGAAATGCCCTGCTCGGTGGTGCGGAAGCGTCTTGCATCCAAATCGGGATCCTCGCCGACGACGAGCCCTTCCGGGATCTCGACGCCGCGATCGATCACGACGTTCTTCAGGCGCGCGCCGCGGCCGACATTGACGTAGGGCATGATCACGGCGTTCTCGACATTGGCGTAGGAGTTGACGCGCACGCCGGTGAACAGCAGCGAGCGTCGCAGCGAGGCGCCGGAAATGATGCAACCGCCCGAGACCAGCGAGCTCACGGCCTGGCCGCGCCGGCTTTCCTCGTCGTGGACGAATTTTGCCGGCGGTGTGATCTCCGAGTACGACCAGATCGGCCAGGCGCTGTCGAACAAATCAAGTTCGGGGACCACGTCGGTGAGGTCGATATTGGCGGCCCAATAGGCGTCGACCGTACCGACGTCGCGCCAATAGGCGCGGGGGTCGCTGCCGGAGCGGACGCAGGAGGTCGAGTATTGGTGCGCCATGGCGCGACCGTTCTTGACGAGGTAGGGGATGATGTCCTTGCCGAAATCGTGATTGGAGTTCGGGTCCTCGGCGTCGCGCTTGAGCTCCTCGAACAGGAATTTCGCGTCGAACACGTAGATGCCCATGCTGGCGAGCGAGACGTCCGGCTTGCCCGGCATTGGCGGCGGATCTTTCGGTTTTTCCAGGAACTCTTTGATCCATCCGTTCTCGTCGATATGCATGATGCCGAAGCCGGAAGATTCCTGGCGCGGCATCTCCAGGCAGCCGACGGTGACGTCGGCGCCGCTGTCGACATGCTGGCGCAGCATCACCTCGTAGTCCATTTTATAGATGTGATCGCCGGCGAGAACCACGATGAAACGGCAGGCGTGGGATTCGATGATGTCGATGTTCTGGTAGACCGCATCGGCCGTGCCGACATACCACATGTTTTCGGAGACGCGCTGGCTCGCCGGGAGGATGTCGAAGCTCTCGTTGCGCTCGGGACGGAAGAAGTTCCAGCCCATCTGAAGGTGCCGGATCAGGCTGTGGGCCTTGTACTGGGTGGCGACCGCGATGCGACGGATGCCCGAGTTCACCGCGTTCGACAGCGCGAAATCGATGATGCGGGATTTCCCGCCGAAATAGACCGCGGGCTTGGCGCGCCGGTCGGTCAGCTCCAGCAGCCGGCTGCCGCGTCCGCCGGCCAGGACGAACGCCAGCGCCTGACGGGCAAGCGGCTCGGGTCTCGCGGCACTCATGTCATTCTCCCACAACTCTGGCGCTCGCGAGAAGCCTCCCGGCCGCGCACATTGGAACCGATAGTAACGGCACGAATAGTAAATCGGGAAGGTGGTTGTTGGTTGCGAATGCGCCGGAAGCTTAATGCTTTGCCGCGGTGATCGGGCCCCAGGCACCGTCTTGCTGGTGTCACACGCGGCGAGGTGGTCGAGCCCGTCGGGTACCGGTTGATCACAATGGAGGCATGCGTCTTGTGCGGTGCACGCAAAATCGAGGCCGAATTTCTGGCTTTGACCTTGCGCCAGGATGCCCGATCATGGGCTGCGTCCATGTCCAAGCAAAATGTCAGACAGGGAGTAAGACGATGACGATCTGGAAAACGGCAATCGCCTGTTCGCTGGCCGGCGCGGTGATGGCCGGCCAAGTCGAGCGGGCCGCCGCGGGCCCGATGCCGACAAATGTCGCGACCATGAAGGCCGCGGTCGGCGATGATGTCACGCAGGTGTATTGGCGCGGCCGAGGTTTTGGATGGGGTATTGGCGGCCTCGCAGCCGGCGCGATCATCGGCAGCGCCATCGCCAGCAGCGCCTATGGCTACGGCTACTATGGCGGTGGTCCATATTACGGCGGCTACGGATATCCGGGGCCGGCTTACGGCTATGCGCCTGCCTATTATGGCGGCTATGGACCGAGTTACGCCTATGGACCGGGCTACGGTTATGGCGGCTATTACGCGCGTCCGCGCTATTACGGCTATCGCGCCTATCGTCCATATTACGGTCCGCGGTACGGCTACTACCGGCCGTACCGGGCCTATCACCGCGCGTATTGGTGATCGATCAAACGGGTGGACCCGCTCGCCGCAGGTCGACGATGCTGAAAAGATTTGAGGGCCGCTGGATGCAAGCGGCCCGATCGGCTTGCGCGCGTTGAAGCCGGTGATGCGGCACGACGAGCCGGCCATGCCCGCCCGCGACAATCCCGATGCAGATCGCGGCGATGATCGTGATCTCGATGCACCATTCGAGCGGTCCCGAGCTCATGGCAGCGCGATGGTGTTGGTAAGATCGAACTCGGACAGGCCCGGGCCGCCGCACGCGAGGTAGATGGCGAGGAGGAAGATGCGGCTGAGGACGGTGACGCCTAATATGACCCTGATGTCGTAATGGCGAATGGCAAAAGCGAGAGGCGGGATCGCCAAATGTTTTATAATGCTCATGGCTAACTCCTTGCCAAAATTCAGGCATCGACTGCCTGTCGACTGAAATGACAGCGTGATGAAAAGGCCGTCCGACGCCTTCGGCGTCTCTAAATGGACAGGCCAATGCTAGTGCCGGCGCAGGGCGCAGGTCTTTATCGTGTCCTTACATTTGGCTGAGCTTTCCCTTAAGATGGGGGAGCATCCGGGGGTCGGAGCCGTGCGTACAGACGCGCTTGCCTTTGGTGAATTCCGCCTCGACCGTGCCAACGCGTTATTAT
Source organism: Bradyrhizobium sp. F1.13.3 (assembly GCF_040548265.1). NCBI lineage: Bacteria > Pseudomonadati > Pseudomonadota > Alphaproteobacteria > Hyphomicrobiales > Nitrobacteraceae > Bradyrhizobium > Bradyrhizobium sp. F1.13.3. The sequence continues at coordinate 359,086 of NZ_JBEPRI010000008.1, read as the reverse complement.
GGCGAGGCGGGGAGCGGATCGCGTTGGCGCCGAAGCCATTCGAGGTTCTTTGCCATCTTGTCGGTCGGCCCGGTGAACTCGTCACCAAGGAAGAGTTGCTCGACGCGGTCTGGTCCGATCTGCACGTCAGCGAGTCGAGCCTCGCCGTTGCCGTGAACGCGCTACGCTCGGTGCTCGGCGACGACAGACAATCTCCCAACTACATCGAGACGGTCACGCGGCGCGGCTATCGCTTCATTGCGCCGGTCGCGACCGCCGAATTGCCTGCGATCGAGCGGGCGGCCGAAGAGGAGGCGGCGTCCGCCACGGAGCAGGTGGTCGATCGACGCCGGCACTGGAGGGTCGGGCGCACTGGGCCACTCGATACGCTGGACGAGGCGTTGCAACTTGCTCGTACCGGACAGCGTCAGGTCGTCTTCATCACCGGCGAGGCCGGGATCGGCAAGACCACCCTCTTGCAAATGACGCTCGACAGGATGAACCAGCAGGGACTGAGCGTGCTGCACTGTAGCTGTAACGAGTTGTTCGGCACCCATGAGGCCTTTCTTCCGCTGATCGGAGCGCTGAACGAGTGCTGCCGTCGAACCGATGGAGCGTCGCTGCTGACTGCGATACGCGAGCACGCGCCGACCTGGCTCGCGCAAATGCCCGGTTTCCTCGGCGAAGCAGACCGGGCCGCATTCCAGCATGAGGTCTTCGGCGCAACCCGGGAGCGCATGCTGCGGGAATTTGCCGATCTCATGGAGCATCTCGCCGTCAGCCGACCATGGGTGATCATCCTGGAAGATCTGCATTGGAGCGACTTCGCCACCGTGGATGTGCTCTCCCGGCTTGCGCGCCGGGATCGGAGGGCTTCTATCCTCGTGCTGGCCACCTATCGGCCGATGGAAGTCGCCGTCGGCGGACATCCTATCCGTGCGGTTCACCAGGACTTGCGGATTCACGGACACGCCACCGAGCTCGCGCTCGATCGGCTAACCGGCACCGACGTCGAACGCTATCTTTCGCTGCGTTTCAACTCGGCCGATTTTGCCAGAGAGCTGGTCGAGCGCATCTTCGCGCGAACCGGCGGGCATCCTCTGTTCGTGTCGTCTCTGCTCGACCATCTCGTGGCGCAGGGCGCGCTGGTCGAGCACGAGTTGGGCTGGCGGCTGGTCAGCGAAGACGCGGCCTCGCATGACAGCATGCCGCGCGATCTGGAAGGAATGATCAAGCAGCAGATCGATCACCTCACCGTGGACGAGCGCTGCCTGCTTGAGGTCGCCAGTGCGGCGGGAGCGGAGTTTTCCGCGCTCCATATCGCCGGTGCGCTGGACCGTCCCGTGCTGGATGTCGAGCAGATGTGCGAGGACCTGGCGCGGACCGATCGCATTATCGTCGTTGCCGGCATGACTGAGTGGCCGAACGGAGGTGTCTCCGGTCGCTATGCGTTCCAGCACGCGCTTTACCAGGAGATCCTCTACCAGCGGCTCGCGCCGGCGCGCCGCATGAAAACCCATGCGCTGCTTGGGGCGGGGCTCGAGCAGGGCTATGGGCCGCAGGCTGGGGAGATCGCTGCCATTATTGCGCGCCACTTCGAACTGGGCCGCGATTTCCCGAAAGCGATGCATTATCTGGGCGCGGCTGCCGAGGGCTCGGCACGAAGGTTCAGCACACGCGAGGCCGCCAACTACCTGTCCCGCGCTTTGGAACTGGTGCCGCATCTACCGCCGGAGTTTCGGGTGACGACACGTCTGAAGTTGCTGCTTCAGCGCGCCTGGGCCTGGCGGGCCAGTGGAGATTTCCTGAATTCCCTGCAGGATATCAGCGCAGTCGTCGCGCACGCGGCGGAGAACGGGCACGTGCGCGAAGAGGTGAACGCACTGGTCGATCTCAGCAGATTCTGTCTTTACGTCGATCGACGCCAGAGCCTGCCTGTTGCCGAACAGGCTCTTGTCAAGAGCAGGGCGATCGACGACGCCGCGTTCAGCGCGCTGGTCCAGGGGAACGTCGCCAATTTGAAGCTGATGCTCCGCGGCTGGGATCGCGAGAATGCGGACCTTGCCGAGCGTGCGTCAGCACTGATCACCGGAGAGCAGGATCTGAGCATGCGGCTGCGACGCTGCTCGATGGAGATGGTGCTGGAGTTTCTGCGCGCGAATTACCCGGCCTGCTGCGATGCGACGACCAGGGGAAAGGAGCTCGCCCGCCTGGTGGGTGACGTCTATCTGTTCGTACTCTATGAATCGGTCGAGGCGTTTGCCCAGATTTATCTCGGTGAATGGGGCCAGGCGCAACGAAACCTCGTCTCCGCGTTGGCCATCTCGGAGCGGAATGCAAATCCGCAGGCCGTCGCGCTGTGTCATCTCGCGATCGGATGGCTGTATTCGGAGGCGGAGGAATATGGCAGCGCGTCACGGCGTGCGGAGGATGCGCTCGGCGCGATGATCGAGGCCAATCCGTTCACCTTCTTCGTTGGCAGGAATTTGCTGGCGCGAGCTTATGTCAGGATGGGCGACCTGGCTCGGGCGCGGCAGCATCTCGATGCGATGGAGCGCCGAATGGAGGTCGATCGGGTGCCGATGGAGTCGCTGGTCATCCCGCATTATCTGCTGACTTGCTGCGACTATTGGATCGCGATCGGCGATCTGGACCGCGCCCAGAGTTCGGCCCGCCAGTTTCATGAGGTGACGAGCGCGGCGCCCGACCGGCCGTTTCTCGCGCTGTGCTACGAGGTCATGGCGAGAATTGCGATCCTGAAGCAGGATGCGCAACTCGCCGGCCAGCATTTGTCGACGGCCATTTCGATCGTCCGCCATGCCAGGTTGCCGCATGCCGCGTGGCGGGTTTATCGCACGACAGCGGTGCTCTATGGGAGCCTTGGACAAGCGCAAAGGGCTGCCAAGTGGCGGGGCCGATCCTGCCAGGTGATCGCATCGCTGGCAGAGACGCTTGATCCCGGCGATCCGCTGCGGTCGGCATCCTTTTTCGACGCAGGCCGGCACACCGGGCCCGACATTGCGGGACGGTGATCGGCTCAATCCGGCAGGTCCGCGATCTCTCGCGGTTCTCCGGGCCGTTGCTTGACCCTGAATTGGTTTTGCTGCTGCCGCAGCGTGCGGGAGGCACTGTAGGCATCCCTGCGCAACCGCATGATCGAGCCGAGCGGCTGATGCGCGGCGAGACATCGCCATGGGTCGAACGAAAGCACCTCGTCGGAATAGACGCGACGCGCGGGGCTGTCGGCGGTCTGGCGCGGAAGCGTGATCTTGCCGAGTGCCTGCGGCGGCGCGACGTCTTCGGGCCAATCGATCGAGGCATCTTCGATCGGCGTTCGCTCCAGATCGGTGCAGAGCTGGGCAAATAATTCGTACTCGGCCGCATTGTCCTTGAAGAAGGCAACGACGCTGTTCAGCACGGCATCGTCGGAATCGTGACAGGGCTGGCCGGTGAATTGGCGAACCGAGGCCGAGATCGGCACCAGGCGAAGCCTTGCGATATAATCGCCAAACCGCAATGCTCCCTCCGTGTGAAAGGTTTCTCCGAGAATGTTGCTGCCGGCATCACCGAGCGCTTTCAAGACGATCGGGATCGGAATGCCTGTTCTGTCCGATGCGGCGACCAGTACGCGCGCGAGAAAGCCTATGGGTACGTACGCAAGATCAGGCAGGAACAGGGTGCGCTCGACCTGGTGCTGTGCGCGCATATAGGCCATCGCATCCGCGAAATAGCTGGGGTGATTGACGAGCAGGAGATCCTGGTTCGTCGTATCGTCGTCGCCGAGCGCCTTAGCCCCAGTCACGCCCAGGACCTTGATGGCAAACCCCCGTGGCGAACGTACGCGATCGCTCCTGTTGAATGCAGTGGAGAGGCGGACGATGATCGGGAAGTGGCCAGCCTGCTTGAACAGGCCCTGGCGCAGGTGATCCGGCAAATCGTCGTAGACGATCAGCTCGCCGCGGAGATAGCCGGCGCCCTTGGCGTGCTGCTGCCGGGTCCCATGCTTGTCGTTGTGAAAAGTGCGGGCGCTCGTCCGCGAGATCGAGGCAACGATCGCCTCGACGGCCGCAGCTTCCTCCGGCCGGATTTGTTCGACGGACGGATCGTAACGAAGATACTGACTGGCTGACATGGCGCTGATCTCCAGCCCGAAGGTCGCCTTCCCATTGCAAGCGTCGACGGCCGCAGGGCGGATCACTGTAAGCCCGTCCAGTCGGGATCGGCAATCCAAGAGCGAGTTGTGATTGCCTGGACAAGCCGCGGGATGAGGCATCCTGTTACCGACGCGATCACACGGTCGATGCTAGGCCAGCGGCGGCTCGTAGGTCCTTATGGGCTCCTTATGTTGTCCTGATCTTTTCCTTAAGGCGGGGCCGACGAACTGCGGCTCTGGCTGGCGTCTAAAGCGATAGCCACACGATCAGGCTCATGCACGCGAAATGCGCGAGTACGATCGCGGCGAGATGCAGCGGGCCGGCCTTGAGGCTAAGCCTGCGCATCCCGCCGCCTCCGGTCTAGTTCGATCCCGCGGCAGCAGCGGTGAAGCTGCGGTCGACGGCTTTGCTGACGTCGAGCTTCTTCGGCAGGATGCCGTAGCGCGTCGAGCGGTCGGAGGCTTCCTGCACCTCCTTCACGACGTTCTCGTCGATCGGAATCGGGCTGGTGCGCTGCGCGGTGTAGGCCGAGAGCAGCACGTCCTCCGGTAACTTGGTCAACTCGGCCGTGCTCTTGGCATATTCGCCGAGATGATCCAGCGACCACAGCCGCGCCTTGTTCAGCCGCTGCACGAGGTCCTGCACCGCCGCGCGCTTGCTGGCGATGGCGTTGTCGGAGGCGACGATAAAGGTGATGGTCGGCGTCAGGCCCTCACCATCGGCGATGACGCGGGCCTTGTCCTTGAGCGTCGCGAACGAGACGTAGGGCTCCCACACCGCCCAGGCGTCGATCGAGCCCGCGACCAGCGCGATCTTGGCGTCGACCGGGCCGAGCGGCGCGAACGTCGCGTCCTCCAGCCTGATCTGCGCCTTCTCCAGCGTGGCGTCGATCAGGAATTGGCCCCAGCCGCCTCGCGTGCCGGCGAGGCGTTTTCCCTTGAGGTCGGCGGCGGATTTGATCGGCGAATCCTGGCGCACGAGAATGGCTTGTGTCTTCGCATCCGACCTGGTGCCGCCAATCGCCTTGATCGGCGCGCCGGCCGCATAGACGGAAAGGAACGAGAGGTCGCCGGTGTAGCCGACGTCGAGGGCGCCGGCGTTGAGCGCTTCGAGGATTGGAGCTGCCGCGGGGAATTCCGACCACTCAATCTTGTAGGGCAGATCCTTGGCGTAGCCCGAGATCTCGAGCAGCGAACGATTGCCGCCCTTCTGGTCGCCGACCCGCAGCACGACTGCATCGGCTGCGAACGAGGCCGCGGCCGTCGACAGGGTGATGGCGGCGGCAAGCAGCGATGCCGCGAGTCGGCGCGTGATGGAATGATCGAGGGAGTTGATGCTCATGTGGCCTGTCTTGTTGCTTTGCCCACGACGCGTGGGCGAACGATGCAGCGAGACGATCAAGTCTATGGTCGCGTGATGCGCGGTCAATGAAATGGCTAACCGTATTGCGCGCGTGATCGGCAAGTACGTTTCAGCTAAGCGCTGATTTCGAGAACGTGCGGTATGCGCCGCTGATGCTGCACACAAATGAAGCAGCAGAGGGAGTCGCGCCGGCCTCGGTAAACCGATGCATCGGCGGAAATCCTTTCATCGTCCTTGCACGCACCGATGGAGAGAATGACTTCGCTTCGCGCCACATTCGAAATTCCATTTCATTGACGATACGGCGAACGCGCCGCATGATTTGCCCGTCGCATCAAGGCGCCGCAGCAGGCGCCGGCGAAAAGATTTTCTCTCGACGCAGCTCCGCACGGAACAGGCGCAACACAAGCCGTTGTGCCGATGGCGGAGCCGTGCCAGCGCAGGAGTGGAGACGGATGAACGACGACGATAAGCACGGCGGATCGCGGCTCGACCGTCGCCATTTGCTCCAGGCGGGGTTAGCTGCGGCATTCGCCGCACCGCTCGGTGCCTTCGGTGCGGCACAGGCCTTTGCGCCGCGGGCCATCGCGCCCGGCGTCAATCTCTCGGAGTTTCCGCTGTGCCGGACGGCGTCGGATGCGCCCGCGCTCACCGGCGCGCCGCGCAAGCTCAAGCTGTCCTGGAACGCGGGCGCGGTCTGTCTTGCTCCGGTGCCGGTCGCCATCGAGCACGGCTTCTTCCAGAAGCATAATCTCGACATCGAACTCATCAACTATTCCGGTTCGACCGACCAGCTGCTCGAGGCCATCGCGACCGGCAAGAGCGATGCCGGTCTCGGCATGGCGCTGCGCTGGCTGAAGCCGCTGGAGCAGGGCTTTGACGTCAAGATTGCCGCGGGCACCCATGGCGGCTGCATGCGGGTCCTGGCGCGCGCCGATTCCAGCGTGAGCAAGCTCGCCGATCTCAAGGGCAAGATCGTCGCCGTCGGCGATCTCGGCGGCCCCGACAAGAATTTCTTCTCCGTTCAGCTCGCCAAGCTCGGTATCGATCCGAACAAGGATGTTGACTGGCGCGCCTATCCCGGCAACCTTCTCAACGTCGCCGTCGAGAAGGGCGAGGTGCAGGCCTTCCTGTCGTCCGATCCGCTGGGTTATCTCTGGCTCAAGCACAGCCAGTACAAGGAGGTCGCCTCCAATCTCGATGGTGAATACCGCGACAAGAGCTGCTGCATCCTCGGCCTGCGCGGCGGTCTGGTGCGCGAGGAGCCGCTGGTCGCGCGCGCCCTGACGCAGGCGCTGCTCGATGCCGCGATGTTCACCGCGCAAAATCCGTCCGTGACAGCCAAATCGTTCCAGCCTTACGCGCCGAAGACGGCGTCACTCGCGGATATCGAGGGCATGGTGCGCTACCACACCCACCATCATCATCCCGTCGGCGAAGTCCTGAAGCGCGAACTCAAGGCCTATGCCGACGATCTCAAGAGCGTGCAGGTGTTCAAGCAGAGCACCGACACGGCCAGATTCGCGGAGCGCATCTATGTCGACGTATTCGCTGTCTGACGGCCTCGCTTCCGGCGCGCCGCGTCTCTCGCGCGCGCCGTGGCTTGCGAGCTGGATCCGGGACTCCGGTGTCGGCATTCTCGCGAGTATGGCGTGGATTGCCTTCGGCCTGTCCTGCCTGTGGTGGGAGGACGTTGGCGACTGGTCGCGGACCCATTCGCTCGGCATCGCCGCGTTTGTCATCGCGGCCATTGCGCTGTTCGCGACCGTCGGTGCCGATTACCTCGGTTCGACGGGCCGGGCCTTGCGTCAGCGCGCGCCGTGGCTCGTCGTGCTCGGCGTTGTCCTGACCCTGTGGGAAGTCGCGACGGCGAAATTCGCGTGGCTGCCATTGCCGTTCTTCCCGCCGCCGCAGTCGATCATCGAGGTCTACACCGACGATCTGCCAAAACTGCTCGACAGTGTTTTCGCCTCGGTCAAGCTCCAGCTCGGCGGCTATCTGATCGGCGCGACGGTCGGGTTCCTGACCGGCGTCTCGATCGGCTGGTCGCGCGCGGTCGGCTACTGGGTGCATCCGGTGCTGCGCTTCATCGGCCCGCTGCCGGCGACCGCCTGGCTGCCGATCGCCTTCTTCACCTTCCCGTCGAGCTGGAGCGCGTCCACCTTTCTGATCGCGCTGGCAACCGGCTTCCCGGTCACTGTGCTGACCTGGTCGGGTGTCGCAAGCGTCAGTAATGCCTATTACGACGTCGCGCGGACGCTCGGGGCAAAGCCGTCCTTCCTGGTGCTGAAGGTTGCGATCCCCGCGGCATTGCCGCACGTTTTCGTCGGCCTGTTCATGGGGCTCGGCTCGTCCTTCGCCGTGCTCGTCGTGGCCGAGATGATCGGCGTCAAGGCCGGGCTCGGCTGGTACCTGCAATGGGCGCAGGGCTGGGCCGCCTACGCCAACATGTATGCGGCGCTGATCGTGATGTCGTTGCTCTGCTCCGGCGCGATCACGCTGCTGTTTGCGATCCGCGATCGCCTGCTGGTCTGGCAGAAGGGGACCGTCAAATGGTAGCCGCAACCGCACTGGCTGAAATCGACGCTCACCTGGCCGCCGGTGCCGCGCTCGACATCGAGCAGGTCAGCCATGCCTTCGACATCGACGGCGCCGAGCTGCCGGTGCTCAGCGATGTCAGCATCTCCGTCGAGCCGGGCGAATTCGTTGCGCTGCTCGGCCCCTCCGGCTGCGGCAAGTCCACGCTGCTGCGCCTCGTCGCAGGCCTCGACAAGCCCAGGTCCGGAACGCTGCGCGAGGACGAGGCGCGCATCACGCGACCGCACCCGTCGCGCGTTGTCGTGTTCCAGGATCCGACATTGTTTCCCTGGCGCACGGTCTGGGACAACGTCGCGCTCGGGCTGGAGGCGCAGGGCATCTTGAAGAGCCAGCGTCACCGCGTCGATGCCGCGCTCGATCTCGTCGGGCTATCGTCCTTCCGCAATGCCTATCCGCACCAGCTCTCGGGCGGCATGGCGCAGCGCGTCGCGCTGGCCCGCGCGCTGGTCAATGATCCCAAAATCCTCATTCTCGACGAGCCGCTGGGCAAGCTCGATTCGCTGACCCGCATCACCATGCAGGCCGAGCTGGTCTCGCTGTGGCAGCGCAAGGGTTTTACCACGCTGCTGGTGACGCATGACGCCGAGGAGGCGCTGGTGCTCGCCAACCGCGTCATCGTGTTCAGCGACCGCCCGGCGCGCGTGAAGGCCGACATTCGTGTCGACCGGCCCTATCCGCGCCATCGCGGCGATCCGTATCTCGCGGATCTGCGCCGCCAGATTCTTGGCCTACTGGGATTGGACGCCACATGGTGACTTCGATCGCCAAGGGGCGCGCGGCCCATCACGAGCCCGACTACATCGCACGTGCCGAGGCGCTGGCCGAGGCTTTCGCCGCCCGGGCGGCCGAACACGATCGGATCGGCAGCTTCCCCTTCGAAAACTTTCGCGAGCTGTCCGAGGCAGGCCTGCTGTCTCTGACGGTCCCCGCGGCCCACGGCGGCGCGGGGGCGGGCGCACGCTACGCCGCACGCGTCCTCGGCATCATCGGCAAGGCCGATCCGTCGACCGCGCTGGTGCTGTCGATGCACTACATCAACCATCTGGTGATGGCACGGAGCCCGACCTGGCCGGCAAGGCTGTCGCGCAAGCTTGCGCGCGAGAGCGTCGAGGGCCTCGCGCTCGTCAACGCGCTCCGGGTCGAGTCCGAACTGGGCTCGCCCGCGCGCGGCGGCTTGCCCGCGACCATCGCACGCCGGACCGAAACCGGCTGGCGGCTCTCGGGGCACAAGATCTATTCGACGGGATCGCCGATTCTGAAATGGTATCTGGTCTGGGCGCGGACGGACGAAGCGGAGCCGCGCGTCGGACAGTTCCTGGTGCCGGCGGGCCTGCCGGGCACGCGCATCGTCGAGACCTGGGATCATCATGGCCTGCGCGCCAGCGGCAGCCACGACGTCATCTTCGAGGACGTCGTGATACCCCTCGATGCCGAGATCGATGTGCGCAAGACGGCGGACTGGCGCACACCTGATATCGCCCAGGCGACCGCCCACACGATCTTCGTCGCCGCGATCTATGACGGCGTTGCGCGGGCTGCACGCGACTGGCTGGTCGGGTTCCTAAAGCAGCGGATGCCGGCCAGCCTGGGCGCGCCACTTGCGACCTTGCCGCGCGCGCAGGAGATCCTTGGCGCGATCGAGGCGCGGCTCATCGTCAATGCGCGGCTGATCGCATCCTTTGCCGGTGATTTCGATGACGGTGTCGCGCTTTCCGGGGCCGAGTCCAACGTCATCAAGCTGACCGTCACCAACAACGCCGTCGCCGCGGTCGAGGATGCCTTGTCGCTGACCGGCAATCACGGCCTGTCGCGCGCCAATCCACTGGAGCGGCACTATCGCGATGTCCTGTGCGGTCGCGTGCACACGCCGCAGGACGATTCGACCCGCACCGGCCTCGGCCGTGCCGCATTGGGCCTCTAGCCTGCCGCCAAACATTCAAGGAGAACATCATGTCGATCGAGTTCATCGGCTTTATCGCCAACAGTAATGCGTCCGAGACCATCGTGCGTCAGGGTCCGGTGCTCGATCCGGTTTATATCGAGACCGTCGCGAAGGCGCATGAGCTCGCGGGTTTCGACCGCGCGCTGCTGGCGTTCCATTCGACCACGCCCGATGCGCTCCAGGTCGCACAGCATGTACTGACCATCACCAAGTCGTTGAAAGTGATGATCGCGCAGCGACCGGGATTTACCGCGCCGACGCTGCTCGCGCGGCAGCTTGCGACACTTGACCAACTCTATGGCGGCCGCGTCTCGCTGCACGTCATCACCGGCGGCAATGCAGCCGAGCTCAGGCAGGACGGCAACACGCTCGACGACAAGGACGAGCGTTACGCCCGCACCAGCGAGTTTCTCGATGTGGTGAAGCTGGAATGGACCAGCGAGAAGCCGTTCAACTACAGCGGAAAGTATTACAACGTCGAGAACGGCTTTTCGCAGGTGAAGCCGCTGCCGAAGGCCAGCATCTACACCTTCGTCGGTGGTGGCTCCGACGCGGCGATCGACGTCGCGGGCAAGCATGCCGACACTTTTGCGCTGTGGGGTGAATCCTATGCGCAGGTGCGCGACGTCACCTCGCGCGTTCACAATGCGGCCGTCAGGCAGGGCCGTCCGACGCCGCGCTTCAGCCTCTCGGTGCGACCGATCATCGCCCCGACCGAGAAGCAGGCCTGGGAAAAGGCGGAAGAGATTCTCGCGCGCGCCACCGCGCTCCAGGACAAGACCGGCTATCGCAAGCCCGCCGACGGCCATGCCACCGCCGGCGCGCGGCGTCTGCTCTCGCTCGCCGACCAGGGCAGCCGGATCGACAAGCGGCTGTGGACCGAGATCGCAAAGCTCACCGGGGCCAACAGCAACACCACCGCACTGGTCGGCACGCCCGAGCAGGTCGCCGAGGTCTTCGGCGACTATTACGACCTCGGCGTCAGCCATTTCCTGATCCGCGGCTTCGATCCCTTGATTGACGCCATCGAATACGGCCGCGAGCTGATCCCGCTGACGCGCGAACTGATCGCCAAGCGCCAGGCGGTTCGCGGCGAGGCGGCGGAATGATCCGCTTCATGCTGGCCGGCGCGCTGCTGTTCGGCTCGTTCGAGCTGGCGGCGGCGCAAACCACCCTGCGCGTCGGCGACCAGAAGGGTAATTCGCAAGCGGTGATGGAAGCGGCGGGCGTGCTCAAGGACGTGCCGTACAAGATCGAGTGGAAGGAGTTTCCCGCGGCTGCGCCGCTGCTCGAAGCGCTCAGCGCTGGCGCGATCGAGACCGGGCTCGTCGGCGACGCACCCTTCACCTTCGCCGCCGCCTCCGGTGCGCCGGTGAAGGCGATCGCCGCGATCCGGCAGACCCGCGAGGGTCTCGCGATCCTCGTGCCCGAGAATTCGCCAATCAAGAGCTTTGCCGATCTGCGGGGCAAGAAGGTCGCGACCGGCCGTGGCTCGATCGGCCATCAACTGATCCTTGCCGCGTTCGAGAAGAACGGTTGGGCTGCGGCCGACGTGCAGATTGCGTTCCTGGCGCCGTCCGATGCCAAGATCGCCTACACGCAAGGCTCCGTCGACGCGTGGTCGACCTGGGAGCCTTATGTCAGCCAGGAGGAGGTGCTGTTCAAGTCGCGCCGTGTCATTACCTCAGAGGGCCTGACGCCGGGGTTGAGCTTTCAGGTCGCGCGGCCCGATGCGATCCGCGACAAGCGCGTGGAGCTGACCGACTTCGTCCGGCGCCTCACCGCGGCGCGGGCGTGGTCGCTGAACAATCTCGACAGCTATGCCGCGACCTGGGGCAGACTAATGAACATCCCGACCGCCGTGCCGCAGAACTGGCTGTCGCGCGCAAAAATCCGGATCGCGCCGATCGATGACGGCGTGGTCGCGGACGAGCAGAGCACGATCGATCTCTATTTTCGCTGGGGCCTGATCAAGCAAAAGCTCGATGCGGCCGAGATCGTGGATCGCTCCTTCTCGGATGCGATTGCGAAGGCGGGGTTGTAGGAACAACTCTCGTGTCCCGGACGCGCTGCTTACCGCTCTCCCCTTGCGGGAGAGGGGCGCTCGCCGCGTAGCGGCGAGACGGGTGAGCGGCTTCTCTCCGCGAGTAGGTCTCTCGCATTGAAGCGAGCCGGTAGAACCCCTCATCCGGCGCTTCGCGCCACCTTCTCCCGCAAGGGGAGAAGGAGAGTAGCGTACGGGGGGCGATCTCCGAACCATTCCTTCTTCGTTTCTCGATGGCGACAAAATCCCATTGCTATTTGCACCACCTCCCTTGCGTCACGCTCAGTCCCCTCAAAAGTCATACAGACGACCACATCGGGAGACCGGCCATGGGCCTGCAAGAAACAAAAATCGAATCGCTTCCCTTCGTCACCGCCGAACTCAACTATCTCGCGCCGGTTTCCGGCAAGCCGCGCACCTACGCCTTCGATCCGCCGCCTGGCGAGCCCAAGAGCACGTCGTTGCCGGAGCCGCATCAGGTTCCGATCTTCGATGCGCGCCTGATCGCGCAGAATTTCTCTCTGGACCGCGAAGGCTTTGCGCTGGTGCGGCATCCAACCCATGTCAAGGACTTCAGCAACGACGACGAGGTGAGGGCCGTCTACTATCCCGCCGTCGAGGCTTTCCTGCGCGCAACGCTGAAAGCTGACCGCGTCGTTATCTTCGACCATACCGTACGCAGGCGGGTCGAGGGTGCCGCGGACATCCGCGATGGTGGCCCGCGTCAGCCGGCAACGCGTGTCCACGTCGATCAGACCGCCGTCTCCGGCGCCAACCGCGTGCGCGAACATCTGCCCGATGAGGCCGAGGAACTGCTCAAGGGCCGCGTCCAGGTGATCAATCTATGGCGGCCAATCCGTGGCCCGTTGCGAGATTCGCCGCTCGCGATGGCAGATGGCACGACGGTCGCGCCCGACGATCTCGTCGCCTCCGATCTCATCTATCCCAACCGTCGTGGCGAGATTTATTCGGTGAAATACAATCCGAACCATCGCTGGTTCTATTTTCCCGAGATGACGACGGACGAAGCGCTGCTGCTCAAATGCTACGACTCCGCAACAGATGGCCGCACCCGCTTTGGGCCGCACACCGCGTTCGTCGATCCGACCACGCCAGCGGATGCGGCGCCGCGCGAAAGCATTGAGGTTCGGACGCTCGTGTTCCACAAATAGTAACAATGTGTGATGGCACTGCCGGGCGCGGCCCGGCAGTTGCTCAGGAACCTACGGGAACCAACAAACGTTTCTGCGCGGGGCAGGGCCAACCGGGAGCGGTGCCGTGCGAGCGCAGACCACGTTGTTTTCTTGCCTTGCCACTTTTTCGCTTTCTGCAGTTTCCTTTGCCCAGGCCGAAAGCGGGCTTGCCTCCTATTACGGGTATGGAAAAGCCGGAAAAGGCGAGCTGACCTGCGCGCACCGGACGCGCCCCTTCGGAAGCGTGCTGAGGGTGTCCTACGGCAGCCGCTCGATTCAATGCCGCGTCAACGATCGCGGCCCCTTCATCCGCGGCCGGATCGTCGATCTCTCTGTGCCCGCCGCCAAAGCGCTGGGCATGATGAGCGCCGGCGTGGTGCGGGTCTCGGTGGAATAGAGCTGCCGGCGCGCTATAGTGCTGCCCAAAGCATGGGTCAGGGGGCGCTATGGCCAAGATCAAAGTGGGACTCGTCGGCTGCGGCTTCGTGTCGGAGCTGCATATGTATGCGTTCCGGCGCGTCTATGGCGTGGATGTCGAGGTCGCGGCGGTCGCTGCGCGCGGCGACCACGTCGTCGAATTTGCGCAGCGCCACCAGATCCCGCGGGTCCATCGCAGCTTCGCCGAGCTGATCGCAGACCGCGAGCTCGACGTCATCGACATCTGCACGCCGCCAAATCTCCATGCGGGGATGATCGTCGCCGCCATGCAGGCCGGCAAGCATGTGATCTGCGAAAAGCCGTTCGCCGGCTATTTCGGCCGCGACGGCGACCGGCAGCCGATCGGCAAGCATGTGCCGAAGGCGCTGATGTATGAGCGCGTGCTGGAAGAGATGGACGCCACGCGTGCCGCGATCGAGCGCACCGGAAAGCTCTTCATGTATGCCGAGGACTGGATCTACGCGCCGGCCGTGACCAAGACCGCCGAGATTCTGAGAGCGACCAAGGACAAAATCCTGTTCATGAAGGGCGAGGAGAGCCATTCCGGTTCGCATGCGGCCCATGCCGCGCAATGGGCGATGACCGGCGGCGGCTCGCTGATCCGGATGGGCTGCCATCCGCTCTCCGCCGTGCTGTATCTCAAGCAGGTCGAGGCCAAGGCGCGCGGCGAAACCATTCGCGTCGCCAGCGTCAGCGGTGATGTCGGCAACGTCACGGCCGTCCTCAAGCCGGAGGAGCGCACTTACATCAAGGCCAATCCTGTTGACGTCGAGGACTGGGGCACCCTGACTGCCACCTTCTCGGACGGCACCAAGGCCACCGTGTTCTCCGGCGACATGATCATGGGCGGCGTGCGCAATCTGATCGAGACCTATACGTCAGGCGGCTCGCTGTTCGCCAACATCACGCCGAACAATCATCTGATGAGCTACCAGACCTCCGAGGAGAAACTCGCCTCCGTCTACATCACCGAGAAGGTCGACCGCAAAACCGGCTGGCAATATGTCTGCCTCGAAGAGGAGTGGACGCGCGGCTATCTCCAGGAGATCCAGGACTTCATGGAATGCGCCGCGACGGGACGGCGGCCGCTGTCGGACCTCGCGCTGGCGTATGAGACGATCAAGGTGAACTACGCGGGCTATTGGGCGGCGGAGGAGGGACGACGGGTGGTGTTGTAGGGGCGTGATGAACTCACTGAGCTAACCGCAGGCACGCTGCCAATCCTTCTCCCCCTTGTGGGAGAAGGTGGCGCGAAGCGCCGGATGAGGGGTTGTCTCCGCGGATTCAAATGAGAGATGGATTCGCGGAGACAACCCCTCACCCGTCTCGCCGCTTCGCGGCGAGCCACCCTCTCCCACAAGGGGGAGAGGGTGCACCGTCTGCGCGGCTTCAACCTACGTCCCGTAAGTCGACCCCTTCGGCAGCGGAAACACCGGGTCTTGCGTCCGGATGTTCGTCGGCCACACCACCGAGATGTGCTCGCCGGCGTTCTGCATCACGACCGGGGTCGAGCGCTCGTTCTGGCCGGAGAGCGGCGTGCCCGGCGGGAAGAATTTGACGCCATAGCCCTGGATGGTGCCACCGGCGGGAATGTCGACGTCGAGTGCGGCCTTGCGAATGGCCTCGGGCTCGAAGCTGCCGTATTTCTCCTTGGCGACCGGCAGCACGTTGTTGAGCAAGATCCAGGTCTGGTTGAAACCCATCGAGCAGTGCGGCGGCACGTCGGTGGCGCTGGTCTTGGCCTGGTAGCGCGAGACCATGGTCTTGGTCAGATCGCCGATGCCAGGCGCGAGCTTGGCGGCATCGAGCAGTTGCGCCGGTACCGGATCGATGTTGCAGAAATTGTCGATGTCGGGGCCGAAGGTCGCGCGCAGCTTGTCGAGCTGGCTGTAGCCGGCGCCCGCGCCGAACAGCATCTTGAAGCGCAGGCCGCTCTCGCGGGCCTGGCGCAGGAACAGGGTGATGTCGGGGTTGTAGCCGGCATGCGAGATCACATCGACCTTGGCGCGCTTGAGCTTGGTCACGAGCACCGAGAGGTCGGGCGCGGAAGCCGAATAGCCTTCGCGCATCACCACCTGGATGCCCGCCTGCTTGGCATAGGCCTCGTCCGCCGCCGCGACGCCGACGCCATAAGGGCCGTCCTCGTGAATCAGCGCAACCTTGACGTCCTTCGGGTCCATGCCGAGCTTGCCTTGCGCGTGCTCGGCGACGAAGCCCGCGAAGGCCTGGCCGTACTGATCGGAATGGATCTGCGCGCGAAACACGTATTGCAGGTTCTTGTCCTTGAACACGGCGGTCGAGACCGCGGTCGTGATCCAGAGGATCTTCTTCTGCTGCTCGACCTTCGCCGCCATCGGCACCGCATGCGCGCTGGAATAGACGCCGTTGATGATGTCGATCTTTTCCTGGCTGATCAGCCGCTCGGCCTCGTTGATCGCCACGTCGGCCTTGCTCTGCGAGTCCGCCGCAACAGGCACGATCTTGGTCTTGCCGCCGATGCCGCCCTTTTCGTTGACGAGGTCGATGGCGATCTGGGCACCGACCGAGGAGGCGACCGAGCCGCCGGCGGCGAACGGACCGGTGAGGTCGTAGATCAGGCCGATGCGCAAATTCTCTGCTTGCGCCTGGGCCCGTGTCCAATCGAGGCTGAGTGCGGCGGCCGCAGCCGCCGAGCTCTTCAGCAGCTGCCTGCGTGAAGTCGGCATTCTATCCTCCCTCAAAAACCGTCTTATGATTTGGTCTTGTTATTCTTTTTCGAAGTATGGGGAGCGGGGCGGCGGAAAGTCAACATGGCGAAAGTCGGGGTCCGGCTTCCGCGACGCAGAACGCAATTGCGAAATGGGCGGCGAGGAGATCGCGCGCTATTGTTTCAAGCGACGGGCGAGATAGCCCGCGGTCTTCCCGCCGGCCTCGGCGACCTCTCGCGGCGTCCCTGACGCCACGATACGGCCGCCTTCGTCGCCGGCGCCGGGACCGAGGTCGATGATCCAGTCGCTGTGAGAGACGACATCCATGTCATGCTCGACCACAACCACGCTGTTGCCGGCGTCCACGATACGTTCGAGCTGGGCGATCAGCCGCTCGACATCGCGCGGATGAAGGCCGGTGGTCGGCTCGTCCAGGACATAGAGCGTGTGACCGCGTTGCGGCCGCATCAGTTCAGTCGCGAGCTTGATGCGCTGGGCTTCGCCACCCGACAATTCGGTGGCGGACTGACCGAGGCGGATATAGCCGAGCCCGACCTCGCGGACGACCGATAGCGACCGGTTCAGTGTTGACTCTTCGCGGAAGAATTCGAAGGCCTCGTCGACGCGCATCGCCAGCACATCCGCGATGGATTTTCCGCGGATCTTCACCTCCAGCGTCTTGTCGTTGTAGCGCGCGCCCTTGCAGGTCGGGCAGGGTGCGTAGACGCTGGGCAGGAACAGAAGCTCGACGCAGACAAATCCTTCGCCCTCGCAGGTGCTGCATCGGCCTTTCGCGACGTTGAAGGAAAAGCGCCCGGCATCGTAGCGGCGGGATTTTGCCTGCGGCGTCGCCGCGAACAGCTTCCGGACGTGGTCGAACAGGCCGGTATAGGTCGCAAGGTTCGATCGTGGCGTGCGACCGATCGGCTTCTGGTCCACCACGACGAGGCGATCGACCTGGTCGAGGCCGGCGGCAATCTTCCCGCCCAACGTTTCGACGGTGGGTGCTGCCAGGCTGTCGTCCTCCGCTTCCGCGGCGCGTGCATGGCCGAGATGCTTCGCCACGGCATCGACGAGGAATTGGCTGATCAGGCTCGATTTGCCGGAGCCCGAGACGCCGGTCACGCTGGCGAGAACGCCGAGCGGGATATCGACGTCGAGGCCGCAAAGATTGTTTCGGGTCACACCTCTGATCTTCAAGTGTCCCTTCGGCTCGCGGCGGACCGTCGGCAGCGGCTTTCGTGGATGCGCGAGATAATGGGCGGTTCGCGATTGCGCGACCTGCCCGAGCCCTGCGGGCGGCCCGCTATAGAGAATGTTTCCGCCGCCTTCGCCGGCGTCCGGCCCGACGTCGACCAGCCAGTCGGCATGCCTGATCACCTCGATCTCGTGCTCGACCACGAAGATCGAATTGCCCGCGTGCTTGAGCCGGTCCAGCGCCCGCAGCAGCGCCTCGGTGTCGGCGGGATGCAAGCCGGCGGATGGTTCGTCGAGCACGTAGACGACGCCGAACAGGTTGGAGCGGACCTGTGTCGCAAGTCGTAGCCGCTGCAACTCGCCCGGCGACAGCGTCGGAGTGCTGCGTTCGCAGGCGAGATAGCCGAGGCCGAGATCGAGCAGGACGGCCAGTCGCGCCGACAGATCCTCGCAGATCCGCCTGGCGACGATGGTTTTCTCCGATGCTCCCTCGGTCGCAGTCTTCGCGAACGGCTTCATCATCTCCTGCAGCTGCTTGAGCGGCAGGTGCGACATCTCGGCGATATCAAGGCCGGCGAACTTGACCTTGAGCGCCTCCGGCTTCAATCGCGTGCCGTGGCAGGTCGGGCAATCCTGGGTGATCATGAATTGCGCGACGCGGCGCTTCATCATCGCACTCTCGGACTTGGCGTAGGTTTGCATCACGTAGCGTTTGGCGCCGGTGAACGTGCCCTGATAGCTCGGCTCCTCCTTGCGGCGCAGGGCCCGTTTGACCTCGGCCGCCGTGTAACCGGCATAGACCGGAACGGTCGGCTGATCCTCCGTGAACAGGATCCAGTCGCGGTCCTTCCTGGGCAGCTCACGCCAGGGCTTGTCCACGTCGTAGCCCAGCGTGGTCAGGATGTCCCTGAGGTTCTGTCCCTGCCAGGCACTCGGCCAGGCCGCGACGGCGCGCTCGCGGATAGTCAAGGTGTCGTCGGGCACCATGGATTTTTCGGTGACGTCGAGCATCCTGCCGATGCCGTGACAGGTCGGGCAGGCGCCTTCCGGCGTGTTCGGCGAGAACGATTCCGCATAGAGCATCTTTTGTCCGCGCGGGTAATCGCCGGCACGGGAATAGAGCATCCTGAGCAGGTTCGAGATGGTCGTCACGCTGCCGACGGACGACCTCGTCGTCGGCGCGCCGCGCTGCTGCTGGAGCGCGACGGCGGGCGGCAGCCCTTCGATGTCGTCGACCTCCGGGATTTGCATCTGGTGGAAGAGGCGCCGCGCGTAAGGCGACACCGATTCCAGATATCGCCGTTGCGCCTCGGCGTAGATCGTCCCAAAGGCGAGCGAGGATTTCCCGGAGCCCGACACGCCCGTGAACACGACGAGGGCGTTGCGCGGAATGCTGACGTCGACGTTCCTGAGGTTGTGCTCACGCGCGCCGCGCACGCGAACGAAGCCGTCGTCCTGCACCAGGCCATCGGGTTGTCTTGATCGGTCATCCATCTGGCTGCTCCGGCCCACGTTTGGGAGGTTAACGGCAGGATCGCAGGATGGGTCCACCGATGCCAGCGCACTGGTTGCGTTCTGCACACAACGAAGGCCCGTCGCGGTTGAAGCGACGGGCCTTGCAAGGGTGATGGGGCGCTCGGTACCGAGCCCGGTGGCCGGCCCGGCGTGTTACTGCGACAGCTTCACGAAGCTCGGAAACTTCAGCTTGCCTTCCGCGATCTTCTCCGGCCAGACCACGACCTGCTTGGAGTCCTGCCACTGGAAGACCAGACCGGATACGGTCGTCGGACCCGACTTGATGCCGTGGGTGAACTCGTCGTCCTTGCCGTAGAACTGGATGCGGCCGATCGTACCCTCGTAGTCGGTCTTTTCGAGTTCAGTGACCATCTTGTCGGGATCGGTCGAGCCCGCACGCGTGATCGCCTCCGTGATGAAGTAGACCTCGTCATAGGCGGTGTAGCCGGTATAGGCCGGCGGCGAGCCGAACTTGGCCTTGAACGCCGCCGCGAACGGCTTCGTCTTGGACGTCACGGCGACGTCGGGCGTTGCGACCGCCAGCGACGGGACGCCGTCGGCGGCGCCATTGGTGTCCTTCCAGAAGGTCGGGCTCAGCGCCTGCGCGCTGATGCCGAACATCGGGATCGGCACCTGCTGGTTCTTCCACTGCACCGTCGGCTGCACGCCGACATGCGAGATGCCGGTGACGATCACGTCCGGCTTCTTGGCTTCGATGTTGTTGAAGATCGGCGTGAAGTCGGTGGTGTCGGGCGAGAACCGCACGTGCTCGACGACCTTGAGGCCTGCTTTCGGAAGACAGGCCTCGTAGCCGACGTCGAGAGGCTTGGTCCAGGCGGCGTCCTCGCTCATGATCGCGACCGTCTTGAACTTGAGCTTGTCCACTAGAAGGTCCTTGGCGGCGTCGCAGACGAGCTGCGCTTGCGCGGCCGAGGTCAGATAGCCGTGGAAGGTGTACTTGTTCTTCTCGTAGTCGTTATGGATCGCCTTGGTGATCTCGTTCGAGGCGGCACCGGGGGTGATCAGTGGCATCTTCAGCCGCGCCGCCCAGGGTTCGAGCGCCAGCACGACCTCGCTGATGTAGCTCGCGATCACGGCGGAGACCTTGTCCTCGCTCACCGCGCGCTGGAACGCACGCACCGAGTCCGCCGAGGAGCTCTTGTTGTCGTAGGTCACGATCTCGATCTTGCGGCCGAGAATGCCGCCCTTGGCGTTGATCTCGTCGGCGGCGATCTGCGCGCCGCCGGGCGTCGCGGCACCGGCGATCGATTGCACTTCAGCGATGACGCCGATCTTGATTGGATCCTTCGATTGCGCGTAGGCGGGAGCGGCAAGGCACAACGCGAGCGCGGAGGCGAGGAAAAAGCTGCTGCTCGGATTCGTCGATGGTCGCATGGTCGTTTCCCTTTCGTTTGTTTCTTGTTGATGCTTGCGAACTAGAGAAAATCGGCGCCAGCCTCCGCGGCGAAGCGGCCGGGATCGCCCTCCCAGACGATCCTTGCATGTTCGAGCACATAGACGCGGTCGGCATGCGGAAGCGCGAAGGTCACGTTCTGCTCGCCGAGCAGCACCGTGATCGACGTCGTCTGCCGCAGCCTCGTTAGTGCCTTGGACAGGAGTTCGAGGATGACGGGGGCGAGGCCCAGCGTCGGCTCGTCCAGGATCAGGATCTGAGGCTGCATCATCAGCGCGCGGCCGATCGCAAGCATCTGCTGCTCGCCGCCGGAGAGCGTTTGCGCCATCTGACCCTGACGCTCTTTCAGGATCGGGAACAGCTCGAACAGCCAGGCGAGCTGTGCCGCGCGCTTGTCGTCGGCCAGATGTTGCCCGCCGAGATCGAGGTTTTCCCGCACACTCATCTCGCCGAACAGCTCGCGCGATTCCGGGCACTGCACAAGACCGCTGCGGGCGATCTTCGCCGGCGTCGTGCCGCGCAGCTTCTCGCCGTTGCGCACGATCTCGCCGCTATAAGGCAGGAAGCCGGAGATGGTGTTGAACAACGTGGTCTTGCCGGCGCCGTTGAGGCCCACGATCGAGACGAACTCGCCCTCATGGACGTGGATCGAGACGTTCTCCAGCGCCTGCGCCTTGCCATAGAACACGCTGACATTCTCGACCTGGAGCAGCGGCACCTTGTCCTTGAAGCTGGTCTCGGGCCGCGCATGGGTCTCGATGGCGCCGCCGAGATAGACCCGCCGCACCGTCTCGTTCTTCATGACCTCCTCGGCCTTGCCGGTGACGATCTCCTCGCCGAGATACATCGCGAGCACGCGGTCGACCAGCGCCGCGACGCTCTTGACGTTGTGGTCGACCAGCATCACCGCACGGCCCTCGTCGCGAAAACTGCGGATCAGGTCGGAGAAGACGTCGACTTCCGCGCGCGTCAGCCCGGCAAAGGGCTCGTCCACCAGCACGACCTTCGGGTCGCGCGCGATCGCCTTGGCGAGCTCGAGCCGGCGCAGGTCGGCGAAGGGCAGCGTCGGCGGGCGGCGGTTCATCACGTTGCCGAGCCCGACGCGGTCGGCGATCCATTTGGCACGCTCGACCAGCGCCTTGTCCGGAAAAAGCATGAACAGGCTGTCCGGCAGCAGCGCGACCATGATGTTCTCCAGCACGGTCTGCCGGTTCAGCGGCCGCGAATGCTGGAACACCATGCCAAAGCCTTTACGCGCGATCTTGTGCGCGGGAAGGCCGGCGACGTCCTCGCCCTCGAAGATCACTTCGCCTGATGTCGGGCGCTCGATGCCCATCACGCTCTTCATCGCGGTCGACTTGCCCGAGCCATTCGGCCCGATCAGGCCAAAAATCTCGCCGCTGTTGACCTCGAAGCCGAGGTTCTTCACCGCCGTCAATCCGCCGAAGCGCTTGGTCAGGCCGCGGACTTCGAGCACGGCCCTGTTTGAAGATCGCATATCCATCACGAGCGCGCCTCACGCGAGAGGGCCGCTCCGAGGAAGCCGCCGGGGAAGAACAGCACGACGAGGAGCGCGACCGCGGAGACGATGAAGGTCGCGAGCTCGCCGGTGGGCCTTAAGAACTCGCCGGCGACGATCAGGAAGATCGCGCCCAGCGCCGCGCCAAGCACGGTGCGCCGGCCGCCTAGCACGGCGGACACGATCACGTTGACGCCGACTGCGACGTCGACGACGGTGCCGACCGAAGCGGTGCCGAAATAGAACACCAGCAGCGCGCCTGATAGCCCCGAGAAGAACGCGCTGACGATGAAGGCGGCGAGCTTGTGCTTGACGATGTTGAACCCGAGCGCGCCGGCCTGCACCGGATCCTGGCCGCTGGCTTGCAGCACCAGCCCGATTGGCGATTGCGAGAGGCCATAAAGAATGGCCGCCGAGATCGTCATGAAGCCGAGCGCGATCCAGTAATTGACGCCGGCGTTGATGGAGATGACGTCGGGGATGGTCAGGCCGATCTCGCCGCCGGTGAGGTCGGCAAACACCACGATGAAATTCTGCAGCATCAGCACCGCGACCAGGGTGGTCAGGCCGAAATACGGTCCGCGCACCCGGAGCGCCGGCAGTGCCAGCACGAGGCCGGCGATGACGGAGGCGAGCGCGCCGAGCACGATGCAGGCGTAAACCGACCAGCCGAACTGGGCATTGAGGATGCCGGCGGTGTAGGCGCCGACGCCGATCAGAAAGGTCGGCCCGAAATTGACCTCGCCGGCGAAGCCGAACAGCAGGTCCCATGCCATCGCGAACACGCCGAAATAGAAGGCGACGGTGAGAAGCCCGAGCACGTAGCCGGAGACGTAGAGCGGCAGCGTCGCCGCGATCACGACCAGCGCGAGCGAGATGAAGAACAGGCGGGTCGTAAAGAAGCTGGCCATCTCAGCGCCTCCCCAGAAGGCCCTGGGGCCGGATGTACATCACGAACACGAGCAGCAGCAGCGCCGGAATGGTGCGGTAGGCCGGCGAGACCAGATAGGCCGTGAGCGTTTCGAGATAGCCGACCACGAAGGCCGCGATCAGCGAGCCGGAGACGCTGCCGAGACCGCCGAGCACGACGATCGAGAACGCGCTCGCGGTCAGCGGTCCGACGCTATAGGAGCTGACGCCGAGGAACATTCCGAGCAGCACGCCCGCGATGCCGGCGAGAATGCCGTAGATCGCCCATACCACGACGTAGATGTTGGTCAGCTCGAGGCCGAGCAGGGTGACGCCGCGCGGGTTCATCGAGGCCGCCAGCACCGCCTTGCCGGTGCGGGTGCGGTTCACCAGGAGCCACAACAGCGCGATGACGAAGCAGCACACGATCGCGGTAAAGATCTCGTTCCTGGGCGTGCGTACGCCGAGAATCTCGACGACGCCCTCGACGATCGGCAGCACGGTCTTGGCGTTGTTGGTGAAGAAGTAAGCGATCACCTCCTGGATCATGATCCCCCACAACAGCGTGCCGGTGAGGACGAAGATCTCCTTCTCTTCATTCGGGATCCGCCGGGAGTCCTGGATCGGCTTCACCACCGCGAAATAAGTCGCGAAGGATGTGAGGAGGGCGACACCGACGCCGATCAGTGCGCCGGCGTAGGTGCCGACATTCAGGATGCTGGCGGCGGCCCAGGCCGCCACCGCTGCCGCCACCATGATGGCCCCGTGGGAGAGATTGAGGACGCCGGAGACGCCGAAGATCAGCGTGAAACCGGTGGCACCGAGAGCATAGAGAGCGCTGATGGCAAAGCCATCGATCAGAATCTGGAAAGCACGCATCTAGGATTGGCAATCTGATTGATGAGAGACGATGTTGCTGGAGCCACGTGCGGCGGGAGCCGCATGTGGAAGCTCCCGGGAGCTGGTCCCGGGAGCGTGTCCCGCTAGTTCGAGAGCTTGATGAAGCTCGGGAACTTGATGTCGACCTTGGCGACTTCCTTGGGCCAGACCGCGCTCTGCTTGCCGCCCTGCCATTGCAGCATCAGCCCGGTGATCAGGCCCTTGCCGTATTTGATCGAGTGCGTGAACGGATCGTCCTTGCCGTAGAACTGCACGCGGCCGATCGTGCCTTCCCAGTCGGTCTTCTCCAAGGCATCGACGAGCTTGTCGGCGTCGGTCGAGCCGGCGCGCTTCACGGCGTCGGCGATGTAGTAGACCTCGTCATAGGCGGTGTAGCCGGCATAGGAGGGGTAGTTGCCGAACTTCTTCTTGAAGGCTTCGGCGAACGGCACCGATTTCGGCGTCACCGCGACGCCTGGACCGGAGACACCCTGGTAGAGCACGCCTTCCGCCGCCTGATTGGTGTCCTTGCCAAAAGTCTCGTTGGTGGCCTGCGAGGCGATGCCGAACATCGGGATCGGCACCTGCTGGTTCTTCCACTGCACCGTCGGCTGCACGCCGACATGCGAGATGCCGGTGATGATCACGTCGGGCTTGGAGCCTTCGATCTTGTTGAAGATCGGCGTGAAGTCGGTGGTATCGGGCGAGAAGCGGATGTGGTCGAGCACCTTCAGCCCGATCTTGGGCAGGCATTCCTGGTAGCCGACGTCGAGCGGCTTGGTCCATGCGGCGTCCTCGCTCATGATGACCGCGGTCTTCATGTGCATCTTGTCGACCAGCAGGTCCTTGGCGCCGTCGCAGACAGAAAGCGCCAGCGCGGCGGAGGTCAGATAGCCGTGGAAGGTGTACTTGTTCTTCTCATAGTCGGCATGCACGCTCTTGCTGATCTCGTTGGAGGCTGCACCGGGTGTGACGAACGGCGTCTTCAGCCGCGAGGCCCAAGGCTCCAGCGCCAGCACCACTTCGCTGATGTAGCTGGCGATGACCGCGTTGACCTTGTCCTCGTTCACCGCGCGCTGGAACGCGCGCACCGAATCTGCCGAGGACGAGTGATTGTCGTAAGAGACGATCTCGATCTTGCGGCCCTCGACTCCGCCATTGGCGTTGATCTCGTCGGCGGCGAGCTGTGCCGCCTGAGGGATGGAGGCGCCGGCAATCGCCTGCGCTTCCGCGATCACACCGATCTTGATCGAGTCGGCCGCGAGTGCCGCGCCTGAGGTCATCAACACAACGGCCGCGGCGGTACCGAGTGTTATTCGCAACGCAACAGAGAGCGGTTTCTTCATCTTGTTCTCTCCCTTAACAGGCCTCTTATGAGCCATTATGCGCGCGACTATACCGGCGGAGACATTCTCGGCAAGTGAAACCGCGTTCAGGATTGTGAGGCACGGACTAAAGTCTAGCGCTGCGCAAATAGCTGGCAGGAAAGCTGCCGGACCCGTTTCACGCGCAGTCATGCAGATTTCGTTGGTAGGCATGCGCAGCTATCGCACGCGCGCAGCAACCCAATCGTTGGATTGCGATGCCGTCGCGTCGGCTCAGCGCGCTCGCAGCAGCGATGGATCGAGCGGCTCGAGGCGGGCCGGATCGAATGCCGAGATATCGACGTTGCGCGTCGCACCTTCCGCGATCAGTTGCGCCATGGCCTCGCCCGTGGCGGGCGCATTCAGGATGCCCCACACATTGTGCCCGGTCGCAACATAAAGACCTTCACTTCGCGGCACCTTGCCGATCAGCGGCAGGCCGTCCTGTGTCACCGGCCGGAAGCAGGCTTGCCGCGCAATGATATTCTCGGAGCGGAACAGCGGCGACAGCCGCTCGGACATGGTCTGCAGGCGCGCGATCGCATCGTGGTCCGGCGTCACGGCAGCCGGATCGAGCGGAAGCGGCGCGATGTCGGAGAGCGCGGTGATATGCGTGCTGCCGTCAGCGCGAGGAAAGACCTCGATCGACACGGCACTGCCATTCTCCTCGTAATCCAGGAACAGCGCATCGCCCGGCACATCCGTGCCGGTGTCGTACACGATGCTCGGGCTGCGCTGGCCGTAGACGGCGGGCAGGCTCATCCATTGCGCGGCGAGCAGCGACCATGGTCCCATCGCGATCACGACGGCGTCCGCCTCGACGATGCGGCCGTCGACCTCGACGCCTGTCGCGGTCGTACCGTTCGTATCGCGCATGATGCCGGTCACCTGGCCGGTGCGAAGCTCGGCGCCTTGCGCGAGCGCCGCGTTCATCACGGCTGAGGTGAATTTTCTGGGGTGAACGATCGCAGTGTTCTCCATCGTGCCGATGCGCTGCGCGGTGATGATGCCGTTGCTGAGCCAGCCGAGCGCGGACGGTGCATCCCGGCGCGGATGGCCATCGGCGGCAACGAAGCCGCTATAAGCGGTCATCGGGCGGTAGCCCCAATCGCCTGCGATCTGTTCCGGCAGCTGCGCATGAATCGCAAAGCTCCGTCGCGCCAGCGCATCGAGCGGCGAGCCGTCGCACCAGTCGCGCGCGAGGAAGCCGCCCGCCTTGCCTGACGCCGCGGCCGCGACGTCTGTCCGCTCCACGACGATGATTTCGATGCCGCGGCGGCGGAGAAACCAGGCGGTGCAGGCGCCGATCACGCCGCCGCCGCAGATCACAACGCGCATGAATTCCCTCTACACAATGAAATCCTTCGCATGGAGGTCCACGGTATGGACCCCCGCCAGTGTGATCGTATCGGTCGCCGTCAGGTGGATCACTGCATTTCCCGTGCTGTCATCACTGATCAGGCTTTTCAGCGCCGCCCAATCTGCGAAGCCGTAATCGTGCAAATTGATCACGTCATGCTCGCGCGCCGTGCTGCCGACTGCCTTGTTGCCCTGATCGAAATCGTTGATCACGTCCAGGCCCGAATTTTGGTCGAAGACGAATCTGTCGTTGTTGGGTCCGCCCCAGAGCTGGTCATTTCCACGACCGCCATTCAGCATGTCCTCGCCGCCGGTGATCGAGCCGGCTGTGAACGGGGCGTAGGTCTGTGCATCGCCATAGAGCAAATCGTCGCGGCTGCTGCCGTGGAGGATATCATCTCCGCCGTGCGCATTGCCTGACATGTTCGAGGCATCCCCGACGAGCACGATGGACGTGGAGTCCGGGTTGCCCTCGACCGCCGCGATCAGGATGTCGTTGCCGCCGCGGGTATCGTCGCTCATGTAGCCGGCGTCTCCGACCAGAGACGCGCCTCCGGATTGGGCGGTAGCACCGACGGTGTAGATGAGGATGTCGTTGCCGCCGCGAGCATCACCGCTCATGGAGACGAGGGCGTCGCCCGATATCGAAGCGCCGCCGTAACTGCCGACCTGGGTCACGGTGAGGATATCATTGCCGCCACGCGCATGATCGCTCATGGAACCGGAGTCTCCGCTGAACGTGCCGGACGATCTGTTTCCCATCGATGCCATGACGACGTCATTGCCGCCCCTCGTGTCGGCCGACATGGCGCTTTCGGCATCGCCAGAAATGCCGAGAGTCGCGTAGATCGATGAGGATGCATCGACATGAAGTACATCGTTGCCGCCATGGGCGTCGCCGGACATCGCCTGCGCATCCCCGTCCAGGATCGCGTAGTCGCCGAAGCCTGTGACGGTCGCAGCGAGATGGTCGTTTCCTCCGTAAGAATGTCCTTGCAGGGTCTGGTCGTCGCCAACGAATACCAGGACCGCGTTGCTCCCGTCGACGGTCGCGATCATCTTGTCGCTGCCGCCCCGGCCGTCGTTCGGCAGGCCCGGGTCTCCGAACTCAGTCACGAATTGCTGGTTCCCAACGCTGACGATGATGGTGTCGTTTGGCATACGGCGCATCGCGCAACTCCCGGTTCAAGTCGGGCGCGGCAACGAGAGCATCATGCCTCGCGCCGCGCTGCGGCCCTGCCGCGCGATTCAATCTTCGTTGGATTGATGGCGGAGATTTGCCCGGGGCGTAACTTGATTGCGATCAGGGAACCACGGGCGCCGGCGGTCCACGCCGACGCCCATGCTTGCGATCTCGCGCGGGGGCTCAGCCCGGGCCTGCGCCTTGCGTGGCGGTGTACACCGCATAGAGCGATTGGCTCGCGGCCATGAACAGGCGGTTGCGCTTCGGGCCGCCGAAGCAGACGTTGCCGCACACTTCGGGCAGCCGAATGCGGCCGAGCAGCTTGCCGTCCGGTGACCACGTCGTGACGCCGCTGTAGCCGACGGCACGGCCGGCATTGCTGGAGGCCCAGACATTGCCGTTGACGTCGCAGCGCACGCCGTCCGGCCCGCACTTCACGCCGTCGATCACGCACTCGCTGAACCGCTTATGGTTGGTGAGCTTGTTGTCGGCGCCGACGTCGAACACGAATATCTCGCCCTTGCCGCCGGGACCGGTGTCGCCGGGTCCCTTGCCGGTTGAGACGACGTAGAGCTTCTTGAAGTCCGGCGAGAAACATAGCCCGTTCGGATCGGGCACCTGCTCCTCGGTGACGACGAGATCGACACGGCCGCTGGGATCGATGCGATAGCAATTGGTCGGCAGCTCGCGCTTGCCCGGTGCGAAGCCGGCCGGTTGTCCAATCCGCGGATTGAGCTTGCCGCCGGAATTGCTCGGACCGCCCGCGGCGTCGGGCTCACCTTCGTAGAGCTGGCCGCCATAGGGCGGATCGGTAAACCAGTAGCTGCCGTCGGGATGCGCGACGACGTCGTTCGGCGAGTTCAGCTTCTTGCCGTTGTAGTTGTCGCAAAGCACGGTCGCGGTGCCGTCATGCTCATAGCGCGTCACCCGCCGGGTCAAATGTTCGCAGGAGAGTTGACGACCCTGGAAGTCGAACGAGTTGCCGTTGGAGTTGTTGGACGGCGAGCGGAATACGCTGACGCGACCGTCGTCTTCGCTCCAGCGCATCTGCCGATTGTTGGGAATGTCGCTCCAGAGCAGATAGCGGCCCTGTGCACTCCACGCCGGGCCTTCGGCCCACAGCAGCCCCGTATAGAGACGCTTGATCGCCGTGTTGGGCTGCGCGAGATCGTTGAAGGACGGATCGACCGCGATGACGTCGGGGTCCCAGAAATAGGTGGTCGGCGCGCCGTTGGGACCGAAATCGCGTGGCGGGGTGGTGATCGTCGTCGGCGGCGCGGCCGGTCCGGTCTGGGCCTGCGCGGAGCCGGCGCCGACCATTGTGGCGGCGGCGCCGAGCGCGAGCCCCTGAACGAGCGTTCGTCGTGAAAGCGCAGCATCCTGGTCACGCTGCTTTTGGCGTGTCATCGCGTCCTCCCGATCATGTTCGGCTAGCCGGTTGATCCGGCCGAGCAGGGCAACGTTAGTCCGGGCCGATGACGGTTGCGAGGGGGAGGTACGCATCCTCAGCGAGATCGGGGCGGCAAAAGCGCTGCAACATTGAACATGGAAACGACAAATTCATCCGGCGTGACGGGGTTTACCGGAGCTGCCTTCGGGGACATTGCCAAGCGGGAGAAATGTCAAGCCTTGACCTCCTGCGCGATGCTGGCAGAACGTCATCCGGGGCGTAAGTCGGAGTTTGCTGTGGTCGCTGTCGTCGTACTGGTTTTGCTGCTCGGGATTGCATTTGCGGCTGGCTATTTCACCCGCGACTACGTGTCCCGCAAAAGGCGAGCCGAGGCGCGCCGCTGGCGTGAGTACAGCGAGCCGGATTGGCTCAGTGCCAACGCACCGGCCAATACCAACGAGATCGCCATCGCCGGCAAGGCTGCGCCGATCGCCAACGGCGAGCTCGGCCAGATGCTGAACCGCTGGGAGAGCAGGGCTCGGGCTCGCCGTACGGCGTAGCTCGACGGTCTCGCCTAGGTCCAATCGGCCAGACACACCGGCACCGGGTCCTTCCGCGCATCCGGCGGTGCGATCATGTCAGCCCTTCTGTCCATCTTTTGGCGTTGCAGTTGCTGCCATTTCTCGTCTAGAAACGGAAGATCGAGCCTCCCGGCAACCAACCGTCAACGGTTTTGACCGAGGATTTGAGGGCTCAAAGGGTCTGGCAATGCTGATTCGCGGCCAAATCGATGGGATTTCGGGGGAGGTGGCTCTGGCCGCCGCCACGATCCCGGCCGCGCTGCTGCCCACCCTCCTGATTGGCGGCCTCCTTCTTACTTGCCCCTGAGGGCCGGCTGGGCGCCATGCGCCTGGGCGCTCAGGGGTTGGTCGAGATCACCGGACACCTCAAGCGCCCAGAAGACTGTCGGCGCAAAAGCTCAAAAGGAATTTTCGAAATGGCTCCCGTGAACAAGTCCGACAAGGACCGCGTCATCATTTTCGACACCACCCTGCGCGACGGCGAGCAGTGCCCCGGCGCCACCATGACCTTCGAGGAGAAGCTCGAGGTCGCCGAGATGCTGGACGATATGGGCGTCGACGTCATCGAGGCCGGCTTCCCCATCACCTCCGAAGGCGACTTCCAGGCGGTCAGCGAGATCGCCCGCCGTTCCAAGAACGCAATCATCGCCGGTCTGTCGCGCGCCCATCCGGCCGACATTGACCGCTGCGCAGAGGCGGTGAAATTCGCCAAGCGTGGCCGCGTCCACACCGTGATCGCGACGTCGCCGCTGCATATGCGGGTGAAGCTGAACAAGACCCCGGAGCAGGTGCTCGAGACCTCGGTTGCCATGGTCGCGCGTGCCCGCAACCAGATCGACGACGTCGAATGGTCGGCCGAAGACGGCACCCGCAGCGAGATGGACTATCTGTGCCGCATCGTCGAAGCCGTCATCAAGGCCGGCGCCACCACGGTGAACATTCCTGATACCGTCGGCTACACCACGCCCGACGAATACACCCACTTCATGAAGACGCTGATCGAGCGCGTGCCGAACTCGGACAAGGCGGTGTTCTCCGTGCACTGCCATAACGATCTCGGCATGGCGGTGGCGAACTCGCTGGCCGGCGTCGTCGGTGGCGCGCGCCAGGTCGAGTGCACCATCAACGGCATCGGCGAGCGTGCCGGCAACGCCGCGCTGGAAGAGATCGTGATGGCGATCAACGTCCGCAACGACAAATTTCCCTACTGGAACAAGATCGACACCACGCAGCTGACCCGCGCCTCGAAGGTGGTGTCGGCGGCGACCTCGTTCCCGGTGCAGTACAACAAGGCGATCGTCGGCCGCAACGCGTTCGCGCATGAGAGCGGCATCCATCAGGACGGCGTGCTGAAGGACGCCTCGACCTACGAGATCATGCGGCCCGAGATGGTCGGCCTGAAGCAGTCCTCGCTGGTGCTGGGCAAGCATTCCGGCCGCCATGCCTTCGTGCACAAGCTGGAGGAGATGGGCTACAAGCTCGGCCCGAACCAGCTGGAAGATGCGTTCACCCGGATGAAGGCGCTGGCCGATCGCAAGAAGGACATCTACGACGAGGACATCGAGGCGCTGGTCGACGAGGAAATGGCCGCTTCGCACGACCGCATCAAGCTGACCTCGCTGACCGTGATCGCCGGCACCCATGGCCCGCAGCGCGCGACCATGAAGCTCGACGTCGACGGCCAGATCAAGATCGAGGAGGCCGAGGGCAACGGTCCGGTCGACGCGGTGTTCAATTGTATCAAGCGCCTGGTGCCGCACGAAGCCAAGCTCGAGCTGTACCAGGTCCACGCAGTGACCCAAGGCACCGACGCGCAGGCCGAAGTCTCGGTCCGGCTGTCGCATGAGGGACGTGCGATGACCGCGCGCGCGGCGGATCCGGATACGCTGGTGGCCTCGGCCAAGGCCTATCTCGGCGCGCTGAACAAGATCGTCATGAAGCGCCAGCGCGACACCGTGACGACCGCGGCGGCGAGCTGACGAACGGAGTTCGTCATTCCGGGGCTCGCGAAGCGAGAACCCGGAATCTTGAGATTCCGGGTTAGGTCCTAACGGACCTCCCCGGAATGACTCTGCATGTGGCGGCGAATACCTGCCCTGCTAAGGGCCAATAGCGGCTCCGCCTCCCAGCCGCTATTGATGCAACCGGCATAAGGATAGGCCACCCGCGCGACGGGTGGCCCAAACAACAAAGGGAGAGATTATGCGCATCTTCGCGATCGCTGCGTCCATGGCGGTCCTGGCACTTGGCTTGACCGGGCCGGCATCGGCCCAGTCGCCCATCATCATCAAGTTCAGCCACGTGGTGGCTACCGACACGCCGAAGGGCAAGGCGTCGGAGAAGTTCAAGGAGCTTGCCGAGAAGTACACCGGCGGCAAGGTCAAGGTCGAGATCTACCCGAACTCGACGCTCTACAAGGACAAGGAAGAGCTCGAGGCGCTCCAGCTCGGCAGCGTGCAGATGCTGGCGCCGTCCAACTCCAAGTTCGGCCCGCTCGGGATCCGCGAGTTCGAGGTGTTCGATCTCCCGTACATCCTGCCCGATCTGAAGACGCTGCGGAAGGTGACGGAAGGTCCGCTCGGCGCAAGGCTGCTCAAGCTGCTGGACTCCAAGGGCATCACCGGCCTTGCCTATTGGGACAACGGCTTCAAGGAGATGAGCGCCAACAAGAAGCTGGTGACGCCGGCCGACTATCAGGGCGTCAAGTTCCGCATCCAGTCCTCGCGCGTGCTCCAGGCCCAGTTCAAGGCGCTCGGCTCGCTGCCGCAGGTGATGGCGTTCGGCGAAGTCTACCAGGCACTTCAGACCGGCGTCGTGGACGGGCAGGAGAACACCTGGTCGAACATCTATACCCAGAAGATGCACGAGGTGCAGAAGTACATCACCCAGACCAACCACGGTTATATCGGCTACGTCGTGATCGTGAACAAGAAGTTCTGGGACGATTTGCCGGCCGATATCCGCGACCAGCTTACCAAAGCGATGAAGGAAGCGACCGACTTCAACAACACGCAGTCGCAGAAGGAGAACGAGGACGCGCTCGCCGAGATCAGGAAGAGCGGCAAGAGCGAGATCATCAAGCTCACGCCGGAGCAGGACGAGGCGATGCGCAAGGCGATGGAGCCGGTCTACAAGGACGCCGCAAGCCGCATCGGCCAACCGCTGATCGACGAGTTCCAGAAGGAAGCGAAGGGCACGACGAACTGATTTGACCGGACGACGAATGGGGGCTTCCGTGCCGGCACGGAAGCCCCTTTTGTTGCGAATGATTTCCGATTGCGACTGAACGAAAATTCAGGAGCGTTACATCTTGGAAAGGACGCGCTCCCTGTCCAACTTGTAAGTTGCGCGTAAGCCGCGCTGCGCCCATCCTCACGACATCCTTCCAGAGGAGAGTTCGCATGAGGAAGTTCACCATCGCCGCCATCGCCGTGCTCAGCATCGCCGGCTCGGGCGCGGTCTATGCCCACTATCATCGCCCGTGGATGCACGATCACATGCGCCACATCCGCATGAATCCGGAAGACCGCGCCGCCATGGTCGACGCGCGGATCGCCGCCGTCCATGCCGGGCTGAAGCTCAACGCCGACCAGGAAAAGCTGTGGCCGCCGGTCGAGGCCGCCGTGCGCGACTTCGCCAAGCTGCGCATCGACCGCGCCAATGCGCGGATGAATGCCGGTGACGGCGATGCCGGCAAGGACGCCAATAAGGACGCCAATAAGGACGCCAACAAGGATGCCGACAGGCCGGAGGATCCGGTTGCCCGCCTGCGCCAGCGCGCCGAGGACATGGGGGCGACGTCGGCGGCCCTGAAGAAGATCGCTGATGCCGCCGATCCGCTCTACAAGACCCTGGACGAAGGCCAGAAGCGGCGCCTCGCCGTGCTGACCCGCCACCGCGGCCCGTTCGGCGGCGGCGAAGACGGCCCGCGCCACCACTTCATGGAGCGTGGCATGGACCGCATGATGGAGCGCGGCATGGACCACTTCCACCGTGACCGTTTCGACCGCGACGGCGGCCCAGACCGGGACCGCGAGGGCCGGCTCTGAGCCTGCAAGGGCTGCCGCGATCAACCCTGGCGAAGCCGCTGGAATCCAGCGGCTTTTCGCTTTCTTGGGGGATGTGGGCGAACCCTTGGCATACCCTTGGAAAACTTGCGTGCCATCGCTTGCCAGACCCGGATCGCTTTGCTAAACGACCGGCCTCGCAAGGCTTTTAACCGCCTTTCGGGCGCATAGCTCAGTTGGTAGAGCAGCTGACTCTTAATCAGCGGGTCCCAGGTTCGAGCCCTGGTGCGCCCACCATATAAATCAAACACTTAGCATCAGTCGTGACGCGGTAAG
Organism: Bradyrhizobium sp. F1.13.3; assembly: GCF_040548265.1. Classification (NCBI taxonomy): domain Bacteria; kingdom Pseudomonadati; phylum Pseudomonadota; class Alphaproteobacteria; order Hyphomicrobiales; family Nitrobacteraceae; genus Bradyrhizobium; species Bradyrhizobium sp. F1.13.3. The sequence goes on along the minus strand of NZ_JBEPRI010000008.1, from coordinate 325,036 downwards.
TGGCCTCATTTTACAGGTCATTTTACAGTTTTGTTCGCGCTTCGAGCTTCAGCACCGCAGCTTCGGCGAGCTGAATATCACGACCCAAGTAATGCGCGTCGAGAATGGCTTCGACGTCCTTTAGCGAGTGACCGGTCACGGCAGCGATCTGTGGTACGGTCGCGCCAGCGATCGCCAGCCGCACCACTGCTGTGCCGCGCAGGTCATGAAACGTCAGGCCGCTGATGCCGGCGCGTTCACAGGCCTTGCCCCAGGACGTGCGAAAGCCGTCAGACGTCCACGGCCGGCCGAGCGTGTTCGTCAGGATCAGCGGTCCACGACGCTCAGTGGTGTCGAGGAGAGCGCGCAACGGCCCACCGGCCGGCATCGCAACGCGCCGGCCGCCCTTAGATTGGCGAAGGCGGATATAAGGGCTGTCGTAGGCGGACCAGGGCAACCGCAAGAGGTCGCCCTGTCGTTGCCCGCTCCACAGAGCCAGAATGAGGGCGAGTTGAATCTCGCTCGAAGCGACAGACAGAACGGCGGCAATGTCCTGTTCGGACCAAATCTTGTCTTTGCGGTCGGCCACGTAGAGTCGTCCGCCTCGCTCACATGGGTTGGTTGCGATGATGCCGCGATCTTTCGCAAATGACATGAGGCGCGCCAACGTAGTCCAGGCGTACCCACGCTATCGCAGCATGCGAGAGAAGCCCGCTGCTCCCCGACGAGATCGAAGAATTGTTCGATGTCATTGCAGAGAGCGGGAGTTTGAGGTTCGAGGCCCGAAAGATAAAGGACGACTTGCCATTCATTTTGCGGACGAGCTCGGCAGAAGGGTTGGTCGAGTTAACGGCAAGACTATGGGAATGCGCTGGCCTCGCCCGAAAGCTAGCGGACCTACGAGAAGACCTGCGGGTGGCGCTTCGACTCATCGTCGACATCGACCAAGGGATCTCAAAGCTGGCGGCGCACGTTGAGGATATGGCAGGGGAGGCGGAAATAGCGTGAACTTCGACTCGTGCTGTTGGGTCGTTCGCAGTGACTGACGAAGTGCTAGAACAAAAGAAGCGGGCTCCACATCTTTGTGGAGCCCGCTTTCGTTTATTGCAGTATGCCGAGAGCACTGAACACGTCGGTCGGCATTGGCGTTTTCATCGCATTTGGAGTACCGACTGGTTTTATAATCGCCACTTTGAGATAGAGCGACTGCGCACGGCGCTTTCGGAAGCGCGGGATAGGTCTGGCCAGGGGCCGCGAGTCGAGGGAGCAAATCAGGCGCGATCGACCGAACCAACGGAAGTGGAAGCTACGCCGATTGTAGTTCCCGAGGTCGTTGTTCGGCAGATGCCTCCATATCAGCGGGCGATCTTTCGCGTCAGCACTTCGAACGAGCCGCATGAAGCGCCCGTCTCCACGCTTGCGAATCTGGCTCGAAGGATCGTGGATGCCGAAGGACCGATTCATGTGGAAGAAATCGCTCGACGAGTCGCGTCCTGCTTTGGCAAGGAAAAGGCGGGATCGCGAATATCGAGTGCGACTGAATCGGCTTTGTCGGTCGCCCGATCCGGAAGTGCCGATCTGCTCACCGATGGAATATTCTGGTACACACGAGGTCAGTCGGATTCGCCTCCGGTTCGCGATCGTTCTGCGGAAAGCGGTGCAACTCTCAAGGCTGCGTGCATCTCTATTCTGGAAATACAAGCCGCGTTCAGGATAGCCCGTGAAGATAACGCCGGGGGTGAAGACGAGGAGCTTGTCAGAACAGTGGCTCGCCTACTTGGTTTCAAGCGGGTGGGAGCGGATTTGCAGGCGCGACTAGCCGAGGGCTTAACTTGAGCGGGTCATCGCATCAGGGGAGAAGGACCAGTCGCAGCGGTCTTTAGTCTGACTAACTAGCTAGGCAGGCCGACAAATGAAGCCAGTCCGCTCATAGAAGCTTTGGTCGCAAACGGATTCAGTTCTTCGACTGATAAGGTTTCTAACAAAAGCTTATCAGTTGGGCGCTGGACGGGAGGTGGATGCCTGATTGGCCCGAATAGCAGACCGCAGCTAAACCGCTGGAATGTCAACTATGGGGCGAGAAGCCGAAACAGAGTTTGCCCGATGGTGCCAATCAGTTGAGAGCTTTTCAAGCGCTATGCGATGCGCGTGCTACGGCTCATTTTCTTGATGTGACCACGCAAACAGCAAAGAGTCCAGCGGGCATAGGAGATTGCGGCCTGCCACGCCCGCCCGCACAAGGCGATCTAACCTGTTGCGCGCGGGAGCATGCCCGTTGCCGCAATCTCTGCCGAAAGCTCTTCGATCGTCTTGCGTTGCTCCATGGCGGCTTTTCGGATCAGCGCAAAGGCGGCAGGTTCGGCAAGCATATGCGAATGCATCACCTGGAGAACAGCGGCAAGTACGACACGACGTGACCGCAGGCGTTGCTCGAGCTTGACGATCTGTTGCTTCAATTCGCTTGTGCGTTCGTTTCGCTCGAACGCCATGACGAGCGCTGCATAGATGCCGGCCGATCGCAGCGGCTTGATGAGGAACGAAGCTGGATCGAGCTCGAACACCAACTTCAGGCGGCTTGGGGTCTCGGTGCCGACCAGTGCGATGACAGGTGACCGCGCCAGGTACGCGCGTTGCGCCGGCTGCAGCAAGGGTAGAAACTCGTCATCGATCAGCGACAGGTCCGGTGCGAAGCCGACGTGCTCACCCGGCGTCCATGCGACACCCGCGATCCCGAGACGCTCGAACTGGCGTCGCACGATGATTGCATCGCGTTCGTCCTTGATGGCAACGAGCGCCTTGCGTCCGCGCAGCGAAAACGAAGACGGTCTGCTCATTTCACAACCCGCAAATGCGGCGCGCTCGGCAATGCGCCGCCCACCGAGATCTCCCTCGAAGGGCTGACCGCAACGTCGAGCTGCGTCAGGTAAGGATCAGGCTTAACAGGCGCGTCGGCTTCCCAGAAGATATCAAATTGTCCGTGCGGATTGGATACGGCCAACCGCGGTGTAAGGACGCAATGATTGTTGCCGCCGTCGATCCAGACCGGCCCTTGCGGCGAATTGTAGCGATAGCCTGCCGCGGCGCGCCGCACCTCGGCGATGTCGGATGTGCCCGCGCGCTGCAGCGCGCGCGCCAGCAAATAGACCGCAACATAGGCGGATTGCCCGTCGACGGAGGGGCTGCTGTCGTCACCATACCGCGCCTTCCAGCGTGCGACGAACGCGCGGTTCTCCGGCAGGCGGATGCTCTCGAAATAGGCCGACGACGTGATGCAGCCGGCCGATGCCGGTCCGATGATCGCGAGTTCCGGCTCGCAGAGGCTGCAGCTCAACATGGGAATCTCCAGACCCGCGGCCTTGGTGCCGGCGTGAAAGGCGTGGATGAAGTCGTAGCTCGAGCTTCCGACCAACGTATTGAACACGACTGGCGGTTTGCGACGAACGATCTCGTCGACAATGTGATCGACGGCACCTTCGCCGAGTTCGAGCAGCCGTTCGGCGAGGATTTGGCCATCTGCCGCGCTGACCAGTTCACGGGTGACGCGATTTGTCTCCCAAGTCCAAACGTAGTTGGAGCCGACGCAGAAGATCTCCCGTGACAGATTGTCGAGCACGTATTGGACGAGCGGCAAGACGTTGTGATTTGGAGAAGCGCCGACATAAATCACGTTGTCGGAGCACTCGAAGCCTTCATAGCGCGCAGGATACCAGAGTAGGCGATCGGTGCGCTCCACGATGGGCAGCACTTGTTTGCGCGATGCCGACGTGTAGCAGCCGATGATGTGCTCCACGCGGACATTGCGGATGAGGTCGTCGCAGACCGTATGATACTCCGAGATGACGCCGTGGGGATCGCGAATATGGGGAGCGATCGAGAAATCAAACTCCGCCTGGTTGTTGATCTCGTCGACCGCCATTATGGCGCTCTTGAGGATCTCGCGGCCCATGGCCTGATAGGGCCCGGACTGCGAGCAGATGATGCCAACGGGAACAGACGATTTTGTCATTGCCGACTTTCGGTGGTGCAACGCGACAATGAAATCATCATCGGGGATGGCAGTGCAAGTAGCCTGCCGTTTTGCTGCGCAGCACTATCGAAATTTAGGCAGAGAGCATCGTTGACAATGCGATGGGCAGTTACTTAGACTTTTCTCCTAGGGGTTACCTGCCGAACCTTGCGTGCGCCGATCTGGCCGATGACGTCCAGCTCTTTGCACTAAGTGCTTCGTTCGATTGTGGACCCTAAGCGATAGATCATAGCCGCGGCATTTGAGCCATTCGTTGCCTCATTCGGGAGGGACGGGTGGCTTTTTTCGTTTGCCGCCGGGGAAGCTGGCGATGCGTCCGCGTCGCCAGTGAGGATAGCGCATGCGTGAAGACGACCGTGTGTCACATCGAGTGGGAGGATGATAGGCGATGGCGACAGCAGATCTCCACTATCTAGGACTCGTTGACGTCGGGCGGAAGATCCAGGCGAAGGAGCTATCGCCGGTCGAAGCGACCAAAGCGATGCTCGGGCGGATCGAGCAGCTCGACGGCAAGCTCAAGAGCTTTGCTTATGTAATGGCCAACTCGGCGCTCGCCGAAGCGGCGGCGGCCGAGAAGGAAGTCGCTTCCGGCAAGATCAGGGGGCCGCTGCACGGCGTGCCGGTGGCGGTGAAGGACCTCTGCTGGGCAAAGGGCGCGCCCGCCGCGCACGGCATGACCATCCATCGCGACTTTCGTCCAACCGAGGACGCAACTGTCGTGGCGCGGTTGAAGGGAGCCGGCGCAATCATTCTCGGGAAACTGCAGCAGACCGAAGGCGCTTACGCCGATCATCACCCGAAGATCGACCCGCCGAAAAATCCGTGGAACGCGGATCTCTGGCCCGGCGCGTCCTCGAGCGGCTCCGGCGTCGCCACCGCGGCAGGGCTCTGCTTCGGCTCGCTCGGTACCGATACCGGCGGATCGATCCGTTTTCCGTCCGCGGCCAACGGCATCACCGGGCTCAAGCCGACCTGGGGACGAGTCAGTCGCTACGGCGCGTTCGAGCTTGCGGCGACGCTGGATCATATCGGCCCGATGGCAAGGAGCGCGGTCGACTGCGGCGCGATCCTCGGCGTGATCGCGGGTCAGGACCCCAAGGACACGACGTCGGTCCCGCTGCCCGTGCCCGACTATCTCGCTGGTCTCTCCGGCGACCTGCGTGGCGTGACGATCGGCGTCGACCGGCGCTGGACCAGCGAAGGCGCCGACGGCGATGCGGCCATGGTGTTGGCTGAGGGGTTGCGTGTGGCGGCCGACCTCGGCGCGAAGATCAAGGAGGTCACGTTTCCCGATCCGAAGGCGGTGATCGACGACTGGTTCCCGCTCTGCGGCATCGAGGTGGCCGTCGCGCACGAGGACACTTATCCTGCGCGCAAGGACGAGTACGGCCCGGCGCTCGCGGGCCTGCTCGATCTCGGCCGGCAGCAGTCCGGCATGGACTATCAGAAGATCGTGCTTCGCCGCGAGGCGTTTCGTGGCGCCGTCCGCCTTCTGTTCGAGTCGGTCGATCTCCTCGCGGTGCCGGCGCAGGCATTCGCGGCGCCAACCCTCGCCAAGATGGCGGCCCTCGGCGAGGACGCCTCCCTCATCTCTGGATTGCTCCGCTTTACGTGTCCGTTCGACATGACGGGAAGCCCGACCGTGACGCTGCCCGGGGGCTTCACCGCAAATGGCGGTCCGGTCGGCTTCCAGTTCGTCGGCCGTCACTTCGATGAGGCCGGCCTCGTTCGCGCAGGCGATGCGTTCCAGCGCGTTACCTACTGGCACAAGCGTCATCCCCCGATCTGAGCTGAGGAGCCGATCACATGTCCGAAGACTGGTTGAAGACATCCATCATGGCTGAACGCGCAGTCGCCAAGGGTGCGATCGGCGCGACGCATAGTCTGACCATCGAGCAACAAGGTAGCTTCCACTACGTCTACGGTCCCTATGCCAAGCCGACCTTGTCCATCGATCCGGGCGGAGTGGTCGTCGTCGAGACGGAAGACGCCTTCGGCGGCGTGCTCACCAAGGAGAGCGACAGCCCCACGGCCAAACTGAACTTCCCCTATCTCAACCCGCAATGCGGACCGATCGCCGTCAAAGGCGCCAAGAAGGGCGATTGCCTTGCAATCTATATCCGCGATGTCGAGACGCGGGGTGAACAGCCGGCCGGAACGACCTGCATTATTCCGGAGTTCGGGGGGTTGGTTGGAACAAGCTCGACGGCGCTGCTCAATCCGCCGCTGCCGGAGCGTGTGAAGAAGCTGCATGTCGACAGGAACGGCGTGCGCTGGAACGATAAGATCACGCTGCCCTACGAGCCGTTCATCGGCACAATCGGCGTCTCTCCGGAGATCGAGGCGATCTCGTCGCTGCAACCCGACTACCACGGCGGCAACATGGATCTGCCCGATGTCGCTCCCGGAGCGATCATCTATTTCCCGGTGCATACCGAGGGCGGGATGCTTTACGTCGGCGACTGCCATGCGACGCAGGGCGACGGTGAGCTCTCGGGCGTGGCGCTGGAGCAGCGCGCAACCGTCACGTTGCAGGTCGACCTGATCAAGAACTGGAGCTTCGCCTGGCCGCGGCTCGAGACGAAGGACTTCATCATGACGATCGGCAGCGCGCGTCCGCTTGAGGACGCGGCGCGTATCGCCTATCGCGAACTCGTGCGGTGGATGGCGGCCGATTACGGCTTCGACGAGATCGACGCCTACATGCTGCTCAGCCAAGCCGGCCGCATGCGGCTCGGCAACATGGTCGATCCAAAATACACGATGGGGGCATCGATCCTGAAGAATTACCTCAAGCCATGACGTCCAGACGCTTTCAGAACAGGAGATATCACGATGAATTCGGGACGTAAGCTCAGAATGGTCTTGCTTGGCGCCATGCTCGGTACAGTGGCAGGCGCGTGCGTTGGTCGGGCGGCGGAACCGCCGTTGAAGGTAGGTCTGCTCGAGGATGTGTCCGGGGACCTCGCCTTCATGGGAATGCCAAAGCTGCATGGATCGCAGCTGGCAGTCGAGGAGATCAACAAAAGCGGTGGCATCCTAGGGCGACAGATCGAGCTGATTCACCTTGATCCGCAGGGCGACAACGCGCGCTATCAGGAGTTCGGCCGTCGACTGCTCAACCGCGACAAGGTCGACGTTCTGATCGGGGGCATCACCTCGGCTTCTCGCGAGGCGCTACGTCCCATCGTCGATCGCACCTCGACACCGTACTTCTACACCAATCAGTATGAAGGCGGCGTCTGTGACGCCAGCATGATCAGCATGGGCGCAGTGCCGGAGCAGCAATTCTCAACGTTGATTCCATGGATGGTCGAGAAATTCGGAAAGAAGGTCTATGTCATCGCCGCTGATTACAATTTCGGTCAAATCTCGGCCGAGTGGAACCGCAAGATCATGAAGGATCTCGGCGGCGAGGTCGTAGGCGAGGAGTTCATTCCGCTCGGCGTGTCGCAGTTCGCGCAGACCATCCAGAACATCCAGAAAGCGAAGCCGGATTGGCTACTCACGATCAATGTCGGCGCTGCGCAGGATTCATTCTTCGAGCAGGCGGCTGCGGCCAACCTCAATCTGCCGATGGGATCGTCGATCAAGGTCATGCTCGGCTTCGAGCACAAGCGGTTCAAGCCGCCTGCGCTTAACAACATGCATGCGACTGCGAATTGGTTTGAGGAGATCGACACGCCGGAAGCGACCGAGTTCAAGAAGCGCTGGCATGCGAAATTCCCTGACGAACTCTACATCAACGACATGGGCTACAATGCCTATAATGCGCTCTATATGTACAAGGCGCTGGTCGAGAAAGCGAAGTCGATCAAGCTCGACGACATGCGCAAGGTGATCGCGACCGGCGATGCATGCATCGACGCTCCCGAAGGCAAGGTGTGCATCGATCCGAAGAGCCAGCACACATCGCACCGCATGCGTCTGATCTCGGTCGGGCCGAAGCATGAGGTGAAGGTCGAGAAGGACTATGGGACGATCCAGCCGTACTGGCTTAGCGAAATCGGTTGCGATCTCACCAAGAAGAACGACAAGGACCAATACACGCCAAGCCATCTCCCGAAGAAATCGTGATACCTGACGGGCACGGATTTTGCTCGTATTGAGAGTCGCGTTCTGTACAAGGCCGGCGCCGCAACGATGCGGCGCCGGGATCGACAGAGGAACCAAGATGTCGGCTGAAGTATTCTCAGTGTTCTATCAGTTCGCCGACGTGTTCGCGTTCCTCATTCTCTCGGCTGCAGGTCTTGCCATCGTGTTCGGTATGATGGGCGTCATCAACATGGCGCATGGCGAGTTCATCATGTGCGGCGCTTATGTCACCGTCGGCCTTGTGAATCTGGGCGTTCCGCTCGCAATTGCGCAGATCCTGGCCGCGCTCACGGCGGGGCTCATCGGTGTCCTCGTCGAGTTCCTGGTCGTGCGACGCTTCTACAAGCGGCCGCTGGACTCTCTGCTCGCGACCTGGGGCCTTAGTCTGATCGTAACGCAATCGATGCTTCTGATCGTAGGCTCCGCGGTGCGGGGCATCGGAACGCCCGAGGGAAGTTTTGCGATCGGTGGCTATACGTTTTCGACCTATCGTCTGGTGCTGTTCGCGTGCGCGGTAGCGGTGCTGGCCGGTCTTTACATCATCTTCATGAAGACGCGATTCGGCGTGATCTCGCGCGCGACGATGCAGAATGCGGCTATGGCGAAGGCGCTGGGCGCGCGCACTGGCCGCATCTATGCGATCAGTTTCGGAATCGGCACGGGTCTCGCCGGGCTTTGCGGGGCCCTCTACGCACCAACCATGACGCTGATCCCGACCATGGGAGCGACCTTCGTGGTCGAAAGCTTTGTCACAGTCGTGATCGGAGGGGCGAACGTGCTGCTCGGAACAGCGCCAGCGGCCGTGTTGCTGGCCATGATCCGGATGGCGCTGAACGCGAGCTACGGCCAGATCATCGGGCAGATTGGCATGCTGGTCGCTGTTATTTTGATCATTCGGGTTCTGCCCGAGGGACTCTCCAGTGTTCTAGTTCGTCGTGGGCGCTAAAGGGAATCGTGATGTTGAAGCTGCTGGAAGGTCCGCAGACCCTCGGACGTGGCAAGGTCTTCTGGTCCAGCTTCCTTGTCGTGCTCGCAGGCGCGCTGACATATCCGCTGTTCGCTGATTCCTACGACGTTGGCAATTTCGCCTACTTTCTGATCTGGATCTTCATGGCGCTCGGCCTATGCTTGATGTGGGGTTATGGCGGCATGCTATCGTTCGGCCAGACCTTGTTCTTCGGCATCGCCGGCTACGGGTACGGCGTGCTCGCGATCAACATGGGCGGCGGCACAGCAACGATCGTCGCGCTGATGCTCGCCGTTTTCCTAGCGATGGTGGCGGCGGGCATCCTCGGCTATTTCATGATTTGGGGCGGTATCAGCGGCATCTTCTTCGGTATCGTGACGTTGTCCGCGACCCTCGTGCTCGCCTTCTTCCTTGGCCAAACTGCAGGGCCGGAGTGGCACATAGGCTCGGCTCGGCTCAACGGCTTCAACGGCATGAAGGGCATGGACCCGCTGACCGTGGGCGACTTGTTTATCGAAGGATCGACGCTGTACTACGTCATGATCGCGTTGATCGTGATCGTCTACCTCGCGCTGCGCATGCTGGTGAATTCGGGCATAGGCAACGTCATCGTGGCAACGCGGGAAAACCCGCAGCGTGCCGAGATGCTAGGTTACGATGTCCGAAAATATCAGCTGCTGACTTTTGTGATTGGCAGCGGCCTGGCGGGCCTCAGCGGCGCGTTGTACACGTCATGGGGGCAGTTCATCACGCCGTCCAGCATCGGTCTGCCTGCTGCGGCGATGCCTATCATATGGGTGGCTTTCTCCGGACGGAGCGATCTGACCGCGACGCTGGTCGGATCGTTCCTGCTGCTGTTCGGCTTTCAGACCATCACGGTCTACAGCCAGCAGGCAGCACTCGTGTTGATGGGGGCGCTGCTGCTCGCCACGGTGATGCTGGCGCCGCAGGGTTTTGTGCTCGGCATCGGCAAGCTTGCTGCTGACTGGTGGAGCGGGCGTCGGCGGCGCAAAGGGAACCCCGTCATGGCGGAGGCTGGTCGCTTGCAATCGGAAGAGACCTGATCATGGCGCTGGTTGAAGTCAAAGGCGTATCCAAGCGTTTTGGCGGATTGACCGCAGTCTCCGACGTCGACCTCACGGTCAACGCCGGCGAGGTCCACTGCCTGATCGGACCCAACGGCGCCGGTAAGAGCACATTGTTCAAGCTGATCGTGGGTCTTTACCCGCCGAGCCAAGGCAGCATCCTGTTCGATACCGTCGACATCACGGCTGAACGTCCATATGCGCGCGTGCAGCGGGGCATGAGCATCAAGATGCAGGCTCCAAGCGTGTTCAAGGAGCTGCCGGTCCAGCAAAACATCCGGATTGCGCTCCAGGAGCGATTGTCCGGTGCGGAACGCATCGCCGAGGAGGATCGCCTGCTGACTCTGCTCAACCTCGGGCCGGACAGCGAGAAGCTCGCGGGTGCGCTGTCGCATGGCCAGCAGCAATGGCTCGAGATCGGGATGGCGCTGGCGCTGAAGCCTCAGCTCCTGCTGCTGGACGAGCCGACCGCCGGCATGTCTCCGGATGAAACGTTCAAGACCGGCGAGTTGATCAAGTCGTTCAATGCCGAAGGCATGACGGTGCTTGTCGTCGAGCATGACATGGCCTTCGTGCGTCAGGTTGCCCAGCGCGTCACGGTGTTGCATCTCGGCAAGATTTTCGCGCGCGGTGATCTCAAAGGCATTTTGCAGGACGAAAAGGTCGCGCAGATCTATCTCGGTAAGACCCATGCTCACTAAACCCAATCCCACTGACCAGATTCTCGACGTATCGGAATTGTGGGCGGGATACGGTGCGACGCCGATCCTGCAGGGCGTCACGATGTCGGTCTCGCGCGGCGAGATCGTCGGCGTGATCGGCCGTAACGGTGTAGGTAAATCGACTCTGATGCGGTGCCTGATCGGTTTGCTGCAGACCTGGCGTGGCACGATCAGCTTCATGGGGCAGGACATCACAAGGCTCGAAGCCGACGCGCGGGCGAGGGCAGGCTTCGGCTACATCCCGCAGGGACGCGATGTCTTTCCGCAGATGACTGTCGAGGAAAACCTGCAGGTGGGAGAGTTGATTGGCGGTCCCGGTGGCAAGAAGCTGCCTGAACTCGTCTATGAGTATTTTCCGCGACTGAAAGAACGCCGACGGCAGGCCGCAGGCACCATGTCGGGCGGCGAGCAGCAACAGCTCGCCATAGGCCGTGCGCTGATCGGCAATCCGTCCTTGATGATCCTGGACGAGCCGTCCGAGGGTATCCAGCCCTCGATCGTCCAGCACATCTGCGAGGCGCTGAGGTCGTTTCGGAACGAGCTCGGCACCACGATTATCTTCGTGGAGCAAAACCTCGACACGATCCTGGCGATCGCCGAGCGTTGTTACATCATGGAGAAGGGCAAGATCACGCAATCGCTGGCGGGTGAGGAGGTCAACGAGGACAATGTTCGCGAGCAGCTCCTACTCTGAATGGCCACATAGCATGTTTTCAAGTCGTCAAGGGAGGGAATGGACATGGATCTGGGACTCAAGGGAGCGAAGGTTCTCGTCACCGGCAGCACCAAGGGGATCGGCAGGGCGATCGCTGATACATTCGCGGCCGAGGGCGCGGATGTCGGAATCTGCGCGCGCAACCAGGCAGACGTCGATACCGCAGTCACCGCGATCAAGGCCAAGGGCATCGCCGCGTATGGTAGCTCGGTCGATGTCTCGAACGGTCCGGCGCTCAAGGCCTGGGTCGAGGACATGGCCTCCAAGCTCGGCGGCATTGACATCGTCGTGGCCAACGTTAGTGCGCTGTCGATCGGACAGGACGAGGAGAGCTGGGAGAAAGAATTTTCGACCGACATGATGGGTACGGTGCGGCTGGTCAATGCAGCGATGCCGTATCTGGAGAAGAGCAAGGCCGGCGCGATCGTCACCATCTCCAGCGTCTCAGGCCGCGAGGTCGATTTCGCTAGCGGTCCCTACGGCACGTTCAAGGCCGCGATCATTCACTACACGCAAGGACTCGCCTTCCAGCTTGCCGGCAAAGGCATCCGCGCCAATTCGGTGTCGCCGGGCAACACCTATTTCGAGGGCGGTGTCTGGAATCAGATCAGGGACGGCAATCCCGAGCTGTACAAGAGCGCATTGGCGCTGAACCCTACCGGCCGCATGGGCACGCCACAGGAGATGGCGAACGGCGCGGTGTTCCTCGCCAGCAAGGCGGCGAGCTTCATCACGGGAACCAACCTCGTGGTCGATGGGGCTCTCACGCGCGGCGTGCAGTTCTAAGCATCGAGAGCCCATGGTCACCGGACCGCGTCGGCTGCGGCGCAGGTGGCCTAAACCGCTTTCGACAACAAGAAGGCTGTCAAATGTCAGCAGATCCAATTCACTACAAATCGATTATCGAACTCTCCGATCTGTTCCGCCGGGGCGAGCTGCTGCCCTCGAAGGTATCCGAGGCCATAGTGAGCCGGATCGACAAGCTCGATGGAAAGTTCCACAGCTACGCACTCGTTCTCGCTGAGCGCGCCATGGCGCAAGCGAAGCTATGTGACGCCGAGCTAGCGAAAGGCATCTGGCGCGGACCGCTGCACGGCGTGCCGATCGGATTGAAGGATCTCTGCTACACGATCTTTGCGCCGACTGCGGGCGGCACGACGATGCACGCCAAATTTATCCCGCCCTTCAACGCGACCATCGTGGACCGGCTCGAGCATGCCGGCGCCATCATACTCGGCAAGCTGAAGATGACTGAGGGCGCCTACACCAGTCATCATCCGAACGACGAGGCACCTCTCAATCCCTGGGGCGTCGACTACTGGGTCGGCTCTTCCTCAAGTGGATCGGGCGCGGCAACCTCGGCGGGCCTATGCTTCGGTTCGATTGGCACTGATACTGGCGGCTCGATCCGGTTTCCGTCCGCAACCTGCGGACTGACAGGAATCAAGCCTACCTGGGGACGCGTCAGCCGTCACGGCGTGTTTCCGCTGGCGGACTCGCTCGACCATGTCGGGCCGATGTGCCGGAGCGCGGCCGATGCCGCCGCTATGCTTGGCGTCATCGCGGGCGCCGATGTGAATGATTCCACGGCCCTGCAGGCGCCGGTGCCGAACTATCTGGCCGGTATCGGTGACGGCATCCGGGGCGTACGGATCGGCGTAGACCGCAGCTACATCCAGGACGGGATCGATTCGCAGGTGGTCGCTGCCTTGCTGGAAGCCGAACGCACGCTGGCCGCGCTCGGTGCCGATATCCGCGACGTCAAGTTCCCGGCCTACGAGAAGCTTGTCAGCATGTGGATCCCGATGTGCTCGATCGAAACGGCGGAGGCGCACCTGGAGACCTATCCGTCGCGAAAATCGGAATACGGCCCCGATCTGGCGCAGCTGATCGAGCAGGGCAGGTCGATGAGCGGTGTCGAAATCGCGCAGATCCATCATGAGCGACTGAAGTTTTGCGGCAGTCTCGCCGCCTTGTTCGGCGATATCGACCTGCTGCTGATCCCGACAATGCCTGTGCCGATCCCAACGCTGACCAAGATGGGCGAATACGGTGCCGATCCGAACGTGCTGCTCAGTATCCTCCGCTTCACCGCAGTGTTCGACTTCTCGGGCAGCCCCACTATCACACTGCCGAACGGGATGGCGTCCGACGGCCTGCCGCTCAGCATGCAGTTGGTGGGTCCGCATCTGTCCGAGGATGTGCTTGCCCGCGCTGGTCATGCCTTCCAGTCGGTGACGGACTGGCACACCCGGCGCGCGCCCATTGAATGAACGGTGTCACGGAACACCAAGACGCGCGCGCAATCTCCTAGCCTGCGGAGTCGCCTGGAAGATAGGGCTCATTTAGCGAGTCCGAGACGAAGTGGGGTTGGTGAGCGCAGCAGTCAGTCGGCAACCGATATGGCTTGTCGCAAATGGAGCAGTTTCGCGAACTGATAAGGAAATTGCTGAAAGCTTATCAGTGGTGGCCGGGCCTAGATAAGGTGACGCCGCCGGCCCATCTAGCAGGCATGAGTTGTAGAAAGCCAGCTACGGCCATGAGCGGAAGTCAGATCGAACCGCATATCGTCGATCTCAGCGGATGCCTGGGTAAGCCTTTTTGGGAGCCCGAGGGAGCCCCGACGCCACTCGAATTCAATGACTTCCTACCGTCCATAGGACTTGCAGCCAGTTACGGATTGGCATAAACGGCGCGCTCCGATCGACTGAAGCTATTTCGGCTCGGCCAGTTCGCTCGCAAGCGGCTGCAACCCCTTCCTCATATCGTCGAGACGCTTCTGCCATTCGGCTCCGGCCATGAAAGCGAGGACGGGAGCATCACCGGGTGAGTTCCTGATGTATTCGGGATCGCTGAGGCTCTCGGCGATCGCGGCTTCCAGCTTCTTCGCAATGTCATCGGGCGCGCCCTTCGGCAGCGCAAAGCCGCGTTCGGCGGTCATGATGACGGGAACGCCGGCTTCCTCGGCCGTTGGGACGCCGGGCAATGATAAGGAACGAGCCTTAGAAAGGATTGCGATAGCCCGGAGCTCTCCTTTGTTGGTGCCGTGAAGCTCAGGCACTTCGCTCAGGCTGACCATTCCTATATCCAGATGGCCGCCGAGCACGTCGGTCCTCTGCGCTGCTGTTCCGCGATAGGAAATCTCATTCGGCTCGACGCCGGCGGCCTTTGCGAGCATGCGGATGGCCAGATGCCCGTTCGTGCCTGCGCCGTTATGGCCGAACGTGACTGAACCGGGCGTCTTGCGCAGCGCGTCGAGAACGCTAGTGATCGTCGTGAACGGGCTATCGTTGCGAACGACGATCACGCCGGGATCGTCGACCACGCGCGCGACCAGACGGATCTCGTCCATAGTGTACTGGGTCTTCCGCGTCATCGGCAGAAAGTTGTAGCCGGGCACGTTGACTACCCCCATCGAATAGGCGTCGGGAGCAGCGCGTGCGATCGCGGTGAACGCGATCTCGCCGCCGGCGCCGGGCTTGTTGAGGACAACAAAACGCGCGTTTCCGCCGAGCCGCTTCTCGACGAAAGGAAGCAGCTTGCGAGCCATGACGTCGGTCCCGCCGCCCGCGGCGAAGCCAACGACGACCTCGACCGGCTTGTCATCGGGCCACGCGGCCATCGCCGCCCCCGAGGCCGTCAGGCCAAGTATCAGTACGACTGTTCGAACTTTCCCGAGCATGAAGGCCATTCTTTCGTTCCTCGTAGCAAACAATTGCCGGCTGCTGGGACTCGAACCCTTGCCTATCTCGTCCGGCACTACCGATGCGATTCCATGAGCCGTCCAGCAACAGGAACGCGCGCGACCAACACGCAACCGCTCTCGGATTCCGTGATGTAGAGGTTCTTGTTGTCGGAGCCGCCATAGGCCACGTTGGTCGTGGCGAGGCCCTGGCAAGAGCGAACCCGATAGAGCGGTTCGCCGAGGCGGCTGAAGATCCAGACGGTGCCAAGACCGGCGTGGGCGATCGCAAGGTTGTCCTGCTCGTCCATTGCAAGGCCGTCGGGGCCGCCTAGGCTGCCTGACAGCTGGATGAATATCCCGACCTTCGATGCGGTGCCGTCAGGCATCAGCGGTATGCGCCAGATGGCATTGCCCCGGGTGGCGGCCACGTAAAGAATGTGTTCGTTGCCGTTCAGCACGAGGCCATTTGGGCTGGGGACGTTGCTGACGATCTGGTCGAGCACTCCGTCCACCCGCAATCGATAGACGCGGCCGGTCGGGTCGTGAATCCCGGTTTGGCCCTGGTCGGTGAAATAGATGTCGCCGTTGCCGGCAAAGACCAGGTCATTGACGCCCTTGAAGCGCTCGGACCAGCGCCGCTCCAGCAGGGAGCTGACCTTGCCGCTGGCCGGGTCGAGCGTCATGAGGCCGTGGCGATAGTCCGTGATGACGATCCGCCCGTCGCGCGCGAGCTTCAACCCGTTCGGCTCGCCGTCATATTCGGCGACCAGCGTGAATTCTCCGGCGGGCGAGATGCGGAAGATGCGTCCGTAGGGAATGTCCACGATGTACAGATTACCGTCGCGGTCGAATGACGGGCCTTCAAGGAAGGAATCCGCCACCAGTCCGCGGCGGTTGACTAACGACCATGCATTGTCAGGGTCTTTGCGTCGAAACTTGTCTGGCAGGCGGGCAAAGACCTCAGTCTTGATTTCTTCGGGCGGTGTATACATCAGGGTATCTCGCTCAAGGCAGGGCAGTGACTTGCGAAGGTAGCCACATTGCGATTTCGGGGAAGATCACCAGCAGGCCGAGCAGCGCGAACATGATCAGGTGAAACGGGATCGTGCCCGCGACGACGTCGCTCAGCTTGCCCGACCATATGCTCTGGATCACGAACAGGTTGATGCCGATCGGCGGCGAGATCTGGCCCATCTCGATGAACAGCACCAGCATCACGCCAAACCAGATCGGATCGATGCCGTACTGAACCAGAACCGGATAGAGCAGCGGCACCGTGACCACGATCATGCCGAGGCTTTCGACCAGGCAGCCCAACACCGTGTAAAGAACGAACAGGGCGAAGAAGAACTCCAGCCTGGAAAGCTTCAGGTTGACCAGGAACTGCGTAATCTGCTCGCCGACACCGGCATAACTGATCGCGTAGGAGAACAGGAAAGCGGCATAGACGATGAACAGGATGTTGCCGCAGACGCGCACCGTGGTTTGCAAGGCGTGCCACAGAATCGCGACGCTGAACTCGCCCCAGAACACTGCAATGATCATCGCCAGCACGCAGCCGACGGCCGCTGCCTCGGTTGGCGTGACCAGACCCGAATAGATGCTGCCAATGGTTCCGCCGATCAGCACCATGAACGGGATGACGTCGAGCAGGGCCGCGAGCAGTTCTCGACCCGAACGAGCGCCAACCTCGCCCGGAGCGATCTCGGGTCTGAACCAAGCATGTATGGCGATATAGGCCATGAACATCGCGGTCAGCAGCAAGCCCGGCATCACGCCGGCCATGAACAGTTTCGCGACCGACGTCTCGGTGAATGTGCCGTACACGATCATCGCGATGCTCGGCGGGATCAGGATGCCGAGCGTGCCGCCCGCCGCCAGCGAGCCCGCGGACAGGCGCGGACTGTATTTGCGCTTCTGCAATTCAGGCAGCGCGACGCGCCCAATCGAGGCGGCGGTGACCACGCTCGAGCCGCTGATGGCCGCGAAGATGGCGCATCCCGCAATGTTGGTCTGCAGCAGGCCGCCGGGAATCCAGGAAACCAGTTTGGACAGGCCGTGATACACCCGCAAGCTCAGCCGGCTCTCCTGCAGGATCTCGGCCATCAGGATGAACAGCGGGATCGCGCTGAGCGTGAAGCTGTTCATGCTGCCCCAACTGACGAGGCCGATACCCTTCAGTCCAGGCAGACCTGCATGCAGCACCAGATAAAGGACAGATGGGACTGTGATCGAAAACGGGATCGTCATTCCCACGCAGAGCAGCCCGACGAAGATCGCCAGGACAAAGATCAGTTCGACGCCCGGAGTCATGACTGCGCACTCCTGCGAAGGCGGCGAGCCTTGGCGAGTATGGTTCGGAGAAGGGCGAGGCAGAGCAGGAACATGCCGATGGCCATGGTGGTCTGCGGCATCCACAGCGGCGTCTGCAGCGGCGTGGGCGCCACGTCCTCCGCGCGCCACGAGTTCATGACCAGGCGCGTCAGCTGCCAGGTAAGCGACGCGGAGGCGACCAGCGACATCAGGTCGAAGACGATCTGCGACACCAGCCGGGCGGATTGTCCGAGGCGGGCCTGAACCAGTTCGACCCGGTGAAATGCGCCATGGGCTTCGGCGACCGACATGCTCAGGAAGGTCATGGCCACCAGCAGATAGCCGCCAATCTCATCGGTGATCTGGAGCGACGTCGCAAACAGATTGCGTGCGATCGCCTCTGCTCCGATCAGGATGATCATGGCCATCAGGAAGAGCGCGCAAATCGCTTCTGAGGCGTTCTCGACCGGGCCAGGGCCCGAGGAGACGTTGTCGATGAAGTGGACGGCGCCGTCAGGCGCCACCTCCTTGATCTCCATGCTGCCAGCCATGATCGATTACCGGCCAAGCGCCGCACGAACCTGCTTGAGCGCGGCCGCAGCATCCGGCCCCTTCGATTTTGCCCATTCATCCCAATAGGCCGAAATCGCCTTGGTGCCGACGTCGAGATCGCCGGGTTGCGGCTCGGTCACCGTCATGCCGCCTTCGGCGAACTTCTTGCTGAGGCTGTCTTCCTCGTCCGCCATCGCCTTGGTGATCAGCGGCATGTTGTCGGTGACGGCCTTGCGGACTTTGGCCTGGATCTCCGGCGACAGCTTGTTGAAGCGCTCCTTGTTCACGATGACGACGGAGTTGAAGTAATTGATGCCCAGCCGGTAATTGAACTTGAGCAAGTCCTTCCAGGTGTTACCGCCGCCGGTGTTGGCAGTGAGGACGCCATCGACGATGCTGCGGTCGAGCGCGGACGGAACTTCCGGGGCGCCGAGCGTGACAGGCACGCCGCCGAGCCGCTTGATGAACTCGCCTTGCTCGGGCGATGTCACGCGGATCTTCTGGCCCTTGACTTCGGCCAGCGACGTCAGCTTCTTGCTCGAGAATGCCACCTGGTAGGGATAGAGGTACTGCCCGAGCACCAGAAGGCCCTTCTTTTCGAACGCCTTTTCCAGGTACGGCGCCATGATGTCCGCCGCCTTTTTGTATTCGCCCAGAGACCGGATCAGCATCGGCAGCCGCAGGACGCCGCCAATCGGCACGTTGCCGAGGAAATATCCGTCGTCGCCCATCTGCACGACGTCGTCGCTGACGGCCTGTGTAATCGTGGTGGTATTGATGGGGAGCGAGCCCCCGAGGTGCAGCCGGACCGACAGCTCGCCGCCGGTGTCCTTTTCGATTTGCTCCGCGACGGCACTCATGCCCTTGGCCGCAGCGACTGTCGCCACGGGATTATAGATATAGAGATCCCATTTCTCGGCGGCTGCGGCTGGCGCTGTAAGGCCCGCGAATGCAAATGCCCCAGCGATCACGCCCGCAAAATGGCGACGGCTCGTCGATATCATTGTTTTCTCCCAAGTCTTTTTGTGGTTGGGCGAAACTATGTTTGATCGCGTTCCCGCCAGCAAGAGAGCGGAGGGGCGTAATCAATCGCATATGTGATAATTGGCGTGAGCGTGCCGAACCGTATTGATCGGATTGCGATCACGTAGAAGTTGGACGTCCCGCGCGGAACGCGCCGGCCGTCGCGGCCAATTGAATGAGAGAGCTTCGGGATGGACACGACCCCTGCAGACGGCCCGTTGGGCGGAATTCGCGTCATCGACCTGACCAACGTGATCATGGGACCGTTTGCGACCCACATCATGGCCGATCTCGGGGCTGACGTGGTCAAGATCGAGAGCGAGGAGGGTGACTCCTTTCGCACCTATCGCCCCAATCGCAACGAAGGCATGGCCGGCGGCTTTCTCCATCTCAACCGCAACAAGCGCAGCGTCTTGCTCGACCTGAAGCAGCCCGCGGGAATGGATGCGCTGCGCAGGCTGATTGCGACAGCCGACGTGTTCGTCCACTCGTTCCGACCCAAGGCCATCGACAAGCTCGGGCTTAGCTATCAGGCCGTCCGCGCCATCAAGTCTGATATCATCTATTGCGGCGCTTACGGGTTCAGCGAGAAGGGGCCCTACCGCGACAAGGCTGCCTATGACGATATCATCCAGGCCGGCTCCGGGCTCGCTGCATTGCATATGGTCGCGCGCGGCGAGCCGGCCTTCATGCCGACGGTGCTATGCGACAAGCTGTCCGGGCAAGCGATCGCCTATTCGGTGATGGCAGCTCTGTTCCAGCGTGAGCGTGGTGGCGGAGGGCAGGCCATCGAAGTGCCGATGTTCGAGACCACGGCGGAGTTCGCCTATATCGAGCATTTGCTCGGCTTTGCCTTCGAGCCGTCGCTCGGCGACCCCGGCTATGCCCGCGTCGTCAGCCCGCGCCGCAAGCCGTTTCGCACCGGCGACGGTTATATGTGCATCCTTCCCTATTCGGATCGCAACTGGCGCGACTTCTTCGACTTCGTGGGGCGCCCGGAAATGAAGTATGACGCCCGCTTCTTTCCGCTGGTCGAGCGAGTAGCCCATCTTGAGACACTCTACGAGATCATCGAGCAAGAAGCCCCTCGGCATTCTACGGCCTCATGGGTGTCGTTCTGCGACGACGTCAGCATTCCCTGTATGCCCGTCCTGGGTCTCGCCGATCTGCCAAACGACGAACACATGAAGGCGGTCGAGATGTTCAGCCGCGCCGAGCATCCATCGGAGGGAGCATACAAGTCGATACGGGCGCCGGTGTCCTTTAGCTCCTCGCCGTTCCGAATTCGCCGCCATGCGCCGCGGTTGGGCGAACATACGGCCGAGTTGCTCGCGGAGATCGGAGTGCATGTGCCGGAGACAATCTCCCCGAGCGGCAAGAGCAAGTGAGGCGGGTTGATGATGGATATTGTGCCAAAAGACGATTTTGGACGAATGGAGGCTTGAATGCGCGCGTTCCGGTTCGAATCTCTGACCTTACCGCCCGAAGCAGACGCGATGCGGCGCAAGGTCCGCGCCTTCCTGAAGGAGGAGCGTGACGGCGGTCGCTACGCCGCACACCGGACATCCTGGTCGACATTCGATCCGGAGTTCAGCAAGCGCGCCGCCAAGGCGGGCTATATCGGCATGACCTGGCCGAAACGCTATGGCGGTGGCGAATACTCCAACTTGCAGCGCTTCGTCGTGACCGAAGAGATGCTGGCGGCCGGCGCGCCGGGCGGCGCGCACTGGATCGCGGATCGGCAGTCCGGTCCGCAGATTCTCAAGCATGGCAGCGAGCGGGCGCGCGAGCTGATTTTGCCTCGGATTGCCGCGGGCGAGTGCTATTTCGGCATTGGCATGAGCGAACCCGATTCCGGCTCCGACCTTGCGGCCGCCCGCACCAAGGCGGACAAGGTCGAAGGTGGCTGGGTGATCAACGGTACCAAGATCTGGACCTCGAACGCGCACCGCGTCCACTACCTGATCGTGCTGGCTCGCACCGAGCCGCCCAGCGAGAACCGTCACGCCGGCTTGTCCCAGTTCATCGTGGATACGGGCTCGGAAGGCATCGAGATCAGGCCGATCATGAATCTGTCGGGAGGGCACGAGTTCAACGAGGTATTCTTCAAGAACTGCTTCGTTCCCGACGACATGATGATCGGAAAACCCGGCGAAGGCTGGACGCGCGTGACGGGCGAGTTGGCGTTCGAGCGCGCCGGCCCGGATCGCTTTATGTCGGATATCAGGCTTCTCGTCGAACTCGTCGACAAGATCGGGCGCGAGCCGAATGAGCGGCAGGCGGTCGAGATCGGCCGGCTCGCGGCTCACTTCGCCGCGTTGCGCCGGATGTCGTCGTCGATCGCCGGGCTATTGGAGCGTGGCGAAAGTCCGGTCACCGAAGCTGCACTGGTCAAGGATGTCGGCACGGCATTCGAGCGGGAAGTTCCGGAAGCGGTGCGGAAGCTGTTGCCGGTCGAGGCAAGTCTCGATGATGATGACGAGTATTCGCAGGCGATGGCACATGTGTTGCTGCACGCGCCATCGTTCACCATTCGCGGCGGCACGCCGGAAATCCTGCGCGGGATGATTGCCCGCGGTCTTGGTCTGCGCTGACGGGGAAATGCCATGGAAGACATGTCCGCCATTGTGCTTGAACAGGCCGATCGCCTCTTTGCGCAACACATCGACAAGAAAGTTCTCTCCGCAGCCGACGCCGGGCAATGGCCTGATGAGCTCTGGGGCGCGGTGGAAGATGCCGGCCTGCCGTTGGCGCTGGTAGCCGAATTGAAGGGCGGCGCAGGGCTCGCGCCCGACGTTGGGGCAAACCTGATCCGCAGGTCCGCATTTCATTCCGCGCCGCTGCCGCTGGCGGAGACCATGATCGCCAACGCACTCTGGACCGACGCGGGTGGCGAAGTCATCGCAGGCGCGGTGACGCTTGCGCCGGTTAATCCGAAGGATCGTATCACGCTCGTCTCGGGTGCAGCAGGCATGGCTTTGCAAGGTATCGCCCGGCATGTCGCCTGGGGCCAGCAGGCTCCGACCGCGCTTGTCCTTGCACGCGACGCGAACGGCAAGGCCTTCCTCTGCCGCGTGCCGACTGCCAAAGCGCGTTCGAACAAGACGCGGCGCAACGTCGCCTACGAGCCGCGCGAAGGTGTCGACTTCAGCGGCGTGCAGTTGGCCGTGAGCGATGTCCTGCCGGCGCCCGCCTGTATCGGAGCTGACGGCCTGATGCCATTCGGCGCGGCTATCCGCGTGCAGCAGATGATCGGCGGGATGGAACGGTGCATGGATTATGCGCTGTCCTACGCCAATGAGCGCGTGCAGTTCGGCCGCCCGATCGCGAAATTCCAGGCCATCCAGCACATGCTGGCGATTGCGGCAGGCCACTTTGCCGCGGCGTCTGCGGCAGGCGACGCCCTGACGGAGTCGCCGCGGCTGGGCGACGACGCGCTGGCCGTGGCGATTGCAAAATCACGATGCGGTGAATCTGCCGGTCAGGTCGCGGCCCTGTGCCATCAGGTCCATGGCGCAATGGGGTTTACCCAGGAACACCCGCTGCACTACGCCACCCGGCGGCTCTGGTCGTGGCGCGACGAATGGGGCGCGGAGCCCTGGTGGCAGGAAAAGATCGGCCGGATGATCTGCGCGCAAGGCGGCGAGGGCCTATGGCCGCTGCTCGTCGACCGGCCGGCAGCCGCCGGCGCGGCCTAAATTGAGGCTGTGGGGCGAAGATAGCGCTGCACGACATCGTTGAGCAGCGTGACGATCTCCGTCTGCCGCCGCGTGATGTCCTGGAGAGGGCCAGATACCGCGACCGCAAGCGCGCGGTTCCAGCCGTCGATGCCCTCGGGCAGCGGCACGGCAATCGATCCCGCGCCCGGCGTGACGAGGCCGGCCGAGAAGAAGAACCCCTCACGCCGCGTGCGCTCGACGTTTTCCAGCACCTGATTGATGTCGATCCGGGATATGTCGAGCGCGGCTTCCGCGTTGGTGCGCGTGCACAAGCTGCGGATCTCCTTGTCGCTGCTCGAAGTCAGTAGCGAAAACCCGGTGGCCGACCAGACCACGAGGCGTCTGGACCCGGGCGGGACATGAAAGCGCATCGTCGCGCGGGCCTGCAAAACGTGAATATACTGCGCATAGATTCCGCTCCGCGCGGCGATGATGACGGTGTCGCCCGTTTTATGGGACAGCTCTTCGAGCATTCGCATCAGGCTGCCGTTTCTGACGGGGCCCTTGTCGAGCCAGGTCCCGAGCAGGGTGACGCGCGGCGAGGGCAGGAAGCTGCGGCTTTCCTGCAGATAATCCATGTAGCCGAGCTCGACGAGGCAGTTGAGCAAGATCGAGGTCGACGATTGCGGAAATCCCAGCCGCTCGGCCACTTCGGCCACGCGCGCGTCCCGCTGGATCTCGTCGAAGAACTCCAGAACTCGCAGCACACGTCCCGCAGACTTGACCGATCCCGCGGCCGGCGGGCCGTAGCTCGTGGCTTCCGTGATCTGATCGTCCGCTGTCGCTCTCTTGCTTTTTCTGGCCATCGTCTGATTGTGCCGGCTATACTGCGGAGATCCGGTGATGCCGAGTCGACATTCTGATTTCATGTCTATTTGACGGCAGGTTAGTCGGGTCGCGCAGGCAGGTCCAGCCGAGTGCATCGACAGGGCCGGTATCCCGTTTCAGCGTAACCGTGATGACTTCCACATCGTGCTCGGCTCTAATATACGGCGACGGTGAATGGTAGCGTCTGAGTCGCTTGTGAGTTTCCAGCTTTCGATCCTGAAGATTCTCGACGGCCAGACCGACGGACGCGCCAGCCTCGAGGTCATCAAGCAGCACCTTGCCATCCTCTATACGAGTGGCCAGGAATGGACCGGACGGATGAATCGGCTCGCCGAACGTGCGCCGGATCTTGATATCTTCGGCCAGAAGCTGGTCGTGCGCGAACCGGGCGTGTGGAGCATCACCGAGGAAGGCCGCAGCTTTCTCGTCATCCTCGAGCGGCCCGCCGCGGTCCATCGCGAAATTGCGTCCGCCGAGCCGAGCCCGGCCGTCCCGATTACGGGGGGCAAGCACTCGGCCGGTACCGCATTTTCGTTGAACGACGCATGCGCCCTCGCGCTCACCTGCCGGTGAAGCGCGGCGCCCGCTTCTCGATGAAATGGGCAACGCCCTCTTTGAAGTCTTCCGTCCCGCGGCAGATCGCGACTTCGCTGTTCGCGAGCTGCGTGGCTTCGGCCAGCGTTTGCCGGGGAGCCGCGGTCAGTTGCTGCTTGATGATCCGCATCGAGCGGGGGGAGCAGAGTTTGGCGAAGTCTGAGGCCGTCTGTTGCACGGTCTCGCGAAAAGTATCCGCGGGCAGCATTCTGACCAGGCCGAGCCGCTCGGCTTCCGCCGCCTCGACCACGCGCCCCGAAAGAAGAAGGTCCGCCGCGTTCATCGGCCCGATGAGCTGACGCAACATCCAGGCGCTGCCGTGCTCCGCGATCAGGCCGCGCCGGGCAAAGGACGTGGTCAGTTTTGCGCCAGCTGCCATGAAGCGGAGATCGCAATACAGCGCGATGCAAAGACCAACGCCCGCGACCGCGCCATTGATGCCCGCAATGATCGGTTTGGGAACGGCGAGCAGGTAGCTGTAGCGCTGCTCCAGATCGTCGTCGCTTATGGGGGGAACGACGGGTGCGGCGGTTGCGGTTCCCGACAACGCGTCGGAGAGGCGGCCCATGTCGGCGCCGGCGCAGAAGCCCCGGCCCGCGCCGGTGATCACGATCGCGCGCACGCCGTCGTCCTCGGAGGCGATCGCCATCAGGCGGCGCAGCTCGATCTCCATGACCGGCGTCCAGGCGTTCATCTTGTCCGGCCGGTCGAACGTGATCGTCGCGACGCCATCGGACACTTCGAACTTCATCTGCTCGGCAGAAACCATGGTGACCTCCGTTGGCAAGCCTTCTAGCAAACGCTGGAAATCCGCGAAATGGCTTTCGTCTACGAGAAAACTTTTCTATCTATGTGAAAAAGCAAGCGAGGAAGCATGTCCAAAGAGGTCATCAAGACGGCCAAGCGGCTGTTCGAGATCCTGGAATATTTCGATGAAGTGCAGCGGCCCTTGAGTCTCAAGGAGGTCGCGCTGCGCTTCGGCTACCCCGTCTCAAGCGCGTCCGCGGTCCTCAAGAGCATGGTGGTGCTCGGTTACGTCGACTTTGACCGCTATTCGCGGACCTACATGCCGACGATGCGTATCGTGCAGCTAGGGCACTGGGTGCAGGGCGCGCTTTTTGGCGAGCGCGGAATTTCGGCGCTGGTGAACCACCTCAACAAGGAAACCGAAGAGACCGTCAGCATCGCGACCCAGAGCGACCTTTACATGCAATATATCCATGTCCAACCTTCGCCGCGCACGATCCAGTTTTCGATCAAGCCCGGGACGATCCGGCCGCTCGCGCGTTCGGGCCTCGGATGGATGCTGCTGAGCGCGCGTTCGGACGAGACCATCGAGAAGCTCGTGCGCCGCATCAATTTCGAGGAGGAAGACCGAAAGAAGAAGGTCGACCTGAAGGAGCTGATGCAGAAGCTCCGCAAGATCCGCAAGGATGGTTACGTCATCTCCCTTCACACTGTAACGGCCGGAGCGGGCGTCATCGGGATGTTGTTGCCGGAGCGGCGCCACGGCCGCATCCTGGCGATCGGCGTCGGCGGTCCGGTCGAACGACTGGTATCCAAGCGAACTCAGATCCTGAGATCGCTGCGCGAAGGCATCGACAAATTCGTTACGCGTGAGGATCGCGCATCCGCGACAAATGCCCGCAACTGAACGGATCGATTTTCACATATCTGTAAATACGCGCGCATATCTGTAATGCTCTGGCTTTCAGCTACGTCCCGGCACATTCTTCCGCCCACTCCACGCCTCGAACGCGCGGGGATACAAAATGGTTAGAAGGGTGGAGTCGTGCAGGAGAAGGTCGTCGATCTGAAAACCAAGGACGGGGTGATGAACACGTACGTGTTTCACCCGGACCGTCCAGGACCGTTCCCTGTCGTCATCTTCTATATGGACTCGGTCGGCGTCCGCGAGGAGCTGTCCGACATGTGCCGACGTCTGGCGACAGTCGGCTATTACGTCGTCATGCCGAACATGTACTACCGCATGGTCCGCTGCGTCGATCTCGACGCGAACCGGCTGTGGGACCCCGCCTGCGCGGATAAGCTGGAGTTCATGTGGAAGCTCAACCGCCACCTGACCAACACCATGGTGATGGAAGACACCCAGGCCATATTCGACTTCCTGGCCACTGAGCCGGCTGCGCGGCAGGGCAAGACGGGATGTGTCGGCTATTGCATGAGCGGCCGCTACGTCTATCGCGCGATGGGCGTGTTTCCCGATCGCATGGCCGCCGGCGCCTCCGTCTACGGCGCGCGCCTCGTCACTGACCAGCCGGACTCCGCCCATCTCGTCACCGACAAGATCGAGGGCGAGATCTACTTTGCCCTGGCCGAGCATGATCACTACGCGCCTCCCGAGATGCTCGAGCAGGTATCGCGGGCGATCAAGACGACCGGCATCAACGGGCGGATGGAATACTATCCGGAAGCCGAACACGGCTTCGCTTTTCCAACCCGGCGCCTCTACCACAAGGCCAGCACCGAGCGGCATTGGGAGCGCCTGTTCGATCTCTTTCAGCGCAATCTGAATTGAGCTCGGGCGCTGAGTCCATCAGAAATCAAAGGAGCCGCCGCGTTGCCGCGGGCTGGCGAGACAAATCATAGGGGGAAGAACGATGAAGCGTGTGGATCGCCGAAATGTAATGTTGTCTTTGGGGGCCATCGTGGCGGCGACTGTGCAGCTCGCTGGCGCGCCCGGCGCGATGGCGGCTGACCCGGTCAAGATCGGCCTTGCGCTGCCTCTGAGCGGCGCAGCGGCGACTTATGGGCAGGAATTGCAGCGCGGCGCTGAATATGCAGCCGACCTCGTCAACCAGCGCGGCGGCATTCTCGGCGGCCGGAAGATCGAACTGGTCTTCGAGGATGAGAAGGGCACGCCGCAAGGCGGCGTCGCCGCGGTCCAGAAGCTGATGTCGGTGGGGCGCGTAAAAGCGATAACCGGGGGGACGAACAGCTCGGTCGTGCTTGCCGAATCTTCGGTCACTAAGAAGCGTATCCTGCAAGTAAACGCTGGCGCGCAGGCTGATGCGATCACCGATCAGGGCAGTCCCTGGCTGTTTCAAATCAACAACACGGTGTCGCTCAACTCCGAATCGTTCAATGCCTACATCGTCAAGACGCTAAAGCCGAAGACGGTCGCCTACATGGGCGAGAATTCCGAGTTCAACAAGACGGTCCTTGAGAAACTCAAGGCGAGCCTCCAGTCCGCAGGCATTGAGCTGGTGAGCATCTCTACTTATGACGCCGAGACTAACGATTTCACGTCCATTCTCACCAAGATCAAGGCGAGCAATCCGGACATGATCTACGTCGCCGACGCCTATCCGGCGCGCGCCGCACAACTGTGGAAGCAGGTGCGCCAGCTCGGCGGCTTCAAGATCGAGGTGATGTCGCCAGGCGTGGTGACGCCGGGCATGATCAAGCCATCGGAGGGCGCCATGAACGGCGTCATTACGGGAGAGATATTCATGGCATCAGATCCCGGCGCCGAAGGCAAGGAGTTCGTCGAGAACTATCAGAAGAAGTTCAACTCCTCTCCGGGAAAAGGTGAGCTTGTGATCTTCGAGGCGATTAATCTCATCGCCGCCGCGATGGACAAAGCCGGTACCGACAGCGACTACGACAAGATCTCGAAAGTCATCCGCGAAAACTCCTGGCCGAGCCCGAGGGGACTGCTCAAGTTCGACGAGAAGGGCAGGGCGCGGGCGCCGTACTTCTACATCCAACGAGTCGAAAACGGGGCTGTCGTCCAGGTCGAGCGCGTCGCCTCGAACTGACGATCGCGCGGATCAAATTTAGAAGGCACGTACGGCTTTGGAACTTCTGGTTCAAACCCTCGTCAACGGATTGGTGCTTGGCGCCGGCTATGCCGTCATCGCCGTAGGCCTGACGCTGATCTTCGGAATCGTGGGCATTGCAAACTTCGCCCATGGTGCGTTCTTCGCCATGGGCGGCTATGCCTGCTACCTGCTGACGTCGCGAGGCATGAACTATTTCATCGCTGTTCCGTTGTCGGTGCTGATCGTTGTGGCCATTGGCGCCGTCACTGAATGGGTCGTCATCCGTCGCAGCCTGTATGGCGATTCACATCACGGCTCACTGATCGTCACGTTCGCGCTCGGTCAGGCGGCGGTGGCCGGATTGATCCTGATCTTCGGGCCGGACCCGCTCCCGGTGACATCGCCGCTCGGACAAAGCACGATGCGATTTCTCGGTATCTTCGTGACGTCGCAACGCGCGTTCATCTTTGTCTGTTCAGTTCTCGTGCTCGGCGCGCTCGGTCTGTGGCTCCGTCTGAGCATAAAGGGCCAGCAGGTCGTGGCCGTCGCCCAGAACGCGCGTGGCGCGCTCTATTCCGGCATCGATGTTCCCTGGATCCGCGCGCTGGCCTTCGTGCTAGGCGTCGCCGCCGCTGGTCTTGCAGGCGCGCTGTTGGCGCCGATCTCGACGATCTATCCGACCATGGGATACAGCGCCTTGATCGTCGGCTTCACGGTCGTCATCCTGGGCGGGATGGGCAGTATTCCGGGCGCGATGCTGGGTGCGCTTCTCATCGGTGTCGCCAACGCGCTGTTCGAAACTTACGTCTCTGTCTCGTGGACGCCCGCGCTGGGCTGGGGCCTCGTCATCGCCACGCTGCTGTTCCGACCGCAAGGACTGCTTGGCCAAGTCCAGCAGCATCGGCACTGAGATGGCAATCCAGGATTTCGGCATGACGATGGACAGGAAGCGGGCCGGCGCCATGAATGGCGAAAGGGCCGGGCGCGCCGCGCGAGAGGCCATTTACGTCGCATGCGCAGTCGCGGCCATCGCGGCGTTCGCCTTCGCGTTCACCGACCCGTTCGTGGTGACCCTCGCCGGGTACACCTGTGCGTTCGCCCTGTTTGCTCTGAGCATCAACATCATCCTCGGCGGCGTCGGAGAGGTGCCGCTCGGCCAATGCCTGTTTTTCGGCGTCGGCGCTTACGGCGCGGCGATCGGAATGGGCAAGCTCGGGCTGCCGTTCGAGGTCGCGGTACTGATCGCGCTCGTGCTTTCCGTGGTGCTGGCCGCCATCATTGGCGTCATCACGCTGCGTCTGACCGGCGCCTATTTCTCGATCGTGTCCTGGGGCCTGACCGGCGTCGCCATGGTCGCAGCAACGAATCTCGAGGAGATCACCGGGGGACCGCTCGGCCTGTTCGGCTTTCCGCCGATCGAGATCGGTTCGCTCCAGCTGTCGGATCCGCAGACCTACTTCGCGGTCACCGCCACCATTCTTCTGCTTGCGATCGTCTTCCTGGTGGTCCTGCGCCGGTCTCCTTTCGGCGCCGCCATGGACAGTGTCCGCCAGAATCCTCATCTCGCGCGCTCGGTCGGCGTCGATGTGGCGCGCGTCCGGCTTAAGGCTTTCATGCTGAGCGCGCCGTTTGCCGCGCTGGCTGGTGCGCTCGCCGTTCCCTACACGCAGATTGTCACGCCCGAGGTCTTCAGCGTCGCGAACACGGTGGACGGGCTCCTGATGGTTCTGCTGGGCGGCGCGCAGCTGGTGGTCGGACCGGTGATCGGCGCTGCGATGTTCACGCTGATACCGCAGGCTATGAACCTCGATCCGAACGTGAGGATCCTGGCGTTCTCGTCGATCATCATCCTGATCATGATGTTTGCCCCCGGCGGACTGCATCAACTGGGCGTTGCTCTGCGTGACCGGCTCGGAAGGAGGACAGATGACGATCGCAGCCGCTGAGCGTCCCATCGTCTCGGCCCGGGATATCGTCAAGCGATATGGCGGCGTGACGGCCCTGAACGGCGTCAGCCTCGATGTCGAGGAAGGCGAAATCTTGGGCATTATCGGCCCGAATGGTGCGGGCAAGTCGACGCTGTTCGACATCCTCTGCGGCATCACCGTGCCGACCAGCGGATCGATCCGCATCATGGGAAGCGAGATCTCGGGGATGCCGCCGCATCTCATCGCGCGCTCAGGCGTCGCCCGAACCTTTCAGAGAACTGCGGTGTTCGCTGAAAGCACGGTGCTGGAAAATCTCCTGTTCGGGCGCCATGCGAGCTTTCACCACGGCGTCCTTGGCCGCATCGTCGGCAGCAAGTCCTATGTCCGGGATCAGCAGGCCTTCCACGCCCGCGTCGAGGAGGTTCTTGCGTTGATCGGCCTCTACGGAGAGCGGAACCGCAAGGCCGGCGTGCTGGCCTATGGTGTGCAGCGCCGGCTCGCCGTCGGAATCGCATTGATGTCCGATCCGAAGATCATGTTCCTCGACGAGCCCGCCGCCGGCATGAACGGGCGCGAGACCGCCGACTTCATCGCCCTGATCCGTGCGATTGCACCGGGGCGGACCATCCTGATCGTCGAGCACGACATGGCGGTCATCCGGCAGCTCTGCGGCCGCGCGCTCGTCGTCGTCGACGGCAAGCCTGTCGTGGTCGACGCGCCGCATCACGTTCTCAGTCATCCGGAAGTCGTGACCGCCTATTTGGGGGCTGACGATGACGAGTGATGGCACGCTGCTGACCGTCAAGGACGTCTCGGCGGCTTACGGCAAGGTCGTCGCGCTCCGCGGCGTCTCGCTCTCCGTCAACCGCGGCGAGATCGTCGCCATCCTCGGCGCCAACGGCGCGGGTAAAACCACGTTGTTGAACGCGATCTCCGGCGTCCTGCCGATCACTGCGGGCCGCATCGAGTTCGCGGATCAGCGCATCGACGGGCGCAAGCCCTGGACGCTCAGCCGGGCCGGCATCAGCCACGTCCCCGAAGGGCGCGAGATCTTTCCGTCGATGACGGTCGAGGCGAATTTGAAGATCGTCGACGCATTCGGCAGCGGTCCCGTGTTTACGGTCGATGACGTGCTCAACATGTTTCCGCGCCTGCGCGAGCGTTTCCGGCAGGCCGCCGGAAATCTCAGCGGCGGCGAGCAGCAGATGCTGGCGATCGGCCGCGGCTTGATGGCGCGTCCGCGGCTCATCCTGTTCGATGAGCCGTCACTCGGTCTGTCGCCGTTCTTCTCCAAATTCGTGCTCGGCGCGATCGGAGCGCTGCGGGCCAGGGGCCTCTCGGCGCTTCTGGTCGAGCAGAATATGCGCGCGGCGCTCAAGATTGCCGACCGGGCCTATGTGCTCAGAGTGGGCTCGATCGTGCGCGAAGGAATGGCCGGCGAAATCGCTGATGCCCCCGACATCCAGGAAGCCTATCTCGGCGCTTAGCGGACATAGCTCTTTGCAAGGGATTTGAGACAGACACATGCAGGGTCGACGCAATCTTCCGCTCGATGGCCTTACGGTCATCGATCTTGGTCAGGTCTATCAGGGCCCTTACGCAACTTATCTGATGGCCAAGGCCGGGGCCCAGGTAATCAAGATCGAGCCGCTTGCCGGAGAACCGGTTCGTCAGCGCGACAGCGTCAGTCGCGGGTCGGGCGCACCGTTCGCGATGCTGAACGGTCACAAGAAGTGCATCACGCTGGATCTGAAATCCGCGAAGGGCAAGGAGATCCTCAAGCGCCTGGTCAAGGACGCCGATGTCCTGCTGGAAAACTACGCGCCGGGCGTGATGGATCGGCTCGGGATCGGCTGGTCCGTGCTGCACGAGCTCAATCCCCGGCTAGTCTATGCGTCGGGATCCGGTTATGGACTGTCGGGCCCGGATAAGGACAATCTGGCCATGGACGTGACTGTGCAGGCCGTGTCGGGACTCATGAGCGTTACCGGCTTTCCGGATAGCCCGCCCGTCAAGGCCGGTCCGGCGCTGGTCGATTTCATGAGCGGAATTCACCTCTATGCCGGGGTGATGACGGCGTTGTACGAGCGGCAGATCACGGGCGTCGGCCGGCTGGTGGAGGTGGCGATGCAGGAGGCCGTGTTTCCCGCGCTCGCCTCGAACCTGGCCTACATGTACGACATCGGCAGGGCGCCGCCGCGCACCGGCAATAGACACGGCGGGCTCTCCGCGGCGCCATACAATGTCTATCCGGCGAGTGACGGCTACATCGCGATCATTGCGACCAACGACAAGCATTGGGGCAATCTGCTGCAAGCGATCGGACGGACCGAACTCGCGGACGATCCGCGATTCCGCGACAAGGTCGCGCGCGTTCGCAACATGGACGAAACCGACCAGTTGATCGCGGACTGGAGTTCGAAGATCACCCGCGAGGAGGCCTGCGCTGCACTGGCGAAATTCAAGGTGCCGTCCGCACCGGTCCGCGACCTAGAAGAGGTGTGCAACGACCGACACATGCATTCACGCGGCATGCTGGAATGGATCGAGCATCCGCAGTTCGGGCGGATCGTCATTCCGGACAGCCCGATCCGCATTCACGGCGCGGACAGGCTGCCGGCCGCGGTCTCCTCCAGATTGGGCGCGAACACCGATGAGGTGCTGTCGTCGATGCTCGACATGTCGGAGCCCGAGATCGCTACGCTGCGGAGCGAGGGCGTGATCGGCCCGCGCCCCCCATCCACATAGTGAGAGAATGACGATGTCAGCTTCCGAAACCCTCGTCGTCGAAACAGCCGCGCGTGTCCTTGCGGATCTGGCCGATCCGCAGACCATTGTCCAGAAGCGCGACGATGCTTGGAAGGCGCCGCTTTGGTT
Organism: Bradyrhizobium sp. F1.13.3; assembly: GCF_040548265.1. Classification (NCBI taxonomy): domain Bacteria; kingdom Pseudomonadati; phylum Pseudomonadota; class Alphaproteobacteria; order Hyphomicrobiales; family Nitrobacteraceae; genus Bradyrhizobium; species Bradyrhizobium sp. F1.13.3. Next base: position 292,142 of record NZ_JBEPRI010000008.1, on the reverse strand, counting down.
GTTTCTTCAGGAGATAGGACTGGACCTCGCCTGGGCTTCCGAGACCGCCGGCGGGGCAGGGGCGTCGCTCGGCGATGGCTTCGGCATCATTCGCGAGGCCGGCCGCGCGGCATTGGGAGTGCCACTCGCGGAAACGCTTCTGGCCGGGTGGCTGCTAGACCGCGCGGGTCTGACCGCGCCGGGCGGGCCGATGACGGTGGCGCCGGTTCGCCCGAAAGATCACCTCACACTCGACAAGACCGGACGCGTCAACGGCCAAGCCCGCATGGTGCCCTTCGCGAGCGATGTCGAGCATCTCGTCGTGCTGGCCAATGGCGACGAGGGGCCGTCGATCGCTCTGGTCCGAACGGCCGATTGCAAGCTGAAGCCCGGCAAAAGCCTCGCGAGCGACGCGCGCGACACCGTGGGTTTCGCGAACGTGCTGCCGGTTCATCGTGCGCGCCTGAAGGAATCGGGAGCGCGCGAGAAGGACGTCCTCCTGCTGATGGGCGCAGCTGTGCGAGCGCAGCAGATTGCGGGCGCTCTGGACAGGATCCTCGAAGTTTCGGTTCTTTATTCGCAGCAGCGTGTCGCGTTCGAGAAGCCGATCTCGAAATTCCAGGCGATCCAGCACAGCCTTGCGCGGCTCGGCGGTGAGGTTGCTGCGGCTGCGTCCGCGGCGGCGTCGGCGGCCGATACCATCGCCAACACCGGCTTTGATGACGATGCCGCGCTGCTTGAGATCGCAGCGGCTAAGATTCGCTGCAGCGAGGCCGCCGAGGTCGGAACCGGCATCGCCCATCAGGTGCACGGCGCGATCGGATTCACCGATGAACATATCTTGCATCGGTTCACGCTGCGCCTTCTTTCATGGCGCGATGAGTTCGGTGACGAAACGTTCTGGAGCCTCAAGCTCGGCGAGTTAATCACCGCCAGAGGTGCCAGGGAACTCTGGCCCCTGCTTGCCTCTCGCTGAAAGGAGCCGCGATGTCTCTCATTCATTTCGACGCCATGCGCCTGCCGGATCATTGCCAGGAGTTGCGCAAGGAGGTCCGGGCGTTCCTTGAGAGCGAGATCGCAGCGGGCACGTTCGATCCCGATCGGCCCGAAGTCGGCGCGAAGAATGCCGATGAATTCTCCCGTCGCGTCGGCGCGAAAGGCTGGATCGGCATGACTTGGCCGAAGAAGTATGGCGGGCAGGAGCGCAGCTTCCTCGAGCGCTATGTCGTCACCGAGGAGATGCGGATTGCCAATGCACCCGTGCGCCGCTTTTTTGTGGCGGATCGGCAGAGCGGCCCAACCCTCATTCGCTACGCGGACGAGAAGATCAAGCAGGACGTGCTTCCCCGTATCATCCGCGGCGAGCTGTTCTTCTGCATCGGCATGAGCGAGCCGAATTCCGGCTCGGATCTGTTCGCGGCGAGCGCGAAGGCGACCAGAACGGACGGAGGCTGGCTGATCAACGGAACGAAAGTCTGGACCAGCAGCGCGCACATCGCGGACTACATGATCGGCCTGTTCCGGACCTCCGGCTCGACCAAGGAAAACCGGCGGCACGGCCTCACGTCGTTCCTGGTCGACATGAAGACGCCTGGCATCACCTGCCGGCCGATCGGGCAGATGAGCGGCCAGCGCGACTTCAACGAGGTCGTGTTCCAGGACGCGTTCATTCCGGACGATCATGTCATCGGGGAGGTCGATGGCGCCTGGAAGCAGGCCACGAGCGAGCTTGCTTACGAGCGCTCGGGGCCTGAGCGGTTTCTCGAAACCTACGATGCGTTGCTTGCGCTTACCAACGCCGCGGGCGCCAAGCCGGACGTGAGGGTGACCGTCGGCATCGGGCGGCTGGTCGCGCAATTGCACACGCTGCGCCGCATGTCCGTTTCGGTGGCAGGGATGCTCGAGGCGGGCCGCGAACCCGTCGTCGAGGCCGCGATCGTCAAGGATCTCGGCACGGTCTGGGAGCAGGGCCTGCCGCATCGGGTCCGCGAGCTCGCTTCGCTGCTCGACCTCGAGGACGACGAAGAGGACGCCTTCCGCAACAAGCTGGATTTCGAGCTCAAGATCGCGCCGAAGCTCACAATCCAGGGCGGCACCACGGAAGTCCTGCGCGGCATCATCGCGCGCGGGCTTGGACTTCGCTGATCAAGACAAAAGGAATCTGACTCCACATGAGCACTGATATCGCGGTTACCACGCAAGGCCACGTCGCAACGATCGAGATCCAGCGGCCACCGCTGAATTATTTCGATCTCCAGCTCATTCGGGACATCGCCGACGCACTCGACAAGATCGATGCGAACGGCGAGATCCGCGCCGTCGTCCTTGCCGCGCAGGGCAAGGCGTTTTGCGCCGGCGCGGATTTCAATACGCCGGCCCGGGACGCGCCGGCCAGTGGCGACCAGCGAGACGGCGGTCACCTCTATATAGAGGCCGTGCGCATCTTCCGGAACAAGAAGCCGATCGTCGCAGCGGTGCAGGGCGCGGCAATCGGCGGCGGCTTTGGTCTGGCGATGTCGGCGGATTTCCGCGTGACGTGTCCCGAGGCCCGTTTTGCCGCGAACTTCACGCGCCTGGGTTTCCATCCCGGCTTCGGACTGACCGTCACGCTGCCCGAGGCCATCGGCAAGCCGAACGCCGAGTTGATGTTCTACACCAGCCGGCGCGTCACTGGTGAGCAGGCACTGGCGATGGGATTGGCGAGCGTTTTGGTCCCTCAGGACCAGGTTCGCGCGGCCGCGATGTCGCTCGCGCAGGAAATTGCCGAATGCTCGCCGCTCGGCCTTCTGTCGACCCGCGCCACCATGCGCGTGGGACTCGCGGACCGCGTCAAGCATGCGACGGATCACGAACTCACCGAGCAGAATCGCCTGCGCGTGACCGACGATTTCCGCGAAGGGGTCAAATCCACGGCGGAGCGCCGGTCCGCCAATTTCACCGGCAAGTGAGGTCACCATGACGGAAAAGCTCGAAAAATTTCCGGAGGGAAGTTGCGATTGCCACGTCCACATCTATGGGCCGTTCGATCGCTTCCCCGTCGACTATTCCGGAAAATTCGCTCCGAAGCAGGAGTTCCCAGTCGATATGCTGTTCGACGCCTGGAAGACGATCGGCATTTCGCGCGGCGTGATCGTCCATGCCGGCAATGCCGGCTCGGACAACGAGGTGACGCTCGAGGCCTTGAAGCGCTTTCCGGACAAACTGCGCGCCGTCGCGATCCTCAATCAGGATGTCACAGACAAGCGGCTGGACGAGTTGACCGATGCCGGCTTCAAGGGCGTGCGCATCAATCTCCTGTATCAGGACGGCAAGCCCGTGTTGTCGGGCGGCGGCATGAATCTGGACGACCTGAAGGCCTTGGCGCCGCGCATCGCCGAGCGCGGTTGGCACGCGCAGCTCTGGATCGAGACCGGCGATCTGCAGCAACTGGCGCCCGAAATCGAGAAGCTCCCGCTCGACTTCGTCATCGACCATCAGGGTCGCACCATGGCAGACAAGACCGTCAATTACAGTGGCTACCAGTGGTTCTGCGACCGCGGCCTCAAGAGCGGCCGCTATTGGTGCAAGCTGTCCGGTGCGGATCGCAACACGCGAGTCGGCAGCCCGTACAAGGACACCGAGGACTTCATGAAGGCGCTGGTCGCGGCCAACCCCGACCGGCTGGTCTGGGGCAGCGACTGGCCGCACGTCGGCCACGCCGACGACGCCGTCCCGAAGGAGTCCGTGCTGATGGATCTGTTCAGGCGCTGCGTGCCCGACCAGGCCGTCCGCAGGAAGATCCTGATCGACAATCCGGCCAGACTCTACGGCTTCTGAGAGCCGAGAGCTGCGAAAGGATTACGCGGGGCTGGTCCCGGCAGGGTTCTTGGGCCGTAGAGCCGCTGTCGAACTCGCCGTTGCGATGAGCACGTCGTTTGAATCCCGCAGCTCGGCTTCCAGGAAGCCGACGCTGCGTCCCTGCCGGACGACCTTGCCGTAAGCCCGATACAGGCCCGGGTGTGCGGGCAGCAGGAATGCGACCTTGATCTCGAGGCTCGCGACTGTAGTCAGGTATTCGCCGCGCAGCAGGCTCGCGGTCGCCATGGCCGCATCGAGCCAGCCCGTCACGATTCCACCCTGTACGATGCCGCCCCTGGGATGTCCTTCGGTGGAATGGCAATGCCGACGCTCGGCATGCCATTCGATCACGACACGATCGCGTGTCTGATCATAGGAAACGGCGCCGACGCCGAGCAACTCCCACGCCGCCGGCCGTCGCGCCTCGGTCTGCTTGATCAAGTCTTCGTACGACATGTCTGGTGATAGCCCGTAATTGCTGGATGTTCACGAGGCGAGCCGCAGCACGCCTCGCAAACAATCAGCACAGGCAATGTCGCTACACAACAGCGCCCGGCGGAGATCAGCTATCCGACGCGATGCCCTTTTGCCACGTGGAGGGATTTCCGCCAAAGCCGCGGCGGGCCCGTTTTTCGAGCCAGTAGCCCATTTGCGGCGGGACCGCGCTGAAGGTCGGATCGACGCCGAGCTTCTGCGCCGCGTCCATCGCCCAGTTCGGGTTGTGGATGAACTCTCGGCCGACAGCGACGAGGTCGGCTTTCTTGTCCTGAAGGATCGCTTCGGCCTGATCGCCGTGAATGATGAGGCCGACCGCCATGGTCATGATGTCTGCCTCGCGGCGGATATAGTCCGCAAACTGGACCTGATAGCCGTACTCGTTGAGGCGGAAGAAGTTGGGGACCTTACTGTTGAGGCCGCCGGTGCTGCAGTCGATGACGTCGACGCCCTTCGTCTTGAAGATGCGGACCAGCCTGGCGTTCTCAGCCGGACCCCAGCCCGCCTCGTCTTCGATCGAAAGACGGACGAACAGCGGCTTTGGCGCCGGCCAGTTGGCGCGCACGGACTCGGCGACCTCGATGGCAAATCTCATCCGGTTGGCTTCGCTGCCGCCATAGTCGTCCGTTCGCTGGTTCGCCTCAGGCGACAGGAACGAATGGATCAGATAGCCATGGGCGGCATGCAGCTCGACGACGTCGAAGCCGGCCTGGTCGGCGCGCGCCGCCGCCTTGCCCCAGGCGTCGATCGCATCAGGAATCTCGTGACGCTCCAGTGCGCGCGGCGTGAAATAGCCATTGCCGAACGCAAGCGCGCTCGGACCGATCAGGCCCCAGCCGTCGACGTCGTCGACGGCTGCAAGCTCTTGGGCGGAGAGGGTTCCATCTCCCTCCCAGGGACGCCGGGCCTTTCCCTTCCGGCCGGTGTGTCCAAGCTGGATGCCGGCTGCAGCGCCGTTCGACTTGATGAAGCTCGCGATGTCGCGAAGCGGCGCGATGAACTTGTCGTCCCAGATGCCGAGGTCCCCGACCGTCCCGCAGCCGCGGCGCTCGACCTTGGTCGACTCGACGATGACAAGGCCCGCGCCGCCTGCGGCGAACTTGCCCGCATTGGTGATGTGCCAGGGGGTCGGAAAGCCGCGGTCTGCAACGTATTGCAGCATCGGCGGGACCACGATCCGGTTCTTGATCTCGACATCACGGATACGTAGTGGTGAGAACAGCAGCGTCTCGTTCATCCGGCCTCCCTTGTTGATTTCAGATTAGGGAGCTGGCCCACATATGCCAATGCACGTCAGGGACGGCATCGCATTTCTATGGATGTGAAAAGAGGGGCTGACGATACCTTGTTGGCTGGACGGCGTCGTTCACGCGACCGTTGACCTCCGCTATTCTGTGTCCGGATGGTCTGCAAGAATTGTCGCCAACGCTTTTCCCGATTTCGCGAGAATCTTCTGCCTTGCTTCCGCGATCTGCTCCAGGGGGTGTGCGATCTCCCGCAATCCCATCTCGACCCCAAGATCGTTGAGGGCTCTCTGGTCGAACGCGATCGAGTCGTCGGCCCAGCGGTTCATCTGCTCCGCCCAGAGCTTGCAAAGATCGTTGGCGGAGAGTTGTTCGTACCGGCGGCCGCGTACGAGATAGGATTGCCGATTGTCCAATTGCCGATTCTTGAGCAGCAGCTCGACAGCTTCTCGCGCCTGATCGGTCATGGACCACCATTTCCCGAAACGTGTCGTCGAGATCCTCAATTCGGGTTCGTTGCGAGATAAGCATAAACTCTGCGGGACCGGAAGCCAAGCCGGCCACTTCATCCCGATCGAGCGGTGGAAGCCGCGCCCTGAGCGGCAGCCCAGTGCTGCCGCTCAAAGATCCTTCACGAAGCCTGGAGATCAGGACTTCTTCATCAGCGAACACTTGCTCTGTTCGCGGGGAATGTTGGCGTCTTCGGCCGGGACCGTTGCGACGACGTCGTAGAAGTCCCACGGCCCCTTAGACTGCTCCACCGTCTTTGCCCGCAGCAGGTAGTAGTCGTGGATGTGCATGCCGTCCTCGCGAACGTAACCCTTCTCCGAGAAGAAGTCGCTCACGGGCATCGAACGGAATTTTGCGAGCACGGCTGCGGTGTCGAGGGTTCCAGCAGCTTCGACGGCCTTCAGATAGTGCAAGGTGGCCGAGTAGATGCCGGCCTGAACCATGGTCGGCATGCGGCCGACCTTGTCGAAGAAGCGCTTCCCGAACGCGCGCGAACCGTCATTCCGATTCCAATAGAAGGCTTCCGAGGTGTACAGACCCTGCAGATTGGGAAGACCCACCGACTTGGCATCTGTGATCTGGAACAGCAGAGCCGCGACCCTCATCTTGCTCTTCTGTCCGAGCAGGCCGAACTCGTGCGCCTGCATCAGCGAATTGGTTGTGTCGCCGCCGGCATTGGCGAGAGCCAGCACGTTGGCGCTCGAGTTCTGCGCCTGCAGCAGGAACGACGAGAAGTCGCTGGTGTTGAAGGGGTGCCGCACCGAGCCGACCACCTTGCCGCCGGACTCCTTGAGCACGGCGGACGCATCGTTCTCGAAAGCTTGTCCGAAAGCATAGTCGGCCGTCAGGAAGTACCATTCGTTGCCACCCTGTCCCAAAAGCGCCTTCGCGGTGCTGCGCGCCAGGGTGTAGGTGTTGTAGGTCCACTGGAAGGTGTTAGGAGAGCATTTCTCGTTCGTGATGGCGGATGCGCCGGCCGACGACACGATCATCATCTTGTTCTTGTCCCGGACCAGATCAGCCAGAGCCAGCGCGACCGCGGAGTTTCCGATATCGAGAATGACATCGACGTTCTCCGTGTCGATCCATCGCCTGGCGATGCCCGAGGCGATGTCCGTCTTGTTCTGGTGATCGGCGAACACGAGCTCGATCGGCCGTCCCAGCAATTTTCCGCCGAAATCGGCGATCGCCATCTTGGCAACTTCAACGGCTGCAGGCCCCGCGGCATCCGCATATTGGCCCGACTGATCGTTGAGAACGCCGAGCTTGACCGGCTTCGACGCAGGCGTCTGCGCGTGAGCCGAAGCAAGACTGAGGAAAACCATCGACGCAGCCAGTACATTTCTCATTTTTCACTCCCCTTTGAATTTTTTTTAACTTTCGAGATCAGGATTGATCTTGCGACACCAGCCGCGCTGGCGGCGGATCTATTCGGCCGCCTGGCGGTATCGCTCGACCCCGTCCAGACTTTCTCCGGCGGCACGAAGGGCTCCGCCCCATTTGGCAAGCCACCAGCTATATTGCTCAGGCCATTGCTCGAAATGACCGGTCAGCCCGAAATGCTCCGCGGCGTGAAGCGCCCAGAACGGATCGTAGAGCATCTGGCGGGCCATGAAGATGAGGTCGGCCCTGCCGTCCTGCAGAACCTTCTCTGCAAAGTCCGGGGTCCGGATCATGCCAACCGCGCCCGTCGCAATGTCGGCCTCGCGGCGAATGCGTTCGGCAAACGGCACCTGATAGCCTGGACCGCGACCGAGATTGGCGTTGGTCGATCCCGCGCGAAGATTGCCGCCCGTCGAACAATCGACCAGATCGACACCGAGCTCCTTCAATTTGCGGGAGAAAATGATGCTGTCTTCGATTTCCCAGCCGCCGTCGATCCAATCGGTCGCGGAGATGCGCACGAAGAGGGGCGTGGACGAGGGAAGTGCAGCCCTCACGGCACGCGTCACTTCGAGCGGAAACCGCATCCGGTTTTCGAGGTTGCCGCCGTATTCGTCGGTGCGGAAATTGGCGAGCGGCGACAGGAACGATTGCAGGAGATAGCCGTGAGCCATGTGAAGCTCGATGATGTCGAAGCCCGCAAGCACAGCCCGACGCGCCGTGGCGACGAAGGCATCGCGTACGCCGACGAGTCCGTCCTTGCTGAGAGGGATGGGAGGCTGGAAGCCATCAGAGAATGCCACATCCGACGGCCCCGTGGGCACCCAGGTTTCCTCTCCCATTTCGATATCGCGGTCCGTCAAATGGCTATTGCCCCGGAACGCGCGCTGCTGGCTCGATTTGCGTCCGCCGTGATTGATCTGGATCGCTGCCTTTGAGCCGTGCGACTTGATGACATGAACGATCTGACGCATGCCGTCGATCTGGCCGTCCTCCCATAGCCCGGGATCGCCGTTGGTAATGCGCCCCTTCCGGGAGACCGACGTCTGCTCGACGAAGACGAGCCCGGCCCCGCCCTGGGCAAATTTGCCATAGTGAACCAAGTGGAACGGCGTGACGTAGCCGTTCACGGCCGAATACATCCCCATCGGCGAAACGACGATGCGGTTGCTCAGCTCGACGCCGCGGAATGCAATGCTTTCAAACAGCTTGACCATTGTGATCTTCCCCTGAATTGGCGGACCGGGGCATTCGCCCCTCGACGTTCGTCATTGTTGTGCAATGGCGCCGGAGCGGCGTAGCTCATCAATCTCGCTGCTGGACAGGCCGAGATATTCCGACAAGACCTCGCCATTGTGCTGACCGAGACGCGCGGACGGAACGTACTCGGGCGTCGCCGTATCGTGCAGCACCAGCGGGCTGCGATGAACGAGGATGTCGCCGTATTCCGGATGCGAGATCTCGCGCAACATGCCGCGGGCGTGGAGGTGTTTGTCCTCGGTTACTTCGCGCAGGTCGCGAACGGCGGCGCAGGGCACCCTGTTGACGCGGCAAAGCTCGGTGATCTCGTCGCGCGCGAGCTGCGAGGACCAGTCGGACACGATCTGGTCCGTCAGATCGATGTGCTTCAAGCGGTCGAGCACGGTCTTGAACCTGATATCGTCGGCCAGCTCCGGCCGTCCCATCGCGCGCGTTAGTCCGGTCCAGTGGGATTCGTTGACGCTGATGATGGCGACATAGCCGTCGGATGCCGGATAGACATTGTAGGGCGCTTCGGCGAGCCCGCCGTGACGATTGCCGGTGCGGGGGGCCGCCGCCTTGCGGTTGAAGACATCGGCCAGGTTCGAGGCCATCGCCGGATAGACGGTCTCGACCATCGCGATCTCGACCAGCCGGCCGCGGCCACTTTTCTCCCGATCGTAAAGGGCCGTGAGGATGCCGGCGTAGAGATGCACGCCGCTGATGAAGTCGGTGATGGCTGGACCAGCCTTGACCGGAGGACCTTCGGCAAATCCCGTTACGCTCATGATGCCTGACACGGCCTGGATGGTGAGGTCCATGGCCAGATTGTCCCGGCTGGGCCCGGACAGGCCGTAACCGGTGGCCGAGCCGTAGATCAGCCGCGGATTAACGGCGCTGAGTGCAGCATAGCCGACGCCCAGTCGATCGAGCACGCCGGGGGCGTAGTTCTCGATCAGCACGTCGGCCTTCGACGCGAGCTCCTTCAGGACCCTGACGCCGTCGGGCGACTTCAGGTTCAGGCTGATGTTGCGCTTGTTGGCGTTCAGCATTGCGAACGGGACGGCGTTGCCCTTGCTGATGCGGGCGCGATGACGCACCGGCTCGCCGTTCGGCGGCTCCACCTTGATGACGGTCGCGCCGGCCTGCGCCATCAGGAAACCGGCATACGGGCCCTGATAGACCTGGCCGAGGTCGATGACGATCACGCCGTCGAGCGGCAGCTTCTTGTTGTTGTCCAAGGTGTCCTCGGTCCTGTCAGAAATTGTAGAGCCGCGCCGGGTTGGCGATCAGGATCCTGCGGCGGGTGGCTTCGTCGGGAACGCAGTCGTGCAGCAGACGAAGCAGGTCCTGGAGATCGGGCATCGTCTCGGCGCTGTGGCCGACATGGGGCCAATCGCTGCCCCACACGACCTGGTCGGGCGCTGTTTGGACGATGGCGCGCATGAAGGGCGCCGTGTCCGCATAGGGGCGGCCGACGCGCGTGTTGCGGTCGGCACCGGAGATCTTGGTCCAGTAGCGCCCGGTCTTCAGTCGGTCGGTGAAGGCGCGGAAATCCGGATGATCGTGTCCCTTGTCGGCCATGGTCCGTGACATGTGGTCGATCACGTAGTTCAGTGGCAGTTTCTCGAGCTCGGCCGCGGCGGCGGCAAGATCCGAGCTCTCGATCCAGAGCTGCGCATGCCAACCCCGCTCCGCGATGCGGGGGGCGAGCTTGACCAGATCGTCGTAGCTGGTGCCGAGCGTTGAGACCGGCTTGCCGTCCTGCCGGATCATGGTGACGCGCACCGCCTTGAAGCCGATGTCGGTGAGTTCATCGAGCCGCCGATCCGAGACATCGGGCCGCAGGATTGCGACGGCACGAAGCCTGTCGGGGTAGCGGCGCAGCGCATCGTAAGTGACGGCGTTGTCGTCTCCCGATCCGACCGCATGGACGATGACACCGCGCGTGATGCCGAGCTTGTCCCAGATGGCAAAGGCGTCTTCGATTGTGAATGGCTTTGCGGCGGTGAAGCGGCCCTCATTTCCAGGCGGAAAGCGATCGAAGGGGCCGTAGATGTGAAAATGACAATCGCAGCTGCCTTCAGGCAATCGGTAGTTCATGGAAGCAAATCCCTGTTCGGTCTAGGTGTTGCCGCCGCTGCACACGATGGCTTGCGAGCCGTCGCCGAGCGCGATGGTTGATCTCTGGAAGCATGGTCGCGAAGGGGTTGGGTTCAGCGGCGGGAGCCAAGCGAAGACAGGTCGAACCGGACGACATCAGTCGATAGCGATGGACAAATTCATTCCCGGCTTCATCACGCCCTCCCTGCAAGCGTGCGCCACCTTGGCGGGGCGCTTTTCATTTCTTGAACGGCTGCTACGCCGCGGCCTTTCCGGCCGCTGCAAGACTAGAGGCAGGGCGTTTCTGAGTCCATCATGTTACATATGCATAGTTCTATTTCTATATATGTATAAAATGCTTGTTGTCATAGGAGGGAGGGGCTAAACTGCGGCCGATTTCTGCAATCGGCTCGACCCATCAAGGTACCTGTCAGCCAATTACATTCCAGATATGTGTAAATGATGAGCTCCAGTATCAAATCGGCCAAGCGGATCTTTGAAGTCCTCGAGTACTTCGAGGAAGTGAAGCGTCCGATTTCGCTGAAGGAAGTGGCGACGAAGTGCGACTATCCGACGTCGAGCGCCGCGGCCTTGCTCAAGAGCATGGCGATGCTGGGGTACCTGTTTTACGACAGCTACAATCGCACCTACATGCCGACCATGCGCATCGCCCAGATGGGCCGCTGGCTGGACAGCGGGTTGTTCGGCGACAGCGCAATCCTTGCGCTGGTCGATTTCGTCCATGGGAAACTGGACGAGCTCGTCAGCATCAGCACGCAGTCCGATCTGCATGCGCAGTACATTCACGCGTTACAAACCAGCAAACGCCTGCGGTTCGAAGTTAAATCCGGCGACGTCCGGCCGCTTGCGATCAGCGGCATCGGACGCACGCTGCTCAGCGGCCATACCGACGTCGAGATTGAGCGGCTCCTGCGCCGCATCAACGCTGTCTGCCCCCGGGAAGAGCACTTCGAGCTGAATGCGCTGATGAAGATCGTCAACGGCATCCGGCGCGACGGCTACATGTTCTCAAGACACATCATCGTCCAGGACGCTGGCGTGATCGCCGTCCTGCTGCCGAAGCGCGATTTCGGCCGCGACCTGGTCCTCGGTGTCGGCGGCCCGGTGTCCCGTCTCGAGGAGCGGCAGGACGAAATTTTGGCTTGTATCCGTGAAGGCATCGCGCGTTTCCTGTCGTGACGTCTGCCCTTCGGCCGAGCCCAACTTGCTCACGACACAAACGGACCTCAAGCCGAGCCCGCCGGTCAAGTCACCACCGGGGCGCATCGGCGGCAGCAGGACCAAATCAGATTAGACTGCCTTCGGCGTTGGAAGGATACCTACACTTCGAAGTATGCTGAGTGCTGTGTGGGACTGGCGTCACCAGACGAATCGAGCATCCCCGTGGGGCAGCCGCTTGGCCCGTGTGACTCGGGCACGCACGCGAACAGGTTGGTCCTAAGTCTCCCAAGCTTGTTCTGTTTTGATGATGCTTCGAGATTTCGCCCGCGTCCTGGCCCCGATGGAGTCAGTTCGCGACTGATAAGGTTTGGCAGAGGGAGTCGGTCTGCGAACTGGTAAGCTTTGGTCGCAAATGGAGTCAGTTGGCCGACTGATATGGTTTCATACGATAGCTTATCAGTCGGGGCTGGCGTGGATCGGGACGTATTGGGGCGCCCCCAGGCACTTGGCAGAAGGGCCAGAAGCGAACAACGTGCGGGCGCGTCCGTGGTACGCTAGCCTGCGATATCGGCTTCTGGTCCTTGTTCGGATTAGCACAGCGGCATCAGCGGCGTACGCGTACGCGTAAGATGAGACGTAAAGCTCTTCACGGCTATAGCGTGCGATGGTTGCGAATGGCTCGCCAAAGCTTTTCGCTAGTGAATGGCGGATCGAGATGCAGGATTCCGAGCGGCGCGAGCGCATCGATGATGGCATTGGCGACTGCGGCCGGCGATCCGGTAGCGGCGGCTTCCCCGACCCCCTTGACGCCGAGCGGATTGTCGAGCGCCCGCGAGGGCTGGATGTCCGTTGCGATATATGGCAGGTCAGTCGCCCGTGGCAACGCATAATCGCTGAGCGAACCGGAGAGGAGTTGGCCGTCGGCCTCGTCATAGACGATCTGCTCCATCAGGACCTGGCCTACGCCTTGGGCCATGCCACCATGAAGCTGGCCGATGAAGATCATCGGATTAATGACAACTCCCGAATTCTGCGCGATGGCATAGGTGAGCAGGCGAGCCGTCCCTGTTTCCTTCTCGATCTCAATCTCGCAAGCATGGCACGAGCCGGCGACATTGTGTCCCGACCCGGCGAACGCCGCACCTGCCGTGAAGTCCGGCGCGTGAGCGAAGATATCGTCCCAGCGGACGTAGCGATCCGTGCCGGCCACGCGAAATCGACCCTCGGCAAATTCGATGTCGTTAGGCGAGACCTCGAGGAGTTCGCCGGCGATCTCGCAGGCATTCTCGATAGCTGCGGCCGCTGCCAAATGCACGGATGAACCGGCGAGGGTAGTGGACCAGGACGCGGCCGTTCCGACGCCTTCGCTCATGCGTGCCGTATCGGACTGCACGAAGCCGAGACGCTCCATTGGCAGTCCCAGACGCTCCGCGGTCATCTGGAGAAACGTCGTTTCGTGTCCATGACCGGCCGAGCCCGTCCCGACGACTAGCTCCAGTCGCTCGCCGCTCCACTCAAGGCGTGCGGGGATCGGCTCGTTGGAGCCGTGGAGATCTTCCGCGAACAGCGCGACACCGAACCCGCGCAACCACCCTGAGCTAGCACTCGTTCGCCGCCGTGCGCGGAAGTGATCGTAATCCAGCCGCGCCAGCGCCGCTTCGAGCAGGCCGTGGAAGTCGTGACCGTCGAAAGTGGTACCGAGCGGCGATGTCAATGGCTGCTGCTTGCTGCTTAGGCAATTTGCACGCCGCCATGCGATCGGATCCTTGCCGCAGGTTCTTGCGACGACGTCGACAAGACGCTCGCAGGCATAGACATTCTCGGGGCGGCCAGCGCCGCGATACGAGCAGGTCGGCGCAGTGCTGGTGAAAACACCATCGACACGCACGTGAGCTTGAGAAACAGGGTAGACACCCGTCAGGTGCGTCAGGCCGTTCTGCACCGGCACCATCGATCGCGACGATGCGTAGGCGCCGAGATTCATTCGTCGAGTCGCCTCAATTGCCAGGATGCGGCCTTCATCGTTGAGGGCAGCGGCAAGATGAAAGTGATTGTCGCGCGCGTGACACCCGGAGCTGATCGCCTCGCTGCGCTCGGGTATCCATTTCACGGGACGAGAGAGGCGGCGCGCAGCCTCAAGGCACAGGACGTATTCAGGGTAGACACCGTTTTTCTGGCCGAAGCCGCCGCCAGTGTCAGGCGCGACCACGCGCATGCGTTCACGGGGCACATGGAAGATCCGGTCTGCCAATGAGCGCTGCAGGATTTGAACGCGTTGTGTCGAGACGTGCAGCGTAAAGGTATCATCCTGAAATTGGCCGAGGCAGCCGCGCGGCTCCAGCGGTAGCGCGTCGACCCGGTGCACAGGAACGTCGAGCTCTACAATGCGCCGGGCAGTTGCCATCAGCGCTGTTACAGCCTTGGCATCGCCTTCCTCGTACGAAAAGTCCGATGCGCCGGCCGACAGGCTCGGCAATGGGTCGCATGCCTCCATGTCGATGATGAGCACCTCGGCAGCGTCTTTTGCCGCCGCTATGCTCTCGGCAACAATGAAAGCAAGCGGGTCGCCGACGTAGCGTACCTCCTCGATGGCCAGAACCGGTTGCGGGCGAGCGTGCCACGTGTCGAAAGTCGCGCCCGGCGGCGGTAGGTCAACCGGAACATGTGCCAGGCCAGCGGTCGCGAGATCGCTCCCGGTGAGGACAAGATGCACACCGCACATTGTCCGCGCCGCAGAGGCATCGATTGACAGGCCGCGACCGTGTGCGCGGAGAGAGCGGACGACAACCCCATGCAGCATCCCTTTGGGCCATAGATCGTCAGTATAGCAGCCCCGCCCAGTCACGAAGCGAAGGTCCTCCCGGCGCCGCACGGGGGTACCGATCAATGACCCGGTCGGCGGGCTGGTCATGCTTCGCTCGCGAGCGTCCACACGGTATCGGCAAGGACACGCGTGCCGGCGGTGAGGTCGTCTGGCTCGCTCCATTCGGCCGGGTTGTGGCTGATGCCGTCGCGGCATGGCACAAAGATCATGCCCGTCGGGCAGACATAATGCAGCTGTCGCGCGTCGTGACCGGCTGCCGAATGAATATCCTGATGCGGAATCCCGAGCACCTCCGCGCAGCGCGCGATTGTGGCACGGACCGCGGGATCGAAGGTCAGCGACGGCGAGTGCTGGATTTGTTTCAGCTCGACGGTACAGGGGCCGCGCTCACGCTCGACGATCTTGCGGATCTCGGCATCGAGCCGGTCGACTACTGCATTGTCGGGATGACGCAGGTCGATTGAAAACAAGGCGTCCGCCGGTACTACCGAGGGGGCATTGGGCTTGATCTCGAACAGGCCGACAGTGAGCTTGGTGTCGGCAGGGCTCGATGCGGCCGTATCGATGGCGGCGATCATGCGCACTGCAGCCATTAACGCGTCCTTGCGCTCGGCACGGTCGGCGGTGCCCGCGTGCGCCGGCTCGCCGTGGACGCGCACGCGGTAGCGCCGGGTGCCCTGGATGCCCGTGACAACGCCAACCGGAATGCCGGCGCGTTCGAGGAGGGGGCCCTGTTCGATATGGGCCTCGACGAAAGCTGCGACCTCAAATTGGAACGGCCTGTGCGGGATATCGACATCGGCACCAAGAACGCCGGCGAGTGCGTCGCCGAGCCGGACCCCCGCGGCGTCGGCGTCGCTTTCGATGATGGTGAGCTGACGCGTGCCGGTAAAGAGATCCGAGCCGGTCATGCCGGGCGAGAAACGAGAGCCTTCCTCGTTGGTCCAAGCCACCACCTCGATGGAGCGTCGGGGCTGCAAGCCGGCGTCACGAATGGCTTGCACTGTCTCCAGCGCGGCGATCACGCCGTAGGCGCCGTCGAACTTGCCACCGGTCGGCTGGCTATCGATGTGGGAGCCCGTGAGGATCGGCGGCAGTGACGGCTCCGCGCCGTCGAGACGCAGAAAGAGATTGGCGGCGGCGTCAGTGTAGGGACGAAGGCCGAGTTCTCGTCCCCAGCGCACCAGCTCGGCGCGAGCGAGAATTTCAGCGGCTGTGAGTGCCTGGCGATCGACGCCGCCATCCTCGCGCGCACCAAAGCGGGCGAGATCCATCAGCCGTGCCAACAGCCGCGCGCCATCTACGCGATCGGACGGGCGCATCGCCTCAGTCCGTCCGCATGATCTGCGCCGGATTGGCGCGTGGGTCGCGCTCTTTCCAGCGACCACTTTCGACCTGACCTAGGAATTCCGACAGCAAATGGTTGAACAGCGCCGGCTCCTCAAGATTCAGCGTGTGGCCGCTCTTCGGAAACACGGCAAGGCCACAGGCCGGCACGGTCTTCTTCAGGAAAACGCCAGGTTGGAGGCAGTGGTCGTCCTCATCGCCGACCATCACGAGCAAGGGCGGCTTCATTTTTCTGAACTCGGTCTCCAGGTCATAAAGCGAAGGTCGCTGCATCTGGACGCCGCGCATGGTGTTGGCGGCGCCCTTCGATGAATGCTTACCCAGCCGTTCGGCAAACAACCCCCAACCGCGCGGGTCCTTCTCCTGAAACTGCACGCGTGAGGCGCCCTCGGCATAGGTCTTCGCGAAAAGCTCCGAGCCCTGCTTTTCGAAGTTCCTGGCGACCTGCTCGGAGATACCCTTGAAGTACTCTTCATGGGTTTTTTCGGCGCCATACCCGGCGCCCGCTGCGCAGACCGACAGGACGCGCTCGGGCCGGCGCAGGCCAGCATGCAGAACGGCGAAGCCGCCCATGGACAAGCCGACCAGATGAGCCCTGGCCAGGCCGGCGCAGTCCATGATGTCGAAAATGTCATCCGCCGCGCGCGCCTGCGAGTAGGACGTTACGTCTTGGGGGATTTCAGACGGCGGAAATCCGCGCGCAGCGAAGGTCAGACACTGGTGACGCCGCGTGAAGAAGCTCATCTGCGGCTCCCAGCTCCAGTGGTTGCCGCCGAACTCATGGACGAAGACGATTGGCGTGCCGGATCCAGCCGTCTCATAATGCAGCTTCACGCCATCGGATGTTGTCGCAATTGCCATGGCAGAATCCTGCTGTTCAGTTTAATCAAACGACGGAGCGCCGTGAGGCGATCCCGCCGTCGACTGTGACGATGGTGCCGGAGGTGTAGCCGGAGCGGAAGGAGGCGAGAAAGAGGAATAAATCGGTGATTTCGTGGATCTTCGCCGGGCGCTTGAGCGGATATTTTGCCAGCAATTCGCCATACCGTGCCGGATCGCCCAGCGTATTCTCCGCGAACTTCCGCAGCATGTTGTAGATCCGCGTCGTGTCGACCGGACCTGGATTGACGCCGACGACGCGGATATTGTCGTCGAGGCTGCGACCGCCGAGAGCCCGCGTCATCGCCATAATTGAGGCGTTACCCGCGGCACCCTCAATATATTGCGGATCGCAGATCTCGCCGCCATTGCCAATATTATTGAGAATGACGCCGCCGCCGCGCTCCTTCAAGCGCGGATAGACGAGGCGGATCATGTCGGCATACCCGAAGCCTTTGAGAGCCCAGCCTTCGCGCCACTTCTCCGGCCCGATGTCGAAGATCGTGCCGCTGGGAATGACGCCGGCATTGTTGATCAGGATGTCGACGTTGCCTGCTTCGTCGACGATGCGCTCGGGGGCCCCGGATTCGGTCATGTCGACGGCGGTCGACGTGATGGTCACGTCGTTACGCTCGCGGATCTCGCGCGTCAGCGTGGCAAGCTTCTCGGCCGACCGCGCCGTGAGGTGAAGATGGCATCCCTCGCCGGCGAAGGCATGGGCGAGACCTTCGCCGATGCCCTGCGAGGCGCCCGTGATCACAACCTTTTTGCCACCTAATTGCAAATCCATCGCGCCGACCCTCAGCTACAGTTGTCAGAACAGCGGCGTGTCCAGGTTGATGCCGCGCGCCCGCTCCATCATCGCGGGCAGCAGTTCAAGGAATTCCTCCACCCACACCTGCGGCACCGATGTCGATACCTTGACAAAGCGGTCGCCGAAATTCGGGGTGTGGTAGGCGCCCTGGCGGATCATGATCCCGCGCTCGCCATAAGCGGCGGCCAGCGCCTCCGGCTGCACCCCGCTTGCGCTGCATTCGACCACGATAAAATTGCCGTTTGAGGGATATACGGGCATCGAGAGGCCTTCCACGCGGGGCAGGGCATCGTAGATCATCGCCTGGTTGCGGCGGGTGATATCCAGTACCTGCGGAAACCACTCGGCCTTGATCGCAAGACCGGCGAGGGCAGCCCGCTGCGACAAAATGCTTGAGCCGAGATTGTTGGGCGGGGCGGCTGCAAGTTGCTCGAGGACCTCGGGATCCGCAATGATTGCGCCGACACGGAGCCCGGCAAGACCGAGCCATTTCGAAAAGCTGTAGATTGTGATCGTACGCTCCGGATAGATCGAAGCGGCGAGGTGATGCTCGTGCGCGAAGTCGCGATACGTGCAGTCATGCACCAGCCATGCTCCGGCCGTGCGCGCGATCTTAGCGACCTCCTCGATCTCAGCCTTCGTGCAGGCTACGCCGAGCGGATTGTTCGGATCGACGATGTAGATCATCTTCGTGCGCGGTGTGATCGCCGCGGCGAGACGAGCCGGATCGAGCCGGTAACGGTGCTCCGCGCCATAAATCGGGATCTGGGTCACCGTGGCGCCGACCGAACGAGCAAACGCCATCGGCCAGTTCCAGGTCGGGTCGGTTGTGATGAATTCGTCACCGGCGCGCAGCAGGGTGTGGCAGACGTGATAGAGCGAGGCGACGGCCCCATCCGAGACGAGGGCGGCCTGCGCGGGTAGCCCCACATCGGCAACGATGCCAGCGCGCAGCGACTCGAGGCCGGCAGGCGGGGCATAGACGTGGAACTGCTCGTCCCGCGCGCAGGCGACCATGGCGTCGATGACGGCCGGATGGGCGGGAATGTGGTTGGTGTTCTGGCCCAACCATTTCAGGCCAGGGGTGTTCACCAGCCGGTCGAAATGGGCGTTGCGGGTCTCAAAGCGCTTCATGGGACGGGGCCTCGACTTTCGCTCTGTTTAAGCTGAAACGTGCATGCCAACAAGCGTTTTTGGCATGCAAACGCGTGCGAGGTGGTTTTTTTGGCTGCGGCGATGTACAAACATGCTCTACTTCGAATCCCTCATTGCAAGGCTTGCTGCGCCTCATGACTGCACGCACCACTGCCCAATCCAGCCGTCCGCGTCGCGCGCGGCCAGTCGCCGAGACCAATCCGCCTGCGAAACAATCGCCGAAGCCGTCGCGCGGCGAGGATTCCTCCCTGGCGAGCGACATCGCCGAGCGGATGGAAGAGGAGATCCTGCGGGGGCGTGTCCGTCCTGGCTCGCGGCTCGACGAGCGCGAGCTGTCCGATCGCTACCAGGTTTCCCGGACGCCGGTACGCGAGGCACTGCAGCGGCTCTCGGCGAGCGGTCTTGCCGTCGCGCGTGGGCGCCAGGGACTTCAGGTCGCGCAGATGTCGGTTGCGGACCTGCTCGATGCGCTCAGCGTGGTTGCCGAACTGGAGGCGCTGGCTTGCGTGCAGGCGGCGCGCCGGATCACGCATGAGCAGCGTGATGTGCTGCGCAAGGCGCACGAAGCCTGCGGTAAGGCGGCCATCAGCGGCGATGCCGATGCCTTCTATGACGCCAATATCGATTTCCACAATGCCATCGCTGAGGCGTGCCATAATCGCGTGCTGCAGGATGAACTGCGCAGGCTGTCGCTCAAGACCGCGCCGTACCGCCGTACGATTACTTTCCAGCCCGGACGGATGATCTCCTCCCAGCTTGAGCACGAGCAGGTGCTGCGGGCAATCATCGACAATGATGCCGCCACTGCCGGTACCCTGATGCGCAATCACTTGGCCATGCTCAGCGACGGCATCGCCGATTTCCTGCACTTTGTGCGGCGGTCGGAACATTCTGGCCTCTTTCTTGAAAACCCTTAGCGCCGGGAGCTCGTCCGATGCGCCTCGAACTCCTTCTCAGGGGTGGACGGATCTGCCGAGAAGGCGCAAGCGCGCCGGAGCTCCTCGACATCCGGATCGGAAAGAACGGTCGCATCTCCGCAATAGGGCGAGCGCTGCCCGCGGACGGCGCGGAGGTGATGGCCCTTGAGGGCCGCCTCGTGGTGCCGGGTCTCGTCGACATCCACCAGCATCTCGACAAGTCTCGCACCCGCGCGCTGATCAATAATCCGGCAGGAACGCTGGAGGGCGCCATCGCGGCGTACAGGGGCATCGCGCCGACGATCACGGCGGAGGACATGATCGCGCGCGCGCTGCGGACCGTCGAGAACTGCAGCGCCCTCGGCACGGTTGCAATCCGCACGCATACCAATATCGATCCGCAGACTGGACTGCGCGGGATCGAGGCGATGGTCGCCATGCGCGAGCGATGCCGCGACCGGATGCACATCCAGGTGGTGGCGCATCTGACCGGCGAGGCGCCCTCGATGCTCGTTGAAAGCGAAGAGTGGCTGTCCGCTGCGCTGGCGCTCGGCGCCGACGTGATCGGCGGCGTGCCAGCCTATTCTCGCGAGCCGCTGGCCTTCATGGAACTGCTTTTCGACACGGCAGAGCGTACCGGCCGGCCGCTCGACATGCATATCGACGAGCATATTGATGCTGGCAGGGTGCTGTTCGACGCACTTGCCCGCATGACGCGTGAGCGCGGCCTCGCCGGGCGCGTCGTTGCGGGGCATTCTTCCGCTCTCGGCGCGATGCCGCGCGATGATGCGCTGCGCACGATCGACCTCCTGCACGAGGCCGGGGTTGCCGTCGTGACGTTGCCCGCGGCCAATCTCTTCCTGCAGGGGCGCAGCGCCGATCGATTGGTGCCGCGGGGGCTCACGCGTGTTGGCGAACTGATCGCGCGCGGCGTGCCGGTGGCAGCCGCTTCCGACAATATCCAGGATGCTTTCGTGCCGACAGGCTCCGGCGATCTTCTCGAGATTGCGCGCTGGACCCTTTTGGCCGGTCATCTCGGCATCAACGATCTCGGACAAGCTTTCGACATGGTAAGCCGCATCCCGGCCGGGTTGATGGAGCTCGATGCTGGCTTGCGCGTGGGTGCGCGGGCTGATCTTCTCGTTGCGCGCTCGGATGACGTCGAAAGCCTCGTCGCCGGTGGGGCACGCGAGCGCACCGTACTGTTCGGCGGGCGAGTCGTGGCTTCGACCTTTTCGGTTGCCGATACGGATCACGCCTGATCTCCGAGCTTCAACCAGAACCGATGGCTTGCAGGGGGCGGAACGGAAGGGGGCGGCCGGCACCCGCACGCAAGCGAGAGTCCGGCGATCAATAGAGTTTGTGCCGATCGGCAGGAAAGCCGGGCTGGCTCGGCACCGAGGGCGTTTCGGTCGGACGGGGCACCGCGAACGCTTACGCGTCTGCCGAGACGATCTATCGCGGTCGATCTGCTCACGTTATGTCCTCAACCGAGTTTCCGCATCTCGGAGCTCACCCGCTGCAGAAACGGAGCGTGATCCCGCGCCTCATGCAATGCCTCGCTACGATGCAGGTTGTATAGCGGCAGGTAACGAACGCGAACATCCTTCGCCATGAACCAGCGCAGATAGCGCGTGATGATGCGTCGCGGCGGATCGCCGATATACCATGCGTCGAGACGCGAACGGCCATACGTCGTCACGCCGACGAGATGGCGGATGTGACGTAGATTGGGATGCATGCGACCGTCATCCCCGAGCGCGAAGGAGACGCCCGGGATCAGGACCCGATCCATGAATCCTTTTAGGATGGCCGGTGGCCCGAAGCACCACACCGGAAAGCAAAGGATCAGCGCCTCGGCCGCGAACAGGCGCTCGACATAGTGCTCGACGCCGGTACGATTGACCGCAGGATCGAAATAGCGGCTGCGCATGCCCGCATCGAGAATGGGCTGGAAGTTCTCCGCGTAGAGATCGCACACATCGACTTCGTGTCCAGCGTCATTGAGAGTCTGGACGATCGTCCTGCGTAGAGCGCAATTGAAGCTCTCTTCAAGAGGATGAGCCGTGACTACGAGTGCACGCATGTGTTGATGACCCAGGAAAGGGCGGCCCAATCAGGTGCGGCCGTCCGTGAATGCGAGATAGTCGATGCCGGTGAGGCGGGCCGCGCGTTCGATAACCCTCTCGGCTGCGCGATCCGCAGCAGCTCGCAGTGCCTCTTCGTCCTGCCGAAGCAGTTTGCCGTCCACCACCAGCGGCGTCCCTCCGACCATGGTGAGCGAACTCATGGTATTGTCTCCGGCAAGAAGCAGTCCGGACAGAAGGTCGGCGCGCGCGCCGGCGAAACCGACGCCGCGCATGTCAAAGGCGGTGATATCGGCCTGCATGCCGGGCGCGATCGCACCGATGTCGCTGCGGCCGATCAATGCGGCCCCGGTGCGCGTGGCCATTCCGAGCACGTCCTGTGGCGTCATCCAAAACTCCGGCGCGACCTCGCCGCCACCATCGGCGAGACGGTGCAACAGCAAGGCCAATCGCAGTTCATTGAGCATTGAGCCGCTATCATTGCTGGCGGCGCCATCGACACCGATGCCGACCGGCATGCCGGCCGCACGCATGCGGTGAATATAAGGAATACGGGCGCCCAGGCGCATGATCATGCGCGGGCAATGGGCGACACCGACGCCGCGCTCGCCCAGCAAGGCGATCTCGCTATCGTTCATCCGCGTGGCATGGGCGAACCAGGTTCGCGGTCCCAGCATGCCGAGGCTATCAAGCCATTCGACCGGACCTTTTTCAAACTGATCCCGGCACAGCATCCGGTCGGTACTCTGCGGATGCACGTGCATATGGATCCCGACGGCGAGCTCGTCGCTCAGCTGCGCTACTGCTCGCATGAAATCCGGATCGCCCCAGGTCGGTGTCGTTGGGCCGAGCGCGACGGTCAGCATCGAACCCGCCGATGCGTCGTGCCAGCGTTCCACTGCCCGGCGCATCGAGGCGAGTACCGGTGCTGGGTCATCGATAATACCGCCGGCGCGTGGGCCGAGCGTAATGCTGAGGCGTGCCTCCAGATCGCTTTCGATCGTCGTCATGCTGCCGCGCACGAGATGGAGTCGGATGCCCATGCGGCCCAGCGCCTCGACTTCGGTCTCTAGATACGCGTCCTCGCAGCGCGGAACGAGATAGAAGTGATCGACGGTGGTGGTCGCACCGGTGAGCAGCAGCTCAGCTGCGCTGGCTGAAGCCACTGCAGCGAGATCTTCCGGCTGCATCAGGCCCCAGACGGGGTAGAGTACCGATAGCCAGTCGAGCAGGTGACCGCGCTGAGCCCGCGGCAGGGCGCGCGTCAGAGTCTGGAAGAAATGATGGTGGGCGTTCACCAGTCCAGGCATTGCCACCGAGCTGGACAGATCGATTCGCTCATCGAAGTCGCCGGCGGGGGGCGGGCCGTCGCCCAGCGCTGCAATTCTGCTGCCCGCGACGACGATCCACGCGCGGCGCAGCACGCGGCCTTCATCGTCGCAGGTGTGTAGTGTGTCGATGTTCTCGATGAGGCGGCGCATGAGAATCAAAACCCCAGATAAGCGCTGCGGATTGCCGGGTCGTTCGCGAGTTCGGCGGTCGATCCTTCGCGGGACATCAGCCCGTTCTCAATAACGCAGGCCCGACTTGTGGCTGCAAGCGCGAGGCTGGCGTTCTGCTCGACTAGAAGGATGGCGGTGCCGGTGCCGTTGACGCGCCGGATAGTGGTGAGCACTTCCTCCGTCACCTTCGGCGCAAGACCAAGAGAGGGCTCATCGAGCATGAGCAGTCGTGGGCGGGACATCAGCGCCCGCGCGATAGCGACCATCTGCTGCTGGCCGCCAGAAAGTGTGCCGGCGAGCTGATGCCGCCGCTCGTTCAGAATCGGGAACAGTGTGTACATCTCGTCGATGTCCTGGGTGCCGGCACCGCCGCGAATGGTTGCACCGAGCTCTAGATGTTCCAGAACCGTGAGGTTCGGCCAGATCTTTCGCTCCTCCGGGCAGTGGGCTACGCCGAGCCGCACGATCTGCCGCGGCGTCGCATTGCCGATTTCCTTGCCATCGAAGCGGATAGAGCCGGCGAGCACCCTGTTGAGGCCCGAAATTGCGCGCAGGATTGTGGACTTGCCGGCACCATTGGCCCCGATCAGAGCCACGGCCTCCCCGGCAGCGACCGTGAGATCGACACCATGGAGGGCGCGGGCGCGGCCATAGCCGCTTTCGACTTTCTCAAGCTGCAGCAAAGCCACTTCCACCAAGATATGCATCAACAACGCGCTGGTCACGGGCAATGACAGAAGGCGTGCCCTCGGCGATCTTCTCACCATGATGCAGGACGATAATGCTGTCCGAGATCCGCATTACCAGTTGCATGTTGTGCTCGATCAGGATTACGCCGACGCCGTCCGCCCGGATACTGGTGATCAGATCTCCGAGCCGGCGGGCCTCGGTCGGATTGAGTCCGGAGGCCGGCTCGTCGAGCATCAACAGGCGCGGTCGCGCCGCAAGGGCGAGTGCGATTTCGAGAATGCGCTGTTCGCCATAAGACAGCGCGGCGCATGGCTCACCGGCGACATCTTCGAGGACGCACCTCTGCAGAATGCGCCTCGCTTCGTTTCGGGCCGTTTCGCGCGCGCGACCGATGGCGCCAGGCCATACCGTCTGCCACATCGGGAAGTCCCTTCCACAAGTTGTGCCGATCTCGACCGCCCGCTCCACAGTGAGGCCCTTGAATACCTCCGTCTTCTGGAACGTACGCACGAGACCGAGGGCGGCGATCCCGCTCGGCTTCAGCCCAACGATGCTCCGATCGGCGAAGACGACATTGCCAATGTTCGGCTTCTGGAATCCCGTGAGGACGTTGAACAAGGTGGTCTTGCCTGCGCCGTTCGGGCCAACGACGCTTGTAATGTCCCGTCCCTCCGCACGAAAGCTGACCGCACGCACCGCATGGACGCCACCGAACGAGACGCTGACATCCATCGCCTCAAGCATCCTGGACGCTCCCTTGCCCAGCGAAACGTCGCCGAATTCGTGCAAAGAGGCCGATCAGTCCTTCGGGCGCGAACACGACGAGAACGAGGAGGATGGCACTGAAGGTCATGAGGCGGTAGTTCGCAGTGACGCGCAAGGCCTCGGGCAGGATGGTAAAGAGCACAGCGCCAATGACAGGCCCGATGATGGTGCCCTTGCCACCCAGGAAAACCATTATCAGCATGGTGGTGGTGTAGGTGAAGTAGAAGAGGTCGGGACTGACGAAACCAGTGTAGTGCGCATAGACGGCCCCGGCTAGCCCGGCGAAAAAGGCGCTGGAGACGAAGGCCGTGGTTGCGATGCGCCGCGTGTCCACGCCGCTCGCCTCAGCGAGGGCTTCATTCTCGCGCAGGGCCAGCATGCGCCAGCCGATGGGGGAATGGGTAATTCTCCAAATGATCGTCACGCAGGTCGTCGTGACCACGAGGGCTAAATAGTAGTAGGCCTCGCGCGAGCTGAAATCGATGCGCGGCAACCCAGGTAGATCGAAAACAGGGGGGCGAATTCCAGACAGGCCGATCTGGCCCTGCGTGAGGTCAGTCCAGTTGTAGGCTATCAGCCGACCGATCTCGGCGAAGATTACGGTGGTGATAATAAAGCGATGGCCGCGAACGCTGAGCACGAGCAGGCCGAGCAGCCAGGCGATCGACGCCGCAAAGACGCCGCCCGCGAACATCGTCAACCAGAGCGACATTTGGAAGTGCAGAAACAGGAGCGCCGCCGCATAGGCGCCGAACGCGAAGAATGCGGTGTGGCAGAGCGATAAGAGTCCGCTGTAGCCAACGAGGATGTCCAAGCTGGTCGCAAGAATCACGAACACTAGCGAAATGATGGCGATGTGCAGGTAATAGTCCGTGCCGATCAGCCGTGGCAGTACAAGAAGGATGAGAGCAGTCACGGAGAGTGCAAGCCAGGACGGCAGGCTGACACGCGACTTCATGAGCGTTTCCCGAACAGGCCGTCCGGCTTGTAGAGCAGGACGAGCATTACCAGAATGAAGCCGACCGCGTCCTTGTAGGCGGGCGAGATGATCGCGCCGAAGCTCTCCGCCAGACCCAGCAAGAGACCCCCGGCAATACCACCGGCAAAGCTGGAGATGCCGCCTAGCGTGACGACGATGAAGGCCTTCAGAGTGGCTATACCACCCATCGCCGGCTGAACCACGAAGATCGTGCCGAGCAGGACACCGGCGAGCCCCGCGACGCCGGCGCCAATGGCGAAGGTCAGCGTATAGAGGCGGTCGATGTCGATTCCGACCAGCGCCGCGGCCTCGCGCTGCTGGAAAGTGGCGCGGATCGCCTTGCCGGTCTGGGTGTGCCGCAGCCCAACATGCAACAGGATCACGATCACGACCGTTACCGCGAGCATTAAGAGTCGCTCCGGCGTGGTGAAGACCCCGGCGAATTCGATGCTGCCGGTTTCGAACGGCGTCGGGATCTTCTGGGGCCGGGGACCCCAGACGTTAAGCGCGAGGTTCTCGAGAAATATCGAGAGCGCAATAGTCGCTAGTACGCTGCTGGACAGAGAGGCCCCCCGCAAGATGCGGAACAGGGTTCGCTCCAGCACGACACCGACGATCATGACGCCCATCACGCTGCCGACGAGACCGGTCCAGAAATCGAGGCCAAGCAGGCGCGTCAGCGTGTAGGCGAAGAACGCCCCCAGCATGTAGAACTGACCGTGAGCGAAGTTAGCTATCTCCATCAGCCCGAAGATTGCGGTCAGACCGACCGCGATCAAAGCATAGCTGGATCCGACGACCAGGCCGTTGAAGATGTATTGAGGAATGAGATCCATGGCCCGTCGACGTCATCCGGCTCAGGGTTTTGCGATCTGTGCCGTGCCCTCGATCATTGGAGCGGCGTTCTCGTTGCGTGTTAGAAACACTGTAAACCCGTAGCCCTGTCCCTTTTCATTGAACTTGATATCGCCGGCGGGCCCGGGCGTTGTGCTGGTTGCGATTGCGTCGCGGATCGACTGAGGGTCGATCTTGCCCGAGGTCTTGATCGCGTTGGTGATGATAGTGAGTTCCTCAAAACCGGCCGCCGCATTGTTGTTCGGCAATTCGCCATAGGCTGCCTTGTACATCTCAACGAACTTCTTGCTCATGGGGCTGTCATAGGTCGAGACATAGGGCATCAGGCCGTTGATGCCGTCGCCCTTCTTGCCGACAACGTCATAATAGGACTTGGCGGTGAAGGAGCCTTCGGCGAACAGCCGGGACTTTATGTTCATCTGCCGCAGTTGCTCGGTCACGGTTACCGCGTTCTGCGTATTGGCGGCCATCATAATCGCATCGGGTTCGGCGCGTTTGATGTTGGTGATGTAGGAGAACAGGTCCGTTTCGTTAGCATCGAAGATCTGCGTGGAGACCGGCTGCGCGCCACTGCGCTCCAGCGATGTCTTGTAGTATTGTGCAATCGAGCGTCCCCAATCGTCGTTGACGACCAGGAACGCGATTTTCTTGCCGCCGGCGAGTTCCATCATCTTTGGCGCGAAGGCATCAGCGAGCATCTGTGAAGTAGCCTGGATGCGGAAAAGGTATGGATTGCCGCGCTCGGTCAGGTTTGGCGCGGTAGACACGCCCGAAACCATCGGCACTTTGTAGCGGAGGGCAACGTCCATCGTCGCTCCGGTGGAGGAACTGCAGAAGGCACCAGCGAGGGCCACGACCTTGCTCGAGGATACCAGCTTTTCGGCGGCCGCAACGGACTGTGCCGGAATGCAAGCGCCATCCTCGACCAGCAGTTCGATCTTGTCGCCTTTAAATTCGCCGGCATCGTTGAACAGCTTGACCGCGAGCTTGGCGCCCTTGAGCACGGTGGCGCCGTCTTCGGCGACGGGACCCGTCAGCGGATAGACCGCGCCGACCTTGATGGTGTCCGCAAGGCAGGCACCGCCCGCGAGTAGCAGCGTCGTCGTGACGGCGAGGGCTTGCGCCCGCAGAACGAATTTCGACATGAGAGTGCCTCCAGCAGCTAAGGGATCAAGGTGGTCGTCACACAAACCGTTCAAGACAAAAGATGTGTCGACGATGGAACGCGAGGAAGAAGCAGGACCTGCATGCCAGGTCTGGCAAGACGTGTGCCAGCGATCGTGCCACAGGTTGAGATGTATCGGGAAGCATGATCGGTGTCATCTGGCGGCGCGGGTGTGGCCGCCGGCCCTGTAGAATTCTTCGAGAGTCGCCTGGGAGCGCTCCAAAACCGGTTTTAGCGCGCGGGCCCGCTCCGCACCCCGTCTAGTCTGCGCGATCACTTCCCGCTCGATAGCGGGAAGATCCACGCCCGTAACCTTGCCATCGCGCACGATCTCGCGCCCGGCGACATAAAGCGATTTGACGTGGCGGGAGCTGGCTCGCGTGAGAACGACTTCGAGCGGGTCGATCATGTTCTCGATCAGATCGTAGCTGAGCGCCTCGTAATCGAGCACGAGAATGTCGGCGGGCGCCCCGGGCGTGAGCCTGCCGTAATCGTTGCGGCCATTCACTGCGAGGAAGCCGTTCTGATGCCACCCGCGAAACAACAGCTCCTGGGTTAGAGGCGCGTCGGTGTCAAGGGGTGAGAAGACCCAGTGGCCGATACGCAGCTCGCGCAAGGCATCGTCGTCATCGTCGAAACCAAAGGAATCCACGCCGAAACTGAAAGGCATGCCGGCTTTGATATAGCTGTCAACCGGCGCAACACCGGAGCGTAAACGGTAATTCGAGCTCAGGTTGACGGCGATCTGGGCGCGCCGCTCGGCCATCAGCGCGACTTCATCCGGCCTGAGCCAAACGCCGTGGGCACCGGTGAAGCGTTCGCTGATCACATCCATGTCGCACAGGCGTCGGATGAACTTTCCGGGATAGCTCGCATCGGCCCATTTGCGCTGAATGGATGTCTCGAGCAGATGCGTGGTCACGCGACGGTTCTCGCGCGCAGACGCGTCGCCGATCGCCTCGAGTAGCCCATCGCTGCAGGCCTGGGGGCTGTTGGGCCCGAGCTGGACTGTTACGGTTGGCCTCTCGATGGCGCGGGCCACCTCGCGCACGAGCTCCATGTAGCGTTCGGGCGAGGGAAAGGGATATAGCCAGGTCTCCTTTACGAACGCCTGGTCGCGCGGATCATGCAGCGCGAGCAGCTCCTGGTCCGGGCCATAGCCGAGAGTTTGAACGTCCCGCAGCGGCACGACGAAACCGAGGCGAATCCCCACGTCGCGTGCGGCGCGGGCGATCGCCCGCGCATCATCGATCAGCCGGTCGACCCGGATGGAAGAATAGACGTGCATCACAGATCCGACGCCAGACTGGGCCAGACGTCCGAAAGCAAGGGCAGCGTTGAGATAAGGATCGATCGGCGGCTGGGCATACAGCGCAGCGCGCCACAATTCGAACTTTTGGTCCTTCGCGCCGAAGCCGATGTGATGAAACCCTCGCGCATGGTCGTGGGCATCCGCCAGCGCGGGCATCGCGAGGAGCCCGCCGCGGCTGCTGACAGCGGGTTTCACCTCAGCGATCCGGTCCCCGGAAAGACTTATTGCTCCGCCGGCTAGCGGGGCGTCCCGGCCGGGCGCCGCATAGAGATACTGGAACGACAGGTCCAGCGCGGTCATGGGCGAAGCTCGATGTATGCAGAGAACAAGATCTGGCATGCACGTTAGCTGAATTCATTCGGCTTGACCAGCACCCCCGCTAGGCAATAGCTGCGGGATTTCTGGGCAGAGAAGCGTAATACCGAGCGTCAGAAGAGATGCGAAGCGTAAGGACCACTATAGAGGCGGATCAGGCGCGTTTCCGAGGTCATCCTCTCTAAGCCCTTCAGATCGCCGAGCAGCCTCAAAGGCAAGTCGGCGCTGCCGAACGAACGCGTTCAACAGCCCGTTCCCGGAGTGAAATTGCAGGCCTGATCTCCTCTGGCACAATGCTGCGCTTTGGGCAGCGATTAGCCTCAACCTTGCGCGGACGGCCTCGCGTTCGGTGCCGTCATGAGGCCGCGAGAAAGACCGTGCCTAAGGCGGTAGATTGCCTGCGCCCCGTTCGAAGAAGGGTAGCTATATCAGCCGGGTTGACAAGACCACCCTCGATCCGAACCCACCGAACCTTCAGCGCTTTACGGCTCAGGTGCTGCGCCTTACATCGTTTTTGCCTCGACTTATAAACTTTGGTCGCAAATGGGACTCAGTTCTCCAACCGATAAGGTTCTATGCAAAAGCTTATCAGTCCAAGGGCCCGTCTGGCTAACCCGTTCGGGCCGCGCCGCATAGTCTTCACGTCGTGGCGTGCGGTAGCCGTTCTAATTCCAACCACGGCGCTCATGTGGGGCGCCCGCCGGTGGCGGAGGCCTAGCGCGTAGGCGCTACAATACCAGTATTCGTATTACCCAAATCCTGCACAGCCTTGTTCATCGTAGGATCGTTGACGTAGCCGCTGGCGGGGGTTGAAGAGCCATTGTTCTCATTCCTAGCCGGATCGCCCAGCCGATTTCCCGTGGTTTGATGGTTGAGAGCGTTGCTCGTGTTAGGTCCGGGCGAACCACCCGTACCGTTCGCTGTGCCACTGCTCGACATCGAGCCGGCCGCTGCGCTGCCTGAGCCTGTTCCTCCTCCCGAAGCTCCACCTGAACCACCTCCGCCAGCTTGCGCCAAAGCCGAGGTGCTGGTCAAAACGAGCGCCGCTACCAAGAGAAATCTGGAAGATCTCATTCTGAACTCCTATGCTGCAAGGAACAAACGCCCCAGCTCGATCCCGTTCCAAATGGAAGTCGCACCAGGACAACAAGGCGCTGAATCAGATTACTTGGGGGAGCATGATCGGATTCTGCAACCAGCGCGGGGCGCCATGCACTTCCGCCGAGCAGCTAGGTAGGGACGAAATGCTCTTGGTACAGCTGCGCTGATGATCTGCAACTGGGAGACGACGTGAATGCCTCTAATGCGTCACCTCATCGTCGAAGGTTCAAGCTCCAGTGTCGATAATGGCGGGGCTAGGACGATATCGTACCACACCCTCTACCTACCAAACGCTGTCCATGAGACTAGTCAGCAATGCTTTGCGACGGATGGTGCTCTTCTTGCAGATATGCTCGGCCGACAACCGTCAGTGATCGCCGCATTCAAAGATGTCCCGAACATCCTGTTCGTTCAGGCCGGACAAAACGATCTTCGTTCGACTGACGCTTCAGCGTGGCTTGCTGCATTTGCAGGGTACTTGGCCACTTTCCAGGATGCAATTAAATCCTCACGCAAAATCGTGCAGCTCGGAATCAGCACTCACAATCCTCGTAACGAAGGTCTCTTCAATGTTAATCGGGCCACCGCCGATGGGGGTCTGCGACGTTTTCCGAGTGAAGGAAAGTGCGACTTTGTTGTCGATTGGGCTGCCGATCCGACCTGGGGCCCTGACTCCGCTGCCGCAAACCAAGCTTTATACCCTGACGGCACGCATCCTTCGCAGGGCGGACAAAGCAACATGGAGGCAAATTACTTTCGACCTGCGCTCAACTCCCTCTTTCCCCTCGCTTGATTCATCGTAGAATTCGTTCTCATTCGCTAGACCTGCAGGCTGTAATCGACTTCAACATTTCCCGAGGGCGCTGGGCGAACGAGCTCAAGTGTGCTGATGGAACTCTATAGCCCCTTGATCTTTGCGTTAGGCGCCGAAGTGAATAGGCAGACGATGCTCCGCTGGCTTAGCTCAGATCATCAAAAGATCCGAAGCGATCGAAAGCAGCTTGAAGTGAGGGCTCGCCGCCTGCTGCAGAGTTACCTGACGGCCAATGAGTGGCAAAAGCGCCAATACTATCAGGCCATCGCCGGCGCGGCTTCTGCATGTCAGCCTGGTATTGATGATCCGAGCTTAAGTAACGAGATGCTTGCTGAATTAACCGCTCAGGCGGCAACAAAAGTCGTCCAAGCACGTGATCGGAAAGCCAAGGATGCGCACGACCATTCAGCTGTACTGATCACGGATGCATACGCAACCGTTGCAATCGCCTATCGACGAGCGGCTTCAGCCTACACTGCTGACAAGGAAATGGAGCAGCTGGGCACCGCCGCAGTACACCTGGTCACGATAGCGAATTCATTCATGAATGCTGAATCGGTGCGGTCACCGACAGAAATGTGACGGGGGCTTCGGCAAACCAGCCTCGCACTTTTGATCAGGCGTATACCTTGCGCAAACCCTTTCTCCTAAGCTGGCCGTAAGACGTTGCTTGTACCGTCCTCACCAACAAGAAAAGGCGGGCGGCATGTCGATTGCATTTCGAATCTCTGTTCTCTTGTTCTGTGCTTACGCCGGTTGGGAAACCCCAAGCATTCAATTCGGCGATTTGCGAGAGCCTCAGCAGCAAGGGCGTTCTCCAGCCGGATAAGTAAGGAATGAACAAAACAACCCTTCACCTGGAACGTCCGCAACCAAACCACGTTCGGCGTGCTGACCTCGCGCCGGCCACCGGCTTTGCGATGCTCGTCGATGGTCGCTTCAAGACTGAATTTCTTGATCAGGACGCCGCGACTAAAGCGGCCCTTGAATTGTTGGCCAAGTATCCGATGCTGAAGATCGAGATCTACGACGCAGCATCGAAGTCACGGACGCCCGCGAGATAGCCACTTTGCATCGCAACGTGCGTAGTAACCATGTCTTCCGTTTTAATCTACCTTTAGCTTTTTGCTAACAAACGAGGCCGCAAGGTCGTCCCCAAACGGAGGCGGCCTGTGCCTTTGATGAAATACTTCGGATTCGTCGGCAGCGCTCTCGTCCTGTTGATGATCGGAATCGGCTGGTGCCTGCCGCAGCAGGCGCTGGGCCCAGGGAACAGTGACGTAGAGCGACCGTCCATAAGGATCAGCTCAGTTGAGCGGGCACCTGAACGGGTAATAATCGATACCAGTTTGCCGACGCTTGTGGCTCCGTCGAACATCAGTCCTTCTACATCGACGACGTTGGTGCAATCTGCTCGGCCTCTGCAGAGCGCATTCTCCGAACTTGACGTCGCCGGGAAGCCGGTCACTCCGAAATCAGGCGGCGAGGTCTTGAAGCCGAAGCATGCGGCAAAAGGCGAATCTGGGAAAAAAGCCTCTAACCGCCGAACAGCGAAACCGTTGAATATTATTCCCGCACCCGCAACGGGAGCGCAAGCTGCGGCGCCTGATACAAGACTGTCGTTACTGGAAACGCTCAAGGAGCGGCTAGGGCAGACGTTTTTCAAGCTGAACTGATGACGGTGCCGACTATAGGACCTCGGCGAGCGCCATTCACCGCGGACGCGCCCCAGGCGTCGCCCCGCAGAGGCGAGGAGCTCGGACGTACGCCTTTCCCCGGGCTAAAATTCGAGCCACGCTCATGCGGCGACGCCACAGCGGTCTCGTCCATTGCAACCACAACCTTGGTGTTGAAGAGTGTTGCGTGATCTGTCCGGTGCCACCTAGGTGTATTGGCTTATTGATTTCGGAGTGCTGCCCTGATCGATTTGGCACTTGAAATCGGCAGTACGGTGAACCTCTTCGTCGTCTGCCCAGTAGGCCGCTATTCGGCTTGAGCGATAACCCAAGCACTGGGGCGTTCCAATGGTAGCTATTTTGTCTCAAAGAATGCAATTCTGGACCTCCTTTTCATCGACGCAGCCTTGGAGGAGAAGGGCCGAAGAGCCGAGGACCGCGAGGAGAGGGTAGAACAGGCCGCCGCGTTCGGATTGATTCTCCGTGGACTGACGCTGCCGGGACGCGCGGGAAAGCTCGCAACACTAAGGTGGCGCGACGTACAAGCCTTTAGGCTCGATGGAATTCCACTGCCCGCTGTTTCAGTGAAACTCTGGCCGTGAAGCCTGCCTGCAGCCACGCCATCGCCTGCGTGTGCCCAGCTTTGCGCGAACTCTCATTTCCCCACCAGGCACTGAACTTGTAAGCTGACGGCGGTAACGGCCTCCCAAGAATTCCCTCGATTTCCGAGAACGTGAGCCGAATAGTTTGCGCCCTTGTGCGCACCAGCTCCCTCAATAGCGGATCGTAAACGGACATGACGCTCGGCTCGTCACGTTGGTCTATCATCGCCGCTCGCGGGGATGTTGAACCCCCGGGCGGCAAGTTCCAGCTCGAGCTCAGTGATCCGCTCGAAGATGCGAGCAGCAATCGCCTCGGAATCTTCAACGCTTAATGATTGCATGCCCCTTAAAGATAGCTCGTCCCTGAGAACCTTCGCCACAAGCAATTGAATTGCCATTGGATCAAATCCTAAAAAGACGATCCAACCGCAACCGAAGGGCGAGTGCAAGTGTTTAGGTGGTGCTGCCGTGCTTCGGCTAGTTGTCTCCGCTCGGAATGCTGAAGCTGCGCAGCTGCTCGCACAAGCCTTTCTGCCGCAGCCCTTAACAGCAAGCCGTGTGCTCCATCGGGTGTCCTACCCTGCGTGATCTGTAGCCGCTTGGCCGTCTCGCTTTGCTTGGGCACGAGTCTTTAGCCTATCCAGCTTCGATTGCTCCTCGCTCAGACGTCTTTCGACATACTGCCGTTCGAAGTCCGTCAGAGTGGTATGCAATAAGAGGTGATAGCGTTGAATATTGTTGCGATGTGCCCGGACCAAATCGTCGTCAATCATCGTCGCCGCCTTTTCCGCTACCGAGACAACAAACAATTCATCATCAAGCCGGATGGGCAGACGACCGGGCAACAGCAGGCCGGAGCATCTCCGCCGCTCTCTCCATGGTAGCGAGCTTTTCTTTCCCAATCTGTGAACTATTTCACACGGCCTTTGCGATCACACCTAGCTGGCAGCGGACACACTGCAGTGGTTTAATGGGCGTGGGTCGGCTTCATCCAACCCGATGACGGCGGTAGAGCCTAGCGCAGTGCAGCGCGCCGGTTCATCGGGCTTGGCTGAAGGCCAGAAGGTCTTTTATGAAGTCCAAGTCGTTCGAAAACGCCGGAAACAAGCTGCGAAGTCTATGCGTCTGATAAGCGCCAATGGCGTGGCGGTTCGATCACTGCATTTTCCGCCCGAGGTCTCTCAGCAGCGTGTGGAGAAAGTCGCTGGCATGGTCGTATTGTGCATTGCCGTTCGTGATTTGACGGACGTGTGGATCCATTACGCGGCCAACGGTTTCGGAGCCGAGCAGCTCAGCTCTGTCCGACCACTGCTGCAGCAAAGCATCGGGTATATCGTCCGCAGATCCGAACATCCGCAAAAGGGAATGTTCGGCCTCGGGCTTGTGGTCGTGATGAGCCTTCGCCGCATAGAAAGCGAATAGTCCCCGGAAGGCATCACGGGAAACGGCAGGTTTTCCCATCGCAATGTCCCTGAAAAAATTACGTTCTCAATGGACGCAAGTTTGACGCCCCCGTTCGGGAAAAGCTAGAAGAAACTAAAACCCTGTGCTCAACCGTTTCCGAAGAATTTGCCGTTGGACGCTGAGTGCAATGCCAACCCGTCAATGATCTTGACCGATTTTGACGACGGCCTGGTTGGACATTCGAGGGGCTCTCTGGCTCTTGTTGTTCCCCAGCCGCCCCATTGGCTGAAGCGTAAGCCGGCGGAGGGGCCATTTTGTACAAAGCCAGCACACAAGTTGCGCCGAACGGGCGGCTTGCACTAAGCTTTATTCGATTAAATCAGAATGTTTTTGTGGAGTAGCGTCATGTCGAGTGCGATTGAGTTGATTGTGGATGGCTACGCAAGAGTGAAAGACCGCCAGTCGCTTGAAGAGCTGAGGATCCATCGCCGGCGACTTGCCGGAGACCTGAAGGCCTGGGTGGGCTTTGACTGCAGGTTGTCGATTGCGCAAATCGAGCAGGACATCGCGGCAATAGAGGCGGGACTGGAGACGTTGTCGGGGCCGGTCGGCGGCTAGGATAAGGAGTCAACCCGATGACGGCGTGCGCGCAAGGAGGGCAAGTGCTGCGATCGTTCGTAATGGCTGCCCTCGTACTGGTCTGGGGATCCTCGTCCGCGCTCAGCCTGACGTCGGAGGAGATCATCGCCAAGATTCGCGCTGCCGGCTATTCACACATCCAGGAACTACCAGCCGGAAAGATAAAGACCTACAAGGCCGTCAAGGAAGGCACCGCGCGCTCGCTAATCGTCGACAGCACCGGCCACATCGCAGAGGTGGCGAGGTAGCTAGAGGGGCAGACGAAGCCAGACGTCTTTACTGGACAGTGTGCCTGTTGGCGTCGCAATCTCCATATCGACGACGCGAAACGAGCCATGACTTTCGTAAACGTAGCGAAGGTGCCAGACGGGGCCGGGTTCCGGCGAGATGGCGAAGTCGTCCAAGGCAGACGCAACGTATCGAACGGCATCGCGTCGCTCAACCGAGGCGGAGAACATCGCCTCTATCAGCGCGGCCAGGCTCATGCCGCCGACCAGCATGGCTCGTGCCGTTTCGTCGCCGCAAGTAAGCCGCAGCGCAGTCACGACTGCCGCAATAGCGTCGGGGTTCTTCAGAGCCACGGTAGATCCGCTTCGCCCAGCAAAACCATAATGCGGATTCCGCCCCTTTCGTGCAATCGGCATCGATTCGGGGCCACTGTCCCAATGGCTAATGCCCAGGGCGAGCCGCTCCTGCGAAGCTCAATCAGCGGAGCAGACGGGAAAGCTGCGGCTGGAGATGCTTGAGCCGTTCTCACAGTCCTCCGACTCTGAGGCGCCAACGACAGGGCGTACCTTGAGGGGCGCTCGCCGGTTCACGCTGGCCTGCCGTGCGGCGAAGGCCGCAGCGGGAGGTTAAATCGCTGCGGCCCACGCGTCGTCAAATGAAGCCGGGTCAAAAATACCAAGTGAAATATGCAGCCAGCCCCGGTAGCAAAAATTCTGCCCCAACTTTGTCTCTTTTGCAAACACAATTTCGGCGGAACCGAAATCGACCTGGCGGGCATTCTGTTCCGAGGACGGAACAATTCTGCTTCTATTGCTGCCAAGCGAGAGGGGAGCTGCACCGAGACCCATCATGGTGGGTCTGTGAGACCCGGCTACTGGCATCTCGCCGATAGGACCGACTGCGGACGCAAGAGTTGCCTCGAGTCCTCAGCCCATCGCTGAAATTAAGCTTTTCGGCGACTTGTTTTTGACTGTGCGCGTTTGAGCGCGTTCACTCCATAATGTTGATGGAGACGGACGTGATCAGTTGGTTGTTAGTGATCATAATCGCGGCAAGCGTTGCGGTTCTAATAGCTCACGCGATTGACGCCATCCGCTCCTGAAGACGAGCGCAGCGGCGGAAGGTGGCGCCTCATCTGATGACAATTTAAGGACGCGGCATCAGTCGGCTTGCTTGTAACGATCCGAATTGGAGACGGTTCTAGACTGATAAAGATTGTCGGCAAACCTTATCAGTCAGCGGCAGTTGATATTCGACAAAATCCGGGTGGCGCATCCTCGGCGAGAAGCGCCCCGGCTGTGTTTCGGATCAACTTCGCCTGAGTTAAGCAGAACGGCCGCAGAAGCTAGATGGCGACTATGTAGCCGTCGAATGACTAGTTCTTGTACTTCCAGATCGAGCGGGCGCAGCGTTGCTTGGCCTCGAACGAGACAGCCGAAACAGGGCAACAGCGGTCCTACAGTGATGAGCAGGGCCAATGAAGCCGCAGGATCGCTCAGTGTCATGCAAACGGAGGCGGTTCGCCGCCAGTACGCTTCAACTAAACGGGACCCATATCATCGACTGATCAGCTTTCGAAACGAAAGCCTCTTCAACATGAAGAGAGCGCGGGTGCTAAGGCTCCTTGCAAGGGAGCCGCCAGCTTCCGCGATCAGATCACACGATTGTTTTTAGATACAGACTGGGATCGAAATATTTGGTTGCCGGCGTGGAGTCCTTGATGCCTGCGTTGGCCATGAAGAAATCTGTCGACTGCTGCAGCCAGTTGGTGACCGTCCCGTCTGAGTACATTCGCTTCCACTCCCTGGACGTGAACATCTTCTGGGCCTTGAACGATTCGTTGATGTCGGCCAGCGGGGTTTGGCTATAGTGACCCTTCTGCAGCTTCTCCATCGCTTCGGTGCTGTTCGCGACAATGTAGTCATTCGCATCCGCCCAGCCACGGATCAGCTTCGCCAGCGTTTCCTTGTTTGGCTCGTAATAATCGTTGGCCGCCGCCCAGCCGCCGATGATAGCGGCCTTTGGATAGTAGGCTGACGCATCGGCGAGCTTGACCGCCCCTGGCACCTTGTCCCGAACCGTGACGTTGAAGGGTACCCAAAGAGCGACGGCCGGTACCGCGCCCGAGATAAAGGCGGTCACGGCCGCTGGCATGGTCTGGTTGACGAGTTCGACCTCCTTCGGATCGACCTTGTTGGCGCGAAGCGCGGTATCCAGGAACACATGCGCGGTGGTACCGGTCGCGGTCGCGATCCGCTTGCCCTTCAGGTCCTCAAACGACTTGATGCCCTGGTCGCCGCGAACCCAGAGCTGTGCGGTCGCGACCTCAATGTCGTTGATCAGGAACACCTTGCCCTGCCCCCGGGCAGGGAAGTTCGAGAGCACGGCGCCCGTGGCCAGTACGTCGAGGCTGCCGCCGATCAGCGCCTGGAAGATCTCGAGGCCGGTGTTGAACTGTCGCAGCTCGAGATCGAGGCCCTGCCTTTCAAAGGAACCGCGATCCATGCCGGTCCAGATCTGGCCGTCGACCGCGACGGTGTGCAGATAGCCGACGCGGACTTTCGTTTTCGCTTGCGCGATCGCCGGTGCTGAGGCCGTGAAGGTGCCGAGCGCAAGGCCCGCCGTCGTGGTCAGAAATTGTCTGCGGTCCATGGTATCCTCCGTTTTGTTTGTTATTCCGCGAACGATGCCGGACGCATTTGCGCCTGCTGGGCGCGATACTCATCCATCACCAGTCGCCTGATGTAGCTTCGCAGCTCCCCGAATTCGGCTCGCTCCTGGATTGATTCGTCGCGCGGATAGGCGAACGGCACGTCGATGATCTGCCTGATCCGTGCCGGCCGTGCGGTCACCACCACGATGCGGGAGGCGAGGTAGATAGCCTCTTCCACGGAGTGGGTGATTAGCAAGACAGTCTTGCCTTCGGTCTCGAGCACTTTCAGCAGTAGGTTCTGCATGTTGGATCGGGTCTGGGCATCGAGCGCGCCGAACGGCTCATCCATCAGCAGGAACTGCGGCTTGACGGCATAGGCACGCGCGATCGCGAGCCGCTGACGCATGCCGCCGGATAAATGCTTCGGATAGGAGCTGGCGAAGTCGGACAATCCCATCAGGCCGAGATAGTGATCGCAGATGGCATCGCGCTCACCGGCCGGGACGCGGTTGGCGCTGAGCTTCAGGCCGAAAGCTATGTTCTGCTTCACGGTCAGCCACGGGAAGACGCCATATTCCTGAAAGATGACGCCGCGCTCGGGCCCGGGGCCCGCGACGGGACGTCCGTCGAACAGCACATTGCCGGTCGTCGGCCTCTGGAAACCCGCGAGCATGCTCATCATCGTGGTCTTGCCACAGCCGGAGGGGCCGATCACCGCGATGAAATCCCCATCGTTGATGTCGTAGCTTACGTCCTCGACGACGTTGAGGCGGCCCCTCGGAGTTTCGAATGACAACGAAACATTTTCGAACTGCGCACGCTTCTTCATGCGATGACCCGATCCTGCCACACCAGCAACCGCGCCGTGATCTTGCGCAGGATCATGTCCATGAGCAGAGCGATCAGGCCGATACAGATGATGCCGACATAAATGACATCGAGCAGGAAATAGGTGGAGGCATTCTGGATCATCGCACCAAGTCCGCGCTGGGCCGCGATCAGCTCGGACGCGACGAGAGTTGCCCAGGCCACGCCCAATGCGACCCGCAGTGCGGTGAGAATATGCGGGACGGTGAGGGGAATGATGACCTTGCGGAAGATTTCCGCCTGAGTGGCGCCGAGCGTCTGCGCTACGCGGATGTAGAGGGGCGTGATCTGCGAGACGCCTTCATACATCACGATCACGCCGGAGAAGAATGAGGCGTAGAACAGGATGACCAGTTTTGCGACCTCGTCCACGCCGAAATAGACAATCACCAGCGGGATCAGCGCGATTGGTGGCAGCGCGCGGAAAAAGTTGATCATCGGGTCGGCGAAGGTGCGGGCCGGGCGATACCAGCCGAGCAGGAAGCCAACGGGCACCGCTGCAAGAATCCCGAGCGCGACGCCGAAGAAGACGCGTCTGGTCGAGGCGAAGATGTCGACGAGGAGGCCTTCCTTCGTGAGAAGCTCGAAGAACTTGGCGGCGACCTGGTGCGGGGCGGGGATCAGCGAGACGTTGACGAAGCCGCTCCATCGGACCGCGTACCAGAGCAGGATTGCACCGATCCACGGAATCAATCCGAGACCAAAGCGTCTTACGCCAGCTCCGTTCATTCGACGCGTCCACCCGGATAGCGGTTGATATTTCCATGGTCATATTATAAATAGGATGACCATACAAGAGCGCCTTTGGTCATAGGCGTCGCAGGCCTTCTGAGCATGACATCGTCGCCTTTCACCATTCGCAGCGTCCAGGCTTTCGGCTATCGCTATCCGTTGACGACACACGTCATCACCTCGTTTGGGCGGATGGCGGATCGGCCTGCCGTTTTCGTTTGCGTCCATGATACGGACGGTTACGTGGGTTGGGGCGAGGTGTGGTGCAATTTTCCGGCGCCGGGCGCCGAGCACCGTGTTCGGCTGGTCAACGAGGTTCTCGCGCCAGCCCTTATCGGATTTAGTGCGCAAGACCCATCAGCCGCTTTCGAGCGCCTGACGCAGGGAACCTCGGTGCTCGCGCTACAATCCGGCGAAGCGGGTCCGTTCGCGCAGGCTATCGCCGGCATCGATCTTGCTATCTGGGATCTCCACGCGCGCCGCCAGAACGTTGCGCTGTGGAAACTGCTCGGCGGATCCCGGAACAGGATCAAGGTATATGCCAGCGGCATCAATCCCGCAGGGTCAGAGCGAGCCGCAGAGGCATCCCTCGCGCGTGGCTACCGCGCTTTGAAGCTGAAGATAGGTTTCGATCCGGTGGCCGACCGTGCCAATCTGGCGGCCCTGCGGCGGCTTGTTGGCAAAGGCCTGCTCGCCGCTGACGTTAACCAGGGCTGGACCATCGCGCAGGCGCTTGAGCTTGCTCCGCAGCTGGAGGCGTTCGACCTTGGCTGGCTCGAGGAGCCGATCCGCGCCGACCGCCCGTGGCAGGAGTGGAAGCAGCTCCGCCAGTTAATCAGCTTTCCGCTCGCGGCGGGCGAGAACATCGCCAGCCACGCCGGATTTGCCGAGGTGCTGGATGAGCCGGTTCTCGGCGTGGTCCAGCCGGACATCGCGAAATGGGGTGGACTCTCGGCGTGCGCGGGCATCGCCCGCGATATCCTGCAGTCAGGCAAGATGTTTTGTCCGCATTATCTTGGTGCCGGCATCGGACTTCTCGCATCGGCCCATCTTCTGGCCGGCATCGGCGGCGACGGGCTGCTGGAAGTCGATTGCAATGAGAACCCGCTGCGCGATCGCTTCTGTGGCCCCGTGCTTGATGTCCGGGAGGGTGCGATCGAACTCAGCGACGCGCCAGGTCTTGGGCTCACGCCTGATCTTGCGTCGATCGAACAGTACCGGACCGCGTGATGTCACCCCAGGGCTACGATTACATTATCGTCGGCGCGGGCTCCGCCGGCTGCGTGGTCGCAAACCGGTTGTCAGCCGATCCCGCCTGCCGCGTGCTGCTGCTGGAAGCCGGTGGATCGGACCGGAATTTTTGGCTCAGGCTTCCGGTCGGGTACTATCGGACCATCTACAACGAACGTTTCTCGCGCCTGTTCAGGACCGAACCGTCGGAAGGCAGCGGCGGCCGTTCCATCGTCTGGCCGCGCGGCCGTGTGCTCGGCGGATCCTCGTCGATTAACGGGCTGATCTTCATCCGCGGCCAGCACGAGGATTTCGACGACTGGGAACGCCTTGGCGCCGATGGCTGGAGCTATCGTGACGTCCTGCCGTATTTCCGGCGCTACGAACGCTACCGCGGCGGCGAGAGCCAGTTTCACGGCGGCCTCGGCGAGTTCGAGGTCTCCGATCTCCGCAATGACAATCCGGCATCCAGGGCGTGGGTCGAGGCAGGCGCGCAGTTTGGCCTGCCACGCAATCCGGACTTCAACGGCGCAACCACGCTCGGCGTCGGCACCTACCAGCTCGGCATCGGGCGTCACTGGCGGACCAGCTCCGCCTCTGCGTTTCTGCAACCGATTGCGGGCCGTCGAAACCTCTCCATCGTTACCCATGCGCATGTCAGCAAGGTCGTTTTCAACGGGCGCGTCGCGACCGGCGTCGAATGGATCAGCAAGGGACAAGTGCACCGCGCGACAGCGGATCGCGAGGTCATTTTGTCAGGCGGGGCGCTGCAGTCGCCGCAGATCCTTCAGCTTTCCGGCGTG
The DNA here is from genome assembly GCF_040548265.1 of Bradyrhizobium sp. F1.13.3. Classification (NCBI taxonomy): domain Bacteria; kingdom Pseudomonadati; phylum Pseudomonadota; class Alphaproteobacteria; order Hyphomicrobiales; family Nitrobacteraceae; genus Bradyrhizobium; species Bradyrhizobium sp. F1.13.3. Next base: position 249,815 of record NZ_JBEPRI010000008.1, on the reverse strand, counting down.
GGTCCGGCTGATCTACTGCGCAAGCTCGGCATCACCGTCGTTGCCGATGCTTCGGAAGTCGGCGCAAATCTTCAGGACCACTATCAAGCCCGGCTGATCGTCCGCCTGAAGGAGCGGATCTCGCTCAACGATCAGGTCCGAAATCCGGTCGAGCTTGCGAAGATGGGCCTGCAGTGGATGCTGGCAGGCAGCGGCCCGTTGACGGTCGGCGCAGGGCAGGTGGGCGGCGCAGCCTGCACCGAATACGCGGTCGGCGGCAGGCCAGACGTGCAGTTTAACGTGATGCCACTTTCGGTCGACAAGCCCGGTGAGCCCCTTCACACCTATTCCGGATTTACTGCTTCGGTCTGGCAATGCCACGGAAAGTCGCGCGGCCGGCTTGCGATCAGTTCGACCGATCCGTTCGAGCAGCCGCGGATCGCGCCCAACTATTTCGCCGAGCAGACCGATCGCAAGACCATGGTTGCGGGCCTGAAGATCCTGCGCGAGATCTATCAACAGAAGGCGTTTCGTCCGCTGTGGGACGTCGAGGTGGTGCCGGGAGACGCAGCAAGGAACGATGGGCTGTGGGATTTCGCGCGCAACACGGGTGGTACCGTGTTCCACTGTGTCGGGACCTGCCGCATGGGCCGTGATGAGCGAGCGGTGCTCGATCCGCAGCTGCGCGTGCGCGGCGTCGAGCGGCTCCGCGTGATCGACGCCTCGGTGATGCCGCAGATCACTTCGGCCAACACCAACGCGACCAGCCTGATGATCGGCGAGCGCGGTGCAGCTCTTGTCATGGCCTGATCGGTTCATTATCTTCTGGAGGCGAGATGGAATTGAATTCCGACAGTCACGTCCCCAAATACGCGCAGATTGCCGACATCTTCCGCCAGCGGATTGCGCGCGGCACCTGGACCCGCGGCTTTCGCCTGCCAGCCAATGAGGAGCTTGCGGCCGAGTTCGGGGTGTCGCGCGTCACGATCCGTCAGGCGGTCGAGCTGCTTGCCCGCGACGGCGTCATCGGGGCCCAGCAGGGACGCGGCACGTTTGTCACGGGCTCTTTGCGGCAGGATCGCTGGCTCAAGGTCGAGACTACGCTGTCGGACCTTGCGGACATGTACCGCGACACCTCGCCGGAGATCATCAACATCTCGGAAAGCCGCAGTGATGCGCCGCTGCTTCCCGAAGACGGCAAGCCGGCCGAGAAATACGTCTTTATGCGCCGCCTGCACTCACGCCAGAAGCAGCCTTACTGCGTCATTTCCATCTATCTCGACGAGAAGATCTTTCGCAGGTCGCCAAAGCGCTTTCGCAACGAGACCGTGATCCCGATCCTCAACGATCTCAGGGATCCCGCGATCGCCAGCGCCCGTCAGACGCTTACGATCGGTACCGCGGATCTCGAGGCGGCGCGGCTGCTTCGCGTGCCCCTCAACTCGCCCGTGGCCGAAGTCCGTCGTGTCTTCACAACCAGCGACCGTACAGTGATCTATCTCGGCGAGGTCACCTATCGCGGCGATTTCGTGCGTATCGACATGGACTTGCGGCCGTAAAAGCGCGATGCGGCTTTCCGGCCAGGTCATGCTCAAACCTGGACTTTGACCGTCTACCGGGAAAACAATTCCTGGTTCCGACGCTCGAGTTCTTCGCCATAGGTGCGCAGCACGTGGGATTCGCTTAGCGTTCCGATCGCTGTGCGACTGTCGCCGCGGTCAACGACTGCTAGGACGTCTGCCTCGCTGCGTTCGAAGGCTTTCAGGATCTCACGAACGGACGTAGTCGGAAGCAGGCATTCATCCTGTTGCTGCGCCAGCGATCCGAGCGGCTCGTCGTCCCGGTTGGCGACCGAATGCAGCGTCGCGGCCGGAACGATGCCGGCATAAGCGTCGTTGGGATCGAGCAGCACGACCTGCCGGACCAGCGCCGGCGAAAACAGCCTTTGCGCCTTGCCGATCGGCATCGTCGTCGGGGCGTTCTCGAAGTCCGTGCGCATCAGGGACGCCGCGCTCATTTGTCTGGCCCAGCCGATGTCTTGCGGGCCACGGATGACCTCGCCCCTCAAATGGAAGCGCCACGTCGCAAAGCTGTAGCCGAAAAGCTCGCGGACAATGAGCGCGCAGACCGATGATGCGACCACCGCGCCAACCGTGACGGAGAAGTCGCCGGTGATTTCAAGCGCGAGACAGACCATGCTGAACGGCGCGCCCAGCACGCCGGTGCCCAGCGCAGCCAGCGCGGCAATGGCAGCGGTGCCCGGTTGCAGGGCGAGCGTAGGAAGAAGGCCGGTCAGCACGATGCTGTAGAGCTGCCCGATCAGCGCGCCGAGCAGTAGTGAAGCGAAGAACAGACCGCCACGGAAGCCCGAGCCGAGCGAGATGGCTGAGGCAAGAATCTTGAATACGATAGTCGTGGTGAGCAGGAGCCAGGTCGGATTGCTGACGAGAAGGATCTGCATCGCGCCATGGCCGGCGCCCAGCACGGTCGGCGTCAGCAGGGCAAGACCGCCGAGCAGCAGGCCTCCGAGGATCGGCCGTACGAATCCCTTGAATACCGTGATGCGCTGAAAGCACCGTTCCGAGAATGCGACTGCGAGCATGACGATAATGCTGACGAAGGCGCAGATGACGCCGATCAGCACGGTTTGCCCGATCATCTCGACGGACACCGGTGAGGGGAAGCCGGGCACCATCAGGAACGACTGGTGCGTCAATTGCCGCGCGACCAGCCACGCAGTAACGGCGCTAGCGGTGACGGGAACAAGTGCCGCGGAAGTGTACATGCCCAGCACGACCTCGAAGGCGTAGAAGGCGCCGGCCAGAGGTGCAGAAAACGCAGCGCTGATCGCACCCGCGGCGCCGCAGGCGACCAGGAGCCGCATGTCGTTACGTCGTGCGGCGAGGCGCTGCCCGACATGAGAGCCGAACATCGCGCAGATCTGGGTGTATCCCGCCTCCAGTCCGACTGATCCACCGAAACCGTTTGAGAGCAGCGTCTGCATCGAAATCAGGAGGCTGCCGCGAAACGACAGCCGGCCGCCATAGAGCGCATTCGCCTCAATCGCGTCGGCGAGCTGCTGGCCCTTTACGCGTCGGGCGAAGTAGAGCCCGATCAGCGCCAGCACCAAGCCGCCGAGCATCGGGATCAGCAGTGTTCGCTGCCACGAAATCACGCCGGTGGCGCTGAGATGTGCGTCGACAGGAATGTCGAACAGCAGTGCGTGAGAGACCTGGCTGAGGCTCGAGATCGCGGCCACGAGCACGCCGCCGAGCAGTCCGACGACGATGGCGACCAGCACGAGGCCAGTCTCGCGATTGCGCACGAAATTGCGCAGGAACAACGGCAGCAGGCGGACGCCGGGCGTACCGGCCAGCTTCGCAGGATGAGGTGCCGACACCATAACTACGCCGGATCCCGCAACGGCTCGGTACGCACGACGCGGAAGCCGATATTGCTCGACGAGGAGTTGGGCGTATTGGAGCTTCGCGCCGCGACGCGGTAGCGGTTGCAGTAGGATTCCTGGCAGAGGAAGGATCCGCCGCGCATCGAACGGTTCGGAGCCGGTTCGCGGTTCAAGGGATCGTTAGATGTGGTGAGGCGGTGATAGCTCGGCGAAAAATAGTCCTCGCACCATTCCCAGACGTTTCCGGCCACATTTTGCAGACCGTATCCGTTTGGGGCGAATGCATGAACGGGCGCTGTACCAAAATAGCTATCATCCATGGTATTGCGGTCGGGAAAGTTGCCCTGCCAGATGTTGCAGCGATGCTCGCCGTCGGGCTGCAGCTGGTTGCCCCAGGGATAGGCGGCCTGGTCCAACCCGCCGCGCGCGGCCATCTCCCATTCCGCTTCGGTCGGCAGCCGCGTCCCTGACCATGCGCAGTAAGCCTGTGCGTCGTTCCAGGAGACGTGGACGACGGGGTGGTCGAGCCGGTCGAGAATGCTGCTCGCCGGTCCCTCTGGCTGTGCCCAATATGCGCGCAGCACCGCAAGCCACCATGGTGTCTCCTGAACGCGTGTCAATTGGACGGTGCGCGTCTCTTCCGGCAACAAGCCTTCAAAGACAAAACTCCAGCCGTAGCGTTCGGCCTCGGTCGTATAGCCCGTAGCGCGGACGAAGTCGCCGAACTGCAGATTGCTCACGGCATGACAGGCGATGGCGAACGGCGACAAGGTGACCGGCCGCACCGGGCCCTCGCCATCTTCGACAAACCTTTTGTCGGCCGAACCCATGTGGAAGGTGCCACCGAGCAATGAGCTCCAGCGGCGCTGGATCATCGTCGGACCAGGGGGGATAGCTCCTTGCGCCTCGCTGGACGGCGCCGACTCCTTGCCGGCGTCGCCTCGGGTGCAGCAATGTGAACGATCCCCGGTCATGAGTTATTTCTGCTTCTCTTCTTCCCAGAAGGCCGTGCCGCCTTCCGCCTTCATCAATTCGAGAATCTTCTCGCGCGGGATCACGCCGCAACGATTGGCCCATTGCTGATACTGCGCCGTCAACTCGCGGACGCGATCCGGATGTTGCGCGGCCAGATCGTTCATCTCGGTGCGGTCGGTTTCCATGTCGTAGAGTTCCCAAGGGCCAGGATATTTCCGCACCAGCTTCCACTTGCCGGTGCGCACAGCCGCATTGCCTTCGTGCTCCCAGAACAGCGGGCCCCGATTGCCATAAGCTGCCCCGAATGATGGCACCAGGCTCTCGCCCTCGCAGGGCAAAATAGTGTTGCCGTTGTATTCACTGGGGTAGGTGGCACCGGTGACGTCAAGAATGGTCGCCATCACGTCGGTGAGCTGGCTTGGATTGTGCCGCAGGCCGCCCTTTTCGGAGATGCCGCGCGGCCAGTGCACAATGAACGGCGTGGCGATACCGCCCTCGTGAACCCAGTGCTTGTAGAGCCGGAACGGGGTGTTGGAGAGATTGGCCCAGGCGGTGCCGTAGCTCTGGTAAGTGTCCTCGCCGCCGGGCATAAGGCTTGGATCGTTGCCGAAGCGCACCGGCCTGCCGTCGCGGGTCTTTGCCTGCGCGATCATGAGCTGGTCGACCAGCTCCTTCGCAGTGACGCCTTCCGGAATGTCCTCGGCGCAGGCGCCGTTGTCCGAGAGGAAGATGATCAGCGTGTTGTCCATCTGGCCGGTTTCTTCCAGCGCCTTCAGGATACGCCCGATGCCCTGGTCCATCCGGTCGATCTGGGCCGCGTACACCTCCATGCAGCGCAGCGTCCATTCGCGCTGCTCGGCGTCGGTCCACGCGGGCTGGGTCGGATCACGATCGGTGAGGCGCCAGTTCGGATGGATGATGCCGTCCTCCACGAGGCGCTTGAGGCGCTCCTCGCGTAGCTTGTCCCAGCCGGCGTCGAAGCGGCCCTTGTATTTTGCTATGTCCTCGTCATGGGCGTGGAGCGGCCAGTGCGGGGCGGTATAGGCGACGTACTGGAAGAACGGCGCGCCGGGCTTTTCCGCCCTGTGCTGACGGATGAAGGTGGCCGCCTGGTCGCTGATCGCATCCGTATAGAAGAACGACGGGTCCTTAACCGGCTCGTGTTCGATATTGTCGTTGCCGCGGGTTAGCGTATTCGGGTGATAGAAGCTGCCGGCACCGATGATGGTGCCATAGAAATGGTCGAAGCCGCGCTGCATCGGCCAGGCGTCGGTCGGCTCGGTGAGGCTGCTGGCGATATGCCACTTGCCGCTGAGATAGCTCGTATAATTCCTGCTCTTGAGCGCTTCGGCGATCGTCACGCAACTCTTGTTCAGATTGCCGGCATAGCCTTCCGGACCGTTGCTGTAGGTGAGGATGCCGATCCCGGTCTGGTGCGGATGCAGGCCGGTCAGCAGCGAGGCGCGAGACGGGCTGCAGCGCGCGGTGTTGTAGAACTGAGAGTAACGCAGCCCGTTCGCCGCAAGACGATCGAGGTTCGGCGTCTGGATCTCGCCGCCGTAACAGCCAATGTCCGAAAAGCCCATGTCGTCGTTGAGGATGAGCAGGATGTTGGGGCTCTCGGAAGTTTTGGCGCCATTCGGCATGTTTGTGTCCTCGTTTTTGGCGTGTGGCGATCTTAGTGGCGGCGCGTCAGGCTGATGCTCAGGCGGAAATATTTCGGCAGATAAACGGCGCGGAGAAGCTCCAGCGCCCGTCCGTCCTTGCTGAAGGTGACGCGCTCGATCGCGAGCAGGGGCGATCCGACCTTCACGCCGAGCAGTTTTGCGCTGCTGGCATCAGCGAGATCGGCGCTGATGGTCTGCTGCGCGTCCTTGATGGCGAAGCCGAGTTCGTCCTCGAAAACGCGATACATAATGATCGATATCAGATCCCGTTTCTCGAGCTCGAGACCGATGTCCGGCGGATAGAAGGCGTGCTCGATCGCGATCGGTGTGTCATCCGCGAACCGCAGACGCCTAAGTTGCCAGACGGCGCGCTCACGCAGCTGCTCGCGAACGGCGGGATCATGGCGGTTGGTCATACCCTGCTGCAGGATCTTTGCACCGGCCTGATAGCCAGCGTCGCGGATGGTTTCCGAAAAACCCATGAGGTGGCCGACCCAGTTTTCGGGCTGGTTCGAGCGCAGAAAAGTGCCGCGGCCGCGTGAGCGGTCGAACATGCCTTCGTTCACCAGCGGCGCGATGGCATTGCGGATGGTGATGCGGCTGACGCTGAAATGACGGCCGAGCTCGGCCTCGGTCATCAGGCGGCCGGTGGCGTCGATCAGCTTGCCGTCCCGAACCTGACTGCGAATGGACTCGCGAATCTGGACGTGCAGGGGCGTCGAGCCTTCCGCGACATCGCTGCCGAGCGGAGCGGACTTCTTCTTGTGGGTTTGAACAGCCATGGTGTCAGAGCCGCATGCGGGTCGTGGGATCGAACAAGTGAATGTCCTGGGGACGGGTGGTGATCGAGATGGTCTCGCCTTCGCCGGGGATGTTGCCGTCGCTGACGCGCATGCGGATCATGATGCCGGCGCAGTCGAGGTCGAGCACGGCGGTATCTCCGAGGTCCTCGATCAGGTCGACGCGCGCGCCGAGTCCGCCCTCCGTCATGCGCAGGGCGCCGGGACGAAACCCGACCACCACATCACGCTCGCCCGCGGTTGTGGTGGTCGTCTTGAGACGATGCCCGGCAATGATCACGTCGCCGTCGACATAGCGGGCGGGGACGAGGTTCATCGGGGGATTGCCGATGAAGCCGGCGATATCAATCGAGTTCGGGCGCGCGAACACTTCTGCAGGCGTGCCGATCTGCTGGATCTCGCCTGACATGAACACCGCCATGCGGTCGGCCAGCGTCATGGCCTCTTCCTGGTCATGGGTGACGTAGACCGCGGTGACGCCCAGGGAGCGCTGCAACTTCTTTAATTCGGCCCGGGTCTCCAGCCGAAGCTTGGCGTCGAGGTTGGAGAGGGGTTCGTCGAGCAGGAACAAGCGCGCCTTGCGCACGATCGCGCGGGCGAGTGCGCAGCGCTGCTGCTGACCGCCCGAGAGCTGGCCCGGCTTCCGGTCCAGAAGGTGGTCGATCTTCACTTTTCTTGCTGCTTCGTGCACGGCGGAAGCAATCTCGGCCTTCGGAAGCCTGGCCATCTCGAGTGGGAAGGCGATGTTCTCGGCGACGGTCATGTGCGGATAGAGCGCGTAGCTTTGAAACACCATGGCGATGTCACGATCGCGCGCGTCAGTCGAGGTGACGTCCTTGTCGTCGATCAGCACTCGGCCGGCGGTCGGCGCATCGAGACCGGCAAGGATGCGCAGCGTCGTGCTCTTGCCGGAGCCGGACGGGCCGAGCAGGGCAAAAAACTCGCCCGGCTTGATTTCGAAATTGACGCCCTTGAGCGCGGCGAACTCGCCGTGCATCTTGACGATGTTGCGAAAACTGACCTGACCCTGGCCGCTCATCGGCGCCCTCCGCCTTTGACTGCACCGACCGTCAGACCCTTCACGATGTGCTTCTGCGCGACTACTCCGAGCACGACTACAGGAAGCATGGCCAGGACCGAGACAGCTGCGAGCTTGGCCCACAGCGTCTGCTCGACGGAGACGAAGTTGAACATGGCGACCGTGACCGGACGCACCGTGTTACCGCTGAGCACGACCGCGAACAGAAATTCGTTCCAGGCATTGAGGAATACGAACACGACGGTGACGGCGATGCCGCCGCGGACCTGCGGGATGATGATGCGCCACAGCGTCTTGAGCCTGCTGGCGCCGTCGAGATAGGCGGCTTCCTCCATCTCGAAGGGAATGTCCTCGAAATAGGATACCAGCAGCCAGATCGCGAAAGGCAGGGAGAACGACAGGTAGATCAGGATGATGCCCTGATAGGTATCGATCCAGCCGATGTTCCGCAGCACCAAGAAATAGGGGATGATGATGCCGACTGGCGGCAGCATCTGTGTCGCCAGGACATAGAAGCCCGCGAACTTCTTGCCGCGAAAGCGCAGCCGCGCCAGCGCATAGGCTGCAGGCACCGCCATCAACATGGTCACGATAGTAGTGCCGACCGAGATGATGGCACTCGAAAGGAGGTTCGGGAGGATCGATCCGGAGCCGAACAGCACGTCGCGATAGGCCTCCAGCGTCGGCGAGAAAACCAGCTTGGGCGGATAGGCCAATACGTCGGAATCGGTCTTGAGCGAGTTCAGCACGCTCCAGATGATCGGGAACGCCCAGGCCAGCAGGAAGACCATGGAAAACGCGAGCAGGGCGATGGCGCGGAGGCGCTTTGCCGTCACTTTGCCCTCCGCAGAGCAAACAGGATGCCGGAGATGATGATGGTCACGATCAGCAGCGCCACCGCCAGCGCCGCACCGTACCCGATTGACAACTCAGTGAAGGATTTCCTGTAGGCGTAGAGGTTGAGGATCTCGGTCGCGGTCCCGGGCCCGCCGGCCGTGACGGTGAAGATCGCCGCGAACGCCGTCAGCGCCACCATCGTCCGCATGATGACGACCATCACGATCGCGGGCCGCAGCAAGGGCAGGGTGATGCGGCGGAAGCGCTGCCAGGCCGAGGCACGATCGAGCCGCGCGGCCTCATAGATGTCCTCGGGCAGTGAGGCCAGCGAGGCCAGCAGCACCATGAACGCGAACGGCGTCCATTGCCAGGTATGGATTGCGATCACCGAGACCATCGCAAGCGTGGGATCGCCGAGCCAGTTCTTGCTGCCGAGACCGGCGTGGATGGCGAGAAAGTCGACGATGCCGAATTCCGGCGCCAGCATGAAGGTGCGCCAGATCATGCCGACGACGGCCGGCGACAGCACGACAGGCAGGATCGCGATGACACGAAACCAGCCCTGGCCGCGCTTCATGTCCATGACCAGCAAGGCGAGCGCCAGCCCGATGATGACCTGGAGCGCGACGGTCGAGCCGGTGTAGACGAGGCTTACCAGCAGCGACGTCCAGAAGCGCTCGTCGGAGAGCAGCACCTGATAGTTCTCGAATCCGACGAAGCCGTTGGTGAACGGCATCGCCAGATCCATCCGGAACGCGCTGGTATAGACCAAGAAGAGCAGCGGAAACGTCGTCGTGGCAAGCAGGGCGAGAAATGCCGGCGCAAGCAAGGCTGCTGCGAACCGGCGCTCGCGCTGCGCCAGGATGCGGCCGAAATCGCTGCGAGGCGCCTCGCTCGCGATCCCGGCCGATGTCACCACTGTGGTCGCCATGGATCAGCCGCGCATCATCGGTTCGATGCGGCGCTGCGCATCGTCGAGTGCGGCCTTGATCGTGGCCTGGCCCGAGAGGGCCGACTGGATCGCAGTTGCCATGGTGTCGCCGATCGCCGGCCATTGTGGCACGCGCGGCCGCCAGTCGACGTCGGTGTCCTCCTGCAGGGCGCCCATCGTAGCCTCGACGAAGTTCTCACCAAAGCCGTTCATCAGCTTGATGTAGTCGGGATCCTTCCAGACTGAGGTGCGGTTGACGCCAGAACGCTTGGTCGGACCTGCAAAACGATGTGCGGTGCGGGCCTGGGTTTCGGCGCTGGCGGCCCACTGGATAAAAAGCCAGGTCGCCTTTCGCTTCTTTTCCGGCAGCGCGGAATTGATCGGGAAGCCCCAGTTCCAGATCGAGGTGGTGCGCTTGCCCGACGGGCCTTTCGGCCAGCGTGCATAGGCGACCTTGCCGATGACCCTGGACTTCTCGGGATTGTTGATAACGGAGGCCGAGGAATGCGCGTCGATGTAGCTTGCGACCGTTCCTTGCGAGAACGCATCGGCAATATCGGGCCAGTTCCAGTTCGCGGCCGCCGTCGGCGCGTACTTCTTCATGATGTCGATATACCAGGCGAGCGCCGCCTCGGCCTCGGGGCCATTGACGGTGAGCTTGCCGCCCTTCATCCAGTCGCCGCCGAACTCTCGAAAAATCGACGGATAGATGTACATGTTCTGGCCGGCACCGGCGACGCCGCGCAGCGCTGCGCCCCAGATGCGGTCGTTCGGCGTGTTCAGCGCCGCGGCGTTGGACATGTAGGCCTCTAACGTGTCGGCCGGCTTCAGGCCCTTCGCGTCATAGAGATCCTTGCGATAGACCTGAATGGTGACTTCGCCGTCATAGGGCATCCCGTAGAGCTTGCCGTCGATGCCGTTGGCGCTGCGCCAGGCTGGAATGATGTCATCAAGCTTGAACCAGGCCTGGTCGGTCAGCGACTTGTCGTTCAGATAGGTGTCGAGCGGCTCGACCCATTTGTTCGCGGCGTAGAGCGCGTAATACATGGGGTCGGCGGCGTGGGTCGCGTAGGTACCGGTCTTCGAGGTCAGGTCGATGACGCTCTTCTGCCGGATCTGCGCCGGGGGGATCTTTTCAAAACGGACATCAATGCCGGTCAGCGCCTTGAACTGAGGCGCCAGCGTGATCAGGTTTTCGAAGTAGCTCGCCGGGATAACCGCGACAGTGATTGTTTCGCCTGATACCTGCTGCCAATCGATCTTGGCGGACTTGTACGGCGCGAGGTCGGCATCCTGCGCGGCGGCCTGTCGGAGAAGAGTAGGTCCAAACGTCGCCAGAGCCGCTGCCGCGGTTCCGGTTTTGATGAGCGTTCGTCGCGTCGGCTTGAATGACGTCATACGGTCCTCCCGAAAATCCGGATTTTGCGCTCCGGTTAGTAAGGACATTTGCCGAAATGTTATAACAAGTCAACCGCGGCAAGGTTGCCACTCGTCGTTGCCATAGGACGTCATCTTGCGCGCCTCGGAACTGCGGCGCTCGCTTCCAGAGATGGTTTGAAGCCGACGATGAGCCGCTTGACGTATCCGTTGATGTCCAGCCGCCGGTGCTCGCGCGACGTCAACCTGCGAGAAACCCGCCATCCACAGCAACGACGGTACCGGTCGCATATTGCGACGCCGGCATGCAGAGGAACGCGACGGCGCCGGCAATATCTTCCGGCTGTCCCCACCGCTTGAACGCGGTGCGGTCGGCGATGCGCTGGTAATGCGCGAGATCAGTCCGGCCGGCGGCGTTGATCGCGGTCTCGATATAGCCCGGCGCAACTGCGTTGACGCGAATGCCCTCTTCGGCCCACTTCAAGGCGAGTGCCTTGGTCAACATCACGACGCCACCCTTACTGGCGCAATAGGCGGGGATACGCGGTAGCGCCAAAACCGCGTTCATCGAGGCGATGTTGACGATCGATCCCTTTGCCTCCGCAAGCAGCGCGCGAAAAGCCATGCAGGTCCGGAAGGTGCCGGTGAGATTGACATCGAGAACCTTCACGAAAGTCTCGATCTCGAATTCTTTGTCGCGGGCGAGAATCCCGGCGCAATTGACGAGCGCGTCGACCCGCTTGTACTTGTTGGCGAAGAATTTGACGGCCGCATCATCGGTGACGTCGAGCGTCCCGAGCGTGAGGCCCGCGCGCGGCTTGAGGAGTGTGCGGGCGAGATCGGCATCGTTGGCGCCGGTTGCGGTCACCGTCGCGCCGAGATCGCAAAACTGGTTGCTGATTGCTGCGCCAATGTCGCCGGCGCCCCCGATCACGATGGCATGAAAGCCGGAGGCTAGAGAGAAATTCAAACTCATCGGGACTGTCTCACTTCAGGGATTTTGGAGGCGGCGCCGTCGACTCGCGGACCACCAGTGAAAAGTCGATCTCGCGGTGCATGATGGTCTGCTCGCCGGCGAGGCTGCGCACCAGATATTCGCCGGCGCGTTGCCAGGTTTCTCCGGTCGGAACGTAAATCGTGGTCAGGCTCGGTCGCAGATGGCGGCTCCAGTCGAGATCGTCGAACCCAACGACCGACAGATCGCGTGGTACCGAAAAGCCGCTGCGTTCCGCCTCGAGCAGCACGCCGTAGGCGATGACATCGTTGCCGCACACTACGGCTGTGGGACGATCCTTGAGACCCAGGAGATAGCGCGCCGCTTCGCGGGCGTCGTCCAGCGTATAGGGCACCTCGACATGCCATTGCGACCGCAGTTCGAGGCCGCTCTCGGTCAGCGCGCGGCGAAAGCCGGCAACGCGAGCGCTGGCACGGTCGTTGTTGCGCTGGAGAGCCGAGACGATCCCGATGCGGCGATGGCCGAGTTCGATGACATGGGCGGCGGCGCGATGGGCGCCCGCTTCGTTGTCGGTGCCGACGCAAGGGTAGGGCCGGTCGGGCTGGTATATGCCCACATTGATGAACGGCACTGCGTTGTCCGCGAGCAGCTTGCGCAAGCCCTCGTGATGGCAGTCGCCGCGCAGCACCAGGCCGTCGACGCCGCGGCTAATCAGATTGCGCGCCTGCTGCAATTCGACGTCAAGATCGTAGCCGCTCGTCGTGAGGAACAGCATGTATCCGACCGACGACAGATAGTGCTGCAGCGAAGCGATGCCGCGCGCGAACATCGTGTTGTCGATGGTCGGCACGATCGCGCCAAGAGTGCGCGAGCGACGTGAGGACAGGATGCGCGCGGGCGCATGCGGGATGTAGCCGAGCGCGTCAATCGCCTGTTCGATGCGCACGCGCAGAGATGGGCTCACCGCATCCGGATTGTTGAGGGCACGAGAGACCGATGCGGTTGAGACGCCGGCGCGGGCGGCTACGGCGCGGATGCCATGTTTCACAGACTTGGCGTCGGTCAGTCCCATAAATGTAACGGTACATGTTGCACCGCAAACCCGGGCGGTGGGGGTAATCGCATGTATTTGCCGCAGATCACGCAGTTTGTCCATCGCTTGACACGGCGAGCGTGAGGTCTATTTTGTAACCGTTTTCAGATGTGCACGAACGTGTTCAAAATGGTCCGCCAGCTTAAGGCGGCCAGCCGGGAGGAGAGTCCAATGAAGGCCAGGATGCTCGCGACGCATCTCGCGTTGCCCGTTCTCGCGATCGCCGCTGTTGGCGCGCCCTCGCACGCCGCCGATTTCGACTGGATCAAGTTTAAGGGCAAGACCGTCACCTTTCTCGCCAACAACAATCCGGTCGCGCAGGCGCTCCTGACCTACAAGGTCGATTTCGAGAAGCTGACCGGCATGACCCTCAAGGTCGACGGTTATCAGGAACAGCAGATGCGCCAGCGTCTGGTGACCGTCATGAATGCGAACAGCGACGAGGTTGACGTGTTCATGACGCTGCCCTCGCGCGAGGGCGAGCAGTTCGCCGCCGCCGGCTGGTATGCCGACCTCACCACGATGGCCAAGAACGAGGTGGCCAAGGACTACGATCCGGCCGGGCTCAGCCAGGCCCTGCTGAAGGCCGCGACCTTCAACGGCAAGCTCACCAGCATGCCGATGAATCTCGAAGGGCCGATCTTCTATTACCGCACCGACATCTTTAAGAAGTGCGGTCTCGAGGCGCCGAAGACCATCAAGGACGTCGAAGCCGCCGCCGAAAAGATCAAGACCTGCGACAGCGCGGTGACGCCGTTCGTCTCGCGCGGCCTCAAGCCCGCGGTCGCCTACACCTTCAGCAACATGCTGCACAATGTCGGCGGCACCTATATCGCCGACGGAAAGTCGAACCTGTGCTCCGCCAAGGGCAAGGAAGCGCTCGAAACCTATAGCCGGCTGCTGCGCGACTTCGGTCCGCCTGGCGTCGTCAATTACAGCTTCCAGCAGATTTCGGCACTCTATCGCAGCGGCCGCGCCGCAATGGCGTTTGAATCGTCCAACGAGCTTCGCACCGTCATGGACGGTGGCGCGCGGTTGAAGGACACCGGTCTTCTGCCGTTCCCGGCGGGTGAGGCCGGCCAGGTGCCGACCACGATCGGCTGGGGCATGGCGGTATCCTCGCACAGCAAGCAGCCGGATGCGGCCTGGTATTTCGTGCAGTGGGCGACCAGCCCCGAGGTGCAGAAGAAGATGGCGCTCCAGGGCATTGCCCCGCCGCGTCCATCGGTCGCCAAGGATCCCGAGTATCGTAAATGGATCGATGAGGAGCCGGTGCGCAAGGAATGGCAGGCCGCTCTCGACGTGCTCGCCACCAAGGGTTCCTCCGAGGTCGGCTATCCCATCGTCGCCAATCCGGAATCGCGCGAGTTCATCGGCCAGGCGGTGCAGGACCTGATCCTCAAGCAAAAGCCGATCGACCAGGCCTGCGCGGATGCCGACAAGGCGCTCGATGCGCTGATCGCCCAGAAGTAAGGACTTCATGCCGGCAGGCTCGCTGCATGCCGGCATTTCTCCCCACCTGAGGACGCGGACGGATGTCTGACTCGGCTGCGACACTCACGCAGGACCGGCAGAAGCTGGAAATGGCGGCGCTTTCAGCGCCGGCCGTGATCTTCACGGTTGCGATGATCGCGTTTCCGGTCGTCTATACGATCTGGCTAGGCTTCCAGACGTTTTCCTCGACCGGCAAGCAGTCCTTCGCAGGGCTTGCCAATTATTCCAAGCTGATCTCCGATTACGAATTCTGGCAGGGGCTGTGGATCACCATAGCCCTCTTCGTGCTGTCGCTAGTGCTGCAACTCGTCTTCGGCGTCTGGCTGGCGTTGGTGCTGTTCCACGCCAAGCGGCTACCGGGCATCGTGCGCTCGTTGTTCATTTCGCCGTTCATGATGCCGCCGGTGGTCGCCGGCATGATGTGGCTGGTAATCCTCGATCCCTCGCTGGGTGCCGCCAACTATGTCTTGCAGTCGTTCGGCCTGCCCTCGTCGGACTGGCTGGCCTCGCCGTCCCTGGTCATTCCGACGGTGGCGCTGATCGACAGCTGGCAGTGGACGCCTTATGTCGCTCTGATCGTGCTGGGCGGGTTGCAATCCCTGCCGCCGAGTGTCTACGAGGCTGCCCAGATCGATGGCGCATCCCCATTCAAGACGTTTCAGCGCATCACGCTGCCGCTGCTGCTGCCGACCATTGTCACTGCCGCGATCCTGCGCAGCGTTGATCTCCTGCGCTTCTTTGACATCATCTACATCACCACCCAGGGCGGCCCGGGCAACGCCTCGAACACACTCAACATTTATGGGTTCCGGGTCGGTTTCGAGTTCTTCAACATCGGCTATGCCAGCGCCCTGATGCTGACACTGACGGCGATCGTGTTCGGCGCCGTGCTCGCCTTCAACCGCCTGCGCGGCGCAGTGGTGTGGTGATGTCATGAACGATGCCGCCAACACCGACCACTGGATCCGCTGGCTCAACACGGTGCAGCTCGTGCTCGCCGGCATCATCATCATGGCGCCCACGGTCTGGATGGTGCTGTCCTCGTTCAAGCCGTCCTTCGAGGTCACCGCCTATCCGCCGACGCTGGTCTTCACACCGACGCTGGAGAATTACGCCGAGCTGACCAAGACCACGCCGTTCCTGAGTTATGCGCTCAACAGCCTCATCGTTACCGTCGGCTCGACCTCGCTCGGGCTGCTGTTCGGGATTCCCGCCGCCTTCGCCGTCTCCTGGACCCGGATTACGTGGCCGGCAATCCTGACGCTGGCGGCGCGCATGGCGCCCGGCACGCTGTTCCTGCTGCCGTGGTACGTCATGTTCCGGCAAATCGGCATGATCGGCTCCTACACCGCGTTGATCCTCAGCCACGCCGTCATCACGCTGCCGATCGTGATCTGGGTCTTGCTGCCGTCGTTCGATGCCATCCCGCGCAGTGTGTTCGAGGCTGCGCAAGTCGATGGATGCAGCGTCACGCGCATTCTCTGGCGCATCGCGATGCCGCTGGTGGCGTCGGGCGTCGCGGTCTCGGCGATCCTCGCCTTCGTCTTCTCGTGGAACTACTTCCTGTTTGCGCTGGTGCTCTCCAACGGCGACACCAAGACGCTGATCGCGGCGGCCTTCAACTTCATCGGCGAAGGCTCGACGCAATGGGGCGCCCTCATGGCCGCGGCGACGCTGATCGCCTTGCCGCCGCTGGTGCTGGCGGCCCTGGTTCAGCGCTGGCTGGTGTCCGGACTGACGCTCGGCGCGGTGAAAGGCTAGGTATTTGATGAATATGTCTCCCCACTCGAATTCGATCATGCAGGCCGCGGTCTTCCACGGCGGCGACCGAATCACCATCGAGCGTGTGGCGATGCCCGAAATCGGCGCCGGCGAGGTGCTGGTCCGTGTCTCGCGAACGGCGCTGTGCGGCTCAGACTTCAAGCTCTGGCACAAGGGCGCCGAGTTCACCGCCGGCCACGAGATCTTCGGCGTCGTCGAGCAGCCAGGCCACAGTCTGCATGGCCGCCGCTGCGCCGTCTACATTCCCTTGCACTGCGATCACTGTGCCGCCTGCAAGCGCGGCGATACCCAGATGTGCCTCGAGGTCTCCAGCCTGATCGGCTGGAACAGGCCGGGCGGCTATGCCGAATACGTGCCCGTGCCGGAAAATTGTTTGCTGCCGGTACCCAATGATATCGAGGACAGCCTCGCGCCGCTGTTGCTCGACACCATCGGCACATCCGGCCACGCCGTACGGTTCGTCAGCCGCGTGGTGCCGGCGAACGAGGCCGGTCCGGCCCTCGTGATGGGGGCGGGGCCTGTCGGTCTCGGCGTCGTGCTGGCGCTTCGCGCGCTTGGCTACAACGACATTCATGTCGCCGATCCCAATGCGGCGCGGCTGAAGATCGCACAGTCCTTCGGCGCGAAGGCGCACCCGGTCGGCGACACCTCGAAGCGCTTCGCGCTCATCATGGAATGCTCAGGCGCCCATGCGGCGCGCAATCTCGGCATCGAGCTCGTGTTGCCGCGCGGCGCGCTGGTGCTGGTCGGCGAGAACGCCGCGCCATGGACCATCGAGGAGGGCAAGGTATTCCGCCGCAAGGATTTTTACATGATCCGGACCTTCTACTTCCCTGTCTCGGATTTCGAGCAGAATGTCGAGCTGCTGCGCAAGTACAAGGACGAATACCGCGTCCTCGTTGACGGCGAGTTCGGTCTTTCGGATCTCCCTGAAAACTTCGCGCGGTTCGCCAACGGCGAGCTGATCAAGCCTGTGCTGGCGCTGGACTAAGCGATCATGGCCTCGATCTCGATCCGCAATCTCACCAAGCGCTACGGTAATTTCACCGTGATCCCCGATCTCAATCTAGAGATCGCGGACCATGAATTCGTGGTGTTCGTCGGCCCATCCGGCTGCGGCAAGTCGACCTTGCTGCGTATCATCGCGGGCCTCGAGCCTATTTCGGGTGGAGACCTTTACATTGGCGACAAGCGCGTGAATGGCGTGCAGGCGGCCCAGCGCGATATCGCGATGGTGTTCCAGGATTACGCGCTCTATCCACACATGCGAGTCTACGACAACATGTCGTTTGCGCTGGAGCTGCGGGGAACGCCGAAAGCGGAAATCGACGCGCGGGTGAAGCGCGCCGCCGCGCTTTTGCACATCGAGCCTTATCTCGACCGCAAGCCGAAGGAGCTGTCCGGTGGCCAGCGCCAGCGCGTCGCCATGGGCCGCGCCATCGTGCGCAATCCCAAGGCGTTCCTGTTCGACGAGCCGCTGTCCAACCTCGACGCCAAGCTGCGCGGGCAGGTGCGGGCCGAGATCAAGGCACTCTCGCAGCAGTTGAAGACCACCATGGTCTTTGTCACCCATGACCAGATCGAGGCCATGACCATGGCCGACCGCATCGTGGTGCTCCAGAGCGGCACGATCCAGCAATACGACACGCCGGAGACGGTCTACGAGCGACCCGCCAACCAGTTCGTCGCCGGCTTCATCGGCTCGCCCGCCATGAATTTCTTCGCGGTCGAGTGGCACGACGACTGCGCAATCCTCTCGCAAGGTGGTACGGCGGTGCCGGTGGACGGCGAGACCGCGAGTAGTCTGCGACGGGCCGGCAATGCCTTACTCGGCATTCGTCCCGAACATTTCACTGTCGCCACCAATGCTGCCGATGGCATTGCCATCGAGGTCAAGCTGGTCGAGCCGCTCGGCTCCGATACGCTAATCCATTTTGATCTCGCCGGTATCTCCGCGATCGCGCGGATCGACCCGTCGCTGCGACCGAAAGTCGGCGATCGCCTCGCGCTGCGCCCGCAGCCTGGCAAGACGCATCTGTTCGATGCCACCAACGGACAGGTCCTCCGGTGAGTACGTCAGCCAACATCGGCGATCTCTTGGCGCTAGCGGACGTCGGGTCCAAGGCCAGGCCCGTGCACGTGATCTGCCTTGGGCTCTCTGCGCTTGACCAGGTTTGGCGCGTCGATCGGCCGTTCGCGGGTGGAAGCGAGAAGATCAAAGCTGCCGCGTACGGCACGCTGGGCGGCGGCATGGCCGCCAATGCGAGCGTGGCGGTGGCGAAGCTCGGCGCGTCCGTCGCGTTCTGGGGGCGGGCAGGGAATGATGCCGCCGGCCACGAGATGAAGTCCGCTTTCGCCGCCGAAGGCGTCGACGTCGAGAATTTCCGGTTGTTTCCCGATGGCCGCTCCTCTGTCTCCGGAATTATCGTCGACAGCAGCGGCGAGCGGCAGATCGTGAACTTCCGCGGCCTTTTTCCTGAATCCGCGGATTGGCTTCCGCTCGAAGCAATCGGCCGCGCATCCTCCGTGCTGGCCGACCCGCGCTGGGTCGAGGGCGCCGCAACGCTGTTCCGCGAGGCGCGCTCGCGCGACGTTCCGACGGTGCTCGACGGCGACATGGCCGATGCCGAAGTGTTCGAGCGGCTGCTGCCCTTAACCGATCACGCCATCTTCTCCGAGCCGGCGCTTGCCGCCTTTGCCGGCTCCGCCGATGATAAATCTCTCGCAGCCCTCGCTCGCTTCGGCTGCCGCGTCATCGCCGTCACGCGTGGTGAGGGCGGCGTGAGCTGGTACCAGAACGGCCAGCTGCAGCGGCAGGTCGCCTACGCCGTCGAGGTCGTCGACACCACAGGCGCGGGCGATGTTTTTCACGGGGCCTACGCGTTGGCGATCGGCGCCGGCCTGGACGTGCGCGCCGCCGTGGCTTTTTCGGCAGCGACGGCCGCCATGAAATGCCGCCACGCTGGCGGCCGCAACGGAATCCCCGACATCAACGAGTGTCTTGCATTCATGAGGACGAAGCCATGAGAACGATTGGAAAGAACCGCGGCCTGGCGCGGCTTGCTGACGCGGACGGCCATTTTCGAATGGTCGCGCTGGACCAGCGGCCGCCCTTGTTCGATGCCATCGCGAAAGCAAAAGGCATCACGCGGGACCAGGTCGAGTATTCCGACGTCACGGCGGCCAAGCGTCTTCTGGTCGAGAATCTCGCGCCGCACTGCAGCTCGATGCTGTTCGACCCGAACTTTGCCGTGCCCGCCGCGATCGATCTGCTGCCGCCGCGCTGCGGCCTGATCATGACTCTGGAAGAGCACCGCGTCGAGGAGACCGCGGGCGGTCGCAAGTCGCGGGCCATCACCAACTGGAGTGTGGAGAAGATCCGCGCCATGGGCGGTGACGCGGTCAAGGTGCTGGCCTGGTACCGGCCAGACGCCGATGCCGCGGTGAACGAACACCAGAAGAAGTTCGTGCGCGAGATCGGCGAGGACTGCGCCCGCCACGACATTCCCTATGTTCTCGAGCTGCTGGTTTATCCGTTCCTGGGCAGCGTTGATCACACCGCTGATTACGTGGAATCGCCGGGCAAACTTCCCGGTCTGGTCATCGACAGCGTGCGCGAGTTTGCCAAGCCCGAATATGGCGTCGATCTCCTCAAGCTGGAGAGCCCGGTCGCGGCCAACGGCCTGCCGGCCAGTGACGGCAGCGGGGCAGCCAGAGCCGCGCAGATGGAGTTCGATGCAATCGGCGATATCTGCCGCGAGCGCAACATTCCTTGGGTGCTGCTGTCGGGCGGCGCTGCGCCGGCGAAATTCGAACGCGTGCTCGACTACTCTTATGCTGCAGGGGCGAGCGGCTTCCTGGCGGGCCGCACGATCTGGCTCGACGCCGTTCTAAAGAATTTTCCGGATCGCGCCGCGGTGTCTGCAAGTCTGCGCAACGACGGTCTCCACGTGCTCGAACGGCTCAGCCAGCTGACCACGGCCAAGGGCACGGCCTGGAAACCGCGCTATCCTGTGTTCACTGATATCAAGCAGGAGGGCGACTTCGCGCGCGCCTACTGAGCACGCCTATCGAGAAAGCATGTGAGGTCTTGAAAGAGGATGGATAAGAAATGCTCAGACGGTCGGATGCGGACTGATAAGGTTTGGTCGCAAAGCTTATCAGTCTGACGTGATCTTCGCTTCCGCCAGTCGACCGGCAGCCATTATCAGCCGAACGCCGGTCCCCGACCATAGCCTAGCCCGTCCCTCGTACATGGTTGAGTTTCCAAGCAAAGAACTTGGTCGCAGCCACCATCAATGTGCTGCCCGTTTCGACCCCGGTAATGCGCGCGGAACATCGCCGACGTCGTCAAGGTCAGGCGCCTGGCCGTATCCCATGCGTTTCATCTGCTCATGTACCTGCGCCATGTCAGCGTCGCTGAGGCGCGGCGGCTCGCCGATGGCCAAGGCATGGACATACATCTTCGCCAGCGTCTCCACTTCCACGGCGAGCCAAAGAGCCTTTTCGAACGTCTGGGCGGCCACGAGCAAGCCGTGATGGCCAAGCAGGCAGGCGTTGCGATCTTCGAGTGCCTTGAGAGCGTAGTCTGATAGTGCCTGCGTGCCGAAACAAGCATATGGCGCACAACGGACATCGTTGCCACCTGCAACTGCGACCATATAGTGGAAGCAGGGGATGCCGCGCTCGTGAACGGCGAGAGTTGTGCTGAAGGTCGAATGCGTATGGAGCACGACGTTGACGTCCTCGCGTGCTCGCAGAATATCGCGGTGAAAGCGCCATTCGGATGAAGGCCGATGGTTGCCCTGGTAATTCGCGGCAAAATCCATCGCAACAATATCTTCTGGCTGCATCCGATCATAGGGCAGGCTGGTAGGCGTGATCAGCATTCCGCTTGGAATCCGGTGCGAAAGGTTGCCGGATGTGCCTTGATTGAGACCGTTTCGATTCATCTCCCTGCAGGTGTCGACAATGCCTTGGCGGAGATCGGTATGATTACGGTCTGTCATAAAGCGGGCTCCGAGAAAGCGATCCAGGACTGGTAGGCGGCGGAAAGGCCGCGCGGGTCGACCCCATCGCTGCTGAGTGATGTGACGGCTTCAAGTACCACGCTCGAAACCGGCAGAGTACGCGAGAATCGCCGCCACAGCAGCGCGGCGCCAAGCGCCGTTCCGTGCGGGGATTGACTCACCCAGACGCTCTGTGAATGTCGCAAGGTTGCAAGGCAGCGGGCGAACGGCAGGTTTGCCGCAAAGCCACCATCGATGACGATGCATTTTGAGCTCTCAAGCGCATCGAGACAGCGGCTTGCGCTGAATGCTGCGTAGAGCACCGCCAACGCCTGCCATTCGGCGGGCGTTTCGGGGGGCGGTCCGGTGACCCGTCCGCGGCCAGCTGCGCCCGGAAACAATCCATCATCGCTGATGAAGGAGGGGAGCGCCAGGGTTGCCTTCGACAGCAGGGCCGACAATGCGGCAAGGACGGCTGCATCAGAAGCACGATGTTCCCCGCGGATCAGGTCGTATTCGCGACCAGTTGCGATCAATGTCGAAGGTGCATTCTCGCCATCGACATCGATATTGAGCACCATCGCGCGCGCGCGATCGAGTTTGTCCAAGGAGAGGCCGCGCTGAAATCCGATCATCCAGGTGCCGGTCGATAGGATCGAGGCATCGGCCATGCCGGCGGCCTTGTAGCGAAACAAGTTGGCATTGGAATCATGCACGCCGCAGAGGATTTCGGTCGATTGCGCCAGGCCGGTGCGCCTCGCTACGGACTCCGAAACCATCCCTAGCACCGCGCCGGCAGCGACGCTTACGGGCAGCAGATGGCTCCAACCGCGCTTGCGCATAAGAGAGGAAGGCTGATGGAGGACGAGGTCCCAGATATGGCTCTGAGCCGCGAGCTGCGAGATTTCACCGGCCGCACGTCCGCCAAGCCGCAAGGCGAAAAACTGCGCAGTGGTCAAATAGGTGTTCGCGCGGGCGAATTCGAGGGGATACGCGCTTTCCTGCCAAAGCAGCTGCTTTCCGAGCCGCATCGCGCCTCCGATTCCGCAAAACACCTCATCGTAACCGGGCGCGATCCGGGCATAGGCTTCATCGATTTCGGGCGGACAGACGGCATCGTAGTCCATCATCGGCAGCACTGGCGCATCGCCATCGACGAGAACCGCGCCGCATCCATGCGCAGCCACGATCACGGCGCCAATGGTATAGCGTTGAGACACGATGGCAAGGGTAGCGAGAAACCATTCCTCTACCCCGGCAAGATCACAGGCGAGGTAGGGGCCCTGAGTCATCGGCACGTTCGGAATCGTATGTGTTTCGAGGGGCCAACCGTCGTCACTCGCCACCAACAGCTTGAGACTGGTCTTGCCAATGTCGAGAACCGCGATAGTGGTCGAGACGATCGAACTCATCATCACTGGCTACCGCGGCGCTTTGCCGGCGAAATGAGGAACCGCCGCAACGGCAATCAAGATTCCACCCCAGATCGCCAGCGTGAGGAATTGGCTGAGGTTCAACAAGTTGAATCCCGAGGAGATAACCTGAAGGATGACCAGTGCAAGCAATAGTCCGGCAACCTTGCCAAAACCACCAAACGGATCGATGCCGCCGAGGACGGCCGCAAGAATGGTGACGAGCAGATAGCTCTCGCCGTATGCCGCGTTGGCCGAGTTGAAACGCGCCAACATGACCACCGCTGCCACGCCCGCGAGCAGGCTGGAAAACACATAGAGTTTGAGGAGGACAGCGCGGGTATTGATGCCGGAGTAGCGGGTCGCCTTCTCGTTCGAGCCGATCATGTAAACCTTGGCTCCGAACGGTGTCGCGTTCAGCATGAGCGCGACGGGCAAGGCGCAGAACGCAAGTACGATCAGAGCAAAGGGTACCCCGAAAACCGTTCCGTTGCCGATAAACACAATCGGCTCCGGGAATCCGGAGATGACGTTACCGCGCGACAGGCCGATCGCGAGGCCCTTGCAGAGCGTCATCGTGCCGAGCGTGGCCAGGATCGGCGAAACGCCAAGATAGGCGATGACAAAACCATTGAGGAGGCCGACCAATGCAGCCACTGCAAATCCTGCAGCGATCGCAAACACCTGAATGCCGACCCAGGCAAGGCCCTGACTCCCCGGGATGTAGCGCGTCAGCAGGAACGCGATGGTCAGTCCGGACAGATTGGCGGTCGCGATGATGGAAAGGTTGAGGCCACCAGATAGCAACGCCAGCATCATCGCGAGCGAGAGGATGCCAAGTTCGGGCATCTGGAAAGCCATGGATTGCAGCGTGTTGACCGAGAAGAACCGGTCGCCGATCGCGATCGCGAACACGACCCAGAGCGCGAACAACAGCAGGATGAGGGTGGCGACCGTGCCGCTGCCGGCGAGGCCGACGATGCGCCGGCGAAGTGAGAGGGCGGGTACATTGCTCATCGGGATGCGCTCTGGCTTCGCCGCTCGCGCTGCGACCAGGCGGTCGCAGAGACCGAAATGAGAATAACCAAGCCGACGAAGAACGGCGACCAGTAAGACGAAACGCCCAGCAAAATGATTCCATTTTGGAGTACCGCGAGCAGTGTCAAGCCCAGAAACGTGCCGAAGACGCTGCCGACGCCGCCCATCAGGCTGGCGCCGCCGAGCACGACGGCAGCGACCACATCCAGTTCCTTGCCCACCAGCACCGTCGGGGCAACGGACTGCGCGAGTTGTGCCTGAATCAGGGACGCGATTCCGGCCATGACACCCATGTAGCAATAGACCAGTATATTGAGGCCGAAAACGTGGAAGCCGAGCCGCTGTGCGGCGTCGGTATTGCCTCCCATGGCATAGATTTGCCGGCCGATATTGGTTCGGTTAAGCAGGAGCCAGGTGACGAGAAATGCGAGCGCGAGCGCGAGGATCTGCAAGTTGACACCGTACGAGCTATCCTTGCCCCATTCGAACTCGAACCAGAATATTCCGGTCGCAAACCAGTCGGGCAACGAATAGATGTATTTGCCGCCGGTGAAGAAGATCAGAAGTCCATAGAAGATGTTCAGCGTCGCGATCGAAACGATGATCGATGGTATTCGAAGTTTCTGGATGAAAAACGCGTTGAGGGCACCGAGCGCACCGCCAATTCCAATCGCGATGGCGAAGACGCCGATCCAGTTCGCCCCGTAAGCATTGGCAAGCGAAAGTGTGACATATTGCGCCACTGACGCGGTCGCGGTGAATGAGATGTCGATTCCGCCGGCGATCAGCACGACCAGCAGCCCGAGCGCCAGGATGCCGACGAATGCATAGGAGGTCAGCAGATCAAACAGATTCTGCATGGTCAGGAATTGGGCGTTCGCGAAGCCCAAGCTGGCGCAGAGTCCGAGAATGACTATCAGCAGCCAGAACTCATGGCTGCGACGAAACCTGCCGAATGATGCGATGTGCGATTCACGCATTGACGGCCTGCCGAAGCGCATCTTCGGAAGTGGCTGCGGCAGGCACGTCGGTTGTCAAACGACCTTCCCGCATCACCAGCACGCGATGACTATGATAAAGGACCTCGGGAATTTCGTCTGATATCATCAGCACCGCAACGCCGTCGCGGGCCAGCCGACAGATGATTTCATAAATGCCGTCCTTGGCGCTGATGTCGACGCCCACCGTGGGGCTATCGAGGATGAGCACCCGCGGATTGGTCGCCATCCATTTGGCGAGCACGACCCGCTGCTGATTGCCCCCGGAGAGCGTCTTCACCGGGTTGGCCGGATTGGCGACCTTGATCCCGAGTTCAGCAACCCACCGAGCGACATGGGTCTGCCGCGCGCGTGCGGCAATCAAGCCGAACGCGCCCGCCAGACGATCCAGCACCGTAAGCGTGACGTTCGCCGTGACGGACTGATTCAGGATGAGACCAAGCGTAAGCCTATCCTCGGATACGTAGGCGATCCCTCGATCGATCGCCTCTGCATTTGTACGCAGCGCGATCGGCCGTCCGTCAAGTGCGATGGTGCCGCGATCGGGCGGCTTCATGCCGAACAGGGATAGCGCCAATTCGGTTCGCCCTGAGCCGAGCAGGCCGGTGAGACCCACCACTTCCCCTGCGCGCAACTGCAAGCTTACATCCTCATATTCACCCTGCCGGCCCAGGCCCTTTACTTCCAGCACGACCGGGCCAGTGGCAAGCTCAGGCGCCTGTACCTGATACTCGAAGGACTTACCCGTCATCAGGTGGCTGAGTTTCCGCCCGTCGATTACGTCTGCAGCAAAGGTACCGACTTTGGCGCCATCCCGCAGTACCGTTACGCGTTCGGCGATTTCAAGCACCTCGTCGAGACGGTGACTGACGAAAACGACGCAGATGCCAGCACGCTTCAGCTCGCTTACGAGCGCGATCAGGGCGTTCACCTCGTGGCGAGTCAACGATGCCGTCGGCTCATCCATAATCAGGAGTTTGGCATCCGCAGCCAAGGCGCGGCAGATCGCGACCAACTGGCGTCCGGCAATGCTGAGCTCAGACACTTTCGCGTCCGGGCCGAACTCAACGCCGATCTTTGCCATTGTGGCCTTAGCGGTGGCGCGCATTGAGGCCCAGTTCACCGAATGGAGACCGCCAAGATGGTGCGCCATCGCGATATTCTCGACGACGGTGAGGTTGGGGAATAGCGAAAGATCCTGGTAGATGACCTGAATGCCGCAATGCGTGGAGTAGACCGGGTTTAGTTTGGGAAATTCCTTGCCGGAAATTACGATCCGGCCGCCGGGCTCCGCTGTCTCTACGCCCGAAATGATCTTGATCAGGGTCGACTTGCCGGAGCCGTTTTCACCCACCAGGCAGTGCACCTCGCCGACTTCCAGAGTGAGATCGACGCCGCGGAGCGCGTGCACGCCGCCGAAGCGCTTCGATATGCCGGACATCTCCAGGAAAGTCGCCAAAGGTTCGCCTGCAATGGAGTCGTGCGATCACTCGAGTTGTACCGCATTCCCGACCGGAAGGGCCGGGAATGCAGCGCGATGACGCGACTAAACCGGTGCCGGGCTAGAGCCCTCCGGCGATCAGACCGTCGATGGTTTCCTTATTGATGCGCATGATCTTGTCCACCTTGATCTGCTTTCCTGCCACGTCGACGGCTGCCTTGCCAAGGCCGGGTACATCGACGCCATCCGTGATCGGCTTGCCATCGAGCACGAGTTTGGCCACCGCGACCATCGCGTAACCCGCATCGGTAGGATTCCACAGAAAACCTTCGCGGATCGTATCATCCGCGATAAGCGACTTCGCCTGGCTTGGCAGCACGGTGCCGACAACGGCGATCTTCTTGCCGAGACGTTGCTGGCGCACAGCATTTCCGGCTCCGATTGGTCCGTTCGAACCAAAGCCGAGAATACCACGCAGGTTGGGATAGGCCTTGATCACGTCAAGCGTCGTGCGCTGGCTGGTGTCGATCTCGTCGGCGCCAGGGAAGCGGTCGGCGACCAGCTTCATTTTTGGAAAATTCTTCTGCTGGTAGGCAATCGCGGCATCGGCCCATTTGTTGTGAAGTGGCGTCGTAAGAGTCCCGACATAGACCACATAATCACCTTCGCCGCCCATGTCCTTGGCGAGACGTTCCATCTGCACCTCGCCGAAGCGAACGGAGTCGATCAATTCCACATTCCAGTCACGGCCTTCCTGTTCCGGACCCTCATGCGTGATGACCTTGATTCCGGCGGCCTGGGCGCGCTTCAGCACGGGCTCGCAGACTTTTACATCAAGCGGCACCAAGCCGATCACGTTGACCTTCTTGGCAATCAGATCCTCAAGGAGCTTTACTTGCTGTGCCGGATCGACGTTCGCCGGGCCAACCATAGTCGCATTAATGCTGAAATCCTTCGCACCCTTCTGGATTCCCTTTTCAAGTGCGTTGAACCACGGAATTCCCGCGATCTTCACGACCGTGACCATTTCCTTTTGGGCTTGCGCCAAGGCAAAGCCCGGAATACCGGCACCGGCCAACGCGGCCGTGCCGCCGATCAGCTTGAGCGTCTGGCGTCTGTCCATTGTTCCCTCCCAGGAAATTATCTTGGATTCCGCACCCTTGACCGGACAGTCGCTGGGTGGGGCCGTCGACCCTGTTCTTGCTGGAGGCAGAAAGTCATTGCCTGTCCAACCGCAGGGCCTTGAAGCAGATTAGAGACTGGCGCTCCAGAACGTGTCAAGCAAGTGACATGCTCGCCAGCCACCATCGCAGTGCGATACCTGGTCTGGTCTTCAAGCTGCTGAATGAGCTGCAGCGATCGATCAGCATTCCTACAGCCATCACGTCAGCGAAGGAACGCCCACGCCATCCCGCCGGACGAAAGCAAACAGTCCCGGCCCTGGCTTCAGAACCCACCAGGTCGGCCGCGCACAGCGATTCACACTTTTCTCTGATCTCTGAGTGTCATTTTTTCGTCACCGTGTGGGTGCGCCCGCGAAGGCCGGCTACGGCCAGCTTCGCCGTTGCACAATCCCTTGCCGGCCACGACTATCTCACTGTCATTCTTACGCTTTTAGCTTCCCGTAAACGTCATCGTCCGACCGTGCGTTCACATCATTTTTCGCGCTCGGGCGCCTGCCCTCCGCTTGTCAGCATCGCGGGTCGCATGCCATCCTAACCCCGCGCGCGCAGGGGAAGGGCAATTCCCTCCATTGGCTATGCGCCGCGTTAGGGCGACGTCCATGACGCTTGTTCAGATAAGGTCAAGAAAGCACTGCCGCGAAGAAGACTTCAACATGACGCAGCATTTCGAATCCGCTGTTTGCGGATACTCCGATTGAGTTCTGCTGAGAACATCGCGGCTCGCATTGGAGAAGGCCTCGCACCTTTTCGGTCACTTTGCGGTCAGCCAATGAGCTTGCTGACGCGGCAGGGTGCAGCAGACAAAGCTGTCCGAAAGCTGGTCGGTGCCGAATTGGTACCTTACGACGACAAGACAGGCGGACGGTTCACCAATTTATGAGCGACCTCGATCGATTGCTACGTGTGCCGAAAGTTCAGCTATTTCGGCCGCCGACGGTTAATTGGAGTCCCCTGATCTCGAGCTTTGAGCTGCGCGGGATAGGTACCTAGCGGTCCCGCGAGTTGGCTCGGGAGCCTGCCCGGGAGCCTTTCTATCTCTCTTCGGACAAACGCAGCGATGTTTCCCACCAAGAGCTTTGTCCGCTTCATTTTGGTGTCAAATGCGGCTGCAGGCCGGTTACGAGATTGAGCGGCACCCTTACAGTCTCTCCCGCTAATCATCCTGGAATACGCCGCGTCTACTTGCGAGCACACGCCGGGTTGCCGCGCCCACAAGATGACGCATGTCTGCGGCCAAAGTCCTGGTCGCTCCAATTAGACATCGACCGGAATTGACTCTAGCGGCCGCTGCAATTCCTCTCATGGTACGTCGAAACGGCGGGTCCGAGAAATGGGGTCCCCGCAAATCGACGTTGATTGCTTCTGGACCGGTCCGGTCTTTGATCGAGTGCATTGCAGATTTGAAGGCGACGCCCGGCAGTGAGCTGCATTGAGCAGAGAAGGCGAGCTTGAGCGCACTGACCGGGGCGGTTATATTAGTCCAATTCACTTTGACGCAGCGCACTTTCACCCTTACGGCGCTGGCGGTATACCGAGCCTTATGTTTGTGGGGCGGCGTAATGAGCGAGTGCGGCAATGTCGAATGAACCGGTTGAGCTAGACGCGCTGGTTGTTGGTGCGGGCTTTGCGGGCCTCTACCAGCTGTTTCGGCTTCGGGATAACCTTGGCTTGAAAGTCAAGGCCGTAGAAGCGGCCCAGGGTGTTGGGGGTACGTGGTTCTGGAATCGCTACCCTGGAGCTCGGTGCGACTCTGAAAGCCATGTCTATTGGTATACGTTTTCCCTGGATTTGATGCGGCAATGGGAGTGGTCCGAACGCTATCCGGGCCAAGCAGAAATTCTGCGTTATCTGAATTTCGTTGCCGACAAGCTCGACCTGAAACGCGACATTCAATTTGGTACCCGGGTTGCGTCGGCGCATTACGACGAAGCGACGAATCGCTGGCACATCCGTGCAGAAACGGGCGAGACCTTCATCGCGAAGTTTCTCATTACCGCGG
This sequence comes from Bradyrhizobium sp. F1.13.3, assembly GCF_040548265.1. Taxonomy (NCBI): domain Bacteria; kingdom Pseudomonadati; phylum Pseudomonadota; class Alphaproteobacteria; order Hyphomicrobiales; family Nitrobacteraceae; genus Bradyrhizobium; species Bradyrhizobium sp. F1.13.3. The sequence continues at coordinate 220,399 of NZ_JBEPRI010000008.1, read as the reverse complement.
TCGGCTGCCTCTCCACTGCCAACGTGCCCGACATTTTGGGACTGAAGACCTTCAAGGGTGAGTGGTACCATACAGGGCAGTGGCCGCACGAAGGCGTCGAGTTTGCGGGCAAGCGAGTGGGGATGATCGGCACCGGATCGACCGCCATCCAGGCGGCGCCGGTGATCGCCGATCAAGCCAAGCATCTGACCGTATTCCAGCGTACCGCGAACTATTCAGTACCAGCACGCAACGTCCCATTGACGGCGGACTTCAAGCAATATGTCAAAAACAGCGCCAGCGAAATACGCGCGACCACGCATCAAACCTACAATGGCATGGGCTTCAAGGTTTCGGAACGCAAAGCGGTCGACACGCCGCCAGAGGAGCGCGAGAGAATTTACGACGAGGCCTGGGAGCGTGGCGGGCTGCAGTTCCGCGCATCCTTTGAGGACATGCTTGTTTCTAAGGAAGCAAACGACACCGCTGCCGACTTCATAAAAAGGAAGATCCGTTCGATTGTGAAGGATCCGCAGACCGCGGCGGTCCTCGCTGACATTGATCATCCGTATGCGGCCAAGCGCCCGCCGATCGATACCGACTATTTTGAGACCTACAATCGGCCGAATGTCACGCTCGTGGACGTCAAAGCTGCGCCAATCCGGCAGATCTCCGAGATTGGAATTCGCACGGATCAGGCCGAGTACCCTCTAGACGTCATAGTTTTTGCGACAGGGTTCGATGCGTTGACGGGACCGCTGCTCAAGATGGATATCCGCGGGCGGGGCGGGATCGCACTCAAGGATGTCTGGGAGGCAGGACCACGCAATTATCTAGGTTTGCAGGTCGCTGGTTTTCCAAACCTCTTCACCATCACGGGGCCCGGCAGTCCATCGGTTCTGTGCAACATGCCCGTAGCCATAGAGCAACATGTCGACTGGATCACTGATTGCATCGCTCATATGCGGACTAACGGGCTGGAGCGGATCGAGGCACGGGCCGACGCCGTCGAGAAATGGGTAAGCGAAGTCAACGAGGCGGCTGCCCGAACACTACTACCGCAGGCAAAGCATTCCTGGTACCTCGGGGCGAATATTCCAGGCAAGCCGCAGGTGTTCATGCCATATGCGGGCGGCTTGGTCCGTTATCGCGAGATCTGTCAGAAGGTCGTCACCCGCGGCTACGAAGGTTTCGCTCTGTCATAGTCGTTTGCAATGAGTTCGGCTCGTCGTCCTCGGCGATGGTCCGGTCGTTAACCTGAATCGTGCCTAGCGGAGCTGCAAGCACCTATCCTTCCGAGGCCACCGCCCCTCACGGCCGAAGCGCGCCCCAGAAAGCCGCCAGCTGCAGGTGGAAAATCCTACAAGATTGACGCCCAAGCCGGTGTTCTCCTAAGTCGGGATGTGCGGAGCACAAGCCTGCGCAGGTTGAGCTCCAGCATGTCTGCGAGGACCATTATCGTGCGTCGTGATTTTGACTAACACGTCCGAGTCTGACTCGAAGGCCACATCGCAGTCCGACACCGTTCTCGTCAGAGACAAGGCGCAAAAATGCCCCGTCAAGTCCGGGGCTAGAGTTTGCTTTGGAGGTCGTCTCTTTTGTCTGCGCTCGGAGTTCAGAGATTCAAGCTCATCGCTTCCGGGTAATAGTGGAAGCCCTCCGATGTCTTGGCGATATGGCCGTAACCTGGCCAAGCAAAATGATAGGACATCACAGGAATCTTATTTGCAGCAATCATATCCAGCAATTTGACCCGGCTTTCAGCTGCCTGCTGCGGATTGGTGTCGTACGAGAACTGCATCCGTGGTTTTTCAAGCAGCAGTATCGGATGGTGAGTAAGATCACCGAGGAAGGCGAACGATTTCCCTGCCGACGAGTCCATGAAGATTGTGTGACCTACGGTGTGGCCAGGAGCTGCCATGGCCTGCACGTCGGGAAGGAATTCCTGACCGTCCTTGAAGAACACAAGGCGATCTCGTACCGGCAGTAAGTTCTTGCGTGCATGAACGACAAAGTCCTTCAATGGACTGCCAAGCTTGCCTTCATCGGTCCAGAAATCGAAATCGCTCTGAGCTATGTAGTACTGTGCGTTGGGGAATAATGGCTTACCGTCCCCGTCCACAATGCCGCCGATATGATCGATGTGCGCGTGTGATAAGACCACGGCGTCGATGTCGGCTGGTTTAATGCCAGCCTCTGCCATACTCTTCTGCTGACGGCCGGTGGTCGGTCCGAAGGCCTTGGACGTTCCCATGCCAGTGTCGAATAGAACTAGCCTGTCACCCATATTCACGATTGGCGAATTCTGCTCCAGCACCACATTTTCCGGTGAGAGGAAATTGTCGCTCAGCATCTTCTTCACTTCTTCATCAGGCACGCCGATGAAGGTCCCTTTCGGAGGACCGAGTGGCAGCGGACCGTCAGAAACGACCGTCACTTCGGCGTCTCCGAGACCGAAGCGATAGAAATAACCTGGCTGCGACCCAAGCTTGGGTGCTCGCGCAAAAGCGTTACTGCCCAGCACGGTCGATGCGCCTAATCCTGCGCCGAGGGCGAGCAAGGAGCGCCGCGATAAGCGTCGGCTCAGCGCGTCGGTAGCCGGTCCACTATGCTGAACAAGACCTTTGGCGGCAACGTGATGCCGGATAGCTTCCAGCTCGCCCCTTCATAATGCAGGCTAACACTCCCGGCGTCCTGATTTGCTCCGAGCCTCACCGCAAACTCGACCGGCTTCACTGGCGTTATGCGTCCCGCGAGAACAAAGATGTTCGAAACGTCGAGTTCGGCAAACGAAGACATCGTCCCAAATGTAATGTTTTCTGCCGCGTTGCGGACGGTGCCGCTCCTCAACAGGACGGACAAATTTTCCGGTGTCATGAGCTTGACCGCGAGATCGTCGGCGATTGTCGCACGCGACTGCGTTAACTGCCATTCGTTCGAACGGCCGCACCGGCCGCTTTTGGCCAATTCGGTCGAGATAGGCGGACACAACCTGATCGACCACCGAATGGCGGATGCGCGGAAGATTCGTTCGGGCCACCACCTGAGCGGCGTCTCCGCTTCGCAACGCTGAAACCAGCTCCAAGACAGAAACGAAGGCTGACCCGGCATAAGTAAGGAGGCAGATCAGGAACGCCGCCACGATGCCAACGAGCCACCTCATCGAGCGGCAATCGTGGTGGAAGGGCATTGTTCCAAGATGCGATCGGCAAGGGCCACTGACGCTTCTTGCGCCGCTGTCAGCCGAGAAGTTCGGCTGCAGGTGAGACGCGCCGTCCGAGCAGTTGGCTGGCGCGGACAGACAGGGCACCGCTCAAGCGCAGCGATATGCAGTAGGTTTCAGCATCGACGACGAAAACCGCTTGGCGAGTTGACGAATGTCAGTGCGAGCTTTCAGAAACGCAAAGAGCATGCCGCGTCCGTGCCTTGCGGACAATCCACTAACGGCGGGCCGTTTCGTTGATCGCACTCCGGGGCGGAGCGGCATTGCCGAGGGAAGACGATGATGAATATTGAACGGTACACCGAGCGCTCGCGCGGTTTCATTCAATCCGCGCAGTCGCTAGCGATGCGCGAAGGTCATCAGCAGTTTTCCACGCTGCAGCTGCTGAAGGTCCTGCTGGACGACGGCGAGGGCCTTGCTGGCGGCCTGATCGACCGCGCCGGCGGCAATTCCCGTGCAGTCCTGAAGGCGACCGAGGACGCTCTGAACCACCTGCCAAAGGTCTCCGGCGGCGGTGCCGGGCAGGTTTATCTTGCCCCCGAACTCGCGCGAGCCTTCGACGCCGCTGAGAACGCAGCCGAGAAGGCAGGCGACAGCTTTGTCACGGTTGAGCGTCTCCTGCTTGGCCTCGCTATGGACAAGAACAGCGAGGCCGGCCAATTACTAGCCATGGGCGGCGTTAGCGCGCAGAAGCTAAATGCTGCGATCGAATCCCTGCGAAAGGGCCGCACCGCGGATTCCGCGACCGCCGAGAACGCGTATGACGCGCTGAAGAAATATGCCCGCGACCTGACCCAGGCGGCGCGCGATGGCAAGCTCGACCCGGTCATCGGCCGCGACGAGGAGATCCGCCGCACGATCCAGGTGCTGTCGCGCCGGACCAAGAACAATCCCGTCCTGATCGGCGAGCCCGGTGTCGGCAAGACCGCCATCGCCGAAGGGCTCGCGCTGCGTATCGTCAATGGTGACGTGCCGGAGAGCCTGCACGACAAGAAGCTGCTCGCGCTCGACCTCGGCGCGCTTATTGCGGGTGCAAAATACCGCGGCGAGTTCGAGGAGCGGCTGAAGGCCGTGCTTCAGGAGGTGACCGCAAGCGGGGGCACCTTCATCCTGTTCATCGACGAGATGCACACGCTGATCGGCGCCGGCAAGGCCGACGGCGCAATGGACGCCTCCAACCTGCTCAAGCCCGCGCTCGCGCGCGGCGAGCTGCACTGCATAGGCGCCACTACGCTCGATGAGTACCAGAAGCACGTCGAGAAGGATGCCGCGCTGGCGCGGCGGTTCCAGCCGATCTTCGTCAGTGAGCCCTCGGTCGAGGATACGATCTCGATCTTGCGCGGGCTGAAGGACAAGTACGAGCAGCACCATGGCGTGCGGATCACCGATTCCGCGCTGGTGGCCGCCACGACCCTGTCCAACCGCTACATCACCAACCGTTTCCTGCCGGACAAGGCCATCGACCTTATGGACGAGGCCGCGGCGCGGCTGAAGATGCAGGTCGATTCCAAGCCGGAGGAGCTGGATTCCCTGGATCGAGAAATTGTCCGCCTGAAGATCGAGCAGGAAGCCCTGAAGAGGGAAAGCGATCCGGGCTCCAAGACTCGGCTGCAGTCGCTGGAGAGGGAGCTCGCCGATCTCGAGGAGAAGTCGGCGGCGCTGACGGCGCGCTGGAGCGCCGAGAAGAGCAAGCTCGTGAACGCCCAGAAACTGAAGGCCGAGCTCGACGGCCTGCGGGTCGAGCTCGCCAACGCCCAGCGGCGCGGCGAATTCCAGAAGGCCGGCGAGCTGGCCTATGGCCGGATCCCGCAACTCGAGAAGCAGCTTGCTGAGATCGAGGCCAAGGAGAACTCCGGCGAGATGGTGGAGGAGGCGGTCACCGCCAACCATGTTGCGCAGGTGGTCTCGCGCTGGACTGGCGTGCCCGTGGATAAGATGCTGGAGGGCGAGAAGGAGAAGCTTCTGAAGATGGAGGAGCAGCTTGGACAGCGCGTGGTCGGTCAGGCCGAAGCGGTGCATGCGGTCGCGACCGCCGTGCGCCGCTCGCGCGCAGGGCTGCAGGACCCTAACCGGCCGATGGGCTCGTTCATGTTCCTGGGGCCGACCGGCGTCGGAAAGACCGAGCTGACCAAGGCGCTCGCCGAGTACCTCTTCAACGATGAGACCGCGATGGTCCGCCTCGATATGTCCGAATACATGGAGAAGCATTCGGTCTCGCGGCTGATCGGCGCACCTCCGGGCTATGTCGGCTATGACGAGGGCGGAGCGCTCACCGAAGCGGTGCGGCGCCGGCCCTACCAGGTGGTGCTGTTCGACGAGATCGAGAAGGCGCATCCCGACGTCTTCAACGTGCTGTTGCAGGTGCTCGACGACGGCCGCCTCACCGACGGCCAGGGCCGAACCGTCGACTTCCGCAATACGCTGATCATCATGACCTCGAACCTCGGTTCGGAGTTCTTGGTGAACCAACCGGAGGGCGAGGACACCTCGGCGGTGCGCGAGCAGGTGATGGGAATGGTGCGGGCGCACTTCAGGCCAGAGTTCTTGAACCGCGTCGATGAGATCATCCTGTTCCACCGCCTGCAGCGCAGTGAGATGGGACGGATCGTCGAGATCCAGTTCGCCAGGCTTCAAAGGCTGCTGGACGATCGCAAGATCACGCTCACGCTCGATGCGGACGCGAGGGATTGGCTCGCCGCCAAGGGCTGGGATCCCGCTTACGGCGCGCGGCCGCTGAAGCGGGTGATTCAAAAGTATCTGCAGGACCCCCTGGCCGAGATGATCCTCGCAGGCGAGGTGAAGGACGGCGACAAGGTCGCGATCTCGGCAGAAGGCAATGTCCTGACATTCAACGGCAAGGCGCCGCAGACGGCGGAAATAGCGCAGTTCAACGCGCCATCTCCGAAACGGAGATTGCACTGAATGGCCTGCCTGGACGCCGGTGCAATGCGCTGCACCTGGGAATATCAGACACAACTGCAGGACCAGGACAACGCTCGGCAACGGAGCAGGAATTGAGATCGGGCAGAACGCAATTGGCGGATTTAGCAGGATAACATGGCACAGCGTTGCAGGCACTTGGCAGGTATTCACGACGTAGTTCCCAGTTCTCTCGGTTGTGAGGAATGCCTGCAACTGGGCGATCCATGGCTGCACCTGCGCGTCTGCCGAACTTGCGGTCATGTCGGTTGCTGTGATCAGTCGCCGAATCGACACGCGACGAAGCATTTTCATGCAACCGGTCACCCGATCATCGAAGCCTATGATCCGCCCGAAGGCTGGGGCTGGTGTTATGTCGATGAACTGATGTTTGACTTGTCGGATCGGCCCACACCGCAACTAGGTCCGATCCCAAGGTTTTATTGATGCCCTGCACGATCAGAGGCTCTAAGGCGTGGGGGAACCCTTCAATGCAGTCGATGAGATGCTTTCCCGCGTTTGCGTTGACGGCTGTCAAGGTGAAGGGTCGCTCGAGACGTCATCGTCAGCTGCGAAAGCCAACCTGCCAAAGGAGATGGACATGGTCGCGCGCAGTGCCAACCGTAGTTCCGACCGAGCCGAAGCCATAGTACGGGATGGCACCAAAGTTCAAACGAGAGATCCGCAACCTTATGACAAGTTTGATCTGCTGCCGATCGCCGGGAATTGGCGTCACGGGCAAGCAGAGCACAGGCTAGTCGATAGGAATCCGTTTACCGGCGATGTCCTCCTCGAAATCAAGCAGGCTGACCGTCGCGATCTCGATGCGGCGTTTGCAGCGGCTGCCAAGGCTCAGGTGGAGTGGGCCGTCTCAGCACCGGCGGCGCGGGCGCAAGTATTTCGCCGCGCGGCTGACGTGATGGAAGCACGCCGTGGCGAAATCGTCGATTGGCTGATCAAGGAATCCGGCAGCACGCGACTGAAGGCGAACCTAGAGTGGGAAGTGACACACACCGTCATGCTGTGGGCGACTTCGGTGCCCCATGCCGTCGAAAGCCGCTACATTCCGTCCGACATTCCGGGCAAGGAAAATCAGGTGCGGCGCAAGCCGGTCGGAGTTGTCGGGGCGATCAGTCCTTGGAACTGGCCGCTCCATCTAAGCAATCGCACAATCGCACCGGCGCTCGCAGTAGGAAATGCCGTTGTGGTGAAACCCGCGAGTGATACGCCGGCAACAGGCGGATTGCTGTTGGCGAAAATCTTCGAGGAGGCCGGCCTGCCGGCGGGGCTTCTGAGCGTCGTTGTCGGCTCTGGCAGCGAAATCGGCGACGCTTTCGTCAGTCATCCCGTTCCACGAGTTATTTCGTTCACCGGCTCGACGCCGGTCGGCCGCGGGATCGCGGAACTCGCGGCGAAGGCGCCGATCATCAAGCGCGTTGATCTGGAGCTCGGCGGCAATGCTCCCTTCGTTGTGCTCGCGGACGCCGATTTAGATCAGGCCGTTGAGGCCGCAGTGTTCGGCAAGTTTCTGCACCAGGGCCAGATCTGCATCGCTATAAACCGCATCATTGTCGAGGAGCCGGTCTATCGCACGTTCGTTGATCGCTTTACGGAGCGGGTGGCGCGATTGAAAACAGGCGATCCCCACGATGGCGATACGATGATTGGTCCGATCATCAACAGCTCACAACTTGATAAGCTGATGGCACGCGTTCGCCGCGCGAGCGACGACGGCTGCAAACAATTGCTTGGAGGCGAGCCGGAGGGACTCGTGTTGCCACCCCATGTCCTCGTGAACGTCACTAACCAGATGGAACTTGCAGCAGAAGAAATATTCGGCCCAGTGGCGCCGATCCTCCGGGTCGGCAGCGCCGAAGAAGCCTTGGCCGTGGCCAATGAAACGAGTTTTGGACTAAGCGGCGCCGTATTCACGCGCGACATGCACCGGGGCGTGCACTTTGCCCAGCGAATGCAGGTCGGTATGGCCCATGTCAATGATCACCCCGTCATCGACTTGCCGACCTGTCCGTTTGGCGGAGAGAAGAATTCCGGCATTGGCCGATTCAATGGATCTTGGGCGATCGAGGCTTTCACGACGGACCAATGGGTGACCGCACAGCACGCGCCGCGCGGCTATCCCTGGAGCGCTTCCGCCGTGCAGGGGCCATGGTCATGAAAGGCGCATAGGATGGACGACCTATCCAACACGGCTGCCGCCGGTCTCCAGACGAGCGGCAACGATATGCTTGAGTCCCGCCACGAGCACATGTTTCCCAAGTTCGCGCCGAACGAGATCGACCGCATGCGCCGCTTCGGCGAGATCAAACACTATGGTGTCAATCAATATCTATTCCGGACGGGTGAGAGGCCGGCGGGCATGTTCGTGATGATTGCCGGTCGGGTATGCATCGAAGCTCGCAACCGACCTGAACGGACCGAGAAGATTTTGGAATTGGGTGCAGGCGAAATCATCGCCGAAGTCGCCCAACTCTCCGGTGGACCCGCCTTGGTCGATGCGCGTGCAACCGAGCCCGTTGAAGCGCTGCTTGTTCTGCCGGCGAGACTTCGCGCTTTGCTGATCGCCGATGTTCAACTCGGCGAGCGCATCATGCGCGCCCTGATTTTGCGACGGGTGTTCCTCATAGAAGCCGGCACCGGCGGCCCTTGTCTCGTCGGGCATGACGGCCATCCCGGCATGGTGCGTCTCCTGGAATTCTTGGCGCGCAACGCCTATCCGCACCAGGTGCTCGATCCCACAAAGGACCCGGATGCACAGGCATTCTTGAAGCACTATCCTTGCAGGTCGGAAGAACTGCCGCTGGTCGTTTGTCCGACTGGGGAAATCCTGAAAAATCCGAGTGAAGCTGACTTGGGGCGTGCCCTGGGAATGGTCCCTCCGGATCTCGAGGGGCGCCGATACGACCTAGTAATTGCCGGTGCTGGCCCAGGAGGACTTGCAGCCGCCGTGTATGCGGCATCTGAAGGTTTGTCGGTCGGCGTCTTCGACGCACGGGCGTTCGGTGGGCAGGCCGGTGCCAGCAGCTGTATCGAAAACTATCTGGGATTCCCGACGGGAATTTCAGGCCAGGCACTGGCTGGGCGTGCCTATGTGCAGGCACAGAAGTTCGGCGTGGAGATGATCATCCCCGAGACGGTCACGAACCTTCGTTGTGAGCACTATCCATTCGCGATCGAACTCTCCGACGGTCGGAGCGTCACCGCGCTGAGCGTTGTGATCGCGAGTGGCGCGCGCTATCGCAGGCCGAATATACGCAACTTGGAGCATTTCGAGGGACGGGGAGTGTGGTACTGGGCCTCCCCGATCGAGGCTCGTCTATGCCGAAACGAGGAGGTGGCGCTGGTCGGCGGAGGCAACTCTGCAGGGCAGGCGGCGGTGTTTCTCAGCCGCTATGCCAAGAAGGTATGGATGCTCGTGAGGGGACCCAGCCTGGCTGCGAGCATGTCGCAATATTTGATCGACCGGATCGCCGCGACAGAGAATATCGAGCTGCTCACCTGCACGGAAATCGTCGGGCTGTCAGGTGGCGAGCAGGGCCAACTCGAACGAGTCCGCTGGCGCGACAGGACCGGCGCGGAAGTTGAGAAAACGATCCGCAACGTCTTCATGTTTATCGGTGCAGCGCCCGCAACAGAGTGGCTGAGCGGTTGTAACGTCAGCCGCGATAGCAAGGGGTTTGTGCGAACCGGCACGAATATCCCTCCTGACGATCTTCTATCGGCTGACGGCTCGAGCGTGCCATCGCTCGAAACCAACGTGGCTGGCGTGTTTGCGGTGGGTGATGTCCGTTTCGGATCCGTCAAGCGCGTAGGCGCGGCGATCGGAGAGGGAGCAACCGTCGTGCAACAGATTCACGGGTTTCTCGAGACGGCGCGAAACAGCCGAAGCGAACAGCCGGTGCAGGCCGCCGCGGAATGATAAGAGCTGCAAGCGGTTGGTGAATGAGATCCTCCGCATATGACGCCTGTCAATGCGACTGGCGGCGAAAATGGTAGAGGTGCCCGATGATCGCGCAACTTCCCCCCGACAAGATGCCGCCGCCGCGCCCAGAGGGCGTGCGCCAGTTCCAGCGGCTGTTTCGCGAGGCGGCTGGTCTCGACTTGGACAAGGCTGACCTCAAGCGCTGCGAGGAGTTCATCGACCACAGAATTCATCGGCTGCTACTGCGCGCCGAGGCTGACGCCAAAGCTGGCGGCGAGGTCGTGATCGAGCCATGGAATATCCCGATTACTGCGGGTCTCCAGGAGTGCATCGAGCAATTCAGGAAAACGGATGAAACGATAGAATTAGCGCCGATTCTCGACCGTCTAGCTCATCGGCCACCGCTGCAGTTCAGCTATAACGACGAGACCGAAGCCATGCTGCCGGACCTTGCCGGGGGACTTGGGGTCGCGCTCGCCCGCGCATTGAAGATCGTCGAGCCCGATTTGAAAAACCCGCAGACCAAGGAGTGGGAACTAGCCTCGCGGCTCTTCGAACTGCTGCTGTAGTTTGTCGCCCGGCCATCCATGAAAACGTGAAAGCCAATGGAGCGCCCCTTATGACTGTGATGGAGACCACCCGGACAATCGTACTTCCCTCAGGTGAGCAGATTCCGAGGCTCGGCCAGGGGACTTGGCACATGGCAGAGAATCCGCTGCATCAATCGAAGGAGGTCAATGCACTGCGTCTCGGCATCGATCTCGGCATGACCCTGATCGACACGGCCGAAATGTATGCCGACGGTGGTGCCGAACGTGTCGTCGGCGAGGCGATCAAGGGACGGCGTGACGAAATCTTTTTGGTGAGCAAGGTGCTACCTCAGAACGCCACGCGGCACGGCACAGTGGAGGCCTGTGAGCGTAGTCTCGCTCGGCTCGGGGTGGATGAGATTGACCTCTATCTGCTGCATTGGCGGGGGTCTGTCCCGCTGGAAGAGACCGTCGATGCCTTCGAATCCCTCGTGGGCGCGGGCAAGATCCGGAACTGGGGCGTCAGCAATTTCGACGTCGGGGATATCCGGGAGCTCGTCGATGTGCCCAATGGGGCAAACGTCGCGACCGATCAGGTTCTCTACAATCTCGCGCGCCGCGGCATCGAGTACGATCTCATGCCTTTGTGCCAGCGCAGCGGCCTGCCGGTCATGGCCTATTCACCGATCGAGCAGGGTCGCGTATTGCATCACATTACCCTCAAGAGGATTGCGGCGCGCCTCGGCGCGACACCTGCACAAGTGGCGCTGGCCTGGGTGCTGCGCCAGGAGGGCGTATGTGTGATACCGCAGTCGGGCAAGCCGGAGCATGTGCGCGAGAACCGTGATGCGCTCGACATTCGGCTCAAACCTCAGGATCTGGCTGAACTCGATGAAGCCTTTCCGCCACCGGATCGCAAGCAACCTCTGGCATCTCATTGATAGAGGAGACATTGAGCCATGAGCGACGAGGTCCGCCACATCGTTTGCCCGCATTGCACCAGCACCAACCGCATTCCGGCCCGGAGGGATGCGCGTCAGGCGAAATGCGGGCACTGTCGACAGCACCTCTTTACTGGACATCCGACGCCGGTTTCCGCCCGTAGCTTTGCCACTCATATCCAGCGCAACGATATTCCGGTTGTGGTCGATTTTTGGGCGGCGTGGTGCGGACCTTGCAAAGCGATGGCGCCGGTTTTTGAGCGCGCCGCAGGCGAGTTCGAACCCGAGCTTCGCTTCCTCAAGGTTGACACCGAGGCGGAAGCGGAGCTGTCGGCTCGTTACAACATTCAAAGCATTCCGACCCTGATGCTATTCCATCGAGGCAAGGTCGTCGCTCAACGGGCTGGCGCCGTGGGCGCTGAGGCGTTGCGCCACTGGTTGCATCAGCATGCGCCTTCGGCCGCGCCTGCACCCTCATGAATTGCAGAACAGGATATCTTGCGCCGGCTGACCGGCCCCGAGAATTGGGCATGGTACCGGTCCGCCAAGGCCCTGCAGCGCTGGAAGCAGTAGGCCCGCCTGCAGTGGCGACCTCTTTCGTTACAACTCACTTGAGGTTTACTGCTGGCCCCAGGGGAAGACCGGTGCCGCTCTTAGTCAATCAGCTTGTCGGTGGACCAGAAGCCGCGATCTCGCGCCCTCAAGGGTTCACTTTGACCCGCAGCTGACGATTGAACGCTAGTTCAGAGGAACGGGCTTCTCGTTCGTGCATTTCAAGCGAAAGGAGCGAAAAATGACTGAGAACGATAATCGGCCCAAAGACAAGGGCGAAAGCGCCAGCCCTAACACTAAGGGTAATGCACCGCAGGAACAGGGCGGTGACCAAAGCCGGAAGGCTCAAGAGTGGGGTGGCGGCAACAAGGCTAGTAAGGGGCCCATCACGAAAAGTGACAAGCAAAACGAGAATTCCAGCGCCAAGAGCTGAAAAATTGGACGGAGCACGCGCCACTACTTAGCCCGGAAAGAAAACCGGGAACATGACGCGTGCGCAGCGGTCATCGCGCGCAAGGTGCCGAAAAGGTAAGGGCCGAGCGCCGGTTGAGCCGATCCTATCACCTGGTCTCAACGCGACTTAGCTAACCTATTCGATACTCGCCAAAGCATCGCTAAGGCAGGAGGCGCAACTAGGATGGCTCAGCAACCCGTACTCACCCGGAACACTTCGAGATAGTTGGCATGCTATCAGCCACAAATGACAGAAAACTTCAACCCCAAGAAGGACCTCCACCCTTTTTGCCCTCGGTGTGGCTCCTCTCTCAACCTGGTGCAGCATATTCTCGACTCAACCAGCGGCCGCTTGGTCCGCTTGTACTTGTGCACATGCGGTGAGCGCGCTTGGCGAGCCGAGCACCCGGCTAGCATTGCAGATTGATCAGACAATGCGCGCCACGTCAGCGGAGATGGTAGTGCGCCCGTGTTCCCCGGTGCACAGGGAGTACGGAAGCCGCTTGGGGCCCCGGCACTTCAGCGTCGGAGTGTTCCAGCTTTCCCCCACAAAGTTCACTTTTGAACCAAGTCGCTCTGCCGTCTGTTGACACATAAATGGAGAAAGGAGGCCCCGATGCCTCGTTACTACTTTCATCAGCATGTGCGCGGAAAAAAGACTGAAGACCAGCGTGGGGAACTATTCCCGACAAACGCAGCAGCATGTCACCGTGCCGCGGAGCGTATGCCGGCCGGCCTGAAAAGAGCTGCGGAGCGTTCGCGCAACACCTATGTGACCACCGAAGTAACCGACGGCAGTCGGATACTGTTCGTGGTGAGAGGAACAGTCATTGTTGAACAGCGGTAAAGTTGCCTCGGCGCTGTGCTGACTGTCGTTTTTGCACTCTTGTTGATTATCGCGAAATAACACTGCCGCAATTGGCGTCTTCTTTCGTGCGGTACGGATAGAAACGTATAGATGTTTGCAACGTGGCTCTATGTCAGTTCCAGTTCGCTCGGTCAGAATGCTGACACCGAGATCGCCAACATTCGAAGTATCGCGGAAGCTCGAAATCCTGGACTTGGGCTGACTGGTGTTTTGCTGTTTTCCGGTCGCCACTTTGCTCAGTTCCTTGAAGGCGCAGAGGCTAACCTCGATATCATGAAGGCTTCGATTTGTAGCGATGATAGGCACACAGGTCTTGTGACGTTGCAGGCAGACCCCTTCGACAAAAGAAGGTATGGGCGTTGGGCATTGGCTTATTCGGGTTGGGCCACCCATATCGACAGGATCCTTGCCGACGCTCTGCGCAAAAACGACGGGCAAAAACTATTGCGCTACATGGACGAGTTTGTAGCAACGCGTCACTGACGCTGCTCCTATCAAAATTGATACGCGCGTCTGAAGCTAATCATCTGAGGCGTTTTCTGATCCGGGAAGGAGATGTCAAACCTCGTGATTGCCACATAGATCGCAACCCCGACCTGCGCCGTTCGTATAACGATACTCTCTTTTTGTCTGCTCTTACCGGTCCGATCGAGAGCCGTGCCATGCACGAGCCAATGGGAAACGGTCTCGATGCGCGCTGTACGGGTTTCCGACGCCGTAGGGCGTCGTTGTCGATAGCAGGCAGCATTCCGCAGGCGGCAGTGGCCAGGGTGGCTGCGCACTCGAAATCGCCGCGATAGAAATGGTCTATGGCTGCGTGTATTTGGCGCATCGAAGCGTATCTGACAGAGGTCTGGATGAATGGCAGGTTGACTATTTTGAACTCCTCGTCTCGGTCGCTATCCAACCGAGCTCACGCGGCGGCCGCAATTCGCTGTTAAGGAGGTTCGAAATATCTCGTCGCTGCATCGGATCGCCGCAAGTGCCGCCTGTTCGGCTGGCATGGTTCTGTCGCTTGCGAAGCAGGCGCAGCATTTTTGCGCATTCTGGACAAGGATATGATTCAAAGCTTCTGCCCATCGGTACTCTCGCCCCTCCAACAATCGATCTTTTCTACAATTTCCGAGATTGCGACCATGATGCTCGTCAATGGATTGGGAAGAAATTGCCGAGAGAGGCATTGCTGGCGGCGCAGGCCCGATAGCGAGGCGAGCGGAAGGGGAGCTTCGCCGCGGCGGAAGTGCATGCGTTATCCACGATACGGCTGGGACGGCGACGTTCGCTCTGTCACCTCGCGAAGGAAATCCTCGGGCTTGGTGAAGAACGTGTTTTCCACGAGAACGCCTCCAATCACCATGACGGGATGCGTGCGCAGAATGTCGATGGCCAGGGCGGTGTTCAGGAGATTGACATCGTAGGTGCAAATGACCACATCATCGAAGTTCGGCAGGACGCTATTGAGCCGTATTTCATATTCGACCCAATCGTTCCCACTTTTCCAATCGTCCACAGCGGTTTCGGCGTGTGCGATCATGCGCGTAAGCGGGAATCCGAGCGCAGCCCCGTTCTCGAGGGATTGCTGGATGAGATTGAGCATGTCTTCCTTGCTGAAACGACCTGTCCGCAAATACGTGTCTTGCGGCAGCGCGATCTCGAGCTGATGCGATTGTCGCGCTGCATCAACGTCGATGCCGGCGCTCCGAAGTCGTGTCACGTGATTGTCGACATGCCGTTCGGGTAGGACGTGGAAAGCGCGCTGTCCGCAATCCAGGCCGTCGCAGATGAACGGCAGAAGCGTCTTGTATTCGTCATTGGCCGAGCTGAAAAAGGCGCAAACATGCCGGTGTTCGCGAAGAATGGAGCCGGCGAACGGGATCGGTGCTGCAGGAGAGCGCATAATCGGCCCTTACTTCCTTAAACGTGCAAGTGCCCGCTGGTTCCGGTGTCACGGTCTGGAAAGAGTGTTGTGGGGCTTTCCTTGAGACACTCGGCAAAGCGGGTAGCCACCCGTTCCATAGGGGTGGGGTCGTAGTCAGCATCCCGCAGAGGCTCGCGAAAATGTACGGTGAGCACGCCCCAGAGCAGGCCGTCGTCAACGATTATGGGCGTCGAATGCGCCGCTGCGACGCCTGCTCGCTGTAGCGCTCCCAGCTCGCTCGTGCCAACAAACAGGTAGCTGGCGGCAATATTTCCCACAATCGTGCGCATGCGCTGCTTCAGCGTTGCAGCACAAGTAGAGTTCGTATCGCGGCGAACGATTTGAAACAAACTAAGAGCTTGATCGGGAAATCCGTAACTGGCAACGACCCTGAGGCAGTCCTCAATGCTATTGTACTGATGTACGGTGCCGAAATCTGCTTGGGCAGCCCCGATAGCGATCCTCAGAATTTCGTGCAGCGCTTCGGCGCAGCATTCTGCGCGGGCCAGTGGATTGATGCCATCTTGAATGTTGTTGCCGGGCCTCGCCTCGGAACCGGGCTCGCGATTTTGCATCGGGACCATCCTTCGCCGCATGACGCCATAAAGCAAACAGGGTTAGGATGAAACTTGGTAGAGGCCACCGTCCATTACGTAGTTTTGCTTAATTGAAATCAGCTTCTTGTAGGCACTGGTCCTGACGTAAGTAGTTGGGAGCTGTGCTGGTGTATCGATGAAGCATCGGGAACCGGCCTATCGGTTCAATCGCCGCGCCGGGAATAGGAGATTCAAGCGCTCGACATTTTCGGTGGCTGTCAGCACACGGGATCGGAGCACTAGTCTAATGCCCTGGGTGGAAGAGCTTTCAGATCCCGGCGAACTCCGGCGCTGCATCAGAGACTTAGTGGCACTATCGACACTGCCTGCCCTTTGGAGGGAGTACTCCGCGAAAGAAATAGCCAACAGTGTAGCTCTCGCGCTCCAATCGATTTTATCTGCCGACTTCGTACATGTCACTATCTCTCTCGGACAGGACGAGGAGCCGATCACGGCAACGCACGGGCCGCGCGGACAAATGCCGCGGGAAGTCACTGAGGCGATTCGGCTCGAGATCACGCCTGAATGGTTTGAAGGTGCTGGGCGGCCTCAAATAATATCCGATCCGCTTGGCCGGGGTAGTGCGCACATCGCATCGGCCGCGATCGGGTTGGGTCAATCGATACTTGTGGCCGGGTCGTCTGATCCAGTGTTTCCGAGAGAGGCCGATCGACTTATGCTCAGCATCGCTGCAAGTAATGTCGCAATAGCGTTGCAGCGTCGGGAGGCAGAGGCGGACGAACGACGTTTTGTAGCACTCGTCGAGCGATCACCTGACTTCGTTGCCTTTTCGGACCTGAATGGCAGGTTGCAGTTCGTCAATTTGGCCGGCCGCCAGCTGGTGGGAATTGAGCCGACAGACGACATTTCAGATTTGCACGTCGTCGACTTCGTTAGCTCCAGCGATGAGCAGCGTCTGCTGAATCAATGTTGGCCGGCCGCTTTGACAGATAGACGCTGGATGGGTGAACTTAACTTATGTAATTTCAAGACGCAGGAAAAAATTCCATTCTTAGTTGATATTTTCAGGATCGACGACCCTCGGGGCCACGGGCCTATGAACGTTGCCACGGTCAGCCGCGATCTGAGAAGGCAAAAACAAGCCGAACGCGAACTGCGACGTTTGAACGAGTCACTCGAACGAAGCGTGGAGCTCCGTACCGCCGAGCTGTTGGCGGAGATCGCAGAACGAGAGCGAGCGGATGAACGCTCGCGTGAACTGCAGTCAGCTCTCTCGCACGCGGGCCGGCTAAGTGTTGCCGGCGAAATGGCTGCCGCTCTGGCGCATGAGCTGAACCAGCCGCTCACGGCGGTTGCGAATTCTGCCAACGCCGCTCTGCGTCTTCTTGCGCGATCCGGGCCGACGCGGGCAGAGCCGTTGCACGAGATACTGGATGATGTTGCCGGGCAGGCATTACGCGCCGGCCAAATACTTCGCCGTCTTCGCGA
Organism: Bradyrhizobium sp. F1.13.3; assembly: GCF_040548265.1. Classification (NCBI taxonomy): domain Bacteria; kingdom Pseudomonadati; phylum Pseudomonadota; class Alphaproteobacteria; order Hyphomicrobiales; family Nitrobacteraceae; genus Bradyrhizobium; species Bradyrhizobium sp. F1.13.3. Next base: position 203,031 of record NZ_JBEPRI010000008.1, on the reverse strand, counting down.
CTTTGTCGCTCGCGGGAAGAGCGAACAGAAGATCGAGGACCTCGAGACGCTAGTTCGGGAAGCGAACGCATTTGCGCGTACCGGCTTCGAAAGTTTGCAGGTTTCGGTAAGTCTGTCTTTCGATCCCCGAGCATCGCATATTCACGCAAATCGAATTCAGATCCAGCAGGTCCTGGTAAATTTGATCCGCAATTCGCTCGAAGAAGTCGCGAGCGTACCGCAAGCCAAAATTGATGTCGTGACACGACAAATCGACAACGAGGAGATCGAGATCTTAGTGGCGGACAATGGGCGCGGCGTGGTGCTGCATGTAATCGGCAATCTGTTTCAACCTTTTGTCTCGACGCGACACGATGGTATGGGGTTAGGCCTCGCCATCTGCCGTTCAATTGTGGAATCGCACGGTGGGAAGCTTTGGTACGAGCCAGATCCCCGTGGCGGCGCCATGTTTCGATTCACTCTCCCATCCGCAGAGCCAGACGGAATAGGACCATGCCGAATGACGTAGTGTACATCGTCGATGACGATGCAGCCGTTCGCCGATCGCTTGAACGCCTGCTTGAGTCGGCTGGCTTTGTTACACGTTCGTTTGAGGCGCCGATCGAGTTTCTGGATGCAGCTCCCAATCTTGCGAGTGGCTGTGTCCTGCTGGATGTAAGCATGGCCGTCATGAGCGGTCTCGAAGTGCAGGCGGCACTCGACAGAATGGGCTGCACGATTCCTGTTGTCGTTATGACGGGCCAAGGTGACGTGCCGACGGCGGTTCGGGCGATGAAGGGCGGTGCGGTGGATTTCCTTGAGAAGCCGTTCGATGATGAAGTGCTGCTCGAAGCGATTGAACGTGCGCTGGCGCGGCCCGGTCGTCCACACCAGGCTCGTGAGGCGTCAGAGGCGTGGAACCGGATTGCGGTCCTTAGCCAACGAGAGCGCCAGGTTCTCAATGCAATTGCAAGCGGACAACCGAACAAGATAATCGCCTTTAGGCTTGGCATCAGTATCAGAACGGTAGAGGTCCATCGGGCGCGAATGTTGCATAGATTGGGAGTGCGTCAGGTTGCAGAAGCTGTGCGGCTATTGGTACTGGCTGGCTCGACGCCGCAGGGCTTGCTTCGACAATCCCGTTAGGGAATGCCTGTCAGAATGCCGCGAGGCCGATCAATATTCTCGCGCGGACCGGCCCTGCTGCATCATCGCCAACGCTGGTCGACACAGGCCTTCGCCTTTTCGCCGCGGTCCTGTTCCAGTGAGGGATAATCCGTGTAACCTTTCTCACCGCCACCATAGTATGTCGTAGGGTCGTCCACGTTCAGCGGTGCATCTGCGCGCAGCCGTTCGGGCAGGTCAGGATTGGCGATAAACTTGCGGCCGAAGGCGATCAAGTCGGCCTGGCTATCGCGTAGCCATTGCTCGGCGGTATCGGCGTTGAAGCCTCCTGCAACGATGAGCGTTCCCTGATATTTGTTCCGGATCAGTCGGGCCATGTTGAGGGCGTACGGTTCCGGCTTTTCGCCATTCTGCATCTGCTCAAGCGCCGGATTGACGATGTGCAGATAGGCCAAACCATAGCCGGAGAGCTGCTCGGCGAGGTGACCGAACGTCAATTCCGGTGTGTCGTCGCTGATGTCGTTCATCTTGCCGAGAGGTGAGAGCCGGACGCCGATCCTGTCCGCCCCGAAAATGGGAATCAGGGCTTCCGTGATTTCAAGCAGAAGCCGCGCCCGATGTTGGACTGATCCGCCATAAGCGTCGCTGCGGCGGTTGGTGCTGCTCTCGATGAACTGATCGATCAGGTAGCCGTTGGCCGCATGAATCTCGATGCCGTCGAAGTCGGCGGCTTCCGCATTTCTCGCCGCTCGCTCGTACTGTTTGATAAGGTATGGCATCTCCTCAAAGGTCAGCGCGCGTGGACGCACAAATGGAACGAGTTCTCCCTCGCTACGCTCGTTTTCGATGAAGGCATTGCCCGCGGGCGTGATCGCCGAGGGTGCTACGGGGAGCATGTTGTCCGGCTGCAGAGCCGGATGTGAAATGCGACCTACGTGCCAAAGTTGGTTGAAGATCAGTCCATCAGCCTTGTGAACAGCCTTCGTGACCTGCCGCCAGGCTTCGACCTGTTCGCGGCTATGGATACCCGGCGTCCAGGCATAGCCCTGACCTTGCATCGAGATCTGGGTGGCCTCGCTTATAATTAGGGCGGCTGACGCGCGCTGCGCATAATAGCAGGCCGCGAGCTGGGACGGCACATTGCCAGGGTGTCGTGCTCTCGAACGGGTCAATGGCGCCATGACCACTCGATGGGGCAGGCTGAACGGCCCAAACCGGCATGGTTGGAAGAGGAGGTTCGTGTCCCCGTTCTGGACCGCGTCGAGCACGCGGCTGTGCGCTGTAGTGCTGACCATATTGCCTCACTGGAGCAGTTAAGTGCCCGAAGATCTGTGGATCTCTGGACCGCAATATAACGACGGATCGCTAGATCGCGCTGACAATCGTCAATGCTCTGACCCTGGAGAATAGAGGTGCGGTCGCGCAGGCGACAGAGGCACCGACGTGGATGAGGCCGGCCTGAGATGGCAACATGGTTTGCCCGCGCCCCGACGATTGGGAAGAATGGCCGGCAACTGTGCAGGAAGGTGTCACAGGTGCGAGATCCAATCTTGCAAGGCTGCCAGCGCGGTCAGCTTTTGGTAAGTGTTTCCCGGTTTTCTTCGAATGCGATGCTCGGCTTATGGTCGAGAGTCAATTGGTACCCGCGTGATCGTTCGTCCCCATTCATCGGTGACAACGACAGAAAAGCCAGACCAGCCGCCATCCTGCGCGAGCTCACGAGCAATGGTCAGTCCACATTCCGCGGCATGGGCGGGCGAGAGGAGAACGCTACCGCATTCGTCGGGATATTTCGCTCCGTTTTCAATATGAAAGAAGAATCGGCCTCCATCCGCGGGTTTCGTCATTTGCGGCTCGCCGAGTTGCTCTCTCCCATTCAGGCGATCGAGATGGCAGCGCGCTGCATACCTCAGGGGTTCTGTGATCGTGGCGATCAGTGGTTCAACATCTTGAGGAAAAGGACGTCCGATCTGCTGGTGAACTCCGATAATGACGGAATGACTTGCAGTGTCCGAGAGGCGCGTCCCCAGGATGTCCCGAACGCCGCAGCTCAGCACAAACTCGTTGTACCACTCGCTTCTCCGCAAGTGTGCCTCTGGAAGACACGTTGAGAGCGTGGTCCAGCGTGCATCGAGCAGTGGCGAGTATGGATCAAGCGCGGCGTAGTGGTCGACGTACCGGGGCTTGAACTCGGCACTGAGACCGCAAAAGACGGCTTCGTCGATCGTGCCCGTCGTTTTGTTCGTGACAATCAGCGCCGCACCAGCCACGCCCGCCTCATCCATCAGTATTTGAAGCGATTTCGGCCAGGCATCCCGTGACATCGCTGCATCGTGAAGAGTTGAGAGAAGTGACTGCATGATCACGTAGCCTTTTAACAGATTTGCGATGCGAACGCGCAAGCTTATGTTAGCCGATCGATCGGAAACGCATCAATTGGAGCGATCGGAGGCTGTGATCCGCATCGCCTGGATGTCTCGCAGCAGGCAGCGCAGCCCATATATTTGATCCAGCAGATACAGGACCAGCGCGATACCTTCGTCATTGACACCCAGGTCGCCCTTGAGATCCTGGATGAGACGCGCACGAGCAAGATCCTGCTCGGAAAACTGATGCCCTGGTCGATGCGTTACCAGCCATTCCGCATTCACCCAGGCTTCAATCGTGGAGGAATCGAGGTGAGATCGATCGGCGAATTCCTGAAGCTGCATTGTCACACTCGCATCGACTGTCTTGGGCTATCAGCAGGCTGCCACCCACTCACAAACCGTTCGAGATCCGGGTCCGTTTTTTTCGGCAGAACCAGTTTCAGCGTGACGTACTGGTCCCCCCTGCCACCATCGGCGCGCGGAACGCCGCGTCCCTTGATTCGAAGAACCCGGCCCGAGCTCGACCATTTTGGCACAGAGACCGCGACAGCGCCGCTCACCGTAGGCACCTTGAGTTTCGCGCCCAGCACGCCTTCTTTCAGTGAGATTGGCAGGTCCAGGTGGATGTCGTCGCCTTTGCGAACGAAGTAGGGGTGTGGCAGGACGCTGATCTCGATCAGGGCGTCGCCTGGCGGACTGTCTCCGGCTCCCCGACGACCCTTCCCCTTCAGCCGCAGAATCTGGCCGTCGCTGGTGCCGGGAGGGATGTTGACCTCGAACGTAGTCCCGTCGGGCAAGACAATGGATTGCTTGCCGCCGTTGACGGCATCGAGAAAGTTGAGTTCAAGATGGTATCGGACGTCAGCCCCGCGTCCGCGCCGGGTGGTGCGGCCGGCACGTCCAAAGATCTCGGAGAGAATATCATCGCTGCCGGCGAAGTCACTGAAATCGGCAAAGCCGGCCCCGCTGGTGTAGCCCGACCCGCCTTCCCGATCGGCGAAATCCCGGTAGTATTGCCTGGGCTGCTGCTCGGCACCGGATGCGTCGATCTCGCCGCGGTCGAAGCGGGCGCGCTTGTCCGGATCGTTCAGCAGATTGTAGGCGGCAGAGAGTTCCTTGAATTTGTCTTCTGCGGTCTTGTTGCCGGGATTGAGATCAGGATGCAGCTTCTTCGCGAGCCGCCGGTAGGCCTTTTGAATGTCAGCCTGTGTCGCGTCTCTCTTGACGCCCAGCGTTGCATATGGGTCTGCAGCCAACACCAACTCCTGTTATGCGTCGGCCGGCCCGAGCGGGCCGCCATTTCATTGTTGCGGGGGTGACGGCGATTGTGATTTAGGCCGTTTGGCTACAATGACCCGGGCCGGTCGCAAGAGACGGTCGTGAAGCATGTAGCCATTCTCCAAAACGTCCGCGACGTTCCCGGGAGACTGATCGGACCGATCGGTTTCCATCACTGCTTCGTGCTTCATCGGGTCGAATGGCCGATTCAGAGCCTCGATTTCTTCGACACCGAAGCGCTTCAGGATCTGTGTCAGGACACGATTGGTTGCGACGACTCCAGCCAGCAGGCCGTCGTCGTCTTTTGCTCCCAGGTCCGGCGAACCAGCGTCGATGGCTCGCCGCAGATTATCCGCCACTTGTAGCAGTTCGCGGGCAAAGTCGGCGATCGCATATTGCCGGGCGTCTTGGACCCGACGCTCGGCGATGCGCCTCGTGTTCTCGGCGTCCGCAAGGGCGCGCATCAGGCGATCGCGCTCGGCGGTGGTCTCCTGGGGCTGGTCGTTTTCCTGGTGCTCACCCGGGGAAAGCTCGCCGAGCCCATCATCCATGGTCTTCGTAGCCATGTCGTGCTCCATCTGTCGCGTTCGGCCGCACTGGAAGGCTCAAGAAGCCTTCCGATCGCCGGGGTCGACTTCTTCGAATTCCGCGTCGACGACGTCCTCGCCGCTGCCAGACGATCCGGCCTGTCCGCCGCCGGCAGCGCCGCCTTGGGACGTCGCGCGATTCAAGGCTTCGCCGATCTTGGATGCCGACTGCTGCAACCGCTGGGTCGCCTGCTGGATCGCTGTCACGTCCTCGGCGCTCATCCTTTTCTTGGCCTCGGCAATCGCCTGCTCAATCTCCCTCCTGACATCGGCAGGTAACTTTCCTTCGGAATCCTTCAGGGCCTTCTCGGTGCTGTAGATCACCGCGTCGGCCTGGTTGCGGGCTTCGATGAGTTCCTTGCGTCGCCTGTCTTCATCGGCGTGGGCTTCGGCCTCCCTGACCATCCTCTGGATGTCTGCTTCGGTCAGGCCGCCGGACGCTTGGATCCTGATACTCTGCTCCTTACCACTAGCTTTGTCCTTGGCCGATACGTTGACTATGCCGTTGGCATCAATATCGAAGGTCACCTCGATCTGCGGCACGCCTCGCGGTGCCGGCGGGATTCCGACCAGGTCGAACTGTCCAAGCAACTTGTTATCCGCTGCCATTTCGCGTTCACCCTGGAAGACCCGGATCGTGACCGCGGTTTGGTTGTCCTCCGCTGTCGAGAACACCTGGCTCTTCTTGGTCGGTATCGTAGTATTGCGGTCGATCAGCTTCGTCATGACGCCGCCAAGGGTCTCGATGCCCAATGACAAGGGTGTCACGTCTAGGAGCAGGACGTCCTTGACGTCGCCTTGAAGAACGCCGGCCTGGATCGCGGCACCGACTGCGACCACTTCATCCGGATTGACGCCCTTGTGAGGTTCGCGACCGAACAGCTTCTGCACGGTCTCTTGAACTTTTGGCATGCGGGTCTGGCCGCCGACCAGCACGACTTCGTCAATGTCCGATGGCTGCAGGCCCGCATCCTTCAACGCCGCCTTGCAGGGATCGATGGTGCGCTGGATCAGATCGTCGACGAGCGCTTCAAGCTTGGCGCGCGATAGCTTGATATTGAGATGTTTCGGTCCGGCTTGATCCGCGGTGATGAAGGGCAGATTGACGTCAGTCTGGGTGGCGCTGGAGAGTTCGATCTTGGCCTTCTCTGCGGCATCCTTGAGCCGTTGCAGGGCAAGGCGATCTTTGCGGAGGTCGATGCCGTTTTCCTTGCGAAACTCGTCCGCCAGATAGTCGATAATCCGCTTGTCGAAATCCTCTCCACCGAGAAAGGTGTCGCCGTTGGTTGCCTTGACCTCGAACACGCCGTCACCAACCTCTAGGATCGAGACATCGAACGTGCCACCACCGAGGTCATAGACCACGATCTTGCCGCTGCCTTTCTTGTCAAGGCCGTAGGCTAGGGCGGCCGCAGTCGGCTCGTTGATGATGCGCAGGACTTCCAGCCCTGCGATCCGGCCGGCGTCCTTGGTTGCCTGGCGCTGCGCGTCGTTGAAATAGGCGGGCACGGTGATGACGGCCTGTGTGACGGCGCCGCCAAGAGTGGTCTCCGCGGTTTCCTTCATCTTGGTGAGGATGAAAGCGCTGATCTGGCTCGGACTGTACTTCTTACCCCGGGCGTCGACCCAGGCGTCGCCATTGTCGCCGGGCACGATGTGGTACGGCACCATGGTCTTGTCCTTCGCCGTGATCGGGTCGTCGTAACGGCGGCCGATCAGGCGCTTGATGGCATAGATCGTGTTCTCGGGGTTGGTGATACTTTGCCGCTTGGCCGGCTGCCCGACCAGGACTTCGCCATCGTCCGTGAAAGCGACCATGGACGGCGTGGTACGCCCACCTTCGGCATTCTCAATGACCCTGGCTTTGCTGCCTTCCATTACGGCAACGCAAGAGTTGGTGGTTCCGAGATCTATGCCGATTGCTTTTGCCATGATCTGATTCCTTCGGATTCGAATGCGGCGGACGGCTGCACCGTCCTGGATGTTTGGGGATGGGAGGCGAGACGCTTCGAACCTGGGCTGTGAGGAGAGAACAGGGCTCTGGCGTCTCGCCACGCCGACGGTCAAGCAGCTTCCTTGACCTCGATCTTCTTCGTTTCGGGCTTTGCGGGCTTTGGAATCGTGATCTTCAGGACGCCGTTGGCCATCGTCGCTTGGACGGAGGACGGGTCGATGCCTGGCGGCAGCTGCAGCACGCGAAGGAACACTCCGTAGCTGCGTTCGCTGTGCTGGACATTCTTGTCATTCTTGCCGCCGTCCGTGCCCTGCTCCACCTTCTTCTCGCCGCGAATGGTAAGCGTGTCATCCTCGAGCGAAATGTCGACGTCCTTGCGCTCGAGCCCCGGCATTTCGGCGGTGACTTCGATCGCTTTGTCTGTTTCCGCGATTTCGATGTTCGGCACGAGCTGCTGTGCGTTGGGGCCTAAGCCCTGTGAAAACTCGCTGAACAGGCGGTCGATTTCCCGGTGCAGACCGAACAGGCCGAAGTCGGGCCGCATCAGCATTCCTGCATCACGAGACGGGACGAGTGAACGTAACCTCATTTTGACTTCTCCTTCTGAGTTTGAGATGCGACCATATCTAGGAGCTTACGACGATGCGATCGTCGACACTGCTCACGCCGGGCGCCGACCAGGCGACGCGCTCGGCTTCCTCGCGTTCGATCCAGGAGCGGACCGTGCCCTTGAGAATCACTTCGCTTCCGTTCGCCTCGACCTCGATCCGATTGGCGTCGACTTCGGCATTTCGTTTGAACGCGTCTTGGATGTTCTGCTTGAGCTCGGAGGGCTCGACGTTCGGCTCGACCATGATCACGTTGAGTACGCCCTTGATACCTTTGACCTTTCGAACCGCATTTTCAGCTAGGGTTCTTTGATCTTGCCGTTCGGCGGAGCCTTCGAGCGTGATCCAGCCGTCTCTGACGATCGCCTTGATCTTGTCGTGACAGATCGGAAGCTCCGACTTGAGCGCGGTGACCGCGTCGCGTGCGATAGCGGGATCGGGGCGCTGATCGATCGATGGCAGCCGAACCTCGATGTCATTGGCTATGGCGCGAACGCCGGCTACGCGCTTGGCCGCGGATTCGGCCTCAAGTCGATCGGGGTAGCTGTGTGTGAAGCCTGCAAGCGCCACAACACCGTCCTTGACCGAGACGGCAACGTCGTCGGCCTCGAGGTCTGGATTCCATTTCAGCTCGTCGCGGACATCGCGTTCGATCTCAGTGTCTGACTTCACGACTGGCTCCTGGCATATACGAATGGCATTATCGGCGCGGCTCGGTCTTCGCTGGTAGGGGCAATTTACGTGTGACGACCAAGCGAGCCATGACGACCGTCAACTTCCGTCTGGAGTTTCTCGCTTGAGCTTGTGCAGCCGAACGGGGCGAAGATCGCGAAAAATGATCTTTGTGGGCGTAGTGAGAACAGCTGGGTCAAATGGCGCGGGCGCGGCATGTCTCGTGGTCTGATCACGGCTGTCCGAGGCGTTCGTCACCCAGCCAGGGATCCGGCCGAAGTGAGTGGAGCGGCAGATCTTCCGGTCGCTTTTCCAGATCGATTTCATGAACGTGCACGGCTTGCCCGCCATGCCGCATCAGAGTCTCCTGGGCCTGAGCTTCCCTCTCAGGCGTGCGAACCCGAACCCAGATAAAGAGGCCGTTCCATTCTGCAACCGGTTCCAAGCCTCTGACTTGCTCGCGGCGCAGCAGTCTGTATATGGGCACGATGACGACGGCGCCCGTGACGATCCCGATAAGAATTGACCACATCGCGACCGCCAGAGCGTCATACCCTTTGAGCATTAGGAAAAGAGCGGAGCCAACCGCTGCGATGCAACCGAGAACGCTGCTGGCGACGGCTTCAGCGCCAAGCAAATCGTCGTCGCCAAAAAGGGGCTGTCTCGGCGTGGTCGGGACGTCGGCTAGATCGGCCGGAGGAATCACGGCGTAGTTCAGCCGTCGTTGCACCTCGTCGGGAGATGCGCTGACGTCGATGTCGGAGCGATCGAATCCCGACAGAAGAAGATCCTGGGCCGCGTCATGGAGCGCACGTCGCGAGTGAAAGACACCTGTCACTTCGCGGGTACGCCTCCGGTCCAGGATCGTCTCGGTTGGTCCTGACATCGCCATAGGATGCGACCGTCAAGAGGATCGGTAATGGAATTCCGATAGCTTCTTGAGCTCTTCCTTGGATGCGCCAGGAAGAGTGACCTTGCTGCCGGTGTCATCGATGACGAAGCTATCAAACGGGACGGCAACCAGATGGGCGCCTACGCCGAGAAAGCCGCCGACCTGCAGAATCGCGAAGTCGAGTTGTTTCTTATCTTTGGCGGCAATGACGTCGTCTATGCTTCCGATCTTCTCATTCTTGTCGTTCATGACCGTGCTGCCGATCACCTTGCTCATGCGATAACCCTGGGCGACGACGCTTACGTCAACCTTGACGAGAGCTACACCAGCTTGGGGCAGGGCGGGATCGATGCTGAGGACGGCCAGTATTCCGGCAAGTGCCGCCAGGCTCGAATATCGCCACCATTTCGCATCGTTCCGCCGGCACGGCTTGGCTGCGCTGATGCTGATTTTCGAAAGGGGATGGGGGATGGTTGCTTCCATGTCTCACTCCTGTGACTGACAGTGGCTTAGCGAGTACGCCCGCTGAACCAGGGGGGCACTGACCATTGTCAATTTGCAGATCGCTTAATCGACGCGTTGGCTCAATCGCGTTTGCGCAGTCGTCATGCCCCATTTGCGGCAGCCTGCACGGGGATCGATGCTGCGTGTTACGCGAGCTCACAGGGGGCCGGGATCTAAGCGACAGTCGGCCGAGCCACGGGACAGCGGTCATTCGTATTCGCCGTATTCGGCCGTGAGGGTGACGAAGACCATTATCCCGAGGAGTTCTACGCGATGTCGGTGAATTTGCCTCTTCCCAACGAGGAGAGCGTGAGTTCTTGATCAAGATTAGCGTGCACTGCGAAATCGAGGCAAATCTCCCCACAGAAGCATGTCTGCCTCGCGCACGAGCGATGAAATGCCCTTGTCGTAGTGCGAGCATTGTCGTCATTGGCTGCCCCTCAAGCTTCCATGCAGTGGGCTTAAGCGCCGTTACGTGTTTTTACGTACGAAGATTTCCCACGTTTACGGGTTGTGTTGCTGAGAGTTGATTGCCTGCGAGCGGATCGTTCTAACTGCAGAAGTGCGCTGAAGAAGAAGGACAGTGAAATGAAGCCGATAAGCCACCCAGCGGACTATTATCGAAGGATGCTCGCCACACAGCCGCACGCGCTGAAGCGGCTCGATGGGTCGGCGGCAATCGTTAAATTGAACCGCGACCAGCAGGTTCCTGAAGAAGACGGCACCGCGGGCCATTGGTACTACGTCATTGCCGGTTCCGTGCGGTGGTCGACGGTCCGCACCGATGGACGCCGGCAGATCCTGGACCTGATGCTGGTGGGAGATTTCTTCTTTGTCGGGAGCAGCCAGAGAGAGGAAGCGATTGAGGCCATTTCGGAAGAGACCGTGCTCGCGGGCTATTCCGGAGCGCGGCTTGAGAATCTCGGCGAGCGCGATCGCCAGTTCGCACGAGAATTGAAGGAGATCACCTTTCAATCGATAGAACGAACCCGACAGCAACTCGTCGTCCTCGGGGGGGTCACGACGGCGGACAAGGTGAGTGCGTTCCTGCTGCTGCTCGAGAAGCGCTATGGAGGGCAGCGGGGAGACATACGGCTTCCGCTCACGCGATATGATCTCGCCGAGTACCTCGCGGTGTCGGTGGAGACCGTGTGTCGTGCTTTTTCAGATCTGCAGCAGCGCGGTATCATTACTCTGATCGGAATTCGAACCGTTCGAATTGTGGATCGCGATGCACTGGAGCGCCAACTCGGTCGAAAGTACCCCAATACGATCGCTGCGTAATTGCGCTTCAACAATCAGGCAGCAGCCGGGCAAAGCATTGCTTTCGGCTGCGTCTGAAGTCGCCTGAGAAGGTCTCTGTAGACAAGGCAGGGCTGCCGATGCTCGACCTCTGGTACAAGAACGCCGCCATCTACAGCTTGAATGTGGCTACCTATAAAGATGGTGACGGAGACGGTGTCGGCGATTTCAAGGGGTTAGTAGCGCAGCTCGACCATATTGCCCAGTTGGGAGTGAATTGCCTGTGGTTGCTTCCATTCTATCCAAGTCCAGGGCTCGATCATGGCTACGATGTGACGGACTACTACAATGTCGCGCCCGCACTTGGAACGCTCGGCGACTTCGTCGAATTCAGTCATCAAGCACGTCTGCGCGGAATGAGATTGATCATCGATCTCCCAATCAACCATACTTCTGAGCAGCATCCGTGGTTCCAGCAGGCTCGCGCTGATCCTCAGTCGATATTTCGCGAGTACTATGTCTGGTCAGACACCGAACCGGAGGACAGCGCGGAAGGCGTCGTATTTCCGGGCGTGCAACTGAGTGTATGGAGCTACGATCTCTGCGCCCGAGCCTGGTATTATCACCGCTTCTACCAACACCAACCCGATCTGAACATTGCATCTTCCGCCGTTCGCGAAGAAATCTTCAAAATCGTTGGCTTTTGGCTTGAACTTGGCGTGTCGGGATTTCGTATTGACGCCGCCCCCTTCGTTGTGGAGGAGATCCGCCCGGACCGTCCGCCAACGCGCCGATACGAGTTCTTTGGAGAGCTCCGTGACTTCTTATCATGGCGCAAAGGTGATGCTGTATTGCTGGCGGAAGCTAATGTTGTGCCTTCCGAACTCGATCATTACTTCGGCAGCGGATCGCGCATCCACCTTCTATTCGCGTTTCTTCTAAATCAGCACCTGTTTCTTGCGCTGGCGCGCGGAAATGCCAAGCCACTGCAGAGGTGTCTGGCCGCGCTACCTCAGTTGCCACCATTCGCTCAATGGGCTCAGTTCTTGCGCAATCACGACGAGCTTGACCTGGGGCGTTTAACACCTGAAGAGCGTGAAGAAGTCTATGCTGCCTTCGCTCCGTCCCGAAAAATGCAACTTTACGGGCGCGGGATTCGTCGTCGTCTCGCCTGCATCCTTGGCAATGATCGCCGACTGATCGAACTCGCATACAGCCTGCTATTCAGTCTCCCTGGCACACCGGTCATCTATTACGGAGATGAACTGGGAATGGGCGACGATCTCGCGCTTCCGGAGCGATGGCCGGTGCGAACTTGCATGCAATGGACCGATGATGAAACGGGCGGCTTCTCTGCTCGCCCCGCAGCCGGATTGCGTTACGACATGGTCCAAGACGCCGAGTACGCGCCGTTCAAAGTCAACGCCGCCGCCCAACAGCGAGATCCGGAGTCTCTTTTTAACTGGCTGCGGCGGCTCGTCGAATTACGCAAGTCTTGCACGGAAGTCGGATGGGGCGACTTGAGTTTGCCGGAAACGAATCATCTCTCCGTTCTGGTTCAGAGGTTCGAGTGGGAAGGTCAATCGGTTCTGACATTGCACAATCTGTCCCCAGCTGAGTGCCAAGCGCAAGTCGATGGTTTCTCGGCGGTGCACAAGCTGACCGATTTGTTCGGCAATCGCGTGTACTCCTCGGAGACCTGCGAGGGCTCGATGATAGAACTGGACGGCTACGGATATCGTTGGTTTCGTATCGTCCAATGAGCATACCCGGCTGACAGAAACGATCCTCAGTCGGGTTTTCACTGAAGTTCGCCGGCCTGCCGCGGCACGCGAGCGCCGTTTGGGAGTGACTGATGAAGATAGCTCAAATTGCTCCGCTGGCCGAAAGCGTCCCGCCGAAGCTCTATGGTGGAACAGAGAGAGTGGTAGCTTGGCTCGTGGATGCACTCGTCGAACTCGGGCAGGACGTCACCCTTTTTGCGAGCGGAGATTCCGGGACCCGAGCTAAGCTTTTTCCGGTATGGCCAAAAGCACTTCGCCTCGGTCGGCCACGCTCAGACCCGAACGCCGCTTTGGCTGCTCAACTGGAAGCAGTATCCGATTGCGCCAATCAGTTCGACGTGATTCACGCTCACATCGACTGGCTACATCTGCCCATCCTCAAGCGAGCAGGCGTGGCGTTCGTCACAACGATGCACGGTCGACTGGACCTGCCGGGATTGCCGGCCGTGACCAGCAAGTTTCCAGAAGCTTGCTTCGTATCTATCTCGGATAATCAGCGTATCCCGCTCCCAAGCGCAAACTGGTGTGGAACGGTTTATCACGGTCTGCCCATCGATCAGTTCCGCGCGTCATTCGCTGCCGGATCGTACTTGGCGTTTCTCGGGCGCTTGACCGCCGAAAAGGGACCCGAAGATGCTATTCGCATCGCGCTCGCCGCCAGGATGCCGCTTCGGATTGCTGCCAAGATCCCTCGCGCCGAAAGCGGGTATTTCAGAGAGAAGATAGAGCCTCAGATTGACGGCAAACAAATCCAGCTCGTCGGCGAGGTAGATGACGATTCAAAACAGCCGTTTCTTGCAGGAGCCGCTGCTTTGCTCTTTCCAATCAAGTGGCCCGAGCCGTTTGGGTTGGTGATGATTGAGGCCATGGCATGCGGAACGCCAGTCATCGCCTACCGGTCCGGTTCGGTGCCCGAGATTATCGAAGAAGGCGTGACAGGCTTCATCGTCCAAAACGAGGACGAAGCAATTGAGGCTGTGACGCGGCTTGAGCAAATCGATCGCGGGCGCGTCCGCGCGCGCTTCGAAGAGCGCTTCACGGCGGAGCGGATGGCACGGGATTACTTGCACCGCTATCGCGCCCTCTTGGCCAGGTAGAGCTTGACATTCTATGTATCGCTTTTGGGTCAACGGCTCTGTGATCTACACCAAGATCGGTCGGATCGGCGCTCCTGAGTATTGCATCCGAGAGTGGTTGAATGAAGCAGGGATCTTTCTTCGTTGGTGGGATACCTTGACCATATATTCATCGGCCACCGGATTCAGCGACGTCTATCTCCAGTCAAGCATTTTGCAAAAGCTATACAACGAGGGCGCGAACGGTTTCTGGCCCTGCTGGGGCATGCCCGGTGGGCCGAAGAAAGTGAATCCAATGGAGGCACAATGCCGCTCAGCGAAACAGCATGCGAGATCCTCGAATTGTTTCGTGAAACACACCGAAAACCCGGTGCCCGAATGACTATCGCAACTCTTGATGCACACTTCGGGACCGATCTCAGCATTGCGGTGGCCGTTTCCGAGTTAAGGCAGCTTGGATACGTCAGCGTTCCGGACGCGCGGACAGTCGAACTGACGGATGTAGGTTTCGCCGCACTGCAACGGGGCGCTGCATGAACTGATTGTCTGGCCTTGTGCGACACATCGTGAACGCATTTCTCGGCATGGCCGCAGCCGGACGGCTGCATGATGAGCAACACCACCCTTTATGATCGCGTGCCGCGCCGGCGGTGTCGGCGACCCGAGCCCCGCGCGCCGATCCTAGTCTAGTTGGGGGGCCCGTGGTCGTGTCGCGGGTGGTCTGGTGTTCCATCTTGGCATCGATCTCGGCGCCAAACTCGGCGAACCGAGTTGATCCGCACCATTCAGGACGCCGCAGAGTAATGATCGACCTGCTGGGAACTATCGTTGATTTTCAGCGAGTATTCATCGGGTCCGTTCTATCGAGAGAGATGGTGGTTTCCGGGGTGATCCCGGGTGCACCGGGAGTACCGAGGCCACTGGGACTCCGGCGCTCGGCGTCGGAGTTTCCCGGCTTATCCCCAAGGTTCACTTTTGCACCAAGCCCCTCTACCGTTCGTTGACTCTTGAACGGAGAAGGAAGGCCTCAATGCCACGTTACTTCTTTCATCAGCATGTGCGCGGCCAAGAGACTGAAGATGCGCGTGGAAAACTATTCCCGACCGATCGGGCAGCATGTCACCGAGCCACGCCAGTGGATGCCGGCCGGCCTAAAAAGAGCTGCGGAGCGTTCCCGCAACACCTATGTCGCCACCGAAGTAACTGACGGCAACCGGACCCTGTTCGTGGTGAGGGGAACAGTCATTGTCGAGCGGTGGTAAGGGCGCATCGGCGACAGCGAACGTTCCCGGCGGCACCGCCGCACCGCGCAGCTAACGGCCGCATAGCGCGGTCAGGCGATCAGGGCAGCAACGGCGCCGCCGTCGTACCAAGATGCACGGCAGCGGCTCGCACGCACGCTCCATGCCTACGGCGCCGATCTGCAAACGACAGCGCATCGATCGACGGTCGCAGCTTGTAGCCTGCGGCGGCCAGCCGCGCGCAGAGCTGCTGCACAGACGCTCCTGTCGTATCGTCAAACAGTGGATCAAGGCCGATCACCTCGTTCAATTCGTCAATCAGCCGCAATCCTTCGCTGCGAAGAAGGACCGCGGGCGCTCGGTTGCTCGCATCATCGATCAGCAGTTCGAAGATGAGCGCGAGGTCCATCATCGCCCCAAGGGTCGCCGGCCATCCGGCGCCCACCGACGCCGACCTGAAGTAGATCAAGGAAGGGTGCGAAGCATGGCTCTGGAGTACGGAGGCGCACCAGTCGCGCCCACCATAGAGAACGCGCCTGATCTCCTCGGGTGAGTCGAGGTCCGCGTAACGTTCCAGCAGTCCTAGCGCAGACGGCGGCTCGCCTGCGGCCGTCGTGAGCTTCAAAATCCCGGAGTCGCGGCGAGATATGCCCTCCTGCACCTCGAGCAAGTAAGTCACCGCCATCGTGAGGACCGACAGGCCCGAGAAGCCGCCAAAAACCAAGGCCCAGCGCGCGGGTCTGTGCGCCTCGATGCCGCTCAAGCCGACGGTACAGAGGGCGCTTCCGACGATGAACAGCGCCTGCTGGAAATCAGGAGACGGAGAGAACCAGTCGCTCAAAGCATGCGCCACCAGTCCGAAGCCCAGCAGTAACAGGCCCATCCAGATGAGAAAGGACCCCATCAGGATCGCGGGTGCGAAACTGGTCGAAACCGCCTTTTCGCCGCGATGTGCCCACTTCCAGATCGGGACCGCCACCACGAGGAGCCTACGCGCAACGCGCAAGGCGCCTCTGCTCTCGCCAGGGACCACTACCGTGTCGAACACGTCGCGCAGAGTAAGGACGACCAGAACGACACCCGCGACAATCTCGATCGTTCGCGCGATCATGACGAGACTCCCTCAGAGGCGAGCGAGCCCCAGGTGAACACGTCAGGTCTCTTTGCGAGTCACGAGCACCGCGGCGCAGATGACCAGCACGGCCATCAGAAAGGTTCCGGCGGACATAGTCCGCCTGCCGTTCTCATATCGGACCAGAGGCATCGGCTCACTTCCGATTGTCGAGCATGAACTCCGCAGTGTTGTCGTCGTTCCGACGCTTTGGACCGTTCCTGGCGAGATCACTCGCCACGAGCGGCGGTACCCTACGGCTGGCTAAGTCCGTTCCTGGCCCCACCTGCGAAGATGCGCTGCCGTCTGACGGCGGTCCGCTCGTCGCTCACGTCACCACGGTGGAGGTGCCTGTCTGCTCGTTCTGGCGGGCGCGCAACTTGAAAGACAGAGCGACCAGCGCGATACCAAAGACCATCGCGTAAGCTCCCATCCACCACGTAAGCACCACTGCCCCGATCAGCGGCATAGCGACCAACAGCGCGCCATAAGCGAGGGACAACAGCCCACCCAAAACCATCCACCAGCGGCCATGATCAAGCTTGAGGCGAAAGCCAGCAGTCATCATCAGCGCGCCTGAGACGATCGCCCAGAATGCGACCATGAAGACGAAGGCAACCACCGTCAGGCCCGGCCAGATAAAGGCGGCAACGCCGACAGCGATATTGAGAAGACCTTCGAATATCAATAGTCCCCATTCATCCTTTCGTCGCATCGCACGAACAGCGGAAATGATTCCTGCTAAGCCGTCGACCAACATGTAGGCCGAGAACAACAACACCAGCGAGAGCATGGTGGGACCCGGGAAGAGAAAAGCGAGCAACCCGAAGACAATTCCGAAGATGCCCCGCAGCAGGAACAGCCACCAATTCTTGGCAAGCATTGCGGAGGCAGAGTCGATGTTAAAGTCAGCATTGCTGTTGAAGGTCGTGCTGGTCATGTCTAGCTCCAAAATAGCCGTCGGTTTCCAGGTCCGGCCATAGTAGCGATCTGCCGCGACCACGTGCCTTGACAGCTATCAAGCTTTGCTCGCTGCGACACTATTCGAATGGCGGAGCCCATACGTAGTATTCCTAATTCGCAATACCGCCTCTTCGCGAGCAGTATGATGAGCGGCGCCGAGCCTATGTGCCGAGACTAAGGAGCGTATAAAGTGCCCAAAGAGCGACCATCAATGGGGTTGAACCGGAGAAGTCCGAAGATGACATTCAACGCGATCTGTTGGGGCCGCGCGGCGTTCCCGGAGCGCCCGACCCCGCCAAGATGACACCGCAGCGCGCCAAGAAGACGCCGCTCTACAATTTGGACCCAGGACACCCTTCGTAGAGGCGGGCGGATTCTTGCACACGTGCCGTGGGCTTGGCAGGTTTTCTATCTTTGACCATAAGCGTTCGCAGATTCTCGTCGGCGACGCCTGATCTCTCATTCGCGTGGAAACAGAAAGGACCGCGCAGTTGTATGCTGGCGGTCCAAGGTCAAGGGAGGACGCCCGGGAAGGGCAGCGATGGTGGGACACATCGCGCTTTGTTTATCGCAAGAAGCAAGGGGCGCGTGCATTGATGATCATCAATTAGATCGTAAAAAAAATAGAGAGTGTGGCGCCATGAGCGCCGGACGTCTGCTGGCAGCGGTCGTCGAGAGGCAGTGGTCCAGACCGTGATCGCGCTGCTTAGAAAGGATTTCATGAGAGAGAAACAAAACGATGCCTTGCATACGCTGGCATTTGCGACAGTTATCCTCGCCCTGCGTGTGGTGTATTGTCTGGAAGACGGCACCGATCGCCGACGAAAGAATTAGCCGAGAGACAATAGGCGCGTCGGCGCTGCGGCCGGACCTCGTTCATGCCTGCGGCTTAGTCGCTCATCGAGATCGGAAGGCAAATAAAACAGCCCGCAAGATTGATGTTTGCCAAGGTGCCGTTCTTCTGGGTCACCTATCTTTGTGAAGAAAGAGTGGCGCCACTTTTTTCAGCGATCATCTGAGGAGCAAGCCATGGCCGCAACCAACCGTGCAGTCACTTTTCTGGGGCCCTACAAACTGGAGGTCCAGGACAGAGGATATCCGAAGCTCGCGGACCCCAAAGGGAGGAAGATCGAACATGCTGTCATTTTGAAGCTGATCACGACGAATATCTGCGGCAGCGATTTGCATATCTATCACGGCCGCTTCGCCGCACCTTCGGGAATGCAATTGGGTCATGAGAATACGGGCGAGGTGGTCGAGGTGGGCTCGCATGTCGAGCGCATCAAGGTTGGCGATATCGTCTCCGTGCCGTTCAACGTTGCCTGTGGCACGTGCCGGAACTGCAAGGAACGCCATACCGATGTTTGTCTCAACGCCAATGAGGAGCTCGGATATTGCGGAGCGTATGGCTTCAATCTCGGGGGATGGCAGGGCGGCCAAGCCGAATACATGATGGTGCCCTGGGCAGACTTCCAGCTCTTGAAATTCCCTGACGGGGAGCAGGCGATCGAGAAGATCAGGGATCTAACGCTGCTATCGGACATCCTGCCCACCGGTTATCACGGTTGTGTCGAGGCACGCGTCGGCACCGGTTCAACGGTTTACATTGCCGGCGCCGGTCCGGTCGGACGTTGCGCAGCGGCCAGCGCGCACTTGCTCGGTGCCTCCTGTATCATCGTCGGCGACCACAACAAGGCGCGGCGCGATCTGGTAAAGAAGGCCGGCTACGAGGTCGTCGATCCCTCGAGCGCCACGCCCATTCCGGATCAGATCGAGAAAGTCCTCGGCAATGGCTCGCGCTGGGTGGATGCCGCTGTAGATTGCGTCGGTCTGGAATGCCACGGCTATGGGCCGGACGGTAGCGGCAAGAACGAGGAGGAGGCCGTCCTCAACACCTTGATGGAGGTGATCAAGCCCGCGGGCGCCATGGGCATTCCCGGCGTCTATACCAATCTCGATCCCGGTGCACCGAACGAACTCAACAAGAAGGGCTTCATGGCGTTGGGGTTTCCCGCGGCTTGGGTCAAATCGCCATCCTTCACCGCCGGTCAGTGCCCGGTCATGCATTACAATCGCGAGCTGATGATGGCTATCCTTTGGGACCGGCTGCCCTACCTCACGGGGCTCCTGAACACCGAAGTGATACCGCTCGAGAGAGCAGTGGAAGCCTATCAGAGCTTCCATGATGGATCGGCCAAGAAATACGTGATCGATCCACACAACACCACCAAGCTTGCGTCGTCGAGCGGGACTGGTGAGCGCATGCATACGCGAGCGTCTGCTTGACTTCTGCAATTTCAACAAGGGAGACGAACCATGGCCGGACCACTTCAAAGCCGGAAGATTGCCATTCTTGTCACCGACGGGTTCGAGTATGTCGAACTGGTCAAGCCGCGGAAAGCGCTTGATGACGCGGGCGCCAAGACCAGTCTCGTTTCGCCGAAGCCGGATCGCGTTCGCGGCTGGAACTTCACCGATTGGGGCGATGAGCTGTCCGTCGACGTGCAGCTCGATCGCGCCAATTCAGCGGATTTCGACGCATTGCTGCTGCCAGGCGGCGTCATCAATCCGGATTACTTGCGGATGCAGCCCAAGGCGGTCGCCTTTGTGAAAAGCTTTTTCGATGCAGGCAAACCCGTGGCTGCAATCTGTCACGGTCCATGGACCATCATCAATGCCGGTGCCGCGCGCGGCCGGCGCATGACATCCTGGCCGTCGCTCGAAATCGACCTTCGAAACGCCGGTGCGCAGTGGGTGGACGAGGAGGCGGTGACCGATCAAGGTCTGGTGACCAGCCGAAAGCCTGACGACATCCCGGCTTTCAACCGCGCAATGATCGATCTGTTCAGTCGGGCTCGACAGCCTGCCGCGGCTGATTGAAGCGGAAGCCCCATCTGGCCAGTCCAATCTACCAGCGCGAGATGCTAGCCGGTTCTAAAGCGTCATTCGGCCTGCAATAATTTGCAAGCCGATCGACACCAAGTCGCGGCGATGTCGGTAGCACTCAACGGGGCGGGCGGCGCTGGGCAGATTCGATTGCTGGCGGGGGAGGAGCACGGCCGGACCGTTTATTGGCGGCCTTGAAGGAGCGAGAACCCTTGGCCGCGGAGACCTGCCCGTTTGATTCAAGCCGCCCGAACCTCCGCAAGGAATTTTGCGACCTCGCTTTGCAACCGAGTGCCTTCGGCAGCCAGCGATTGGGCCGCAGTCAAAACCTGCGAGGAGGCTGCGCCGGTTTCCTGCGCTCCGGAATTGACCCGAACGATACTGCCGGCGACTTGGCGTGTGCCCTCTGATGCCCGCTGCACGTTGCGAGCGATTTCGCCGGTCGCGGCGCCCTGCTCCTCCACCGCGGCGGCAATCGTCGTGGCGATTTCCGACATCTGCGATATGGTACCGCCGATCTGTTTAATCGCGACAACAGACGCCCCGGTGGCGCTCTGGATCGAGGCGATCTGGTCGCCGATCTCGCCGGTGGCCTTGGCGGTCTGCGCGGCAAGCTCCTTTACCTCCTGAGCGACCACCGCAAATCCTCTGCCAGCTTCTCCTGCACGGGCTGCCTCGATAGTCGCATTCAGCGCGAGTAAATTGGTCTGCTCGGCAATCGTGGTGATCAACTTGAGGACATCTCCGATGCGGTTCGCGCCCTCGGAAAGGGCATTGATACGGTCGTCAGTGGCGCGAGCCTGCTCGACCGCGGATGATGCAATCCTGGTGGACTCCTGCATCTGGCGTCCGATCTCGCCGATGGACGCAGTGAGTTCGTCTGTGGCCGAGGCGACCGACTGTACGTTCTCGGAAGCCTTTTCGGATGCCACCGACACCACCCCGGCCTGCTCCTGAGTATGATTGGCCGTCTCCGTGAGTGTCCTCGCAGTGGCCTCCAACTCGGTGGAAGCAGCACTTACAGTACCAACGATGTCTCGCATGGTCTGTTCGAATTGCTTGACAAGAGCATCAAGGTGCTGCGCCCGCCGATCCTTTGCACTCCGCCCAGCCAGTTCCACCTCTTGCAACTCCCGCGCGCGCCTCAATCCGTTGCGGAATTCAGCCATCGAACGTGCGATCTCGCCGATTTCATCGCTGCGGTCCGTCTCCTGCACCTCCACATCGAAGTTTCCGGACCCGATAGCCCTGGTGGTCGTCTGGAAGGTGGATAGGCTGCGGACGACGTAGCGGTAAATGTACCCGCAGAGGCACAAAACCATCGTGACCAGCGTCGCAAGCGCGAGCAGGCAGACCGTGCGCCAGAAGGAGGCGCGTGAAGATGCTTCGTCGATCCGGGACTGGGTCCGCCGGTCCAGCATCACGAAGAAGCGGTCGATCGGTACCATAATCTGCGACTTGAATTCGTGATACTGCTTGGAATGAAGCAGATCGATCGCGCGGCCCCGATCCGGGGCAGAAAGCGGCTTGCCTGCCTTGTCCTTACCTTCGACAAGGTTCATCGCCTCGACCTCCAGGCTGACAAGACCGTCTGAGCGTTTTTGAGCTTCCTCCAGTTCCTTGAATTCGGCGTCGGTGAAGCCTTGCTGCTTCATGAGACCGAGTAGCGGGACCGTCGCGTCGTCGGGGCGCGGTTTGAGGTCTCCACCCGCGACGAAATCCCAGTATATTCGGTGATAAGCTTGCGGTCGCGGCTTCTCGCCATTCCGGATACTGAGTATGTCCATATACTGCTGCTTGTATGACGGGTCCCCGGTAACGGCGTAAGTTCGTCCAAGGCGTGTCAGGTCATCCGAACTTTGGCGGAGCTCATCGGCGAGCAGATAGGACCGATACCGGTTTTGATACGCCTCAGCCTGCTCCCCCGAGGCGCTCCGCGATTCTATCATCGCCCACCCCGTTGCTAGGCCGGCAGCCACAGCAAGGCTGCTCAGAACTGCGAAAGTCATCTTGATCGTTGGCATGGCCGTTCTCCCCGAATAACCTGAACGGAGATTTGGGGTTGCTCAGTTTATGCCTAGTAAAATTTGGCGCACGTAGTTTTACTCGCCAGCAAGTGCTTCGTCCGTTGACACTCGATG
Source organism: Bradyrhizobium sp. F1.13.3 (assembly GCF_040548265.1). Lineage (NCBI taxonomy): Bacteria > Pseudomonadati > Pseudomonadota > Alphaproteobacteria > Hyphomicrobiales > Nitrobacteraceae > Bradyrhizobium > Bradyrhizobium sp. F1.13.3. Next base: position 180,619 of record NZ_JBEPRI010000008.1, on the reverse strand, counting down.
CACGGCCTGCGCTTGCGTTCCAAGACGGCGACGCGCTGAGCATTCTATGAAGAAGCTTTTGGGACGGTCGAGACATTCGGGCTTCTGAGGCCGCCAAATACTTGCCGAGTGTCTTCTTTGCGATGCCAAACGAAAGTCTTCTGTCAAACTCCGAGACATGCCCTCGAAGGGCGAAGATCGGGAAACAAAGGATCGTCCTGAGCTGAAAAAATCCGTACGGATCGTGCGGGGGCCACAACTGGTCGCGACGTTCGAGCATCAGGCCGCTGGGCGCTGGCCACTGAGTATGATACGTCGACAGTCTGCTGCTGCATGAGGAACAATGGTTTTCCTCAGCTGACCGGATTACTGGACCGCTAGGTTAGCGATCGGTCGCTTGTGCTTTTCGGTGAGATAGCTGATAGTCGCTGGGCGACATTCCGTAGGCTTTTTTGAAGCATCTGCCGAAATGCGTCAGGTCGGAGAAGCCCCAGCCGAACGCGACCTCGCTCACGCTGCGGCGCGATTGAACCGGGTTTTCGAGCGCCTGTCGACACCTTTCAAGCCGCTCTCTCAGAATGAGGCGCCCTATAGAAGTGTCCTGCGATGCGAGAATGTTGTTAGCGTGTCGGACACTGAGCCCCACGGCATTTGCGACGGACTGAACGTCCAATGCAGGATCGGCCAACCTCACTTTAATCGCTGCGCGGATCTGCAGGATTGCCATGGCCCTCGTTGAGGAAACGCGCAACGTAGTGCTCTCGACGGCTTTAGCGAGGGAAAGAGCAATCAGATCAAGCATGCAATTTGTGATCAACTCGCCGCAAACGGGACGCGTCTCTCCGGCAAGAGCCGGCAGCGCTGCGATGAAAGATGAGGTGAGCCTGTCCTCCGCTGTGCCTTGAATCAGTAGTGCGACCATGCCGCGGATCTTTCCTAAGCGTGCCTCCAACTCACGGCGAGGAATCTTTAGAACCAATGTTTTTGAGCCCTCGGAGAAGTTTGCGGAATAGGGAAGGGCGGGGTCGAGAATGGTCATGTGCCCGGGATGGAGAGTGATCTGCCGCCCTTCTTGTTCAACGTTCACAAAACCGCTCGTCTCTCTGCAGAAGAGCACTTGCTCAGCGTATTTCCGCGAGCAATGCGCCTGCCCGTGTTCCACCGCGAGTGGAGAGTTTTGGAAGGCGACAAGATCCAGCCCTCCCAACGACCCAACCTCGATCTTCGCTTCAAAAGACGTCCGAGAGGCAGGGGAAGACTCGTGCTCGACGATCTCTTTGCACGCCACGCTGTGCCAATAGTCGAAGCGATCACGAGGATGAACGTCTCTCGTCGTGAAGATAGTTCGCAATTCACTCTTCCTTAACGGTACGGCAGTCGAACAGATGTTCCAAATCCGCCGAGCAAAGCCGAGCCTGGACGGGTAGTTTCGTGGACTGCACCAAGAGCCTCGTATTGCAGGCTCTCGCGTGAAAGGAAAGAGATCTCGCGCGAAACCGTGAAAGTACGGAAGGACGAACATCGAAGTCGAGGGGTTCCGATGCACAACCAACCAGCTCAGCGGCAGCTAAAAACCACATCTTCCTTGCCGGCGAAGCAGCAATTACTTGTCAGAGGCGATTCCTTGAGATCGGTGACTATCGGGTTCCCGGCTCAGGCAAAACACGAACCAAAGAGAGTGCATTTCGATCCGCCACTACGTGCTCGACTTGTCGGCGCGGATCAAGGCCGGAGCACTGAATGCGAAGTCACGACGGTTTGGGACGCCGGCGCGCAGTTGCGTGTGAAGGTTCCGCCGCCCGCCCAATTCGTGCTGCAGTTCGCATGGGCTCCAACTGCCGTTGCGCGGTTGTGCAGGCGCACACGCTGCAACGGCGAGGAGGTGTGGGTCGAATACGTCAAGCAGCGCCCTTGCTGTTCCATGAAGGATGACCAGCGATGAACACAGACATCAACGTTGCGCACTTGTTCTCAAGCCCGTGGGAGCGAAAGCTCGCAAACGACATTGTCGCCGAGCTCGAACGCTGCTCAGGTGAGAAGCGGTCCAGCATCGACGAGATGCGCCGGTTCCTGGCTATCAAAGGTTATCGCGATTTGCTCGGCCGATTGCAGGCTGCGTGCGAAGGCAAGCGATCTTTCGAGGCGTTGAGGGCGGCAGCACACGCGATGCGATGGTATGCGCTCGAGCGCCCGGCAATGTCCGCTGCAACGTTTCGGACTCCCGCGACAGATACTGCTGAATGGCGGGAGGCACTGGAGAGCTTGCGGATGTTTATGACTAAAATTCTGTCCGAGTGCGGATTGCGCGGCACGGCCGCAGACGATGCTCTGCGAATCCTCCGCAGCCTGGTTCGCGGATTCGTCCTGCATGAAGTCATGGACTCGTTCTTCGACACACCTTCCTACGACGAGTGTTACGAGAGCGCGATCGAGATGTTCATAGCCGGTCTGCCAATACTTGCCCGCACGAATCTGAAGGTCGCGAACAGCGAGGGTGGAACGGGTAGCAGAGATTGCGCGGTCTCGTCGCAGAAGTAAGGCAGGCCTCAATCTGTTACCACCGGTCCTGCGGCTGGATGCGCGGCTCTGAAGCGGGAACCTCCTTGGAGGCTGGACGCGCCGAAAGCAATGGGCTGCGCCTGCGGCGCAGGGGGCCTCGAGGATGCAAGCGATAGGAACGATCGCAAGAACAAGTGATCTGAAATTTCGACAGAGGAACAGACGACCTTTCGCGGCAAACAAGCACAAACGCAATTTGCGGCGCTGCTTGCGCTGAAATTCGTGACAGATGGCCGTGCTGGTGACTTGCATCGCGTCTTCTAAGAAAGCGCGCGCAAGCACGAAGTTAGTGGTGGGGACGTTTGGCAGATCGGAGAGGGTTTGCGCGGTGACACGCGCGAGACGGCATTCGATCTCACTGCCTTGCGGACATGTCAGCCGGTGAGAGTACGAGGCGCACAAGCTCGGCCGAGTTTTTCGCTCCCAATTTTCGCATGAGACACACGCGGTGGCCCTCCACTGTCCGGGGGCTGAGGCCAAGTCGGCGTGCGATTTCTTTGGTGGAATAGCCGCTTGCGACTTCCACGAGCACATCGCGCTCGCGGGCGGTCAGCGGTGCCCGGCCGGGGAAATGGCATGTGACGACCGGTCCATCGTGCGCTGAATACCGCCGCTCGGCATCGTTTAAGGCCGCGTTCACCCGCGCGATCAAATCTGGTCCGCGAAAGGGTTTCTCGACGAAGTCGCTCGCACCCTGCTTGAGCGCCTGGACTGCCGTCGCGACGTCAGCCTTCCCTGAGATTATTAGCACAGGGGCAGCGCAGCCGTTGCGTCGCAGTTCCTTCAATACCTCTATGCCGGAACTTGCCGGCAATACCTGATCAAGCAGAATGCATCTAGGGGCACGCTGACGCACGAGGGTAAGTAAGGTTTGCACATCCGCGCAACAAATCACTTCGAACCCGGCGCTAGATAGGATAACCGAGATTGTTTGCCGTATACCGGCCTCGTCGTCGAGCACGAGGATGCGCCCGCCTGTCGGTAGGACAGGCGCGGTCATAGGTCTGCGCGTAAGAGCAATAGGGGACTAGCTTTGGCTCGGGGCACTGCGTCGGAGTTCCGTCATTCGCGGTTTCTTCCTTCGGAAATGCAGCTTGTGCAGGCCTTGAACTTCCGCCTAGTGAAAGCACGGTAGGCCTAATGCGAGCGGGTCGCTCGGCCAAACCGGCACTAAATCTCGGCTGTACCGGTCTGGTTGGGACCAGTTGCGCCAGTTCAGCATCGGAGCCGCTCCCCTAAGGGGTATCCCAGACAAGTCGTTCTGGCTTGATACCGAAGCGCTCCTCCGATCGTTCAACCGTCTTTGCTGCAAAACCCTGCTGCGCGAGAACGAGGCCGCTGAGGTTCTGCGTTTGAGCGAACGCACGCTCGAGCGTTGGCGCTCGCGTGGCGAAGGTCCCAAGGCCAAGAAGATCGGCGCGCGCCGCGTTGCCTACCCGCCCCCATCAAGGTTCGGAAGAAGCGGCCGAAGGCGCGGTTGAAGAAGCCTACGGCGGCGGCCCAAATGGCGGCTCGCCGAGAGCGCGCGCTCGGTCTGGCGGTCCTCGCCGTGCAGCGTCTCCGCCGCCCGTCCTATCTCGATTGAGCGGCCTCTTGGCAAGCTTGCAGGGTGCTGTCGAGCAGCTGTCCGATCCCCAATCGGACGCCGCTACTAGGCTTGCTGCTTGGGTTTCCCTTGGCGCCGTCCGGCCATCGTCTGAGGACTTCGCCATGCTCCGCTTGATCTTGCTGGTGCTATTGCCGCAAATGGGCGGCCTTCTGATCATGGTCGGCCGACAGAGCGCGAGCTAGATAGCCGCTGAACGGAACCGCGTTCGCTTGAAATCTTGTTAACCGCCTACCGCCAGGATGCCGCTCCGAAATCGGAGGAGCACCATGTCTGATCTGGAACAAAAGATTCGCGAGCGCGCCTACCAGCTGTGGATTGAAAACGGCTGTGAGCACGGTAAAGCCGAGATGCATTGGCTCGCCGCTCAGCGGGAGGTTCTCGCGGCTGCACTCGGAGGCGTCGCTCGTGTATCCAATGCCGGGACTAGCAAGTTGAAGACCAAGGCGAGCGCTCCACGGAAAAAGCGGCGAGCTGCCTAGCGCGCATCGCGTCTTTTAGCGCGTCCGGTGCCGAACCAAAGAAAACGCGAACTCAGTTGGTCCGATGGTCGGACCTGGCCTTCTTGGGTGGAGCAACATCGCGCTACTGGCGGAGACCGACACATGACCCGAAAGTGGGTACACTCGAGATAGCAGTCGGCAACGAGGGCCCCCAGGCGCCGAAGCGGACAATTCATCGCATAGGCAACCGCTTTTCCGATTGGTCGCCTCACCATGGAGTTTAGCCGAAATCCCTAGGTGCCCGGGGGCACCGATGTATCCGCCCTTTCAGATCGCCATGAACTTAGGTCCCCGGGAAGTAAAACGGGGTCGCCTTCAACTTGTTTGTTTCGGCTAAGCCCTAGGCCGATAAGTCCAGCCACGACCAGCGCGCTGCCGGCTACCATCAACCAATGCGGCAATTCCAACGCGAGCATCGCAGCCTCCACAGAAATGAGCTGCCGGAAGCGAGAGCCAGTTACCTTTTGCGACGTCGATTATCATCCTCAGAATAAACTATGGCAAGTTCGCCCAGCCGCCGCGGAGGGAACGGAATTGTAGCCGCTATTGTTTAGCGGGCGCTCCGGGCTGTTCTGCTGGCGCCGTGGATTCAGGGGCTGGTGCGCTGCCCCTGAGATCTGAGGGCGCTGCACAATCGCCGGCCCAAATTTTCGTTCCCCTGACCATGCCGACGAGTTTGCATCCGAGTGGCGCCTGGCCCTCATTCGAATGATGCTCGTCGAAATGGTCGAGGAGCTTGGGTACCGCGTTGTTGCGGAGGCGGGGCACGTGGACGAGGCACGGCCCCTTGCCGCAACCGGGGAATACGATCTGCCCATTCTCGACATAAATCTCCACGGCTTAAACGTGCAGCCAATCGCCGAAGCAATCGAGGCTCGCGGGCTGCCGTTCTTTTTCCTGAGCGGTTACGGGTCCGGCGGCGTCCCTGATCAATTCAAGGGCAGGCCAGTGCTGCGCAAGCCGTGCGAACTCGAAATGCTAAAGCGGACTATCGATGCGATCTTGTCCGAACAGGGAGCCTAGCCCCATTCGGCGGCGGGGCCGAACAGCTCGGCTCCGATCTCGCCTGGCTCGAACGGTGCGACAACATGCCGTCCGGCCGGCCGCGCAGCCGCCGCGCCAGATTGGTCTTGCGCATGCTCAGCGGCAGCTGCCGCAGATCCTCGCCGCCGAGCGCGAGGACGTCGAATGCGTAGAGCTGCACCTCGTCGTCGTGCTTGCGCGAATGCAGCGCGTTGAAGTCTGAGACGCCGGCTTGTCCAGCGCAGGCCGCCTCGCTATTGCCCGCGAAATAGCCAGAGCCTGCCAGAATTGGTTAATGGATTGTTAATTGGCATTCGGCAGCCTTGCGGTCGCGCTGCCGATTAGCCCCCAGCCACGGTGGCGCGAGCGATGGCCGCGGCAGTGATGCCCGCCGGCCATTTCATGCTGCCTGCGTCGTCTAGGGCGAAGGTGGGACGCGTCCGGCAACCACGGACGCATCGCTGTGCGATTGTTCGTCATGCGCGACGCCCCCAACCCCTAAATGCGCGGCGGCGCCGGGCGCCGCGGTGGGTCGGGAAACCGAGTTGGCTGCTCCGAGCGCGGCGGCGCCGGCAATCGGCTGGTCTCTGGCACGCGACTACCGCGCGTCATCCACGCTGCCAGACGAGCGTAGCTGCGCCTAAGAGCCGGAACGAACCAATCAGATGCGCCCTCGTGATCCATGCCGCAAAACAGTATGCACGAACCATTTAGAAAAGATTGCCGGTTGTTCCCGATCCGTAACTAATCGTAAACCATGCGATGGCAACAAACGGCCATGGAAGCCGAACACCCGCTTGAAACGATAGGTCAAGACATCGGTCAGCTGGAAAGGCGCAGGCCGTCTTTCAATCAGCATCACCGGCAAATGCTTGATGCTCTTCGTAACCGCGATTGGGTGTCTTCTTCGAAACTTACCGATCACCCCGGAACAAAGCTCGTCCTTCTACGAAACGGATGGATGGAGCGACGCTTAACCGACAAAGGTGTCGAATATCGTTTGACCGAAGCCGGCCTGACAGAACTTAGCCGCCCTAGATAGGCGCAAACCGGTGGGAATCGACGAACGTGTCACAGGCCATGGAATTGATCGTCGCTAGCTACGTGAAGGTGCGGGACCGTCGCGCGCTGACGGATTTGCTGGCGCATCGGCGCAAGGTGCTGGCTGAATTGCAGGCGGTATCAGGCATCAACCCCGAAAACGCGGTCAGGGCGAATCAGGACGAACTGGCTGTGATCGAAGCGGGCCTCGAAGAACTTAAACCTCCGCCCGGTTCGGTGCCTGCGAACGTGTGGAGCTAGCGATGCGCGTTAACAAGATCAATTGGGAAAAAATCGGTCGGGTGACGGAGCCGGGTCGCTATAAGTGCTTTTTCGGATATCTCACCGTCACGCCTGACGACCTCGATGTCTGGATACGCTATCCGGACGCGACGTTTACTTTGATCACGCAAACGGCCGATGAGCAGTCAGTTGGCGAAGAATATCGTCTCGGCGCGTTCGACATCGGAAACTCCCGAACAGTGTGACGGCGCGCCGTCGTCTCCTGCGACATGACCTCGATGGGCGAGGTCTCCAGGAGGATCGCGATCGGCGTTACTTCGAGGATGGAATTGATGATGATCTGACATCTTCGTCGGAAGTGCGTCAGGCGCCGACTCCGAAGCACGGCGGTCAGCAGCAAGATCGTTAGCATAGTGGCGCTGACCATTTGAGACGGAGTAATGGGGTGGCTGTTACTCAATATTCTCGAAGGCCGCGTTGCTATCGAGGATGTTGGTCAAGCAGATAGAGCCACGATCGCGAGGCATACAACGAGATGAACTATGGAGATCTTTCGTCGATGAGCGCTTGTTCGCTGACGGAAGCAAACCGAGAGGCGAGCGTGTAGTTGAGGGATTGTTGGCTTAGAAAAATTTCACAGTCGCGGGCAAGTCAGGCCAAGGAGGTTTTGGTCCAACGCCCTTTTGCCGATCCGCAAGCCGCAGCCCGCAAGGTGATTGAGCGGTACTTCGTTCATAGCGCGGCGCGGCTGTGGCGTGAGAGCAACGTCACAATTGTTCCGCTATGCGGAACATGTTTTTGGACTCCAATTGCTGACAGCAAGTCGCCACACTCGAGGCGCGCCGGGGCTGGTAATTTTATTCCGAAACCATTCTTCCCGGATGGCCGCTGCGCCAATGCAGCGGCCTTTGCGCGTGTTCGCGACAACCCAACAAAATCGAAGCTCCCTGCTTCACGCCAGCCGCCGTTGGGGCCGTTTTGTGCGTTGACTAGGGGAGCGCCGGCTCAAAATCTCACGCGAAACCCGAGCCGGAACCTCCATCGCGACTAAACCAAGCTGGAGCCCGAAGAGACGTCGCAGAGGGGTCCCATCTCCCTATCAGCGACATCTGGGAGAGGTTCCGGCGGACGCGGAAACGCGGGTGACGTGCGCGCCGCAGCCCGTGAACACGCTGGCGGCCCTGGCACTCCCGGCGCTCTAATCCCGCAATTGGATCGGCTGCCGGAGCATGGGGGCTGGAAAGAGAGCGGTGCCATGTTCGCATTTGGGGGACAACACCTAGACCTCGGATTCGGGTAGTTGTCCGGAGTCCATTTTCGGAACGGGGTGTTCTACTGTCGTAACATCGGCGAGATTTAAGAACGAATTTCTATTTTTGTCCGGGACGGCCGATGTGAGGTTTCGTTGAGCCTCGAGGGAGCAATGATTTCGGCGGGAGGATCTGTGAGCATCCAAGTCATCATGGCGGCTATGTTGGAGCGCGAGCTAACAGCGCGCGGCGTGCAATCATTGGGACATTCCGATTACATGGAGATCGTGGAAAATCTGATCGTTCGCTTGAAGGAGCTGGACCACGTATTAGCTGCGCGGAATAGCGAGCGAAGCTAGACGACGCTCACCACGCCCTTGCCGGCGTAAGTGACCTCAGAGACTCCGCCTATCTCTTCCGGAAGAATCGGGCCAAATCCGCCAATAGGCCGAAGCTGAACCGAAAGCCCGCTGGCGGTCGCGGTCGGTCGGCTTCCGAGGAAGCATTGCAGCGTGGGCAAGGGTCGCCGGCCGCGCCGCAGCCGCAGGCGTGTGGACCATCCCAAGAGCGGCCGGGGTGGGCTTCGCATACCCAGCCAGTGTCTTCGCAGGCGGCGCAGTTCATTGGTGAACCTTCGGAGCATCTGATCTTGGCCTCGGATGCACCCGCGCGTCGACCAAAACCTCTGCGGCTTGATCTGGGGTTTTTTGGCCGCTTTCGGTGGAGCGCTTTGCGCAAATGCGCCAGTCGCAACTAGCAGCGCGATAAGTCCCAATCGTCGCTTCATGGTACATCCCCTCGACCGTTGAACACGTTTATTTTCCCTTCGCCGTCACCCCAAGCTGTAGCAGCCGGCGGCCGCGACCGACAGCGGCTCGGGCCCATGCTACGCGCTTGAGTGGGCCTCGACGGTCCTCTTCGTGAGTCGGCCGCTGAACGCTGGGGCACCAAGCACAGCGCGGGAGCCGAGACGTCTTCCAACTCGGAGGCCGCGCCTGCCGCTAGCGCAGATACCGCCCTGGCCTGTTCGCGTGCTTCATTTCCTCAAATGCCTTCGTCACGTCTTCTGGCCGATGCTTCGCCTTGAAGTTCTCCCATGCTACCTTGAAGCGGCCTTTGGCTTCATCGAACGTGCCGGCCGCACCCAACGGCGGACCAGGGAGCGTCACGATGCACCAAAGACCGGGGGAGCGTTCGCTGGCGTAGCGGACGCGCCCGACCATCTGCCCGCGCTCATGGACGGTATAGTCGTCTAGGCCGATCTTCCGCACGGTAAGAGGCATTGTGGTTGCCGCTGGTAGCGACGAACTAAACCTCAGCACCTAAAATGTTGACAGCACTTCGCGCCTGCTCTTGCTCCTAGAGTCGGGCCATCTGCCGCCGAACGTCCGGTCCGGCTCCAATGGAACCCTCAAGGGGTATTGGTAACCCCGGGGCAGCGTGACCGAATCGGCTGCCGGCCACGGGCCGGCCTGAGTGCGCGCCTATTTTCTATGCAGGAAAAACTGGCAATGGTCAGCATGTCTGAGTAGGATTGGCCAAGGCATGAGGAGGCCGACGACAATTCCTACCAGCTGCCGATTGATCGCATGCTGCTCAATTCCAAGGATCGCCCCAAGGTTGGCGGAGTGCCGGTGCCGGCCGAGCAGCCATCAAGCGGTACCTGCCGCCAGACTGGCAATTTCGCTGCGAGGAAGGTGACTGATATCACCTGCTCGGCGACCGACAGTGAAGGCCGGCGCTACGAGCTGCTGTTCGTCTCCGACGGCACGCCGGTCAGCGTGCGCCGCATCAGGCAGTCAGCGCCATCGATCCAAGATCCGTTCAACTAAGAGCAGGCGACGCACCGCCAATAACTGAGGAGGCAACCTGCCGCCGAAGTCTGCGGTGCGATCAATCATCGCGGATCTGTGACGTGCGAGTTCAAGGTACGTAATGCCAATACGTGCGTGTCCGCGGAGGCTCCGGAAATCCACGGATCTCGGTCAAGCGCGGTGACTTGGGACGGCTGTCTAGCAATATTTTGATGTCGTTCATGACCGAGCAGCGCGATCATGTAGTCGTTGCGGACAGGCTGAGGCATCGTCGGGGTGATCAGGGCGTTAATAGCCAACGCGAAGGCCAGCAGGTTGACCACGCCTCGCTGGCAATGAAGCGACGGCGATACCCGAAGGAACGCTGGGTCAGCGCACCGCGATCACGGGTTCGCAGGGCCAGCAGGGGGTCATAGTGACAGAAGGTTGTTGGGCAATCACCTACGCCCCGTTGATGGCCGCAATAGGGTTAAGCCAGAGAAGTATTACGGTGTGTGATTGACCGTCTCTGGTCCAGAGACTGCTACGGCAGAACGGAACGCCATCGTTGGCAGGCCCGCAGCAACGGTGCAGGTAGCAACGTGAGAGGGCGCGAGAACGTCCTACCGATCTGCGAAGCCCAATCATCAAAGACGCCGCTGGCTAATTTGTCGGCATAGTGATCGCGGATCACAGCCTCAGCAGTGGCAAGCTGTTCTTTGGTGGGTTTGCCAAAGACAGGCTTCATGTCCTCAAGGAACTGCCGTTCGCACAGGCCGCAGAGGTTCGACCACCGCTTGGCCTTGTTCCGACGTCTGACCGCCTGACAGGTGATGCGCCAAGTTTCTACGGACAGTCGCCTTGTATCCGCGCAAGGAACGTTCAGTTCCCGCTTCTGTCCAACCTCCGTAGGGCAGAAGCATCATCAGCGCGGCTCCAGCTTTTGCCTAAGGCTGGAGCCGTGTGGTTGTTGACTCACTCGTTCCGACATCCAAGCATAGCTGAATAATTGGCATACGCTTGGGCAAGGATGAAGGACTATCAGAAACAGCTTGAGAAGTTGCGGACAGATGCGGCGGAGTGCGCCCTCATCCGCGACTTGGCCAGTGAGACGGCTAAACGCGAGTTTGTTGACCGTCTCGCCGCCCACTTGACCATCCTTGCGGATCAGGTTGCGCAGGAAGCGCCGCAAGGCCACAGGATAAGTCTGACCTACTTTCACGTCACCGTCGCACAGCGCCTAACAGTGGTGAAGGCTGGCTTGGCGGCGGCAGGCCCATTTCTTCCGCTCGCATTGCAGCTAGGTTCCTGTAGGCGATCGCTTGGCCCTCAAGACACGCCTTGAGGTCGGTATCGCTTTCTTCGGCGGCCAGCCGCTCGAATGCAACGGCCCTTTCGATGTAGTGCATTAAAGCATCAATCATCTGCTCGGCCTCCGGCAGTAAGAGTGTCATGGCTAGGACTGCCTGAGGCTGTCCATAGCCGCCACGTTCGCCACCGGCCTCGCGCCCTCGCCAACGGCTCAGCCACGTCATGGTTCTCCATAACAATAAAGCCAACGCAGGCGCGGTTCCTTACGTTGGCTAGCGATTAACCTGGATCAGCGAATTTTCACGGGCGGCAGCAAATGCGACTTGGGTGGGAACGGCTCAGAATACGCCTCGTTGCCGGCCATGGACGACGACGTGTTGTCTTCCTCCCACCTTGACTAACCCGGTCAGCACTGCTGGCCGGGTTTTTCTTGCGCGGGAAGGGGCCGTAGAACGCGAGCGTGGCAGCGATTCATAGGTGAGGTAGGTTAAGGCCGCTTTGAACCAAAACGCGAGCCGTGCCGACCAATCTCTACTGGAGGATTGCAGTTTCCAGTTCCAGCGCAGCGCCACTGAGCATTATTTGGCTCGGTGGCGTTCTCGTTATTGGCTCATTTTCAAATTCCGAGTGGCCTATTTTTCGCGACCGACCCAGCCCGTCCGAGACATTCACAATCACGCCTAGCTTGCGCAGCGCCCGTTCGCTCTCGGCCAGCGTCCTGTAGCTTCGCTCCATGGTTTCGAGATGATGGCGCGTCAAGACATCCGTCACCGTCTCCAGCGCCACCCGGTATCGCTCTGTTAGTTTTAGGCACTCATCCGCCGTCATGAGGCACATAGGAATGGGCGTAGGAGAAAACCGCCGAAATTGCATAGCGGCCTCCTTCATTACCTGCTCCTATCCGCCCGCTGCGAAACTAGCGAGCCGGAAGTCAGCCCGGAATGGCTGACAACGTGGTGGAAGCATATGATGGGCCGCTGCACTCATGTAGCCGAATTCCGTCGCGAGTATGAGGAATGTCGTAGGCAGGCGGACTTCGCAGGCAATCCATCCGCCAAGGCCCAATGGCTCTTGTTCGCCGCCGAATGGCTAAAGCAGGCACAAGCCGCAGACGCTATGGCGCAACCCGAACCGGCTCGGTCTGTCGCTGCGAAGTCAGGCAGGCTCAATGGGCGCTCCGTAGTTCTCCGCCCGGAGAACAAAACCCCGACCCGTAGTTCTCCGACCGTGAACGGAGTGTCTGACGCAAAGCTGAGGGGCCGAGTCATTGGGTCACCTCCTTCCTTGCCTGCATCGCGGTCGCACCAAGGCCAGGTGCCTGCCTCCGCTTACCCAATTCCTTGAACCGGGTGCGCGATAGGCTCGCAACGTCCGTGGGCGGGAACGCTTTCCAATGCCTCGTCGTTCTGAAGAGCGGACACGAACGCAGGCAGAGCTATGAAGTGGATGCTGGTAGTTTTGATCGGCGGCGTCTCGCCCGTCAATACCGATCTGATCTTCGACAAGTTCAGCGGTTGTCTCTCCGCTGAGGAGCAGATGCGGCAGCACTATGCAGACGCGTTCGAGGCTTGGGACCGCATGGCTGCGGCACGGATCGACCGTCGCAGAGACTACAGGAAGGCCCGCGACGTTGAGGCCAAACGCCTGTTAAGCAATGTTGGGACTTGCATCCCGCACGCTGGTGGCGATCAGCAGCCGGTCACTGCTCCGCAGCAGCAGCAGCAACCTCCCGCGACATCATCACAGCAGCCTGCTGCGTCAGTCCCTCAGCCTCAGCCAGCACCGCAGCCCACGCCCCGAACGTAGTGGCAGCGGCTTACAGGTGAGATGGCAGGTTCGCCGCTCAATGGCGAGCGTGTTTAGCAAAGATGTCCGCTGTTGGCGATGCAGCGGGCTTCAGCGATGCCGGACGGCTTCGCCTGTTGGCGAAGCCAGATGCGGACACAGAATTCTCGACTTGCGGAGGCAATCGAGCACGCAGAGAGCAAATTACTACTGCCAATGAGACGGTGAGCGCACCGTATCACGCTGCGGTTGGTCGAGGCGCCCGTCACGGGATGGCGGGCTTAGAAGTGTCCAGTGGGCGTGCGAAGCTATGGCTGCAGCGCCTCGAGCTTGGCGCTCTTGCCGTCGACTACCTTGAACATAACATAGTGCGGCTGCATCTGCCCGTTCGGCAGGAACTGGACGTCGCCGAACACCGTCCCCTTGACTGGCTTGCCGCGGATCGCCTCCGCAACGGTCTTGCGATCAAGCGACTTTGTCGACTCCACCGCCTGCGCCCACACCTGCACGGCAGCGGCGCCCAACGCGGCGCTCTTGTCGGGAGCGGCCCCATAGGCCTTCGTGTAAGCGGCCACGAACGCTTTACTCTCTGGAATGGTCGTGAACGGCGGCAGGTCGGGGAAGAAGATGTCCGCCGATATCACGCCGTTATTCGCATCGCCGGCGACCTTGAATACCGTGGTCAACATGATGCCGACCGCGCCGACGAAGGTCGACTTGATGTCGGCCTGGCGGTACTGCTCGACCATCGCCGGCAGGCCCGAAGAGTTCGAGGAGTTGGTGACGATAACCGCGTCCGGATTAGCGCCTTTTAAATTGGTGAGCTGGACGCGGAAATCAGTATCCTTGAATGCGAATTTCTCAGTCATGACGACCTGGCCGGAGAAACTCAGCTTCTTGAACTCGGCTTCGACCGCGGATTGGAAGCCGTTGCCGTAGACGTCGTTCTGAGTCAGGAAAGCCACCTTCTTCGCTTTCATGGTCTCGACGACATATTTGGCGATCACGGCAGCGTCAAAGCCGTTCGAGCTGTTGATGCGGATCGCGTACGGATTGGTTTCGCCGCTGAGGATCAGCTCCGATTTCGAGACCGCCGTGATGTCGAGAACGTTGCCGCGAGCGAGGATCGGCTGCATCGCGAGCGTTACTGGTGAGTTCCAGCCTTCAATGACCACGTCGGCCTTCTCGGCAATCATTTCGTTGGCGCGGCTGACACCAACTGCGGGTGTGCTCTCGTCGTCCTTGGAGATCATCGCGAGCTTGCGGCCGAGCAGGCCGCCCTTGTCGTTGATCTGCTGCACCATCAACTTGACCGCATTAGTCACGGTCTGTCCGTCTGGGCCGGCGCCGCCGCTCAGCGGGAAGATGGTGCCGACCTTGATGTCCTGCGCCATCGCCGGCATTGATGCGAGACCCGCCAGCAGCGCGAGAGCCAGTTTCGTCTTATGCATGCTGTTCCTCCCAAATATGTGTCTTTAGGACTTCTTGGTAATACGGCGATAGAGGCCTACGAGACCGGTGGGCCAGAAGATCAGGACCAGTGCGAGCACGGATCCCAGCACGATCTTGTTCCAGTCACCGCCGAGCGAGAACAGGTTCTGCTGGGCGATCAGGAGTGCGGTGCCGATCAGGGGCCCCAGCAGGATGCGGCGTCCGACCAGCACGATGGCGGTGAGCATAAGGACCAGAAAGTAGGATTCGAACATGTCCGGGCCGACATAGGCGCGCTGATACGCGTACAGCCAGCCGGCGAGCCCCGTGATCGGCGCGGATATCACGAATACTGCGAGCCTGATCCGGCGTGGATCGACGCCAAGGCTCGAGGCGAGTGCCGGGTTCATCTGCACCATCAGCGCAGTGGTGCCGAGGCGGGAGCGACGAAAGCGTGCGATGAAGGCCAAAGTCAACACAAGCAGAGCGAAGGCGATCGGCCAGAGATCCTCTTGCATCGCGCCGGAGAAATTCGTGAAAATCAAAGGCAACTTTAAGGGCGGAATGCCGACGATGCCATCGGAACCGCCCACCGCGTCCCAGTTGAAGGCGATCTCGTAGGCGACGACGGCGGCCGCGTAGGTCACGAGCGAGAAAACGAATTCGCGGGTCCGCAAGGTGACTGCGCCAAGGAAGGCAGCTGCCGCGAGGCACAGCGCGATCGTCGTCGCAGCTGTGATCCATCCGTTGACGCCGTAGCTGACGGACAGGTTCGCGGCTGCATAGCCGCCGATGGCCCAGAACACGGTGTGCCCGAGGCTGACCTCGCCGAGATAAGACAGAATGATATCGGCACCGTAGCACATTACCGCGAAGATCGCGATCGTGGTCAGCGTCGAATAGGCAACCGAGGTGCCGCCGAGCAGGCGCGGCAGGAAGAAGCCGATCACGACGGAAGCCGCGATTGCGACCAGGCGCAGGAACGGGATCGATAGCGGCCGGGGGGCTTCGATAGTGGTCATCTGGTCGCAAGCCCCGCGGGACGGATCACCAGCAAAGCCAGCAGTAGCGCAAAGGCAGCCGCCGTCGTGTAGGCGGGCGCAACGAATGCGCCGAAGAAAGCCGTAAACAGGCCGAGCCCGATGCCGGCCGCGAGCGCGCCGCCGATCGAACCGATACCGCCTAGCACGACAACGACGAAGGTCATGATAACCTCGTTAAAGCCCATACTGGTCAAGATCGGTGAACGGGGCGCAACCAGCGCCGCGCCCAGCGCCACCGCAGAACATTCGAACATGAAGACGAGCAGATAGACTGTCTTGGCGTTGATCCCGAACAGCTCCGCGAGCTTGGGGTCCTCGGCGACGGCGCGAATGACCGCGCCGAAGCGGGTACGCTGCGTGAATACCCAAACGGCGCCATAGAGCAGAATCGTCACGACAAGCACAAGCACGTCCTGCCAAGTGAACCACAGCGTACCAAGATCCACCTTGGCGCGCGCCAATGTTCCGGGAAGGATTTGCGGATTGCCGCCGAAGATCAGGGCGCTTACGCCCTGGAGTACATAGCCGAGCCCGAGTGTCACGATCATCAGGCTGGTTAGGTTTTGGGTCATCACCAGGCGCATCATCGCGCTTTGCATTAAAAGGCCGGTTGCTCCGAGCACCACAATTGCCACAAGGATGGCGAGCGGATAGGGCAGACCTAACTTGGTGATGGCGTACCAGGTGACGAACGCCCCGAGCATATAGAGCTGACCATGTGCGAAATTCACGAGGCGCGCCACGCCTAGCAAAATGGTCCAGCCGAGGGCGATGCATGCATAGCCGGAACCGAGCACGATGCCGTTGATGATCTGCTGCGCGACGTTCATGGAGGTGCATCCGCGATCGTGCCGAGGTAGGCCTCGATGATGCGGTGATCGGCCGCCATTACCGCGGCCGCACCTTCGCCGACAACCCGGCCGCGTTCCAATAGATAAAGATGGTCGACCACTTTGAGCGCGGCTTTCACATTCTGCTCGACCAGCAGGACCGGCAGCCCGCGATCGACCAGCAGGCGGATGCGGGAGAGCAGGTCGGTGATCAGTCGAGGCGCGAGCCCCGCGGAGGGCTCGTCCAGCATCAGAACGCGCGGTCCAGCGAGCAGTGCGCGTCCCACAGCAAGCATCTGCCGCTCACCGCCGGACAGTGCCGCGCCCTTGTGCGAGCGGCGCTCGGCTAGGCGTGGAAAAAAGTCGAAGACCTCCGGGGTGGTGAAAAGGTGCCTGCCGGTCGCGTCGGCCGGGGGACGCACCAGCTCGAGGTTCTCGTCCACCGTCAGTTCGGCGAAAATGTTCTTGCCTTCCGGTACCAACGTGAGGCCGCGTCCCACCCGCTCGTGGGCCGCGAGCCTCTCAATGTTGCGGCCCTCAAGCTGGACCTGACCTGTTACAACGGCGTGGCCGCGTGACCAGCCGGCCAGCGCGTTGACCAGCGTGGTTTTGCCGGCACCGTTGGCGCCCACGAGGCCGACCATCCGGCCGGCGGGAACGTCGATACTAACGCCTGACACCGCAACATTGCCGGCATAGCGGACGCAGAGATCGTCGCTGCTCAGCACGCCGGTCATTCGTCGCGCCCCAGATAAGCTTCGCGAACCCGGGCATCGCGTTGGATCTGGGTCGGCGTTCCCGTCGCCAGCATCGCGCCCTGGTCGATCATGACTATGTGGTCGGCGATTGACATGATCAGGTCCATGTGATGCTCGATCACCACAAGGGCCAGCCCGCGCTTGCGCAACCCGATCAGGACGTCGGCGAGCTTCTTCATGTCGCCACCGCTAAGGCCGGCGGCAGGCTCGTCCAGCAGCAGCACTTTTGCTCCGGTGCCATAGGCAAGCGCCACCGAAAGCAGCCGCTGCACGCCGTAGGGAATGTCGCCCGGAAGCTGGCCATGGTACTGCCGTGGGATGCCGAAGAAGTCGAGTAGTTGTGCGGCGGCGGTCTCGGCGGAACGGCGGGTCGTGGCCTCGCGCCACGGTGCGAAAAGCGAAGTCATCAAATTGATCGAGAAGTCGCGGAAGATCGCCGAAACGGCATTCTGCAGGACCGTTAACTCGCCGAAGAACGAGTTCTGCTGGAAGGTTCGGCGCAGGCCGCGGCTGGCGAGATCAAATGTTTGGAGCGCGGAGACTTCGCTGCTATCGAGGAAGGCACGGCCTCGATACGTCACGGCGTTGGTAACGGCTGCAAAGCAGGTGCTCTTGCCGGCGCCGTTAGGGCCAATGATGCCGAGGATCTCGCTGCTATGAACCGACCAGCTCATGTCGCGCAGCGCGACCAGCGCGCCGTACTGGACGGTTAAACCTTCGACGCGCAGCACCTCGCCGGCACTCGTGCGGGTTTCCCCGGAATTTGCCACCCGGCTGTCCATCCCTCGTTCTTCTGATCGCAGCGGTGGCGACCGGTCTTATTGGCGGGCAGCTAACGGAGCAATCGATGGGGATCAAATCGCAGGAGAAGCTGCCTTGCATAGGGATCGTATCGCTGACAGACAGCGAAAACTTGTGCTGACTGGTTGCCTTCGACACCCTGGGGTCTAGCTACTGCGAGGCCCGCAACCTTCACGAAAAAAACTTGGTTCGTCGGCAAGCTTCTGCAAAACGGTCGCTCGGGCAAAGGTTCGAGGGACGGTACGGCAAAAGGACGCCGAGCGCGCGCGTCGCGAGGCCGAGAATAAAGAAGCTGCGGCACCGCATGTACATCGCGCTTGCAAGACTAACGAAGCCATGATGCGCGCCAGGTCACGCGAAGAGTTCTACGATCTTCGCCGAAACGACGCGATTGCATCGAGACGGGACGTCGATTGTGATGCCCCAATAACAATCCAGCTATGGGTCCTGGTTTAGCCGCAAGTAGGCCATTGAGGAAGGCTGTCTCACTCGAGAGGGTCATTTCCTTTCGGCTCTTGCAAGAACTTCGGCATGTGGTTACGCGGTTCACGATCACGCGGGGCGGGGCGTTCGGACGGGTCGCGACCGAGCTTGGACTGCAGCTCGACGAGGTCGGTGAAGACGTCGGCTTGGCGGCGCAGCTCGTCGGCGATCATCGGCGGTTGGCTCGCGATCGTGGAAATCACGGTGACCCGCACGCCGCGGCGCTGAACGGCCTCGACCAGGGACCGGAAGTCGCCGTCGCCCGAGAACAGCACCATCTGGTCGATGTGCTCGGCGAGCTCCATCGCGTTCACGGCGAGCTCGATGTCCATGTTGCCCTTGACCTTGCGGCGGCCGGAGGCGTCGATGAACTCCTTGGTCGCCTTGGTGACGACGGTGTAGCCGTTGTAGTCGAGCCAGTCGATCAGCGGCCGGATCGAGGAGTACTCCTGATCCTCGATGATCGCGGTGTAGTAGAACGCCCTAAGCAGCGTGCCGCGGCTCTGAAACTCCTTCAGCAGGCGCTTGTAATCGATGTCGAAGCCCAGAGTTTTCGCCGTCGCGTAGAGATTGGCTCCATCGATGAAGAGCGCGATCTTGTTAATAGTGGAGGCCATTTTTACTTTCGCGGAGGTACTTCATCAGGAAATGAGAGATGGAATGCTTCGCTGAAGACTGAAGATGAAAGGCGGACACTTATTGTAGCATAGTTGCCATGGACGATGCGCGCTAGGCGGTTGTAAAGGGGATTCTCGATTGCGCCCTTGTGACTTCAGGTTGCAGGCGGTCAGATTTGCGCTTTTGCCGCACCGTTTCAGGACTGGTTTTGCCGACGTCGTCGGGCAGTACTACAGGGCGCGTGGCCGCACTTAGCATCGTCTTGGATAAGTCCGGAATCGCGCAAATGGCGGAAGTGAGCGTTGCCGGCCTGCGGCACCATGGCGCTCGAAGATTGACGTCAATCGTTCAATCGTTCTTAAGTGTGATAGATGGCGTCGCTAAGCTGGAGTCATCACTTCTCCGGAACGAGGTTCGACAGCATCATCACCAACTGAGCCTGGCGGTTTGTCCCCGTCTTCATAAAAACAGACTTCAATTGATTGCGCAGGGTCTGCTTAGAAAGCCCTCGCTCTGCCGCAAAACTTTCCAAATCCTTGCCGCTCGCAAGAGCCCATGCAAGTCGGGATTCTGCGGCCGTCAGCTCAAAGGCCTCGCGCAGAGTCATCATACCTGCTGACTGCGTTAGGTCGGTGTCGGAGATAACTAGTATTGCGTGGAAGAGGGAAAGGGGAGAGTCGGTTAGACCAGTAAGCCGCATCGGGTAGATGACAAGTCGGCCGCCTGAAACCTTTTGCAGAACTATGGGCGCGATAGTGAAGGCTTCAACGCTCCAGAACAGAGCTCTGATCGCGTTGTGCAGGAGCTCATTTGATTTCGGATCTTGGCAGCGAATGCGTCCTGCCGAAATCTGCAGATCCAATCCGATTAGTCGCTCCGCCGCCGGATTGACGCGAACGACGTGGCCCGACCGGTCAAGCAGAAGTGCCGCGCGCTTTGAGAAATCGAAGGCACTTAGTGCTGATTCCCCTTTTGCCAGGCCGAGCGCTGCGCAAGTCTGAACGACCGAATCCAAACTGTTGGACAGCTCGGAAAGAGCTCGCAACTCTCTCGCGGAATAAGAACCTTGTTCTGGCGTCCTTTGTAGGCTCAAATTCCAAACTAGATCTCCCCGGCCGATCCGGACGCCTGCCCAACCGCTAAGATTACAGTTCCGAAGGAACTCTTGATAAAAAGGCGAACGCTTGCGTGCGTCTAATGGCATGCAGTCGTCGTCTGTCGCCACTCCATTGGCCAAGAAGGCGGCCTTCCCCCGGTAGCGCTCGTCGCGGCCTTGCCATCCGTCACTGACGTAAACATTTGCGCTGCGATCCATGGAAGGAGTAGCAGCAACGATAGGCAATGCTCCGACAACTGGTAACAGGACCGCGCCATACGACCCTGTGCATTCCGCCGCCGTCTGCAATGCCTCTGTCCAGAGAGAGGGATCGATCGCGGCGGCGGCCAACACGCGGCTAAGTCGCTGCAGATCAAAGGGTTCCATCCACCATTCCGACGTCGTCGAATGTGCCGCAGCACCTCTAAAGGCATAGCCCAATTGGGCCATGCTGCCTCAGGATATTCGCCTTATCAAGGGGTTGGGGTAGCCCCGCGAGACCCACTTCGGCAAGGCGAGAGCATGACCATCATGGAAGTTGGCCACGGTCCTACAGGGGCTCGTAGCGACCGCCCTCTTGGGCAATGCGGGCCGGTCCGCTGTTCACGAGTTTCGCTGTGCACGAGCCCGTATTCATGAACAGCTACGAACGCAACTTCTGTCGGAATAGAACCAGTGATCTGCCAACCTTTGACATCGATGTTCAACGCAGGGGACGACGTTGGGGCTGGTTCATTCGGACAAGCTCGGGCGAATGCTTAGTAGAAGGCCGAGAGCGCAGTCGGGCCGAGGCGAGATATAGGGCGGCACGAGCGCTGTTTCAGCTATTGGCTTCCTCGCCCTATCAGAAAGCAGTCAAAGAAGCTTTACGCGCCGGCAGACCTAGTTAGTTCACTTTCCACGTTAACGCGATAAGAGAAAGTACCCCCATTGCTTCAACGGTCGACCTGATACGAGTTGCCCAGCGGAATGCACTCAGGGATCACTGGTGTGATCGGGATTTAGTTTAGAGCAGGGCATCTTCAAGCGATGCGACTAAGGACGTTTGCGACTTGAGATCGACGCGCGGCCGCCGAGTGCGTTATCTAACGTGCATTTTCTCGACTATCGCGTAGAGCAGCACGAAGATCGGTAAGAAGACGAAGAACCAAACCACTGACTGATCGGTTTCCGCGAATTCGCGGTTCGGGTTGCTGTCGGTCGCGTGAGGCGTTGTCGAAAGCACTCGAGCGGGCCGACCTCGTCTTGCGAGGCGGCCTAGCAGTCGGCCGACTGTCTCTTCCGGAGGAGGCTGCCGGTTCATCTTGATGCTCAGAGCGTGAACATCGACGGGAATTCTCGTACCCGCTCGATATCGACGTGACCGCTTCCGTTCAGCCATTCGTGCCGGCAATAGGCGAGGGATGCAGGATCGATGGTAAGCCCATCTCTCGCGATGGTGCGTCGCGTGCCCATGCGGCCGGCCCACTCCTTGCTGCGGGTAGTTGGATCGACGCGACCGACGACGTAAACGGCTGTGTCGTTCGTCAAAGCAATCTCCAAAGGTGCTTAAATGAACTGGCGACAATATGGAAAGCTTATCGGCAGACCGATTTTAAGCAACGAGGATCGTTGCTGCAGGTGCGAAGGCTATCGCTCCGGGCGGCGGTGTCGCCCTGTTGCGTGATTCCAAGCGACTCAAGTGCCTGCGCAAGAACGACGATCAAAACAGGGGCGTTGAGATCGTGCGCAAACTCTCGTCCTGCCCGCCCGACAGATAGCGATCAAATTCCGGGGAAGATGGGTCAGTGATCGCCGGCAAAGTTTCGGAAAACAAAATTTGAGCCTACGGGTTCGACAGGTGAGTACGTCAGAGTGGCGAGGCCGAGAAGTTGGGCGGCGACATGACAAGGACGCTGCTCATCACCTTTCATAAATCCGCAACATCACAATCGGCCATTTTGGCTCGAGTCGCTGAGGACATGCGTTGACCATGGCCGTGATGCGGAGAGTTTCGTTGGAGACAACCCAGCAGATTCTTGTCAAAATCCTCAGCCGTTACAGACGTCGTCGGCTAAGCTCTTGCCCGGGGCTCTAATTTGGGAGGCGCCAATCCCGGTAAGGTGGCATCCGTGGGACGCGGTGCCTTTGGCTTCCGCAATGTGCTTGGCGCGCCTTCGTGGTAGGTCGATCGGCCTCCGGCCGATTTCTTCCATAACAAGGATTTGCGAATCCCCGTTCTTGCTCGCGCAGCAGCTCGGATCTTCTTCAAACGAAGCTGAATGCTTGCGCGCGACGCGGACCTATCGGGAGGTAGGCCCAATTTCCGCTGAGGTGGATTTCCTCGGCAAGGAAGACCGCCCAGCGTGCGCAAAGGGGCCAACACCTCGCAATGACCTTTGTTCTGTCGGGCGGTTCAGCCTTGACCCGGGCCACGTCCCAGCCGCCGCGGCAGAATGTACTCGACATCAAGGCTGATGCCGTCTCCGCTCAGGGGGGTCGCTGTATAGACCGCAGAGACAGCCAATTCGAAGAAGCTCCCGATCGTGAGATAGCCGATTGTGAGCGCCGACTCTCCGCTTGGCGGACCGCCGAGCAGCAATTCCGCGATGTGGCAGCAATCGTCCATCGTCGCCGCCAGCGGTGGAAGGGTGATGAGCTCGCCGGTGTGTTGAGAGATTTTAGCTGGATCGGCGAATTTGGGCTCGCGTCCAATAACGGCGCCCGCGTTGATCAAGGGTACGAAAAATTTCGCGACCTGCGCCGGCTGACCGGTGATATTTTGAATGTTGACCTCGGTCGCGTACACGCCGGGCCGGGCGCCTGCGGTACAGCAGCAGTTCGTCTCGGTTTGTCTGCCGCAAACGACCTTTACGCTGTGCACGAGGAACTCGGCTTGCGGCGATACGGTGGTGGCGGCGAGCAATTCGCTGAATGGATGCGGAAGACGGTCACTTGCAGAGCCCGTTGGATTTTTGGCCATTTCGATCTCCACGATGTTTGCGGAAGGCGACCTACACGCCAAACTTACGCCAGACTCGACGCAATCTTGTGAGAGATGGCTCACACACTTGGAAGAAACCGCGACAAGCCAAAGTTCCTCGCAAGCAGTGCAACGGATCGTCAGGCGACGATCACTCGATTATCCTCTGAAGTGCGATAAGAGAGGAAGACGAGCACCAGGGCTCCGGCGAAGGTGATGCCAAGGAAAACATTATGCATGGCGCCGCATCTCGCTTTCATCGTTCCCCAGCCACTTAGTTGACCGGGCCGGGATCATCAAAGGCCCTCATCAGCCGTCGTTAATCGTTGCGCTTCAGTTCGACGATGAACCCTCCGACAGATCGCCAGGACCGGAGCGCTCGCAGGCTGGACAAGGCAGCCTCGTGCTGGTGCAGTATCTCCCTCGAGGAGCACTTGCTCCCCTTCAGGTGCCTCATCTGTCGGGTTCCGAATTTCTGTAGGTACAATCGCGGTCAGCCCCCAACGACGATGTTGGGCAGTAGCATCATCGCCGTTTTTCGAGCCGAGACTTCGAAGCGTTGGTTGTCACGCTTTCGAGGCTCGCCACCAGTTTTTCCTGGGCTTGCCCTAACCCTTCCTTCAAGCTGTCCAACAGAGACAATTCAGCGACTGCAGGTGAGGTTGTTGCTTTGTCGTTCCTTGAGGATTTGATATTCGTATTTGATTGATGAACAGCAAGCTTTTTCGAACGCTCTCGGTTTGAGAGAGTCGGCTTTGTCGGTACGTCCCCAACCGGCGTCGCAGTTGCTATCTTGGGAGGAGGCACGACAGCTGCAACAGCTGTTTGTGGCCATCGTTCAGCAAACTCCAGTACGCTCGGCGGCGAGACGATCGTCGGAAAACTCGTGTCGATAACGACCCGCTCGGGCACCCGTTCGGCCGAGGCTATCCTTATGGCGGGCCTTTCGGTCGAGCCACCGGTAGGTTCCATCACTTGCTGCTGCGGCAAACACCACCCCAATCCGACCAGCCAAAGGACAAGGGCGCTGCCGACAAACCCGAAATATTTAATCAACGGCATGGGTCGTCTCCCATTCGAGACGATCTTGAAGCCGGAATTCTTAGTAGATCGGTAAAGGTAGATTAAAAACGGTAACGTGGTTATCGGAGATGTTGCGACGCAGAAGCGACGCCATTTGCCGAGAGAGAGGGAGGGAGAGAGAGCCGAGCCTTCAACGCTTGAGACGATTAACTCTCTCCAAGACGCAGAGGTCGGCTTCACCTGCGCGCACATGCAAAGTATGGCTTCGATGTCGTACAAATGCGAACGTTGCGCTGCTTGCGTGTGCACCCTGGCTCGAACCTAGTCACTCCAGGTTGGATCTCCGAACAATGGCGCTGCTTGGGAATGCAGACACAGCGATGCCTGCTGGCCTCGTTCGCCCGGAATATACGCGCAGTGGCGCGAAATTGGCGCTTAAACCGCAGCCGACAATCGGTCTGCTTTGCCGGACGCGCGCGGTCCTCTATCTCTGCGCCGGATGAATTTTGATACGATGTATTTCCATTTTTTGGCCGATGCCCTTCAAATTTTGGTAGTCGCGCGATGCCGAGCATCCTTTGACGATGTCACTCACTCCAGGAGCCTCCATCACCGTTTCTGTCAGGCAGATTTCGTTGACGCCGGCTAGACCTTGCACACGGGCGGCAATATTCACGTCCTGTCCGAAGTAGTCGATCCGGTCATTGAGCCTTACGGCTATGGCCCTGCCTCTGTGCACGCCGATTTTGAGGCCGAGCGGCTGCGAAGCAGTCCGATTGAAACGCGACAGCTCTTCGATCATCTCGACGGATGCAAGAACCGCGTCCTGGGGACGCCCGAAGGCAGCCATGACTGCATCACCGATCGTCTTCACGATAGTGCCAGATCGAATCTTGATGATCTTATTCAAGATGTCGAAGTGCTGACGAACGAGAAAATAAGCGTTCACGTCGCCGATGTTTTCGTACAACGGCGTCGAATCCTTTAGATCAGTAAACAGATAGGTGACGTCGGAGACGGCCAGGCTTTCGCGCTCGTCCACCAGCTGGGTCTTGTACAGTTCGCCGAAGCAGGGCGTCAGCAACAATCGCTTACCGGAAAGAAAAGGTTCATACTCGACCAGATGGGGCTGGAACTGGAAAGGGTATTGGAGAAACCAGAAGCGGCCACGATCCTTGGTGCGGTTCTCAATGTGGATGATGTGTTTGCCTGGGCTAAGATCGGCCGTCTGTCGAAACGCAAAGCGTCCGTCGCCAAGAATCATATCTCTCGGTTTAGTGGGTCGATCCGTAACGAACCGGCCCGATTCGAGTTGGACAAGCGTTTCCTGGCGTTCCGCCGGTTCACCGTTCGCGAAGAAAACCAGAAGAAGTTTATGGCTAAGATCGAGCACCTCGAAACGACCGGCAGTTACGGCGAGTTCAAATATCAACCGCTGACCCGCCTCGATATCGGCGAATCCCCGCGAGAGTGCCGCAACGAGTTGCTCGTGTGTCATTCCGTGCGGGGGCTTGAAGTCCTTGGAGAAGTTGTAACGGAGATAGTAGTCCTGGACGGACAGCATGTCCGGATGACGATATAGGATGTCGCGAATCGAACTCGAGACGGTAAAGGTGACTTGGATGTAGTCGTCAAGCGCCGCCTCATTGAGGGCATTGCAGAATTCGCATTGGAAACGTGGATGAACCTGGTCTAGCTCACGAAAAGTGCCGGCGACCTGCGGGCAGTAGGCGCAGATGAGCAGCCACTGCATCTCGAATAGCCCAACCTTAGCGGCGTGCACGAACAGCTCGATTCCTTCGGCGTCACTTAGGCCGTTGGCAGTCGCGTACTGGATAGGATTGACTCGAAAGAGATCATAGTCGCCGGAGGCGCGAATAAAACCTTCGAGATGCGAGAGGGTCTGCGGCGCCCAGCTCGCTATCGACCCGAGCTCTATGAGGCGCTGATTCAGGAGGCCTTCGTTGACTGGGGATGACCCGTTCATATCAGTATGCTACCTCGCTCCCCGGCAATACTGGTTAGTCGGCCGACTAGCCACGCGACAATCGACGCGGTCCCTTTGTGTCCAGCTGGTTTTAGTCGAACCGAGCCGGATAAGAAAAGTCAGCTCTATTGGCCTGTATCAGTCGGCAATGCGACGCCTTGGTCGAATAGGCAATGTCTGGTCTCGTCCATCATGTCCATGAGAGCCAGCAGGGGGGCGCCAAAGAACTTAGTCGCTCCGCCGCTTTCGCTCGCTCCGCCGTCGAGCGAACGGGAGCCGGCGCCTCCGGCCACCCAAAGAATGCCTGGCCGACAACCGCGGCGGCCAGAGTGTCGTCGTCACCAGCGCCGGCCAAGAATCCAAGGCCTTCGGCGAAGACCAATGGCGGGCCGTCATCGCGGACCGACGCTCTCCGGCCGGCAGCGTCGGTCAAGTGAAACGTCAGGTTATGCGGCGAGAACCATGAAGTCCCGCGCAGCAAGACCTTCCTAGCCAAATTAGGGGGCAGACAACATCGCGGCACAGCGCCTGGTTGAGCAAGAAGATGAGGCATTCAAGCGCAGCTTACGATCTGCCGCGGTTGCATGTAAGTGGTCGGCAATGACGGCAGGCGCTGTTGACCCATGGCAAGCGCTTGTTGATTCTCGCATGGGCCTATTGTCGGATGAAGACTATGGCATGTGGAGGTCGCGGAGGAACGTAAAAGCGTGCCTCACAGGCGAGGCACTCGAAGTGCTCCGCAATGTCAACCCGCCAATCCAGATAACATCTTTTTTGACCAGCAATCCGGGCATTCTCTCTGGTTCAATGCGTCAAGAGCATCTGCGTCAGTCATTTCGAGGTCGTGGAAACTGGCTGCATCAGAGCATCAGACACCGAAAGAGCGACTGATGTGTTTCGCCATCACGATAGCAACATCCGTATAGCGGCCGTTCGACCAGAACTGATCGCAAATCAGCAAAAGGAATAGCGCATTAATCGAAATCAGAATTCCCTTGCACATAGCGGACTTGTCCCTTGATGAGACTGCCAACCGAGCAGGTATGAACTGAGAGAGACGATATGCTTTCTAAAGTCGCGGCTGCGACGATCTGCAATGGTTGTAGGCTGGCAAGAAGCCGTTACTAATCCGTTAACCGACCGATCCGACCAATCTCTGCCGAAGGTCGGCCTCCGGTCCGAAGCTGCTGATCCCGGAGGTTCGCTATTGCGTGCCTATCGTCTCGAACCCTCGCGCGTTCTCAACAGCGATACATTCGCGATTCGGCCGACCGTGAACTCTGAACTAGGGTGTCTCAGGCGACTTTGGTCAAACTAGGATACGGTCCGCCCGGGGTGCTCAAGGTGTAACGGTCACGCTTTTGAAGACAGTGCCGCCGTTGTTGGAGCGGCCGCTGAAGCGGACGGTCTGCGGACCTCGCGAGGTGGCACTGAATTTCCAGATGGCGGAGCGCGTATCGGCCTCCGTTACAGTTCCAAGTGTGAGGCTGGCCGCGTTTGGAAAATCCATTGCCACCCCATCCTCGCGCGTGGTCGAGACCCCGAGCAGGCTTACACCGCTAGACGCTGCCGCCGCCGACACCTGAACCCCATAAGCCTCGTAACTCGGGTTGAAAATGGTTGTCTTGATTGTGAAGGTCGAGCCGATCGCGGGAGACGTTGTGCTCGGCGTAGCCGTCATCGAAATCGCAGGCGTTGGATCCCCGCGAATGATTTTAGCTGCGATTGCCACCGGCAAGCCAAATGAGGGAGCTCTCCAGTTGATTGCTTTGAGCCGGAGAACGCCAGGAGGCGGATTGTCGATGATGAGATATTCGACGTTGTCGATATTAGACTGCGAGGCCCAGCCACCACATTGTCCAACTGCGTCCGGCGTGCAACTGGCGCCGGGATCGGCCCACAGGTCAACATCGTATGTCACCGCCTGTGACGCTCCTGCGCTCGATTCGGGCTCGTCCCAAGTAAGCACAGCGACGACCCGCTTGGTACCCCGAGGCACGTCGATGTCGAAGAAGCCCCAAGACTTGTCGGTGATTGTCATCCACGCCCAATGGCCGCTCCAGCCGTTGGGGTCGACGCGCGCCCAATGCGATTGATAATCGGAGACGCGTCCGAGCCCAAAATCACTGCGTCCGCCACCGGTGTTGTTTGCCGGACTGACCTCGTCCGAATGCAGCGAAGCGGAAGCCATGAGATGGGCACGCAGCAAGTGCGGTCGATCTCTGAAATCAGGATAGTGCTCCAGCAACGTAGCCGCGATGCCACTGACATGTGGCGTTGCCATGCTGCATCCGCTCTTATCCGTATAACCATCCGTCGTTCCCGCCTGCGCGGAGGTCACGACAGCGCCCGTTGCAACGAGGTCCGGCTTCATCCGATTATCGCCGGTCGGGCCGCGGCTGCTGCTGCCGGACAATTCGCCAACTAAGCTTGATCCCGCGTCCTGCACGTTTCCGACTGTGAGCGCATTCTTGGCCACACCGGGTGACCAGATCGATTGCGCGCCCGGACCGTTATTGCCGGAGCACACGATGTAGGCCTGACGTGTTTCCCAGACGCGGGCGTCGAGCTTGCGCGATTCGGAATCGGTTCCAGTCTGTCCCGATCCGCTCGCCCCACCGCTCAGATTGATGACAGAGGGGCGTGGCGCGTCGCAGCTGGTTGCGTCCGCCATGTAGTCGATCGCGTCCCGCAGCCAAGAGTTTTGTCCGGTGTTGGTCGATTTCCAGATCTTTCCAACCCGGATGCGCTCACGCGAACCGACCGCAGTTGCGACGCCGCGGAACCGCGCTTTCGCAGTGCCAGTTCCGGAGATGGTTGCGAGGACGTGAGTGCCGTGGCCATTCTGATCATTCCAAACGCCCGCGGCGTCGCTCGTGAAATTAATCCCGCAACCGTTCTTGTTGAGGTCTTGGTGCATGGTTGCGGCCGCACTTCCCAACATGGCGCCGGTGTCGAGTAAGCCCAATACAGTTCCCGCACCCAGGAAGCCGGACGCACGGATGTAATCGACTCCATTCGTAGCCATGCTCTGATCGTGTCCACCGCCGCTCCGGCGCTCGATTTCGATGAACAGGATGAAATCCAAACCGGAAAGAATGCGGATCTGTTCGGGTGTTGCGAGAGCCTCATAGCTCCGCAACACCGGGTCGTAGCGACCGACCTCCGCACCCGTAGCTTGGACCCGTTCGGCGAACGAAGTTTTGGGATCAGTTTCGAACAGGCTGATAATAATTGGAAATCGAACCACCTCGGAGCCGAGACGCTCGATGGCAGATTGTGAATGCTGACCGAAAAGTGACCCCCATCGGCGCGTTCGGAACCCCTTTAAGTCACTGATTGTGTTGAATCTGATTGATCGGACCCCACGCCGATCAAGGTCGAGACCCCCCGCCGAAACACAGAAGAACTCCTTCACGGCAAGCCTTCCACCGAGCCATCGATGAGGAGGTTTGGCTCCCACATCAGATATATCTTTCAAGGTGCAAGCGCGCTGCCATGTTCCGTCGATCGCCATCATGCTCGCCGGAATAGCCCGGTCGAACGCAACTCGCCGTGTCCCTCGCTAGACCGGTGCTCTCATCACGCACCCTCCAGATCAGGCAGTGAGGGCACCAGCGACGGCATCTCCAGGCGCGAGGATACGAGCGAGGAGCTTGATACCGAGCAGTCCCGGCCCTGTTCCTTCGCGCGGTACAAAGCTATGTCGGCGTCACGGGTGAGCGCCAACTCATCCGTGGTCGCATCCCGCTTTTCGGCGACGCCCACGCTTATCGTTACGTACTTTCGCGGCGAGCGCGGATGGTAGATCTGCAAACGAGCGACCAGCATCCGAATCGCGTCGGCCACCTTCACCGCCCTTTCCTCGTTCACGCCGGGCAGGACCACGGCGAACTCCTCGCCGCCGTACCGCGCCGACAATCCTCCCGTATTTGCGGTGGCGCTTCCGATCACCTCGGCAATGCGCTGGAGGCAACCGTCCCCGGCCTGGTGGCCCAGCGCGTCGTTGAAGCCCTTGAACTGGTCAATGTCCATCAGGAGAACCGATAGCATGTCATGTTTGGCGTAGGCCTCCCGCAAGAAGGCATCGAAGCTGCGCCGATTCGCGAGCCGCGTCAGACCGTCTGTCGTCGCGAGCTGCGCCAGTCTAAGGTTGGCTGATGACAGCTCGTCCTCGAGGCGCTTCTGCTTCGTGATGTCGCGAAGAGTTCCGACGATCTCCAGCTCGCCGCCGATGGACTGCTCGGCCAGCTTGAAGTGCGCCTCCAACCAGGCGATCGCCCCATCTCCCCGTCGAATACGGAACCGGACAGAGCTGGAGGCGTTCGCGTGCTTCAATTCTCGGCTCGCAGCCATGACCTTATCGCGATCGTCGTCATGGACCACGTCGAGACACGACCTACCGAGGAAATCATTCTCGGTCATCCCGAGCACAGCCACCACAGAAGGTGACACGTAGCGGAGGTATCCCCTTCGGTCCATCACGATCACGATGTCGGCGATGTTGTCCGCCAACAAACGCAGACGCGCCTCCCGCTCCCGCAGCGACCGTTCGAGTCCAGTCCTGAAGGTGAATTGGCTCCTCAACAGCGCCGCCATGGCGACGATGATTGCGACCAGCAGGACCGCTACGACCGCATCCGAGATTAGATCGGTCCGCCAGTTTGCCAATACCTCATTCTCTGATCGCGCCACCGTGACGACCACCGCGTATTCGGGGTCCAGCTCGTATGCGATGTATTTGGTGAGCCCATCGAACGGGGAGGTGATCTTATAGGACCCGCTCGGGCTTTCGATCAAGCGCTTCTGGAACAGTGAGGTGTCGGCGATCTTTCGACCACTTTCCACCACGGGCCAGCGAGCGAACATCGTTCCGTCGGCGGACAGGAGGCTGATGCCGCCTTGAGCGCCGACACCAAAGGACGAATAGAAGTTGCTGAAGTAGTTGCAGTCGATCGCGGCGACCACAACACCTGCGAAGTCCCCGGTTGGAGTGCTGATCCGCTTCGACAAGATGATGGATGGTTGCCCGCTAGTCCTGGAGACTATCGGCCCGCTCACGAGCATCTTGGGGCTGGGATCGTCTCGATGGTGCGCGAAGTACGCTCGATCGGAGTTGTTGTAGTCTGGTAGGCGCTCGAAGGACGAGTATCGCCAATTGCCCTCCGCATTCAAAACGCCGATCTCCCGGATCTGCGGCAGAGAGCTGGTCGTGCCGACTAGGTGGGCATTGAACCGCTCAGGCAGCGGGCTCTGGTACTTCAGCAAGTCTGCCAACCCGGTCATAGCCACATCAGGGGCCTTGAGGGTAGTGGTTGCGTGCCGAGCTAGCGAACGGGCCAGATTGCCTAAATCCTCCTGAGCCCGGGCCAGGGTGGCTTGACGGGCCACTGAGGCCTTCCACGAGACGAGGCCAAGGACGCACGCCATCATGACGGCCAGGAAGGCGCCGACGACCAGTTGAGGCTTGCGATGTATCGCCTGATTTAGTGATGCCACGACGGAGTCACCTGCTAAGGGTGCATTCAAGATGACGATCATCATTTTTAGCTTCAAAGCCGCTAACAAGCGGGGGCTGCGTTGAGGCAAATGCAGGCGTTTGGCTAACAGCCCATTGAGAACCCGAGCGGAATCCGGCAGTGACTGTGGCAATAAGCACCGCGGGCTCCGCCGGCCGCCCGGGTACGCCACCGCAAGCCAGCCGCGTAGATCGGCCACGCGGGGAGCGGCCAGAGCCTGTTCTTGTCTTGCTCTCTCCCTGAGGTGCCGCTGGAATGAAAACTACATTGCGAACCAATTTTTGGCCGATGATGGGTGCAGATCCCTATAGATCGAGCCGGCAATGCCCTCCCGTGATCTTCTCCTGACACCGTGTGGGAGGCCGTGGACGCGAGCACAGAGCGGTGGTACAAAGAGAGATGGAGGAGAGTCGCTAAGTCTTTGAAATTGCTTCGGTTACATGAGGGCGGGCCGAGTCCGCACCTGGGCGCCATCGCTCTTCTAAGAGCCTGATATCCAAACTGAGAGGAACACAATCAATCATGTCCCGCAGAGTGGAGTGATTGATGTGGGTCCAGGGCGTACACCTTGTGCGTGCCGGCGCTCCCACCTCACCCCGGCTGGCCCAAGAAGCAGCCTATGCTTTCGATGCTGCTGGCGCTGGAATATCGCACCTCTCCCTTGCCTTGATCATATCCGCGGTATCAAAACCCTCGCGGAAGGACAGGTAGAGCTCGGTCAACTGTTGACGGTACGATTCGATATGCGGTGACCTGTCCAGAGCGCAGGCATTGGAGAGGAGCCTTAGTTGGAACGATCGGGAACGCTGCTCGCGCGCGATCGCGAGGCCTTTTAAGATAAACTGCTCCGCACGGGCTACATCATTGTCCGATCGCAGGTAGGCGTCGCCGAACAAGCGGTATATCTCGCTCGCGTAGAATCGGTCGGAGTTGCTCTCGGATTCGAGCCTGAGCTCCGCTTGGCTCAAGAAGTCCAGCGCTTGACCATAGCGCCCATTCTTGATGCAGGCGTCGGCGAGCAATCCCAGGGCATAGGTCTCATACAGCAGCGCACCCCCGCCGCGCTGCTTTTCCAACCCATTCTGCATGTCAACGATTCCTCTTTCAAATTCACCGAGGTTCGCAAGTGCCCATCCGCGCAGGATGAGACTCATGGCTAGATAATGTACGAATTCATGCGCCTCGCTTACTGCGACCGCCGAGTCGGCCTGTCTGGCGACAGCCGCCGCATCACCACGGAACTGATGCACGCGCAGACTGACGGTTCGTGCCATAGCTTCGCTGAATGGATGATGCGAGGTATCGACAAGAGCGCCAGCGTCCTCGCACATCCGCAAAGCTCGATCAGGATAGCCGAGCTGCCACAGTGCCATGGCGTTGTACAGACGGACATGAACGCATGGGTCCTGCCCCGACAGATGAAGATAGAGTGCGGTTTTGCTATCCTCGCACAAGCTCATGCTACACTCTAAAGCGTCATGAGCAGCCGAAAAATTCCCTTGGGCAAACAATGTAAAGCCCAAGGCTTGGTGCGCGATGACTTTGTAAGCCGGGTCGCTCATGCTTGCTGCGGTTCTCAGCAGATGTTCGGAAAGCGCACGCGCCTCACCAAGGAACGAGCGGACGAAATTCCACGAGAAGAGCCCAAAAAGGGCGGGCACGGTGTGCTCGTCGAAGCCGCCTTCCTCGCATAACTGAAAGGCACGCATGTAGGCTTGCTTTGCACCTTCATTGCTCCAGCCCTTGATTGCCCTGAGCGAATTGCCGAGCGACGTTTGTAGTAGGAGCTCTGACTTGGTGCGAAGTTTCGAATCGTCGATGCTAGATAGTAGTTTCAGCCCCTGATTCAGGTGGCCGACGGCTTCATTATGCGCCGAACGGTCTGCCGATTGTTTGCCTGCCTCGTACCAGTAATGCAGCGCCTTCTCGTAAATGCGCGCCTGAGTATAGTGATATGCGACAACCTCAGGCTGGGCCTTCGCCCTTTCAGAGAACTTTTCTTCGAGCAATTGCCCGACTTTTCGATGGTAGGTTTCGCGCTCCGCCTTTGTAAGCAACTCGTACGCCGCGTCCCGGATCAAGGCGTGCTTGAATTCGAAAAACGCCGACCGCAGCAAGGGACCTTTCTGGTAAAGAAGCTCTGCATCAACTAGGTGGAGTAGTTCCCGGGCCAGCACATCTGCGTCGAGAGACGTTGCCGACAGAAGCAGTTCGAAATCAAACGTGCGGCCTAGGATGGCTGCGAGCTGCAACACCCTGCGCCCCTTGACCCTGTCGACGCGGGACGTCAGCGGATCGCGCAGCGTCAGGGGGATCGCCGAGTCGAGCGCCGTCATAAGATCGATCGAGTCGGCCGTGCTCTTCGAGACATTTTCGTCGAGCACCATCTTGGTTAGCTCCTCGACGTACAGCGGCATGCCATTCGCTTTGGCGGCAATTTTGGTGCTGATCTGACGCGGTAAAATCTTGTCTCCTGCAATCGCTTGGATTAGGTCTCCGACCTCGTTGGATCGCAGTCGAGGCAAAGCTATCTGGGTGAGATAATGCTTTTCTTGTAGCTGGGGCGTGAGGCTGGACCTTGTCGTGAATAGTAGGAGAACGGGCTCGTTTCCGACAAGTGGAATGAGCCGGTCGATGAGGCTCAACGTGGTGGCATCAAACCAGTGACAATCCTCAAAAACCAGCAGCGTGGGTCCTCGGTTGGCGTACTGCAGGACAATCTCGATCAGGCCGTTGAATGTCTGTTGCAGCAGGCGCTCCGGTGAGACGTAGTGCGGCAGTTGCCTCGGGATCGCGAGGAGTCTGCTGACGAGAGGCAACATCTCCGTGGCGTTGGTGAATGGTTCGAGTAAGGCCTGCAGCTTCGCAAGCTTCTTGTCATCGTTGTCGGCGGGAAGAATTCTTGCGGCGAGCTGAAAATTCTCGATCACCGGATACAGCATGGTGTTACGATGGAACGGCGATCCATTGAAACGCAAGCTCGCCGCGGCCTGCGTTCCGAACAACGCTTCAAATTGCTGAACGAGCTTTGTTTTCCCAATCCCTGGTTCGCCACTGACGATGACGGCTTGGCCACTTCCCTCCTTCACGTGCTCCCAGAGCTCCGACAGCAGGTCGAGCTGCTTTTTGCGTCCGATCAACGGCCGGTCCACTCGTAAGTCGGCGGCGAGCTCATGCCGATCTAAGCGATCGAAAACGCGAAATAACCGCAGCGGACCGACGTTCTTCAATTCCCGTGTGCCGAGATCTTCGTAGTCAAACGCGCCGGGTGGCAGCAGGTGCTTTGTTATCTCGGTGATGACGACGGCGTTCGGGATGCCGGCAGCCTGCACTCTAGCGGCGACGTTTGGCGCATCCCCGACAACGAACTCGTCAACGACTACTTGGCCGGTATTGACACCTACGCGCAGCTGGAGCTCGAAGCCGTATTGTTGCTTGAGCTCAACATTAAACCGTAAGATCGCCTCAACGATTTGAAGTCCCGTCAGCACCGCTCGATAGACGTCGTCTTCGTGCGCCTCTGGGTAACTGAAGTACGCCATGAACCCATCGCCCATATATTGGGCGTAATACCCTTCATAGCGATGAATGATCTCTTTCGAGATGCGATGAAAATTCGCGAGGCCGTAGCGTAGGTCTTCGGGATCCATTCTACGAGCCAGAGCGGTGGAGTCCACGAGATCGCAGCACAAGAGGGACATTTGACGTCGGTTAGTGGGCTTGCGGCGGGTGCTAGCAGGGGGCCTATCGGTGTTCGAAACGCCCGCGCCCTTCCTGGCCGGCCTTGACACCGCGGCGCCGCAGCTGTCACAGAATCTTGCTGAAGGAGAAATTGCGGCTTCGCATTTGGCGCACGTTGTTGCGCGGAGCTTACCGCAGCTAGCGCAAAATCTGGCGCCCTTCCGATTCTCGGTTCCGCAGGACGAACAGCGCATATCGGCCGACCTGTTCTCAATGCCGCCCGGGAGCCCCAATGACAGCGGCGGCGTCTGTTACAAAGTCAACGCCAGCCGCGCTTTTTTGGAACACGCCCCTTTCGACGGGCTCAAGGCGGCAGGGTAGCGAGGCTCTGCGTCTGCATTGAAGTATGGCCTCACCTGTTGCGTCCAGTCCATGCGTACGTTTGCGTTCAGAGGTATAATGCAACCGTAGGTATTAAATGTTGAAGGAGTCTGTTCACTCGACAAGCGGCATGTCGGTATTCCGATTAGTACAAATGACCCAAGCAGTTTCGGCACCCATGGTGCGATCAGGGATAGACCCCGGTTCTCTCCCTGGCTGCCGGCGTTGCTGGGTAAGTCGAGCGCGGTCTCACCGACGATTTCGTACGACGACCAGCACGCGATATAGAATGTTGGCGACCGCTCCGGAAGGGGATACTGTGCGCGGGGTCAAGACAGATCATTTGGCGGAGACGACTCCACTTGTTTGCTTGAATACCGGTCGCCGGGAAGCCCAGCGTCGACTCGTCACTAGGAAACCTAGCTTTTCAGTCCGGGGGTCCTCAATGAGATTATCTCGATCACACCTGGTCGTGACGTCCTTTCTGGTACTCGTTGCCGTCGCGGTCTGTTTGTTCTTTCCGCTCGACCGGCCCTTCGCCCAAATCGTCAAGACGCCGCCGCTTGCGGCCTACGGCACCGACCTGCAGCAGACGTCGGTTTCGGGCGTGTCGGCGGGGGCGGGCATGGCGCTGCAGATCCATGTCGCGCATTCGTCGATCATGCGCGGCGTCGGCATCATCGCAGGTGTCGCCTATAATTGCGCCGACTCGCGGCTGCCGTCGGTGTTTGCACGGGTTGCGCGCGGGCTGAAGTGCATAGACGGCGGTCCACTGTTTGGTGGGGCCGACGGCGCCACCTTTGCGGGTGACCGCACAGCCGACGCCGCGCAGGTCTCCGGTGCCATCGATGACCCTGCGGTGAATCTTCCGCGCCAGAAAATCTGGTTGTTCTCTGGCTATAACGACGGCGAGGTGCGGCGCGCCGCGATGGATTCCGTCGCGGAGTATTATGCGAAATACGTCCCGACCGCCAACATCTTCTACAAGACGAACAACAGGGCTCCGCACGCAATCGTCACCGACAACTATGGAGAGCCGTGCCTCGCGCTTAATCCCGGCTTCATCAACAACTGCCAATACGACGCGGCCGGACGGCTACTCGAGCATATTTACGGCCACTTGAACCCGCGCAGTACCGCGCAGACCGGCGCGCTCCTGGCATTCGACCAAAGTGAATTCACCGGAGCAAAGACTTCGGGCGAGATCTCACTGGCGGATACGGGCTACGTCTATGTTCCGACCGCATGCCAGCCATCGACCCAGCCATCGACAAAGGCATCGATTTGCCGCGTGCATGTCGTGTTTCACGGCTGCCTGCAATATGCCGGACTAGTTGGCGATGCGGTCACCCGGCACGCCGGCTACAACGAATGGGCGGACACGAACCAGATCATCGTGCTGTACCCGCAGACGATCAAGATGGACATTCTCAATCCGAAAGGATGTCCCGACTGGTGGGGCCTCAGCGATCAGCTTCCGCTGAACGCGGATTTCGCGCGCAAGACTGGTTATCAGATCAAGGCATTCCGGGCGATGCTCGATCGCCTTGCGCAGAATTTCTCGCCGCCATCGGGATCGGACACCTTCGGGATGCCGCAGGACTTCGCGGTGCCGGACAGTACGGAGAAGTCGATCGCACTGGTCTGGAGGCCCAACAGCGCCGCTACCGGTTTCAATATCTATCGATCATCCAGCAGCACTGGCCCTTTCACCAAAGTGAACAGCACACCGGTGCAAGGCGCGAGCTTCGCGGATCAGTCGCTCTCGGAGAGCACGACCTATTATTACCAGGTCAAGGCAGTTGGTCAGACTGCAAACGAGAGCCTCCCGTCCATTACCTTGCCGGGGGCGACAACGGCTCGGCCGGCCGCATGTGATCCGTACTTCAGCACCAACATGGTGCACGCGGCCTCGGGGCGGGCCTACTACCTTCCATTCGACGCCCTCGGGCTCCGCCGGGGCTTCCACGCGCTGGGTACCAACGATGAACTCGGTGAAGACGGAAACACGTTGAACCAGCTCACCGGAGAAGGGCAGTTCAGGTACCGCAAGGGCTATTGTCCTTGAGGCCGACGCGACCGCGACATCGCGGCCGGTGATTCTGCGTTTCGGCCGATCCGGTCAGTGCGCCGCCGGAGCTGCGAGCTCCTTCTCGATGGTCTGCAGAATGTACGTTTCGTCGTCGCCCATCAGGAAGTGCGAGCCTTTACGCACATGGTTGACGAACGTGGAACGCGTCAGGACACCCCAGCCAGCGGAGTCCTCTTTCGACACCCAGGGATCCGCTTCGCCGACGAAACTGCTGATGGGGAATGAAAGCGGCTCGCTAGGCCGGTAATGGTAATTGTAGGCCATTCCGAACTCGGCGCGGATCGTGGGCAGCAACACCTTTCTCAGCTTGGGTATCTCCAACATCCTGTTGGCGGGTGGCGTGTCGAATTGCCGGATAATGTAGGCGAAAACGTCGTCCGGTTGAGCATAGGGAGGGACGCTGACGTCGAATTCGTGGTGCAGCATCATTCCATAGGCCAGGTTGTCTTCGAAAACGCCCCGGCGCCGCAGCAAATGGGGCGGTCGTACGCCGCAGGCGAATGCGTGCTTGATCCAATGCGCAAGTTGCGGCGGCAGCGCGCAAAGCGTGGCGAACATCGTCAGTCCACCCAGACAGTGGCCGAAGAACGCCGAAGGCCGGTCGAGCGATTCCAGCAGCTCCGGCATCAACTGTCGGACAAAGGTGTCGAGGTCGCCCACCGCTGTTTCGTTGATCCGGGTGCCACGTCCAGGAGCCTCGACGGCCACCAGCTCAATGTGGTCGCTCAGCGACCGCGCGAGGGTCCGGAACGACGCGAGCCCGCCGCCCGCGTAGGGGAAGCAAAACAGTCGCGCCTTGGCGTTCGGATTCGGTTGCGGCGCGATCAACCACTTGCCAGGCTGGGACGCGGTCCTGGTGCCGGACAAGCCCGCGGCCCCAAGATCGCCATCCGTGCCATTGGGGCGATCGGCTGCTGCTCCTACAATCGTCCCGACAGGCGCGCTACCCGGGTCGAAACCATTGGCATTGATATTCAAAGCGACGGAAGCGCGGGGATGGGGGGCAGACCAGAGTGGTGTCGGTTCGCTGCGATGGCCAGCCTCTCGCTCTGATTGGGTGACGGAGATCGGGAGGGCATGTGCAGGAGCGTTGCCGACGAGCGAAGCCGGCATTCTTTCATGATCGGTTCCGGCTGCCTCCTTCGAGGCGGCAGCAGCTAAAGCTTCATTCAGATGTTGGGTCAACTCGTTGATGGTTGGTCCCCGAATCAGTTCCGGGATCGACATCGGGATGCCGAATTCCCGCTCCAGGCTGACCGAAAGCTTCACCGCGCCCAATGAATCGAGGCCGACTTCATTCAACGGACGATCCGGATCCAGAGGTTGGTCGAACCCGAGCTCCGCCATGATTTGCCGCTGTAGGATGCTCTGTACGGCGGGCCCCACATGCATTCCATTTCGAGGCGGAACGGCGATGGTTGTCGGGGCGATCGAAGCATCGGGAGGAAAGCGGTGCAGCGCCTGTTCCGCCGGGGGTCTTTCGGCTTGAGGTCGAATTTCGGAAGCCGGTATGGACTTCAACGGAAGCCAGAAGATCGGCATACCGCCGGCCGATGCGAAAGGGGGCGCGGCCACCGCAGGCTCACTTCGCTCCGGGCGCGGGCTGTTCTCCCAATCGGAAAAGACGCTGGCAATGAGCTGGTTGATCGTCGGCCCTCTGATCAGCTCTACGATCGGAACGGGAATGCCGAACTTCCGCTCGAGGCTGTTCGACAGGCTGACCGACATCAGCGAGTCGAGCCCGATTTCGTTGAGTGGCAGATCAGGATCTATATCCTCGACGAAACCGAGCTCTTCCTTGATCTGTTCGTGCAGCCGTCTCGACAGTTGCCCGCGTGACCTGCCGTTCACGTTGCGACCCGCGGTCGACGCGAGCGTGACGGAACCAAGCCTCCGAGGCTCGACGGCGGTGTTTACGAGATCGCTCAGGAAGCGGGGCATTCCAACTTTGCCGACGAAGGTCGGCCAGTCCACATCCACCACCGCGACCTGATCCACGTCCCGACGCATCATCAGATCGAACAGGCGAATCCCGCGTTCGGGAGAAACGAATTGCATCCCCCATGAGGACAACATGGCCTCGCCGCGGGCGCCTGAAAGGGTAGCCAATCCCCCCTCCGACCAGGCGCACCAGTTGATCACCATCGCCGGCAAGCCGGTTGCGCGGCGGTGCATCGCCAGCGAGTCGAGGAACGTACTGCTGGCGGTGTAGTTGGCCTGGCCGGCAGAGCCGAGCAAACTCAGCAACGACGAGTTTAGGATGAAGAAGTCGAGTTCGAGCGATTTGGTGTGTTCATGCAGCAGAAAACTTCCATACACTCTGGGCTCGAACAGGGCCGCGAAGCGGTCCCAATCGAGCTGAGCCAGGATTCCGTCATCCAGCAGCCCAGCCGAATGCACGACACCGCGCAGCGGTGGATACTTCTTGATCGTCTGGAGCAACCGCTTCACATCCTCCTCACGGCTAATGTCAGCTGCCACGACCTGGATATCGGCTGCTTTCAACTCGGCATCGTTGAATAACTCCCTTACGACCTCGGGACTCGCGTGTCGGCCGGTCAAGACCAGGTGCTTCGCGCCTTTGGCGATCAGCCATCTCGCAACGTTGTGCCCAAGCATTCCGAGGCCGCCAGTCACGAGATAGGTGGCGTGCGTGCGGATCAATGGTGGCCGCGCCGGCAATTCGGCCAAGGATTGCTCGACCAGTCTTGGAACGTAGCGCTGCCCATGCGCAGACAGCACGATCTGGGTCTCGCCATCCGGATCAAGTAGCTCGGCCGCCAACAGATCGGCGCCGAAGCCTTGATCGCTCGGTTGCATATCGATCAGTCCGCCCCAGAGCCCGGGGTGCTCGATGGCAATCGTTCGTCCCAGACCCCAAAGCGGCGCCTGGACTGGGTCGACTGGCCATTGGCTTGCCGGGCCCTGCGTGTTCGTGGTCACGAACCAAAGGCGGCCCACCGGACGCGCGGGACGCATTTCTACCATCGCATGCAGGATGGCGAGCGCGCCGCGGCACGTCATCTCGCTCGCGCTCTTCAGTCTTCCGAAGGTCAGATTGTCGATCGACGGCGCATCAAGCCCCCACAGGTAGACCACGCCGTCGCACGGCAGCGCCTCGGTCTCGGCGAGTTGGGCGAGCAGGCGGCGAAAATCCTGCGGGTCACGCTCGTTGGCGCTCCAGGCACGCGGCCCCTGCTGGAGAAATTCGTCGCTCCGGTGGACGAGGTGGGCATGATGGCCCAGCGCTTCCAGCCTGCTGGCGAGCGATGCACCGGCACCATTTGCATCAGCGAGAATGATCCAGCTTGCCGCGCGGTCCGTCCTGCCGCCGACCAAAGCCGGTAGGGCGGTCTCGCGCCACACAATCCGATAAAACATTTTTTGGTTGGCATCAGCCGGCACGATGGCCTCGAGCGGCAGCCTGCGCAGTGCGAGGCCTTCAAACTCGGCCACCAGCCCCCCCGCCGGATCGTAGACTTCGACATCCACCACCTGCGTCCCATCCTTTTCGATGCTGCGCCGCCTGGTGTGCACCCACGCAGTTTCGATCCCGTCCTGGTAGCAGCGATAGCCGGCGAGCGAGATCGGCAGGTAGGACCAACCATCGCGTTGCGGCTCTGCTACCTCGAGCACGAGCGGATAGGCTTGCAGGCATGCGTCGAGGAACGTCGGATGCAAGGCGTAGCGCGCGTCGGCGAGACCCTGCGGCAGTCGGACGCGCGTCAGCGTTTCGTCGCGACCCACATGCACTTCGCAGACCCCGCGAAAGGCCGGCCCATGTTCGACCCCGAGCTTCAACAGGTGATCGTAGAGAGTTTCAACGTCGCCTCGCGCGCAGCGCGCCTGGACTTGCTGCACGGAAAACGCCGACGCGCCCGGCGTATCGACCTTGCGCAACATGCCGGTCATGTGAGTCTGCCATGCCGCCGGGTCGTGGGCGGCCGCACTTAAGAGCCTGAAGCTCGCCCGTTCGGGTCCGAGCGGCTTGAGCAGAATCCGGACAGTCCGCTCTTCGTCATCGGCGAACATCATCGCCTGATGATGGATGACCTCGTCGAGGCTGATCCGCGACGTGCCGAAGTGCATCCGGCCCGCAGCCGTCGCTGCTTCGATCTCGACTGTCGTCGGCAGAACCACGGTCCCGAGAACCCGGTGGTCGGACAGATACTCGATGTGCGGCACGCCGTAGCGTGCCTCGTAGCCGATCTCCCTGGTGCTGCAATGGACGCGCGCGCCCACGAGCGGATGCGGCCGCTCCACGGGCGGAGCAGATGCACGGATCTCCATGTCATCGATCCAGTAACGCTGGCGCTGGAACGGATAGGTCGGCAGCGGTATGCGTCGCCACGCGCAGCCGGCATGCACCCCGGCCCAATCGATCCTCAGGCCTGCCAAGTACAGCGCGGCCAGCATTTCGGTGATCGCGGAGACGTCAGGCTTTTGACGATGAAGCGTCGCAATCCAGACGACGGCCTTCCCCTTGTCGCCGAGGCAAGCTTGCGCGAGGGGCAGCAGCACTGGGTGCGGACCGAGTTCGAGAAACGTACGGCAATCCAGCTTGGCCAGCGCGAGCATCCCGTCGCCGAACCGGACCGGTTCGCGCAGGTGCCGGCGCCAATAGATCTTGTCAGGCGCCGCGGTCATCAGCTCTCCAGTGACATTGGAGATCACCGGCAGCCGCGGCGCGTTGTGGGTTAGCTCGCCTGCGACCACTTCGAATTCGTCGAGGATAGGATCGGTCCGCTGCGAATGGAAACCGTTGGAGATGTGCAGTTCTCGATATTTGATATCCTCCCGGTCGAGCGCCACCAGCAGCAGCTTCAATGCAGTCCGGTCGCCGGACACGACCGTGTTGAGCGGACCGTTCATCGCCGCCACCGTGACGTCGGGCGCGACCTGATCAATCAGGGCACGAACCACGGATTGCTCGGCCCAGATCGCCGCCATGGCTCCGCCACCTGGGACCCGGTGCATCAGCACGCCGCGGGCAATCACCAGCCGTATTGCGTCTTCCAGTCCAAACACGTCGGCGGCGCAGGCCGCAGCTATCTCGCCCAGGCTGTGGCCGATCACGGCGTCCGGCGTGATGCCCCAGGACTTCAACAGTTCGGTCAGGGCGTACTCCACCGCAAACAGCGCAGGCTGGGTGTAGTCGGTCCTGTTGACGAGGGTGCCGTCGCCGCCGCGCGCGAAGATGACGTCGAGCAAGCCCTTTTCTAGAAACGGACGCGCAAGCGCGTCGCAACGATCCATGGCATTGCGGAACACCGACGAGGTCCGGTACAACTGCGCCGCCATGCCGGCCTGCTGGGACCCTTGGCCGGAGAACATGAACGCGACCGGCGCATGGCTGGTCCGTCGCAGCAGCACCGCATCCTCACTGGCCTTTTGCAGCCAAGTGGTAAGCTGCGTCTTCAGTTCGCTTACCGACAGGACACGTGCGGCGAAGCGAAAGGCGAACTGGCTTCTGCTGACATTCGTGGTGTAGCAGAGGTCGCCCATCGGCGCGTCGGGATGCTCGTTGAGCCAGTCCAGCAACTGGCGGACACGGGCGACCAGGGCCTCCGCGCTCTTGGCAGAAAGGGTCACGAGGTGCGGATGGGCGTCGGCGGTTCGGACGTCGCTCTGCGACGGCGACGGCGCCTCTTCCAGGATCGCGAACGCGTTGGTACCGCCGATCCCGAGGCTGTTCACTCCGGCCCGCCGCGGCGAGTCGCCAGGCGGAAATTCGCGCAGGGTTGTGTTTACAAAGAAGGGCGATGCGGCAAAATCGATGCGCGGATTCGGCGCCTGATAATTGATGCTCGGCGGAATCTGCCGGTGATGCAGCGTCAGCGCCGTCTTGATCAGGGCCGCAATGCCCGACGCCTGCTCGGGATGCCCGATGTTGCCCTTCACCGACCCTATCGAACAGAATTGCTTACGTGCAGTGTCCTTGCGAAACGCCGTGTTCAGCGCTTCGATTTCGAGCGGATCGCCCACGGTCGTCCCGGTCGAATGGCATTCGACATAGCCAAGACTGTCGGCGCTGACGCCAGCGAGTTCCAGCGCGTCGGCCGCCGCGCGTGACTGCTGACCTGTACTCGGTGCGGTGAA
Source organism: Bradyrhizobium sp. F1.13.3 (assembly GCF_040548265.1). Lineage (NCBI taxonomy): Bacteria > Pseudomonadati > Pseudomonadota > Alphaproteobacteria > Hyphomicrobiales > Nitrobacteraceae > Bradyrhizobium > Bradyrhizobium sp. F1.13.3. The sequence goes on along the minus strand of NZ_JBEPRI010000008.1, from coordinate 136,722 downwards.
ACTGATTTTAGCCGACCCATCGTTGTTGATTGCGGTCCCTTTGATGACGGCAATGACCGTGTCGCGATCAGCGATCGCTTTGTCCAGCGGCTTCAGCAGAACCGCGCCGACGCCACTTCCGAAAATCGTCCCCTGCCCGGCCGCGTCGAACGGACGGCAATGTCCGTCCAGGGAATAGAGGTTGCGCTTCTCCGCGAGGTATCCTTGGACCTGAGGGACACGGACCGAAGAGGCTCCGGCCAGCATCATGTCGCACTCGTCGAACCGCAGGTTCTGGCAGGCCTGATGCACCGCCACCAGGGAAGAGGAGCATGCAGATTGCAGCGTGAAGCTCGGGCCTTTGAGGTTCAGCTTGAACGAAACGCGTGTGCTGAGGAAATCCCGTTCGTTGTTGATGTGCGCGGGGCTTGCGGTCTGGCCGGGAAAGTCCGGGTGGCCCATCTTTGCGACAAGATAGGTCGAGACGATCCCACCGGCGCTGGCGATGACGCCGACCTTGCCGGGATAGTCGGTCGGGTCATAGCCGGCGTTTTCGAAGACCTCCCAGCAGACCTCCAGGAACAAGCGCTGCTGCGGGTCCATCAGCGTTGCATCCTTGGGCGAGTAGCCGAAGAACCCGGCATCGAACGTCTCGACCTCGAGCAGGATCGGCGCAGCCTTTACGTAGTTGGGGTTCGCAACTAGCGACGGGTCCACCCCCGCCGCGATCAGTTCCTGGTCGGAGAAGGTCCGGACGGACTCGACCCCGGCACACAGGTTCTTCCAGAACTCGTCCGCCGACGCAGCGCCGGGCATTCGGCACGACAGGCCGATGATCGCGATGTCGACGTTCCGCCGTGAACCGGTCATCTCGACACCTCACTCGTTACGCCATCAGAATGTCAGCTCACGAATTTACCGCTCCAGACTGTGCGCCGGCCTAACGGCCGCTCTATTCCTGAGAGGCCTTGGGGGTCCTTGGTTTGTCGAGCACAGCTATGAGGGAGTTCAGCAGCTGCTGCTGGGCTTCAATTAGCATGACCGAGCCGGAAATCACCTTCGGGACAGCCGCATCGAGCGCGGTCTTCATCTCCTCTTCGATATCGGCGTCCAGCGAGTTTCTCCGTGCTCCGGTCGGGTCCAGAATCATCAGCAAAGCCTGCAACTCGCATTGTGCCAGCGTCTGCACCGGCTTGAGGGCGCTTGCCTTGTCAATGCCGGCGAGTGCAATCCCGAGCATGTTTCTCTGGAAGGCGAGCACAGGCACCACCAGTAGGCCGATGCTTCGCAACATATCGCGTTTGCCGTGGCCCTGTGGTTGACCGGGGTCAGGGTCGTTGTCCGTGGGCATGCGAGTGCCTCCTGTGCAATGAATTTTTTCCTCGCCATCGTGCTGCCGGGCCACGACTCTAAACCAGCCGGCAGGGGCGGCCCGCCGTCTCGCCGGCGGGGCTTCAATCAATCGGCTGGGCTACTGTGCTTTCCACAGAACCGAAATGTACGACCCGGCGTAGAAGCTGCGCCAAGACGCTGGGCAGTGCAAGGATGGCCACAAAACTCAAGTGGAGGATAGCATCTTCTTCCCTCGAGTAAACCGGACGGTCGGGGGGCCTCTGTCGGCGGCGCAGTGAGGTGCAGAGCCGGCCGGGGTAGGTCACAGCTAAGGCGCCTAGCCGACGCTCAATTCAATTGGCTCAATGCGGCGAAACCAGACGCTTCCCCCATCTAGCCGAGAGTCGTGGCAGTTGCGCGCAACTGGCTCGACATGAGCACATTTGGGTGGTACAAGTCACAACGCGATCTTCGAGGTAAGTGTTTGAAATTGCTTGCGCTTTACGGACTGATATCCAGTCCGCCCCTGGGCACCTGTCTCACTCAAACTACTAGCCCCTCGTGCGGCAGCGTGCGAATTCTGGTTCTATGCAGCGCTGTCATATGACCTCTCGAACCTCATGGCGAACGTAATGGGCGGCGCGCCAAACGCCGCCCGGATCAACGGCGTTGTAATTGAACTCTGACCACCAATTGATTGACCACCGAAACCGCGTGAACAAACAGCTATAAAGATGGTCAATCGCGAGCGAACTTCATTGTTATTGTCGGTCTTTTCGCTTCCTACTTACGTTAGGAACGTAGGGGTCGCGGGTTGCGCATGCGATTTACAATGCAGGTGTAACCTATTGATCTATATAGGCCTATCGAATGGTTCTTTTACAGCTAAGTACCTGTTTGTGTTCGTAGAACATGAGACTCTTAATCAGCGGGTCCCAGGTTCGAGCCCTGGTGCGCCCACCAAAGGAAAATACTTATTTTCCAAGACCTTCGCGGAGTGGTCGCCGAGAGCAAAATGGGTCTCGTGCGACGTTTTCCAAATCGACCGCATCGCCAGCGCGGCACGACTTCTCCTCCGTTTTATATCCCTACCCGTTCCATAAAGCGTGCAGTCCAAACGGTACAGGCCGATTGGCCGCTCTAGTAGAATAGGATGTTAGAGCGAGCACACGGACGATCTGTGCGGGCCGTCCGTACGGAGTAATCGTCCTGCGAGCTGTGTGTGTTTACTCGGTCATCAGGGCCGGGCTCGGCAGCGCCGTGATCGACCTTCTCCATCGCAAAGCGCGAGGTGACGCTTTTGAGCGGTACGGCGTTGATCAGTTTCTTGTAGAACACGTCGTAGCACTGCATGTCGGGGATCACGACGCGCAGCATTGGGGCGTTGGAGTGCCAATTGGCAATTCCGGTTCTTGATCGGTAGTTCCCGTTGTTGGATTGGTATTTGCATTCGGGGCAGCGGCGACGGGCTCGCTGGCGGCGCCCGAGTTCGCCATACTCGCTGCTCCCGCGCCCGAAGGAGATGTTGCGGCCGAACCTGCCGTACCCGTATCGTCGTTGAAGTCCGTTTCGGGTCACAAGCGGCGAGCCTAGACGAGCCTTCTCATGTCCGACTATGCCGGTTGCGATGGTCTGGCGATCCTCCGGTGCTAAAGGCCGGAATGCAACAGTCGTGTTTTGTCTCTTTGGTGCGGATGATCGACTGGGAAGGCATGGCGCACGCTGTGCGCCTGTTCGATACGCGGACGCCGCCCAATCGGCTGTCACGGTCAGTGCGTTAGGAGGGACCCCGGTGTTGCGAAATCCAAAGCTTAAATGAACTTCGCTGGGGAGAGAGCGACATGTTATTCTGATCGATAGTCTCTATTTTGATTGTACAGGAGACCGGATCATGATTCCTCAAGATCGGTTTCGCAGCCTCTTTCCTAAATATTTGCTCGCGCTTTTCGTGGCTGTCGCAATCCCGCTAGCCTTCAACGGCGTTATCGAAGGATGGTTCGGCTATCGCGATCAGCGCGCGAGGCTTGACCAGTGGCTTGGTCTCCAATCAGCATCTGCGGCTGCCGAAATACACGATTTCATCCAAGGTGTCACAACTCAGCTTGGATGGCTGGTTCAGCTTCCGTGGACTGAGGAGCCCGACGAACGGCGGCGAACCGACGCGTTGCGCCTCCTTCGCCAGGCGCCCGCCATCACCAGTCTTACGCTCCTCGACGGCAATGGTCTGGAACGTCTCTACATCTCTCGGATCGGCCTCAATCGAATTGAGAGCCGCGCGGATCGATCAGCCGATCCCGCCTTGGCTGGTGCCCGGGTAGCTCAGGTCTGGTTTAGCGAGGTCAGCTACAATCGAGGCTCCGAACCGTACCTGACGGTGTCGATTGTCGGCAATCGACCGGCTGTCGGCGCTGTCGTCGCCGATGTCAACCTCAAGCTGATTTGGGACGTGATCTCCGCGATCAAATTTGGAAAAACCGGCTACGCCTTCGTTCTGGACCGATCGGGCCGCCTAGTCGCCCATCCCGACATCAGCCTCGTTCTGCGCGGGGCGGAAGAAGCAACCTCCGAACCTTTCCGCGCTATACGGGACGCTATAGGTCCGGGGCGGGGTTTCGCAACGAGCCGGGATGCACAGGGGCACTATGTTGCTGCCAGCGCGGCTCCCGTACAGGGTCCCGATTGGACCGTCGTGGTCGAGCAGCCCCTATCTGAAGCTTACGCGCCGCTCTATGCCGCCCTATGGCGGACCGTCATGCTTCTGGCAATGAGCAGCATACTCGCAGGCATTCTGGCCTATGTACTGGCGGACCGGATGACGGTGCCGATTAAATTGCTCGAGGAGGGCACGCAGAAGATTGGTGCCGGGTCCTTTGACCACCGCATCTCAATCCACACCCGGGATGAGTTCCAGCGCCTTGCAAACAGTTTTAACAGAATGGCTTCCGAGTTGGAGCAGGCACAACAGCACCAGGAGCGCATAGCCAAGCTCAAGCGTTTCCTTGCCCCCCAGGTCGCCGATCTCGTCGATAGAGCTGGCGACGACAGTGTGCTGGACGGTCGCCGTACGGAAGTCGTCGTTGTGTTCTGCGATCTGAGAGGTTTCACCGCGTTTTCAGCAGGAGCTGCGCCTGAAGAGGTCATGAGCGTACTGTCGGAGTACTATGAAACCCTCGGCAGGGTCATTGCGAAATTTGAAGCAACGCTGATTAACTTCTCTGGAGACGGGCTGATGGTTTTGGTGAACGCACCAGTCCCCATCGAAGAGCCTGCCTTGAGAGCAATCGATCTCGCCGTCGACATGCAGAAGAACGTGCAAGCCCTGATCGCCGGCTGGCAATCGCAAGGCTACCACGTTGGTTTCGGAGTCGGCCTTGCTAGCGGGCCCGCGACAGTCGGCCGGATCGGCTACAAGGACAGGCTCGACTACACTGCCATTGGCAGTGTTGTGAATCTCGCTGCCCGACTGTGCGCATCTGCCGCAGATAAGGAAGTTCTGATCGACGCCGAAGTCGCAGCAGCCGCCAAGGGCAAACGGCCCCTTGAGGAGCTTGGGGACCGCAAAATCAAAGGATTCGACGAAGCTATTCCGATCTTCGGGATATCCTTCAGCTGTCTCTAAGCAGAGCCTGACCGCCGGATGCCTGCACAATCTCGTCGAGGACTGTCTGGGCATTCAGGGCTATGCTGTGGCAATCGGCCGACGGCAGCGGATCGTAGCCATGAGGTGCGCCAACTCCAGAGCGGTAACGCTACGAAGACGTGCCAAGCGGCGTGATGTCCTGCTTCTGATGGCAGGTGTTGCGACGTGGACAACTAAATCGTTTGCGCAGAAACCCTCCTTGCCCGTCATTGGCTATCTTTGTCCAGAATCGCCCGAGCTCTTTGCCACTCGACTTCAGGCTTTTCAGCAGGGGCTTGGAGAAGCCGGCTTTGTCGAGGGCCGCAATGTAAAAATCGACTATCGATGGGCCCGCGGTGAGTATTCCCGATTGCGTGCGTTGGCAGCCGAACTGGTCGCCCGCAATGTGGATATCATCGTAGCACCTGGGGGCGCTCCCGTGGCGCTTGCCGCGAAAGCCGTGAGTTCAACCAAGACAATCGTTTTTGAGATGGGCGGCGACCCCGTCCAGCTACAGGTGGTCGATAGCTTGTCGCGGCCGGGAGGAAACATCACGGGAGTTTCGAGCCTGAGTGTCGACGTTTCGCCAAAGCGGCTTGAACTTATGTGCGATCTGGTGCCCACGGCGACGAAACTGACGGTTGTCGCCAACCCGACAAGTCCGACCGCACAGTCACAATTGCAGAAGCTTCACGCAGCTGCGGGCACCTTGGGCGTTCGATTAGATATTTTGGACGTAAGTAAGGAAGATGAGTTTGAAACGGTGTTTGATACCGTGGCTAAGGACAGGGCAAGTGGACTTGTATTTACCTCCGATCCCTACTTTGCCTTTCGCAGTTCGCGGTTGGCTTATCTCGCGACAAAGTATCGTGTGTCCGCGATCACACAGACCCGAGACTTTCCCGTTGCTGGAGGTTTGATGAGCTATGGAGGAGATTTCATGCAATCGCATCGGCGCGCGGGGCTCTATGCTGGAAGGGTACTGTTGGGCGAGAAACCTTCTGATCTTCCAGTCCAACTCGTTACGAAGGTGGAACTCGTTATCAACTTGAAGGCGGCCAAACTGCTAGGTCACGCGTTCTCCTCTGCATTCGTTGCCGGCGCAGATGAGGTGATCGAGTAAACTACGCGGTCCGGCTGTCGTCGGCTCTAGCTCATAGGCTATTTTGGACGGCTATCTGTTCGTGTCACCTTCAGGAAGTAGACCTTGCGCCGCTCTGAGCTACAGTCAGCATGAGCCAACGTGGCGATCTGCCGATTCACACAAGCTTCTGAAACAAAGACCGTCCGACGACGGCCTTTATTCCGACAAGTTGTTTCAGCCAGGCGATGCGTAGACCGTCTACTTGCCGTCGACGGGCCATCGCCCGGGATTTCGGCTGATTGGAGACTTAGCGCGATCAGCTGCCTAAGGCCGCGCTTTCAAGAATTTGTTGAAAGGGGTCTCCGTAGCTCGACGCACGCTGGAGAACCCGCCATTGTGGATGACTTCGCGCAATTTTGCTTCACCCGCCTGTGCACCAAGAGTTGCGCTAACTTCTTGAGATCGTGAAGTAGGCAGGCAGATCATGGTCGAGCCAGCGTAGTAGAGACGCCCGACCGGGTTCATATTCTGCTCCAGAGTATCGTCTGCCATCGTCTCAACAATCATCCAGGTCCCATCGATTTCAGCGATTGACGAATGTGAGCGGCGGCGCCGGCCGGGTCTCCCATGTCATGCAGACAATCGAAGCAGGTTACGAGATCGAAGTCTTAAGACGACTTGTGTCGGTGCTGTCGCCGTCATGGCGTATCAAGACCGATCGACTGCAGTAGGTTTCCGTCCACTCAGCGGGCGGGGCGGACGCTTTGGCAAGATGATCCCGCAACACGATGGAGTGGTCACAGGCGACCGTACTGCATCCTTGGCGCGCCGCTCTGCAATTTTGATTTTGGATCGAAGGTCTTCGAGTTCTGAGAACTTAGAAGCGATTTCGTTCAATCGCTGGGCAAATCGGAATTTGCGAAAAATCTGCAAATGCGCCTCCCATCACGCCATTCTGAAAAATTCACTAAGAGCGGCGAGGCGGATTAAAGCAAGTGATCTGTAAAGCTATCGGTCCTGCCACCGCTCGCGCTGCTATCAGTTCCGAAAATGGAACTGCAATTTGTCGCGCGCCATTGGGCCCCTCGATTTTAGCAACATGCGCAGAGCTTCAATGTGAAGCCTTCCCTTCGCATCGCTTGTAGAATCGCTCTACGCTGGCTCAGCCAAACCCTACGGGGAAAGCAGGGAACTACGAAAGGCACGTGGCAATTGCGAGAATGACGTCGGCGCCGAAGTCTCCCGAATACATGGAAACCAGAAATCCCGCGCCGAGAGCAGCTACAATCACTTTGAGCGTCATCATTTGACATCCCCTCTTAAGTCGCGAAAACAAACGTAGGCTCGGTCTGTTTCCGGGGTGCTTCGGGGCTTCAGCAAACGGTTTCGTTCACCGAGGTGTTATCAACCGGGGCCTAAGAGGATTCTCGGGTGACTATGCCCCGGGGGTGATCGAGCGTAGCCAAACGGAACGCAAAGAGGCCCCCGCCGAAGACAATCAGCGCGCTCCAAGCGCTGATGTTATTCGGGCGCCGATAATGCAAGGCCGACAAGCGACGACAACGAGGCGCCTGGGTACTTGGCGTCGTACGAAGGGCGCGCCTCGCAACTCTCAAAAATTGGGAAGACGCCACTAGCTTGCTAGCGAACGTGGTTATTCCAGTGCGGGTGGAAGAGCAAAGGAACAAGGCACGCGAAGCGAGAGTTTGTGATCGTTTGCATGCACGGGAAGCAAAGCCGAGCGTGCGCTCCAGACGGTGCACGCTGGCGGGCCGGCACCCGCTTTGATCACGTGTATCAAATTGGGTACACGCTCAGGCGGCGATTTTCGGCGCTTTCACCGCTCCAATTCCTTGATGGCGTCCTTTAGCAGTTCGAGAAGCCGAATTTCACATGCCCCCATGACAAACTGATCGGCGTCGTCAGGCACGACGATCTGCCCCTGCACGTGTCCATCGTGGGATTGGATGATGAAGTCTCGGGCCTTGCACGCTTCGTTGCGGACGTTCGTCATCGCCTCAAGCAAGCCCCATTCGATTTTGACAGCCATTGCTAACCCTCGCTCTTGGGGGCACGCGCGTGAGCTACCGCGAGTCATGGGAGTTGAGAAGCGGCAAAGCCGGCAGATCGATCGGCTCGCCCGGAGGTCGATCAACTCTGTTCGCTTTCTTCCGCTGACGAGGACACCGATATAGCCGGCACCCACCAGTAGGGCCCCTGCGATCATCAGCTAGTGGGGGAATGAAGGACATGATCCTGCCCTTGAATACAGGCGCTATGACGAAACCTATCAACCATTTCGTGATTGTACAAATCAAATATGTTATTTATTTAATTGGTATATTGAAATGTTTATTGTGAAATATTAAATGCGCGGGGTGCACTTCAGCAAAGGACCTTCCGACCAGCACCCCTATGATCGCGGGCTGGGTGCGCCCCCTGCGCCGCGTCCTCCGCCAAGTCGGCCGATCGACGCCGGGCCCGAGGCCGCGAACGACAACACGGGCGCCTGGCCTCTGCTATCGTTTCCTGATGGCTGGTACGCCACCTGCTGAGTTGGACGCAGCGTCTGCCTCTATGCTCGGCAACCGGCAAAGCGGGCACCTGGCCGGACCGGGCTGAGCCTGCTCGGCGTGGCCCGCATGTCTTCGAGGCATTGCTGAACCACCTGCCCCGCCAAGTTGGTGCGCGCACCTACGACACCAACGCCTACTTCAAGGCAGCTCAACCGAACCAGCGAAGGTTAAACAGCGTCCCATTGGAGGGGTCCTAAGGCGCGCGATTGCAACCCAAGATTCCTAGCAGTCGTCGTCCCAGCATGACATAATGATTCTTATTTGCGTTTCGGAGGGAAAGCCCGATGCGCTTGGCATTGCCTTATCTCGGAATTTGTCTCTGCGCGTCACTCGCGGCGTGGTTCTCCTTCACGCTGATCTATTGACCGAGCAGACCATCGCCAGTTGATAGCAGCCCCATGTAGGTACCGCTCTCGTGCAGTTCCAGCCAGCCCGACGGCGCACCTGATGCCGGCGGGTGGCCTGACTTGCCCGCGACTGTCATGCCAGTTCGGGACGATATGCATAGATCCTGCAGCGCTGCATGCCGGGCAGACCAGGCGCACGCCGACGCGCGACCACGGCTGATCCTGAGGGAGCGTATCGAACCGCACGTCCACCCTGCGATCGCAGCGGCCGTTCAGGCATCGGATGTTGCAAGTCATATGGCCGTCGGCGAGCCATTCCGCAGGGCTGTGGGGCGGAGAATGGCCCGCCCATTTCGTGTATCGGCGAGTGCCGTGCCGCCATCCGAGCGGCGTTCCAAGTAGCGCGCAAATTATCGATTCCTAGTAGCCCGGACCGCGCTCAAGCTACCGCTTGTCGTAAGTTGGGAAAAGTTGCTTGAAGCTCTGACGGTTTACGCTGGCAGGTGCTCGCCTGAGCCGGCAAACAAAATAAGGCCAGCGCCGGGCAAACGATACTTTGGCCCGGCGGCGATGGGTTCGATCCAGCCCCGAGAGGAATCAACAGAATCCAGGATACTGATACTAGGACAGAAGCGCGCGAAGTTTCAGTGCACCTCTCCCTTCATTGCAATTCGAGGTCCGCCGGTTCACGCTGGCGGGCCCTGTGCTACACCACGAGGGTGCCGCGCCGATCGTGCGAACGTTGCGTCATCGACCGCAGGGCTACACCAGAGCGGCTCCTGCGACAAAAGGCCCGGCTGCTGGCGGGCCTGACATGCTGCGCTTCCTGCAATTGCGGCCCGCCGATGCGGGTGAACCTCTCACTCGGGAAGAATTGGCATTGCGAGGCGGCTTGCCGCTGCTGAAATCCGGTCTCACCTCAGAACTCGGTTGTAGCATCCGTCGCAAACGAAGCGCGGCTCGATATCCGACAAGCGAACATCGTCTGGCCAGCGATCGGCGCTGAGAGCAACGTTATGACGCCACGCAGGCTCATCTCGCGCATCTGGCCGAAGGTGATATTGATCGGCCGGCCGTCGGCGTGTGGCGGCGGACGGAGCGGGACATGCCGCTATCAAAGCGGCATCCTAGTTACTCGCAAATTATCGAATCTTAGTTGGTCGAGGCGCCCCCGCTAGCTACTGCGCGTTGTGGGTTGGAAATGGGCACGTGTGAACTAGCTCACAGGCGACGAGCGCGCGGGCTGCTACAAAGGCGTCATTGCTTGACCAATTCATTTGAGAACACCCCAGTGCTCCCTCCAAGGCACTGGGGTTTTTCATTGGATCAGGCATAAAGCCGACCGCCACCGATCCGCACCCGCACGGGACTGACCACCTATTGATCGTCAGGGCCTGCGGGAGTCTGATCGGCCGCATGGGGCAGCATCAGCACGATATAGACGAACTCGCGCGCATGGAGCGCATCTGCCTGGCGTTGGCGGAGCAGACAAGGGTGTCGGGCGAGGGCCGGTGCACTGCGCGAATTGGCTGAAAAGTGCGTCCTCAAGGTTGCGAAGAGGACCGTGATCAGGATCGTAGATTGCTCCCGGCGCAGGCGGAAAAGACGAGCCATTCGGGCGGTTGACAGGACACCCCTTCCGCCCCACTGGTTGGTCCACGCAAAACGTAGGACGGATCTCGCACGGCACGCAAAGTCCAAGCCGCTGGCGGTCGAAGCGGCGGCAGCTCCACGATTTGAACGTACGGTGGGGCAGGGGAGTGGACGAACGTTTCTTTGGTTGGCTCCAATCGGACGGCGATTGCTGAAGCTAGCTCAAACTTGCCCATGATGGACTGGACCGAGAGTTCAAATTTTCCAATTGGTAGAGGGCGGCGTGTGCACGACGTGTGCACCGAGAGATCAAGAAAAATCTAACAACGGCAAGCTTGAGCGGTTGCTCCGAAGCGCGTCGTAAAGGGGGACGCGAGGGGATGTGGTCGAATCGACGTGAAAAGCCGCGTACTGCAATCCAAAAGCTACACTCGCTCATGGGAAACGGAGAATGGACAAGCTCTTCGTATTGATGTCGGAAAGGGGCTCGCTTGGTTCGGTACAAGAACAAAGTATCGAAATGTCGGGGATTCGAGTCCCTCTCCCGCTACCACGTATCCCCCACTATTGCGGTGGGCCTCAGAAAGACCTCCCCGCCTTTTAGTGTGGCGAGCTTGCCTTTCACTTCGACCTCGAAGCCTCTCCAAGCCCCCTTTGGAGGGACGGTGACGCTGTGAGGTTCACTACCTTCAGGGCAGTCGAGCTGCACAGTCTCCACGCTCGTTCGCTAACGCAGGTTAAATCGGGTTCCGGTCACTCCTCGGGGGTCTGCTGCCCCGCGTCTGGCCGTCGCTGCGATTGAGTGCTCGGCGGCGATTGCAATGCAGGTACAGCCGAGGCGCGTCGCTCCGCCTCTTGGACTCTATGCCGGAGATCTTCCAGATCTGACAGTTGGGAAAAGAGGTCGTTCAACCGTTGGACAAGAAGGATCGAGCGATAACCTTGCATCAACGCCCTCCTGAGGCCTGCAGTTATCCCGACAGCAAAAGGACCCCAGCTCCAGGGCGGTGAAGCTGGGGCTGTTAAGCTGCCTTGGCGAAGGCAGCCGCCCCTTTGGGGGAGGGGCACGGGAAAACTTGGCAATCGGCAAGTCGTTCCTAGCCAAAAAAATGAGCCCCAGCTCCGGTTCAATGGGAAGAGCTGGGGCCCGGCTGGATTGAATTACCCACTTGGGGATGGCATTGGAAAAAATTGGTAATCGACGAGCCGTTCCAACTGCCACGCCGTCAAAAATGTTAGCGGCCTCTGTCGTCCTTGCCGTTGGGGCTGCCATCGCCGCCGCCGTTACCCCAGCCATTGTTGCCGTGGACCGCGCTCGCACCCGATTTAGCAATCGCATCGGACGTGAGGGAAGTGGAGAGCAGTAGCGTCATGGATGGAGGTGTCACGGCAGCGAACTTTCCGCAGGTCTTCAGAAATTCGCGGCGGTCGTCCTGGTCAGGCATGGGTTCTCTCCGGGGCTGGCAGAAGATTAAATACCTTAAATTCAATTAAATCAATATCCTATGTTAATAGGCTCGTCACGAAGTACGACCATAAGATTCGGCACCAGGTGTTCGCTCTTCGCTACTCCCATCATGGAGCCGAGCCCATCAGCCCCGCCGCGAGGTAAAAGGATATATCTAGCCGCGCCTGGCGAGTAGCCAGTCGCGCTGTTTCCTCCGCGTTCGGCTCCGTGGAAAGTAACACATAGAGCTCGTTCGTGGTCTCGCCTCCCACCCTTGACCTCCCTGCCCGACGTCCAATTGGTCCAGATGTCGGCAAAGCACAGGGAGGGGCGGGTCTCGTCTCCGGCTACGGCGTTGTTGAACTCGCTGAACGACCTGAACGGCACCACACATCGGTGCTCCGGAGCCGGCCATCGCGTCCAAAGTTTGCTTTTCACGTTGCCCATGTTGGTGATCCAGAATCCGGCTCCATCCAGAGCAATTCCTTGATGTCGACCGCTTGCCCGTGGCCTCCAGCTTCCGCGGCTCGCTTCATGGTCGCCTCCACGAGCTCGTGCGCCGAGGAGTGGTCAATCGATAGGCAGTCTCGACCGATCGAAAGCGCGACTGGAAAACTATAAATTAGATTGAATTTCCAAATTGAATTGGTTTAATATAGAAAATTAAATCGAGGTCGTATTTTCGAGGTTTTGAGATCATGCCTCATTCTCCGTCCATCGTGCCCCATCCATATTCACGTGATGTCTATCTTGTGCTTGAGGATTTCGGAGGTGGGCTCGGACGTGCCTGGAGCGAAACCTCCGAAGACGACGTTGGTCGAGCGACGCTGATGCGCCAAATAATGGAAGGCCAATACAAGCATCCTGCTCGGATCGTAGTCTTCAACACGGTAGAGGGCTGGTCCCGTGATGTAACTGTAGAGATTGCAGATGAACTGCGCCGCTGTTTTGTCGAGTTCGATGACATTGCCCCAGCCGCGTTGGAATTCATCGAGAGAGTTGGAAGGAGTTGATTGTGGTGGCCGCCCGTACCTTAGTTTGCGCTAATCTCACCAGCTTATCAGACATGAGGATGCTGCGGTAGCACGAACGAACAAGCTACCTCGGCGAGGCGTGAGACGAGCCTGGTGGGGTATAAGGCCAGCCCGTTATTATGTTTGATTGTGTTTGGAGCTGCCATGTCGGTGGGTTGGGATCGCGCTGTTGAATGGGACGGAAAGGTCCTCACGGGTTGGGTGGTCGTAAATGGCGTGGCCACCAAAGTGACTGCGGACCGAGCGACGATCCATGCCCGTGCTGCAGGGTTTAGCGATGCGCTTAGCTGGGAGATTAAGCGCTTTCGGACGGAAATCTTTGAAAAGCTGATGCCGTTCTTCGTTCGTCAGAACAGTTGATGGCAAGCTATGACCTTGCGTGTTCGGGTTTTTCCGCAGTGATGTACAACGTCGGACGCCTTCCTCATCTGCGAGATGACAAGCGTGGTACAGCGCAGCCAGGAAAGAGTTCATTTTTCGGTGGCCGAAGGGAACAGGGCGACACGCCCCTCCAATCCGTCGCTCGCAAAATCGCAGAAGAAATCGGCATAACGATCCCGCCAGAACATTTCCAGTATTTAGTGCGGTTGACATACCTCACTCGGAGAATATCGCAGTGTTTGAAAAGGCGTGTATTTCCTTTGCGCGCGGCATAAACGGATCCGCGCCGGATATCGCGGAAAGTGAGCCGTTGATCGTTGAGGCCGAGGAGGTGGGCGGCATTCGAGACAACTCACGTCTCTTGCGGCCGTCGTGCTCCACCGTTTCCTGGCCTCCCGAATGACTGATGGCTGCAAGCGGGTTCTTTTTCTTTGTACAGGCAACTATTACCGCAGCCGGTTTGCGGAGGAACTATTCAATCACCTTGCTGAACAAGAGGAATTGCCTTGGCGAGCATTCTCCAGAGGCGCAGCCGAAAGGGGGGCGCCGGAGAACACGGGATCCATCTCCCGCTTTGCGCTCGAGGCGTTGCAAGCACTGGGAATTAGCCCGAGCAGGGCCGATGAACTTCCGCAGCCGTGCACCTTAGCTGACTGCCGGCAAGCAGATATCGTCATAGGATTGAAAGAGGCGGAGCATCGATCGATGGTCGAACGCCGCTTTCCGGCCGTCGCGGATCGGGTCCTATATTGGCAAGTGGACGATCTCGACGTCGCCGAGCCCGGCGATGCCCTGCCACACCTGGAGCTAATGGTCGCGAACCTGATCGCTATGTTGCGAACGGACGACCCGCGGTCCTAAAGGCCTGCTGGCGAGCCCGAGGCAGGAACGGTAGGAGGCGCGGGGCAGCCTCCGCTCGATGGCGAGTCGTCAAGGTCCACGTTCATAGTCGCCAGGATGTAGCCGAAGGGTGACGCAAGGCATTCAGTTCCTCGACCTCGCTCTCCATCCGTGTTCCCCATGCGGAATCGTTGCGGTGATCTCGACGTCGTTGCCCGCCGACACGCGCCAGGCTGCCACCCCGAAGCACAAGGTCAGGGTCAGGGCGAGGGCAAGCAGAAGCATAGAGACGAAATGGCTCACGCGCGTGTACCCGCAAATCTGAAACCAGTTGAGAGCGTGCACAGAGGCCCGATTCGGAAAATGCAGACGATCTGACGCATCGGCCGTTTTCCCCATCCTTACACGGGGCCAAAAGCGCTCACGATCCCGATCGTGATCGGCACGAGCGCGACCACCACCCACAAAGCGGGCGAGTTGGAGGACAGGCCAACGACCAGTATCAAAACACCGATACCCACGAGGGCCGCTGAGATTGCGTAGGCGACTGCCTTTTCCATCTGTCGATCCACGACAACAAGGGATCGGTCGCACCAGCAGGACTCGAGGCAAATCGAAACGTTCCTTTCTCGATTTAATTCGGTTTCAAATTCTATTTAATTCTGTTTTTGCGACTTAATTTCGCCAAATTAAAAGGCGCTTTCTGCGCACTGGGGCAGGGCTACTAACCCGGAGTCCTGCATGTTCAATCGAGTAGTCGTAGCTTTAGTGCTCGTTTTTGCGACATCCATTTCTTCTGAAGCGCGCCCCTTGCGCGCCGCTTCGCCACCAGAATGCAACGTGATTATGCCGTGCGACTTTTCATCTTCGCTGGTGCAGGCGCAGAGATACACGAGACCGGCACCGGGCCTGCAGCGAAGTGCCGTTGCTAGCCTACGGATGTCTGTGGCCAGCTCAGGGGCCTTAACTAGTGAGATCGTCAGCGGTCGTCCGGCCGGTTGCCCTCGCTCGTTCTGCGGATGTGGTGCGGCGATACGAGTGTTTGGTCGGGTAGTACCGGAACTGAACCTCGCAGCCAATTGGCTGCGCTTTCCCCGCACCTCGCCAGCACCGGGAATGGTTGCCGCGCGACGTGGACACGTCTTCGTCCTTGAACAGCACATCGCCGGTGACATCTGGAAGGCGTACGATGCCAACTCAGGTGGGCACGCAACGCGAATTCACCCGCGCTCCCTGCGAGGGTACACCATCGTCAACCCTCATGCGGCCTAGGGCCATCGCGCAGCGTTCCCATTAGATTTTTCTCGCCACGTTCCGGAGCATTCGGCTCGCGGCTTCCGCCCAAAAAAAGGGCCGCAGCGGTTTTCGCTGCGGCCCTGAAGTGGCAACTTGATTCTGCGCCGGCTTGTTCTCGCAGTTTGTCCCGAACACCGAGGTTGATAGGTCCGCCATCATGGAAAGCTTCAATGCAGCCAAGGCGTTCCATGACGATCATTGGTGTTCACTTCAGAACGATAGAATTCGACGATGCGGTGCTTCATTGAGACCCGGACACGATAACCAGCGGATATCCACGCTCTCGCTTGAGGACCTGCTCTCTTCAGTGTGCTCCACCACGCAGTGAAGGTGTAGGCCGATCTCGGCAGAGGCTTCCCCAAGATCGCTTCAATTTCTGAAAAGGTCAGGCGGAGACTTTGACCGTTCTCCGTTCGGAGCCTTTCATGCAATGGCTGGTAAATCGACCTCGGCATGCGAGCACTATGTCGACAAAATGGGCCGGCTGCCCGGCATTAGAATAGCAGTCTGGTGCATATAGAGCGCGGAGGCAAAAGGCATTATCATTCTGGTCTGCAAGACCTCGCGGAGCCTGACGCAGCGATGTCTCTTCAGTGTTCCCTTAGCTCTAGGTCTCTCAGCAGCACGTGGAGAAAGTCGCTGGCGTGGTCATAGCGTTTACGACCATTCACGATCTTGCGGGTGCGCGGCTCCAGTGTGTTGGCGATGGCTTCCGCGCCGGGTAGATCAGCCTGGTGCGACCACTGCTGTAGCAGCCGATCCGGAATGTCTTGAGCGGATCCAAACAGCTTCAACACACAATATTCGCCATCGTGCTTGCGATCAGCTTTCACAGAAAAAGCGAATAACCCTCGAAAGGTATTACGGGAAACGGCAGGTTTTGCCATTAACATCCCCCAACGTAAAATCGACTCGCTTTAAGTCTAGAAATCTGACGCGTTAACAAAATAAAATCCAGTGGAATTTAATCGCTTGCGTTCGAAAAAGAGGTCATCAGAACTGACGTAAATCGAAGCACCGTGTGTCACAGCTCGCGCCGTCCTGCGTCTCCCGATACCCTACGCTGCTACGGGACAGTCGACCTTAGCAGGCGGCCGGTAGGACGGGCCGGCCAAGGGCTGCCCCGCAAATTGCTACCAGACCTCGCAAGTGACTGAGACGAACCGATGTTCGCTCAACCCTCTCCCGAAGTCGCTCTCGTGCGCATGATCAGACAGTCGGTCTGGCGCTGCCCGGTGAATAGCGCGCGATAGATCTGTCCCCGATCGAGGCCAGTTCAATTTGCATCGGCTGCGGCGACCCACTCGATCGGAGTGGCGCGACCGCAGGCCGGCACCTAGCCGCTCGATAGGCATTGTCTGGTCGCCATTTTATGGTTTGACGTAGGTCCATCCCTGCTCCTGCAACTGCATCACCCTAACGACGCCCGACCTCACCACTTGGGCTTGGGCAACGATCGGAATGTCTTTGTTTTCGGCCTTTTGCATTTTCTCTTGCGTGTTTCCACAGGCTTTGAATGATACTTCCGGCGTGCTCAGAGCCATTTCCTCAATTCGCGCTTTCACCGGCGACGTGTCATCGCGGAGCATATGGAGGCCGGGGCCGAAGGTAATCACCTCAACTTTCACTCCTTCACCAACCTCCTTGTAGTATTGCGCGACGTTGAGTGCGTTGTTCAATGCAAGATTCATTGACGCGGAGTCGCTTGTGTTGACCTGAAGGATTAAGCGGTGCTCTTTCTTGGCAACAGACGATGGCGCGATGCGCGCCAGCTCAAATTGTTTTGGCGTCGCGGCCCGCGCCGATGAATTCGCGTGCGTTCTTGCCACGCCATGTGTTGAGGCTGCAGGCAAACTAGGCTGTGCCGGGAGCAGGCGAGTCTCCTGTGCCGCGGAACAAGACAGCCCGACCAGGAGCGAGATGATTGTCGCGATCATCGCTGTGATAATCTTCGGAAATTTGGGCATTATGTTGTTTCTCCAAGCAAGCTGAGGTTCATGATCAATTGTTGGGCTTCGCGATCGCGCGTGGCCATTTGCATGTTGCCGCCAATTTTGCACGCACGCTCTCGATACCATCGAGAGCGAACACTGCACCGGCGCCGGTCCCCGTTCGGCGTGACACATGCACGGAAAGTGCGCTGTGGCCGGGGATCGATTGCAACAGGCGAACGACATCGCTTTCAAGCGCGACACCGCGCGCTGACGTGATTGTCGAGACCTGAAAAGGTGGATCATCATTGATGCGCAGGGAAAGGGTGTAATCCTGGCGGCGGCCCGAAAGGCCGGCTCCAGCAAGCAACACTTCGGTCAGGCCGCCGCGACAGCGTATTGACAGGCTCATTGCTGCGTCGGAACTGCCCCCTTGAGATGGTAGTGTAGCCTTGATGATCGATGAATAATCAACTGGCGAGGTGGTCTCGCTGACGATCCACGCCCCGGCTCCATTTGCGGACCGATCAGAGACGCGAACCGGCGCCATAGGGTCTTCGGCGCCTCGGGGCCGAGCGAGGTCATTTGCGATCGCGAGCGTCACGACGAGAGCGATCAGGGTGAACGTCATTGTGTCGCCTGGCTCGAACGCGGCAGACGATCGAGCCAGGCCTGCGCCGCGGGAAAACGCGTCAGGCCAGGGACCGTCGCCGCCAAGTTGATCGACTTCCATTTCGGATCGAAACCGGGCTCCTGCAGCTTGTTGATCCGCGAGAACAGGCGGTCGACAAAGCGCGCCACACGATGAAAGCGATTGGATTTGGTCGGCCAATTGAAAGCGACCAGCACGGTCGGAACGGCAATAGTTGTCACGCGTTCCCCCTGCCTGATCAAGTTCGGGTAATCTGCTGCGTCCAGCCAAGATGGCAGATAATAATCTTCAAACTTGCTCTCGTAGGGGACCGGCAAGAACTTGAAGCCGGCATCCCAGCGACCACGTGTGAATGCATCCACCGGCTTTGATGTTATGAAAACGACGGCGGCTAGCTCACCCCTGCGCATTTGTTCCATCGCAACCTGATGTGGGATGAATGCCTTATCGACCTCGATCCCCAGCCGGCTGAAGATCAGCGGTCCCGAATAAGCTGCGGCGGTACCTTGGGTGTTGAAATTGACCTTCTTTCCGACTAGATCACTCAAGTTCTGAATTTCGGGCCTGACGAATACGTGCAGTTCAGATGGAAACAGGTTGAGCACATAGGTGATCCGTCGCTGGATGTCCGGCACTTGGCTCTTGTACTCGTCAAGTGCGTCGGAATTGATGATTGCTGCATCAATGCCCCGCAAATACAGCAGCGAATTGACGTTTTCGGTTGCGCCACGGGTCACGATGGGCAACACGTGGAGGTCCGTTCCATCATCGGCCACTCGCGCCATTTCCGCGGCAAGCCGAATGGGAGCTCCTTCCAGCAGACCTCCGGCAATTCCAACAGTCCAATCGTTCATGGCCGCAATTTCCGCCCTTGCATGATCCGCACGCGCCCGCGGAGTCTGCTGGGCCATTGCTAGGCAACAGCCCATGATCAGAAGCGGAGCGGCTATCACGATGAGGAGAAACCAAGAGCGTATTCCAACCAGCTGCTTCATCGACTCCGGCTCCCCTAGGAACGTCTATTCTGTTTTGTCCGCTGCGCTCTTCACTTCGACACGTAAGTTTAAGTTCGATCTGACTAGTTGATACAGCGCACGACCATTTGTCTGCACCGATGCTGCTAACGACCAAGTGCGTCGAACCGCTCCCTTGCTTCCTTGACCCCTCCGGCTGCTGCTCTGGCGTAAAGCTCTCGCGCCTTGGACGTGTCGCCGCGCGTTCCGCTCGCGCCCCATTTTGCAAGCAGGCTCGGATCATACGTTTCGGCGAGCGCGAAACTTGCCGGTGCGCTCCCTAATTCAGCAGCACGCTCCAGGACAACTCGTGCCGCGCCAATGTCGCCTTGTCGAAGCAATCCGGTTGCGCGAGCGATCAATCGCACGAGCTCGGCGGCGTTTTCGTTCCCGAGAACCGGGGATGGCGCCTTTGGCTCAGCTGGTATCATCACGAGTTCTCGCGGAGTTTGCTCGGGCGCGGGCTGCGGCGACCCCGGCAGCAGTGTCCTGAGCAGCTCCCCTGTCGGCGAAGTGTTGGCTCCGCCTTCATCCGCCGCCCCCTCGGGTAGCCGCGGTCCGACATTCGGGCGTGCTGCGGCAAGTTCTTGCTCACCTCCGCTAGGTCGATCGCTTTCTCGCTGAAGCTGCTCTTTCAACTGTTCGGCTCGATCATCGTCTGCTGCGGCTTGCGCTTCATACGCGAAGAGCCTGGAACGCGCCCACGAGAGCTCTTGCGCCTGTGCATCTGCTTTTTCCTGCTCTTCCTTCAATGCGAGCTTCAGTTTAGCCGAGGTATCCTCGGTCGCTCGCTTGGTCTGCGCCGCTTCTTCTGTCGCCTTTGCGATCTGCCAGGCACGGCTGTCGAGCTCGATTCGCATCGTCGCGAGCGTCTCCTCCAGCTGTTTGGTGCGATCGTGCTCCTGTCTGAGGCTTGCCTGTGCCTCGGCCAATGCTCTCTCCGCAACCTCTTTCGCATTGATTGCCGCGACTTGCCTGGCTAGCTCTGCCGACTGGGTCTCCAGGCCATGGTGGGCGGCTGACAGATCCCGCTCCAACTTGTTTGCCCGATCTCGCTCCCGCTCGGCAGTGTGTTGCAGCTGTCGCGGGTCACTCTGTGCCGGGTGTTTGAGTTCGCAACCCTCGGTGCCAATTTCGCTACTTAGCCGCGCCTGCAATTCGAGATCGTGACGCGTAGTGGCAAGTTCCCGCTCCAGACGCTGCGTGCGCGAGCGCTCCTCCCGGAGCGATTTGTGCAGTTTCTCGGTTTCATTCTCGGCGGCTTCCGCGATGCTGTTCCATTGCTCGCGTGCATGTTGCAACAGTCCCAGCACGGCATCCTGCTCTTGTCTGCACGTTCGAAGGTCACCGGCAAGGGCCTGTACCCTTTCCTGTTCCGAGGTCTGCGTTTGCCATGACCCCCCGGTGTTGCTGAGCGTGGCTTGTGCGAGCTTCAGAATCTTCGTGTCGGCGGATTGTTTCAGCTGCGCCGGACGCCGCTCCCCAGTCGCGCCGCGTAGGTGCGTCGTCATGGTATGGGTGTCGATCGCCGGCCGGTTTGGTTGCCGCGCGAGAACGGGTGTCGTCAATACCGACAATATCGTCAGGATAGTCGATGCAACCCACACCGACATTGTTGCGCACCTGCGCACATAGCTAAGAACGTCATCCGGAGCAAACCAGACCTCTCCGCGCCGCAGGGGCGATCTAAGGCCCGATCCTACCTGCATCGGCGCTTGCGCTCCCATCCGCGGCATTAATGGGCGGCCCGTTTTATAACGGCAATTCGGATATAAGCAAAAATAAACCATATAATCAGTTTAATCAACGTTTTATATGTCAACCTAATTTTTACAGACGCGACTCGTGACTTTCGCCCCAGAAGGAGATGGTCCAATGATCCACCGAATCCGTTCGCTCATTGCTGCGATTATCACCAGCGTTGTTATGCTGGCCCTGCCCGAAAGAGGCGGCGCAATGGCGGGCTCCGCAGGATCCGGCACTGGGACAGGCACGAGCAGCGCCAGTACTCGCGGCTCAGCGCCGTCCGGCATGGGCACAAATGCGAGCAGCGCCAACCTTGGTCGCTCGGCGCCTCCAGGAATGGGGACGCAAGACGTCGGCACTGGTGCAAACCTGAACCGCAACATCCAAACCAACAGCCCGGACGTTCAACCCGCCACGTCAAGGTCGCGCGCTGCAGCGCAGGCCAAAAGAAATGCCGGCGCTGGCCACGCTCCAAATGGTCTGCCGATCGGAGCTATTGGCACCGGCACAAGCAACGAGGAGCAAATGGTCGTTGGACCGTCACTTAGCCCAAACAGACCGGCAGCGAGGGTCGATGGAAACACCGCTGGAACATTTGGGAGGGGCTCCAGCCTTTCGGACCAGGTGAGCGGGCCACGCGCCGCACCAGCTGGAGAAAAAGTGCTGGACGCCCAAGCGGTAATCCAACGGCGAACGACAGTTTCGCATAAGCGCATTCCCGGCCCAGAAAATGGAACCCGGTAGTCCGAGCGGCCGGGCGGCGAGCGCGCTCCGGCATCAACCTGCTCAGGTCTCCGCGCCGCCGGGCCGCTCGTTCGAAATGAGCGTGTGACCGGTCGATCTGGACTGGGAGCCGCCGGCAGAGTCTGGTTCTCCACGAGACGCCCTGAAGAGGACTTGCCTGGCTTCCGGCCGAGGGCTTGGGCGAGGGCATTCACGCGGTGATGCGCGCGCTCGATTCGGCGGCATTCGGATCATCTCGGATCGGTGGAGGCGGGGAGCCAGCCGTGCATTGTTCGAAATGCTCGCGAAGGACGCCATTAGCCAAGTGC
Source organism: Bradyrhizobium sp. F1.13.3 (assembly GCF_040548265.1). Classification (NCBI taxonomy): domain Bacteria; kingdom Pseudomonadati; phylum Pseudomonadota; class Alphaproteobacteria; order Hyphomicrobiales; family Nitrobacteraceae; genus Bradyrhizobium; species Bradyrhizobium sp. F1.13.3. The sequence continues at coordinate 114,800 of NZ_JBEPRI010000008.1, read as the reverse complement.
TCCCAGAATTCGGCCTCCGCGAGAAGCTTCCAGCTTCGATCAGGATAATGCGCGGAAGTCTGTCGGCACAGCGACGCCATCGCGCGCAAGCGGCGTACGGTCTCCATCCACTCCTCCCAATTCTTTTCCTCCACCTTATTTTCTGTTTTGTGTCGGATTAATTATGATTATATCGAAGAACTAAATTCGCCTCCATGGCGTTACTGCCGATGCGATTTCCACTTTCACTTTGCTTTCAAATCGTCTTTCAGATGAAGCGCGGCTTCATAAAACTAATATACAGATAAGAGCCCCACGGGCAGCCAATCGACTGGCTTGGAGCTATGTCAGGAGGTGATTGGGGGATTCAGCGGCGATCTCTGAAACGATCGTCTTCGAGCTCGCTGAAAATTACGCCCGCTGCTCGCTCTTATTGAAACCTCGTGCGGCAATTAGTCCCAAACCGGCGCCTCCGCATTCGGGATGCCGACCCTAGCCTCGCTCTTTCTCCGAGGCTTCGCCTTTCCGCCCTTCGCACTTGCTCTCGAAGCATCTGTAATTGAGCAAGCAAGCTGACGAGCTCCATCGCCTTTCGACGCAGAACAGCCAAGCGGCTGCAAACTCGATTACTCACTAAAATACCCCCAACCAGGTCCTTGCGGGATCAGCGACCGAAAGCCTGAGCTTGTGACGACCTGCCGGTGTGATGCTTAACGCGCGGTTCATGAGGGCGTCAGTTCGCTTTACGACGATCGGCCAAAATATTTTCGCATCCCTCCAGAGCAGTGACAAGAAGCAGGTGCCTCAAAAGAAGATCTGTATGAGTGCTGCTCCGTGATCGAGCGCATCTAATCCCTGTCAAGCCCGGTTCTGAGCCGGTGCGACAACCATGTTGCTCCAGATCAACTGCGAACGCCAAATGAGGCGGTCGGCCCGAATTCGTGTAATGCGGTCAGTTCGGCTACGTCGGTATCGAAGCCCGCTACGCATCAGCACAGCGGCGTTCCATCGAATATCTCCCTGGCCCGCACCACCGGCTCCTCGACCCAGGCCTCGCGAGCGAACCAGTTGTGATTGGCGCGACAGACCGGACAATGAGTATTGCCGTAAAACACAACGCTCCGCAGGAAAGCCTCACGGTCCGACCTAATACCAGTAGGAATTGCGCGACCAGTTTGGGGACATTTGACCATGATCATACCCACGTGAGCCTCCCTGGAAAATTACTCGTTGTCGAAGGAACCGGCCGGCTGGAGGGCGTCGTCGTCTCAGTGCGGGTTACTTGGGGGGCATCGCACACTGCTTGTTCGAGCAAAGGGCGGCTTGCTCGTGACGGCGTTTTTCCAACCGGCCGGATCGCTGCTTGAGCGATCCTTGGGCGCCGCCGAGTCTTTGGCTCGGGAGGGTGGGCGTTGATTATGCGGCCCTCGAGAGCTCCTGGGGCGCCGCTGGAATGGGCCAATCTGAGCGAGTGGGAGTTTTGTGCGGACTATGCCGCCTGCGACGAAGACGATTAGGCTGCCTAATGTTAGGCTGCCTAATGATGGGCAAATTGGCTAACTCGATCACCTGCTTTCACCCCACTCTCGTCAGCGAAATATTTCTCGTAGATTAACCCTGCAGATTAAACCTTCCGCCGTCAGTCCGGTTTGCGACTCTCGTTAAGCATTGTTTTTTGCTGTCCTGCAGGCTTGCCGGCAGTGACGCCAAGATCATCGCGGCGAGCCTCTACGACGCTGTTCCCGTTGCTTGGCGTTCCGGCACGGAACACGCTTCTTGGTACTTGAATGATCGCATCCGGTTCAAACATGAAATAAAGTTTGATTATATGGCGAAGATATAAATCCCCTTGTTAATTGCCGTCAATCCCGTAAGTTATTTTTTATTAAGCTTTTTGGTCGGAGGATACGATGCGGAAATCGATCCAGAAGAAGCACAACTCCACCTCGGTTGCGCAGCAGTTGGCCCAAATGCGTGAGAAACTAGCGAGCATAGACGAAAAAGAGCGCGTCTTAAGCGAGCGGAGTGCCCATCGGGAAGTTTACCGGTATCTGCTGAACTCTCACCGGTTGATTGCGCCGGTGAGCTTTCCTGGAGAACAAGTGTTGAATATTTCTGCGTCTGGGGTGAGCGAGGGTGGTCAGCTGGCGGCGTGACTGGGGCCGTAGCGTCAGTTCGAACGAATCCGAATCAGGTGATGTGCACGCGCGCCGGATGTGCATTCGCGCCGCTGCAGTACGGCGATCAAGCTGAATTTCCTCGGCTACTGTAGCTCGTTTGAATGCGCCGCGGATGATACACCGCAGGATGTTGTCGACACAGCGGCGAGACGGATATCGCTGATACTGAGCATAGCCATGCTGGAAAAAACATCGGCAGAGATGGTGTTCAGACCGGCCGCGGGTGCAGTCTTCGCGCTGCTGGACGGTCGATCAGTGCTTTTCACCGAGACAGGGCAGAAGATCTATGAGCTGGATCAGGTGGGGGCATTCATTTGGTGCAAGTTGGCACAAGGCGCTTCTTTGGAAGAGGTCCATCAGGAGCTTGGCGAGCTAGGCATCGGCGAGCGCGCAGCGCGCGAGTTCACGAGGCAGACGATGACCGTCTGGATCGATCGAGGGTTGCTCGAGCTCGACTGGCGAATGTCGGCCAATTGCGCCTTCTCAACGATTCTTGGTCAGCGCAGGATCAGTATCCGGGCCTCAAATTGGGACCTCCTGCAACAGTTGATTTCGCTGTTTTGTGTTCCGGACGACAGCGGCGGGGAGGCGAAGGATATTGCGATCGAGACAACGGTGCTGGACGATCAGGTATTCTTCCGCGGGAATGACGCGAGCATCCACAAATGTGAAGCCGCAGCTCTGGCACCTACAATCAAAGCTTACATCACCGAGCGACTTATCAGAAGCAATCAGTGGGCTTTTGCGCTCCACGCCGCTTCTCTTGCGAAGTGCGGCATGGGTTTGCTGCTGTGCGGCCAACCGGGAGCCGGCAAGTCAACTCTCGCACTGGAGCTGGTGGACGCTGGATTTCAGTATGCTGGCGATGATGTTGCGCTGATTGCGGTTGACGGAGCGATCTGCGGCATCCCATTTGCTCTCACCGTCAAGAAGGGGTCGTGGGAGTTGCTGTCGCGACTGTACAGCAATTGGAACGGCATGACGCATTGCCGGTCGGATGGCGCCGAGGTGCGGTATTTGCCGATTTCGGATGCGCGCAATGGATGCCTTTCCGCCAAATGGATCATTTTTCTGAACCGGGTTGCAAGCGGCCCAGTCGAGCTGACCTCGTTGGATCAGCTTGATTCGATCAAGCGGCTCATTGAGGGCGCATTTGCCGCGGACGGGAAGTTGTCGCAGGCCGGCTTTTTCGCTTTGAAGCGGATTGTTGCGGGCGCGCAATCGTTTCAACTTACCTATTCCGAATCGGCGATGGCTCGGCGGCTGCTGATGGATTTGTGCAATGGCCAGGCATAGTGCGGCACTGACGAGCCTTTGCAATTGCTTGCGGGGGTTGCCGCCCGTGGAAGTGGAGTGGACCTCCCTGATTGGGCTCGCAAACCAGACGTTAACGACGCCTGCTCTCATTGACTTTGTCGATCAATTTGCATCGGTGTTGCCAGAGGACGTCTGCGCGTACGTCCGCCTGATCCATCGCCGAAACGTGCTGCGCAACGAGCGGTTGGCCGGTCAATTGGAAGAGGCTCTCATAGCGATGAACGGCCGGGGAGTTACGCCGGTGTTGCTCAAGGGGGCGGCAATGTTAGTCACCGCGCCTGTCGAACGGCGAGGAGTTCGTCTGATGTCCGATCTGGACATCATGGTCATGCCGGACGAAGCTGAAAGAGCGATCGCCTCTCTGGGCGCAATTGGCTATGAAGTTCATGATCGAGCGCGGCCCGAAAGTGCGAGGTGGTATGTCGAGCTAACTCGACCGCGGGATGTCGGAACCATCGATCTGCAGCGAGCCGCTCCAGGACCCGCGCACCTCTATGCTGGCCCGGGACATGCCCTGAACCATTGCGTTCCCGCACTGTTGGGGCGGGGAAGCGCGTACGTCCCGACGCCCACTTATCAAGCGCTCATGTTGATCATCCATGATCAGTTTCAAGACCACGGTTATTGGCTTGGCGAACTCGATCTGCGGCATCTTGTTGAGTTGCGCGACCTGAACAATTCCGTCGAGGGCCTGGACTGGGATGAACTTGCCGCTCACGTCTCGGGCGAATTGATGAAGAACGCCGTCGAAACCCAGCTGCTCGCTCTCGCTGCGCTGCTTGGGGTCGAGATCCCGCGCTCAATGCGCTCCCGATTGATTCCTCGTCTGCAGTTCATGCGACAATTGATGCAAGCGCGGTTTCCGGCCACACGTGTGCCGTTCCTCGCAATGACGGTCCTGGACCTCAGAAATTACCGGAGGGAGGCGACCTCTGGCTACACGCAAACCGGCATGCGCCGGCCTGGCTTGTGGTCCGTGCCAAGAACGGACACCTTACAGTTTCTGTTGAGGGCAGCCACCGCAGTTCGTGTGGGAAAGGTTTAAAGCTAGCAACGCTCGCACGAGCGCCTTGGCAGGGTCAAACAGTTTCAGCAACCAGCATTCTGCAGTTGCGCGGAGCTAATGACTTTGACCACCAGCATTCCGATCGGACGATTCATCGTTCTCGCGAATCCTGAACTCTTCGAGCGTGTGCCCCAATTGGAGCGCGGCAACTAGCCAGCGAGGCTGTTTTCCACGTCCCGACCAAGTCTCTGTGGGGTGGAGTGGATTGAAATATTTCGGCACGACCTTCGGGTATTTGCGGCGCGGTGGCTGGTCCGTTTCATCCTTGGCCGCCCCGCTTTTAGCTTGACCGAATTGATCCGGTTGGTTGAGTTGCGCAAGACGTTTCTCGAGCTCCTGCTTCTCGACTTTAATCTTTTCGGCAAGTATCTTCGTCAGCTCTTCGTGGAGCATCCAAAGTTCCTCGAAATCCATGGCTTCGAGATCTTGCCGACGCATAGCATTCTCGTCACCGTTCGACTGACGCCTGATCCATCCGTCAGCGTGGACCAAAGTCAGTGGTTAAATTGACGCGATAATGAATAAATAATATATAATTAAATAATTATAGCGAGGGTTATTTTGCTAAAATGGAAGGCAATCAACGATTTGCTGCAGCGCGGGAAAAGAGGACTCAATCGTGCTCGTCCTGGGCGTCTTAAGATATAACCGGGAGCGTCCCTCCCCGGTTGCACCGTCGGACATTCGAGACCCGAAGGCCCAAGTCAAGCTCAGGCGACCAGCGCTAAGGGACATTGAAAGGTAAACCCGCAAGCCAACCGTATTCGTGGAGAATACTGCGTTGCAGCTTGCCGGTATGGCCACTTTGATGTGGTTCTCGCCACGTCGGCGGTCGCTTGAATGGTTCCATGCCCGCTCGCGGGGTGAATTTCGCCCCATCCGCGTTTTAACTGTGCGTATAGCTCATCTTTTCGGCTTGATTAGCTGGTGCAACGCAGTTATCTGGAGCGCGAATTTAAGCTTGGTTCCGTATATTTCTTTGGGTAATCGAGTTCACCGTCTTGATTAATGCCGATCTAGGGCAATAATAAGTTGGGCGCAACTACGGGTGCAAATATGCCGGCTAAGAAACTCGAATTAGAATTGATGTCCCTTGACGATCTCTGGTCGCTCCATGAGGAAATTAGTGGGATCTTATCGGATCGGATCAAGGCAGAAAAGCACGAACTAGAGAAGCGCTTGGCGGTTCTCGGGGGCGGGATGGCTGTTTTGGCGGACGCGAGCGGGTCGGGCGTGTCTCCGAACGGCAAAGTGAGACGCAAGTATCCGCGGGTGCTGCCGAAATACCGGAACCCCCAGACGTCGGAGACTTGGTCGGGTCGCGGCAAGCGGCCGCGGTGGTTGGTTGCTGCCGTGAAGTCTGGCCGTAGGATTGAGGACTTTCGAATAGGGGATGCGAGTTCGAAGCTTCGTCAGCGCGCGTGACCTAATCTGCACTGATCGATGGGATGGTTGCGGTCAAATGGCCGGCGCAGCGCCGTGATCCTGTGCGCCTAATAGGCGTTGCGTCCCCGCAGCACTTCGATGGGAGTTCGCAGCAGGATTACAAGATCAAGCCGAAGGCTCCAGTTGTCGATGTACCAGAGATCGTATTGTACTCTTGTTTCGACCGTGATGGCTGTGGGGGTCGGACCGCGGCAGCCATGGACTTGGGCCCATCCGGTCAATCCTGGCCTGGCCCTGCGGCGAAGGGCGTAGTTCCGCACGAGCTTGTCAAATTCTCCGTCGTGAGCCAAGGCATGAGGACGCGGACCCACCAGCGACATGCTGCCGTCGAGAACATTCAACAGCTGTGGCAGTTCATCGAAGCTTGTTCGACGCAGCCATTTGCCGACGCGGGTGACGCGTCGGTCGATGGGATGGGCCTGACGGATCGCGGGCCCGTCCTCAAGCACATGCATTGTCCGGAATTTACGGATCAGGAAGATCCGACCATTAAAACCACAGCGTTGTTGTCGAAAGAATATGGGGCCGGGCGAATCCAGCTTGATCGCAAATGCGGCCATCACAAGCAGCGGGGCAAACATCGTTAAGGCGAGCCCCGCGACGAAAAGATCAATCATTCGCTTGGTCGCACAGTCCAGCGGCGTAAGAGGACCACGCTGGAGTTCAACACAAACGGTACTTCCAAGACTCCGCGTGGGATGTCGAAGCAGTTCGGATGTCGTACCGACCGGCACGAACACGACTGGTAGCGGCAAGACCCGCAAGTCGGCAACGAAGGCCCGAAGTTCGGGCCACCGTTCCGGGTCCGCTTCCACCACCACCTGGTCGAACTCGGAACTGCGAATGTAGTCAATCACGCGAGCAGTAAGCCGCCTTCGGCAGGCAGGACCGAAGCCGATTGGGGGCAGGCTGAACCGGCCTCGGACAGAATAACCATGCATCGCCAGCGTTTCAGACAGTCCGGCGTCTTTCGATGGCGGCTGGTCACTGATCACAACAATGTTTGTGGTGGCGAATTTTCTGCCGCTCAAGCCTCTTCCCAGAAGCGCTCTCACTCCCCACCGCTCGGCCAGAAGCAAGCCCAGGCCCAGGACAGCGAAAAGTGAGCCTGCTTGGTGAGAAGAGCCGGGACCAATTGCAAAGCCGCACCCGGCCCATATGAAGAGCAACAATGACGCCCATGCGATCCAGACGGCGCGCATCTGACTTCGGAGGACAAGAAGCTCAGCTGGCCGATAAAGGCCGTGGGTCTTCAACAGACAAACAAGACATGCTGCGCTTACTAGCGCCAAGCCAAGTGCGTCGCTTAAGTCGCCTGCAGCCCACCCATTCTGAGTTTGGCACAGCCACGTCGAAACGACGCTCGCAAAAACAATGGTCGCAACATCCGCACAGAGCGCCACGTATTCGATCGAGTCGTAACGGAGGGGCCATTTGTGTTGGCGGGATACTATCGGCCCGGGACTGACACGATCCGTAACCTCCCGATCGGGGAAATGTCGGTTCACGAAATTCATTGTCTGGACACCAGCTAGTTAATATTTAATATATTATTAATTGACGAATTTATCAAGAAAAAATCTTGGTTTTAGACGATTAAATATTCGCGCTGCTCCGAGGATCCTATCTAGATCCCTGCCGCGAGTTCCGCGCGCGCATCTTGTCGAGATAGGTCGGGTCGAGTTCCGAAATCAGGTTCTCGAGATAGATCTTCCCCTCGGCCGAGGCTGATCGGTACGCGGCCACAAGCGCTGGTCTGATAGCAGGTCGACGCGTAACGACGAGGCTGACGTCCCGCTTGATCAAGTCTCGAAATTCAAGCTCCCGTATCACGGCATCTGTAGCGAGTGCGACGGATAGCCTTAGCGGAAGCAGATCCAGATCATTCGGCGCAGTATAGTATGACATCTTGAGCATGGCTGCCGTCTGGATCGAATTCTGTTTCGACGCCGCCGCGAGCATGAGCCAAATGTCGCCGCGGAGCGGCGACGAGCGTAGCGCGCGGGCAAACGCATTCGACGCTGCCGGAAGTTCCGTTTTTTGCTCGTCCGCGGCGAGAGCCGGATCTTTGCCGGATCGTGATTCCCCTCGGATCCAAAAGTCTTCATGCGCTGCCGCAACCGAAACTGGTTTCGAGATCTCGTTCGGCCATCCTGCTGCGGCCGAAATAGCTGCCGCTAACGAAGACTGACCTCCCAGATACCACCCAGGGAGGATCATCCATATCGTCGGTATGATCAGCGCTATTCCAAGCACCGCCAGGGCAACGCGCGGCCAAAGGGTGAGAAACGCTGGCGCGAGCCTTGGACGAGATGCCGGAACTGGACCGGCCATCCGGTCCGAAGCATCTTTCGATTCCAAGGACATGGCCTCACGGCCCGCACCGGAGACGCTTTGACCGAACGCCAGTCCAAAAAGCGCAGCGACCAAAAGCGATGCGCCCAAACTCAGAATTCCATGGTCGGCAAAGGCTAGTATCGTCAGTGCAATCGAAGCGCCGGCGCCCAAGGCTGGGTACACGTAGTCGTAAGCTCGTGAAAGAGAACGCCTGATCAGAATACAAGCGGCGAGCATCGCTATAGCTACAACGCCGCAAAGGAACGCCCAGCCCATGTCTATAACCATTGCGGCGGCAGCCGTTGGCCTTTCTCGCGGGGCGCCAATTCCCATGTCCCGATAAAGCGGCAAAAGGACCGTCGAAGCGCCGGCACCGGATCCCGCCGGCCTGACGTCCTGGAGCATCCGTTCCGTCGCGATCTGGCTGCTCGTTGACAAGGCGATCGTCACATCGGTGTTCGTCCTAAACGGAATGACCGTTACGCTGGCAACAAAGAGTATTGCGGCGGTTGCGAAAACGCCGGCGGTACCCCACAAGCCCAAGAACCACCTGCGAATTGCGAACACCGAGAGCAAGATTCCTGATCCGAGGAGGGCGGCGATGACGGCGGTGGAGTTGGTCCGAACGAGCAGCGCGGCCAAGCAGACAATCATTGCGATGGTCGCGGTGGACAGAACAAGGAGCGGAACTGGCGCAATTGCTCCTGGCCGACTGTGTCGCGCTATCTGATCGGCCGCGCGTATTGCCGTCGCGCAGGAGAACAAGACGCCGAGCACTGCGACGGCTGAGCCATCGGCCCCGCCGATACCGTCAGTCTTGCCGAACCATATGGCCGTGGCAATCGTGGCTATCGACAGTAGAATATGTAGGACTTGCGCTGCACGATATCGGTCAAGCGTGATGACCCCAGTGACGAGGGCCGCGGCGAGAACAGCGCAATACTGCGCGAGCGAGAGCATAGTCGCCCCCTTGTCGACTGTGATCGTTTCGGCGAGGGGTTTGCCTAGGGCCGCCGAAGCGGTTGCCCAGATGGGATTGCCGAGCGTGTCCATAGGCATCGGCACCGCCTGTAGCGCCATCCAGAGGGCCGGAGCCGCGAGCACAACGACGGCACCAGGCCGGAGCACCTTGGCGAGCCCGAGGGAGGCGAGGGATGGAAAGATCGCTACAACCAGCGCGGCTGTTGCTAGTATGAATGATGCCAATCCCAAGCTTTGCAGGCTTTCCGGCATTGCGAGCGCCGCGATGATCGCCACAAACTCGGCTAACATGACAAGCCGGAAAATCATGTAAACACCATGGTGTGGTGCGGCCACTCCGCTGGCCGAAGAACGTGCAGGCGGCTACGAGACGGCCTCAAGAGCCAGAAAGGCCATAACGGATGTAGTGGCTGTCATGATAGTAGTAGCTCCGATGTCCGTCATATCGAGCCATTGCCTTGGTATCCGTTTTGCTGAGAACTGCCCCTATCAGCGATTCGTGAACGTTGGGTGCGGTGTGCAGAGCGTGCTGCACGACATCGATTTTGGTCCGGCCCCATTCAACGACCAAAATGTAGCAGTCAATTAGAGACGAAGTGGCTCGGACATCGACCAAGGGGGTCAGGGGAGGAAGGTCGACGATGACGTAGTCATAGTCTTTTCGCAAACGGTCGAACAGCTTGCTTATATCGTCGGCGCACAGAAACTCGCTGGTGTGAAGCAGGGGTCCCCGCCGCACGCAGGGAAGAAACGCAAGGTTGGTCGTGGGATCTCGCCAAATTGTGTCAGCCAGGGATCGGCTGCCGTTTGCAACTTCGATGATTCCGCTGGTAGCCTTGGGTGCAAAGATCGATGAAAGCGACGGATTTCTGAGGTCGCAATCGACGATGATGGCCTTCTTGCCGGTGTGCCCGATCAATTGCGCGAGTGAGGCTGCAATCGTCGTTTTCCCCTCATTCGGTAGGGCCGAGGTAATGCCGATGACCTGAGAGGAGATTTTCGCCGGGTTGTGATCGATGGCCAGCTTGATGGAACGAATTGCCTCGGTATATCGAGATAGGGGCATCCCGACCACGGTCCGATGAATTGCCGTCAGAGACGAAACTATGCGTTGCTGAACATCATCATCGGTTGGCTGCGAGCGAACCGGCAGCTTCGGAGATTTGCGGGCTGGCAATAATGGGACCAAAGAAAGGCAAGGCAATTCCAACACGGTTTCCAGTTGTGAAGAGGTACGAAACACGCGGTCCATGAGGTCTCTGAGGAGCGCCAGCCCGAGGCCCAGAGCGAGACCGCCGAAAATGCCGAGCGCCAGTACCAACCTGGTCTTCGGCTTGCTCTTGCTCGCCGGCGGCGAAGCGGGAAAAAGTACCCGCGTTTCTGAGATAGAAAATGTCTCCTGCTGTGCGGAGCCCATGTAGCGCTGCAGGAAGGTCTCGTACAAGCTACGCAAGCCCTTTGCCCGGCTTTCCAGATCCTTGATGGTCAGCTCAGCAGAATTGACCGAACGAGACTGCGAAACGGCCTTGGACAGCTGCTTTTCGATTTCTTCCTGCCGTTGTTTGGCGAGTTCGAATTCGCTTCGGCTGACTTCGGCAAGTCTCCTGACTTCGTCGAAAATGGAGACGCGAAACTCCCGCGCGCGGTTCCGGACACTGACGACTGCCAAGTGGTCGCGGCCAACCCTGGCCGTCAACTCGGCCTCGCGTCTCGTGAGTTCTAGATATTGCTGGCGCAGCCCCGTAATGATCTGACTGCTCAGCGCGTCGGTCCCGATGGCATCCAGATTAACAATGGAGGACGGCTTTGTCGGATCGGAAGCAATCAGAGTTTCATAGCGAGCCAGCTTGGCCGTGGCCTCGGAGGTCTGGGCGCGTGCCGCAGCCAATCGATTGTTGATTTCGGTGATCTGCTGCTCGTCGATCGGCTTTCCGTCCAGGGAAACGATATTGTTCTGGGTCTTGTAGACGTCGACGGCACGCTGCGCAGTGAGGGCTTGGTCACCGAGATCGCTCAGCCGCTCCTGCAACCAGCTTGTTGCTCTGCGATTGGCCTCGAATTTCGCGCTGAGTTGGTCGGCAACATACGTATTGGCTACCGCATTGACGATCTCGGCGGCTCGGGCTGCGCTGCTTGAACTGTAGTTGATCTCGATGACGTTGCTGTACCCGACACGTCCCGCCGAAAGCCGACTGAGAAATGCGTCTACCATCGTGTCCGATGGCTCGCCTGGCGAATCGGATGGTCCATCCTTCTTCTTCGATCCAGCCGAGCCCCACGATCGAATTCGCTGCAAGAGGGACTGTAGAGACAGCCCTGACGCGGTAAAGTCCGGATCGTGCATCAGTTTCAGCTGGTCGATGACCGCAACCGCAGTGGCCCTTGATCTCAGGAGCTGAAGCTGGGTCTCGATTTGACTGAGATCGAAAGCCGGCTCGGCAAGGAGCGATTGCTGCTGAACAAATAGAGGCCTGGCGTTGGCCAACAGGATCTGAACCTGCGCGGTATAGGTTGGAGACACCAACCGGAGATAGAGCAGGCTGGCCGCGGTGACGAGTCCAGCGGTCACAAGGATCATCAGATATTGGCGTCGTAGCAGCCCAATACCGAAATTGATGACGTCGCTGATACCTCCGCCGTCCGCCTGGGTGGGTTGAGCCAGCACGTTCACTGGCGACCGTAGTCTATCCGTGTGTTGAAGATTGTTCTGGAGCATCACGTACCTGTCCGACGGTGGGGTCACACGTTAGGCGTTCGCCCGCAGATCAACGTTTAAAGAGGACGTGCGGGTCGGTGAGGGAGATTATCTAGCTTATAAAAATTGACTTGCCAAATTAAATAAGTCATCTATTAATTAAAATAAGGAAAATATCAGGAAAGGGTCGCATCTTCGGGCCGTTACGGCAAAGTTTGCGGTCCGGTCGGCATTTTGCATCGATAATAACACAAACCTTAAACTCGGGTTGGCATGCGGACGATTAATCCCATCGAGCGATTATGGTCCGCCGCATGGAACCCGACCCAATTGAGGGCCGGCGGGAGGTACCCGATGCTGGAACTGCGATCCTTGGCGATCCCTGATGTCAAAGTCATTCGAACGGAACGGTTTTCGGACGGCCGCGGCTACTTCTGTGAGACTTTCCAGCGATCAGCTTTTGCGGAAAAGGGAATCCTTCACGACTTCGTTCAGGATAATCAGTCCAGCTCAGCTCGGATCGGCACGGTGCGCGGCCTGCATTTCCAGCGCCCGCCCTTCGCCCAGGCGAAGCTCATACGGGTGTTGAGCGGGGCCATTCTCGATGTTGCCGTTGATCTCCGACGTTCATCGCCCAACTTCGGCAAGCATATCGCAATCCAGTTGGATGGTGAAAGCGGTGAGCAGGTGTTTATTCCGAAGGGGTTCGCGCACGGCTTCTGTACGCTGCAGCCCAAGACCGTCGTCTTGTACAAGGTCGACCAGGTCTACGCCCCGAGCCATGACGGCGGCATCTATTGGGCCGATCCAGCATTGGCGATCAAGTGGCCCGTGACAACCTCCGAGGCTCAAGTATCGCCAAAGGATCAAACACTTCCTGCGCTCAACCAGCTTGGTTGCGTTTTCGAGTAATGGAGACGACCGTAATGCGTATCTTGGTGACCGGCGGAGCGGGCTTTATCGGTTCTGCAGTGTGTCGCCATTTGTTGCTGCAGACTGGTGCCGCAGTGATCAACGTCGACAAGTTGACATACGCAGCCAACCTGGATTCGCTGGCGAGCGTCGAGAGACTAGAGTCTTATTCGTTCCTGCAGTCCGACATCTGCGATCGCGAAGTTATGGATCTCGCATTTGCCGACTACGAGCCGGACGCGATCATACATCTGGCCGCCGAAAGCCACGTCGACCGTTCGATCACCCGGCCCGATGCCTTCATCAACACCAATATAGTCGGCACCTACACGCTGCTGGAGGCCGCTAGGACTTACTACGAACGTCTGCCCTCTTCGAAGCGGAAGCAATTCCGCTTCATCCACGTATCGACAGACGAAGTTTACGGTTCGCTGGGGCCGGACGACTTGTTTCGCGAGGACACGCCCTACAGACCGAGTTCGCCGTATTCGGCCAGCAAGGCCGCCTCCGACCACCTCGCACTGGCGTGGTTTCGAACCTACGGTCTACCGGTCATCGTATCGAATTGTTCGAACAACTACGGCCCGTACCAATTCCCGGAAAAGCTGATCCCGCTGACGATCCTCAATGCGATCGACCGGAAGCCTCTGCCAGTCTATGGTAACGGCAAGAATATTCGCGACTGGCTTCACGTCGATGATCATGCCGCCGGCTTGATAAGACTGCTGCATGAAGGGAAACCGGGCGAAAAGTACAATTTCGGAGGAGACGGCCAGCGATCCAACCTGGAGGTCGTCACCCGGATTTGCGACGCGCTGGATCAATTATCCCCGGGCGCAGGAGCGAGACGATCTCTTATTGCGTTCGTGCCGGATCGTCCGGGGCACGATGCGCGCTATGCGATCGACGCGTCGAAGGCACATCGCGAACTTGGCTGGGAACCGACGAGAACCTTTGAACAGGGCCTGGCCGAAACCGTCGGATGGTATTTCAAAAATCGTGCGTGGTGGGAGCGTGCGCGCTGCGGTGTCTATGACGGCTCGCGTCTCGGTCTCCTGGCCGCCCAACATTGAGGTGAAGATGTCAGAGCGTCCCATCCTCATTGCCGGACGGAATGGCCAGTTGGCAAGGTGTCTTCGCGATCTCGCTGCGGTGCGCGGTCTGCCCGCGGTGGCTCTCGGGCGCCGAGAGCTCGATCTGGAGAACCGCGAGGGAATCGACAAGCTCATCGCGTCGATCGCGCCGTCTGCAATCATCAATACGGCGGCTTATACCGCGGTGGATCAGGCCGAATCTGAAGCAGCGAAAGTGTTCAGCATCAACCGCGATGGCGCGGCGGCGCTAGCAGATGTTGCGTGGCAGATGAATATTCCACTCATTCATCTCTCGACCGACTATGTATTCGACGGTGCGAAACCGGATGCGTACGACGAAAGTGACGTTCCCGCGCCGGTGAATGTTTACGGCGCATCGAAGCTTGCCGGCGAAGCTGCCGTATTGGCCGCGCACCCACTTGCGACCGTAATCAGGTGCTCGTGGATTTACAGTCCCTATGGCAGCAACTTCGTTCGGACGATGCTGCGGTTATGTGAGACGCAGGCAACCGTGAGGGTTGTTCAGGACCAACTTGGAAATCCCACCTATGCATTCGACCTCGCGGAGGCCGTCCTTCGGATCGTAGACCGATCCGTAACGGACGATCGGAGGGCCACGGCCGGCATCTTCCACCTCGCCGGGCGAGGCGAGACGAGCTGGTACGACTTTGCGCAGGCGATCTTCTGCGCACGCGCCCGCCGTGGAGCGCGAATTCCGGCGCTCGAGGCCATCACGACAGAAGAGTATCCGACCGCCGCGCGTCGGCCTCGAAACTCGCGCCTGGACTCATGCAAGGCCGAACGTGTGTTCGGGATTCGATTGGCGTCCTGGCGCCATTCACTCGAAGCTTGTCTCGACCAGCTGGTCGGAGAAGGAGAAACCGATGCTGAAGGGAATCGTGCTGGCTGGGGGCAGCGGAACGCGCCTCTATCCGATCACGCGCGTGGTCAGCAAGCAGTTGCTCCCGATCTATGACAAGCCCATGATCTACTATCCCCTGTCGACGCTGATGTTGGCAGGGATTCGTGAGATTCTGATTATTACCACGCCTTCAGACCGGTATCAGTTCGAGCGGTTGCTGGGCGACGGGAGCCAGTGGGGAATTCGGCTCAGCTACGCTGAGCAGACCCGTCCCGCCGGTCTCGCGGACGCCTTCATTGTTGGTGCCGATTTCATCGGAAACGATCGTGTGGCGATGGTGCTTGGAGATAATATCTTCTTCGGCGATGGCCTGAGCGAACTGCTGGCCAGGGCGGCAGGACGTGAGGAGGGTGCCACGGTTTTTGCCTATCACGTGCGGGACCCCGAACGATACGGCGTCGTCGCGTTTGATGAGGAGGATTGCCCGGTATCGATAGAGGAGAAACCTAAACGCCCAGCGTCGAATTGGGCAATCACGGGGCTGTATTTTTTTGACAATTGCGTTGTCCGCTACGCGCGTCGCGTCGAGCCGTCGTCGCGCGGAGAGCTCGAGATTACCGATGTTCAGATGCGCTACCTTTCGGCCAACGCGCTGCACGTTGAGCGCATGGGGCGGGGGTTTGCCTGGCTGGATACCGGCACGGTCGAGTCACTCATCGATGCAGGGACGTTCGTGCAGACCCTGGAAAAGCGGCAGGGAATGAAGATCGCCTGTCTCGAGGAGGTCGCCTTCAGACTCGGCTTCATCAATCGTGGTCAACTTCTCGCGCTGGCCCAGCCGCTCGGGAAGAGCGGCTACGGCGAATATCTGAGCGAAATCACGCGGCTGCCGTAATTCGCTTTGCAAGAGGGTTACCCAGCGCCGACATCTGGAATCATGTTAAATAGGTGCGCATTGAATTGACGGCCGGTTTAAAATAGCATTAAAATATATATGGTTGGGTTATTTAATTGGTATGGCCATGCTGGTTCAAAAGGCGAGCGACTTCGGCCGGGGAGCTCGGGCCGTTTTTCCGGGGGAGGAGATTCCCGCCCTTTCGCAGGAATGGACGTTCTGGAATGCATTCGCCGGCTTCGAACCGCCCAACCTCTGGGCTCGGCCGCTTGCCGATCCGTTAGCAAGCTGGTCATCCACACTGCCGCCTCTCGTTGATGAGGCCCCGTTCCTTCAACCGTCGTCTCGGGCCGGCTCGGGCGATCCGTCAGACCTGCGCGGCGTTCTGCCCGGTCTCTTCTCCACATCTTTCCAGTCGCGATTGTCTGCCCTGCTGTCTTCGACATCTTTGACGAGCGGCCATCAGGGCGTGGGCCCGACGTTCGCGGCTGTGGCAAACGAAGGGACGCCGCCGAGATCATCATCGGTTTCGAGCTCAGGCACCACCCGCTGGGCCCATCCGAGCGACGGAATCTGGAATGTCGCTACGAGCTGGAGCGCCGGCGTCCCGGGCATCATTGACTCGGCGTTGCTCGATGCAGCCGGAACGTATATCGTCACCAGCACGGCCAGCGTCGATATTGGGAGCCTGGTCCTCGATACAGGTGCGACGCTTTCGTTCGGTGCCGGGACGCCCTTCATCGTCGAAGGCGATGTCCTGAACAATGGGAAAGTCGAAGCCGGGGCGTTTCTTGGCGACCGCATTGCGACAGGGGACTTCAAGGGCGACGTCAGCGGTACGGGATCTTTCGAAATTTCAGACAAGGCGGTCCTGAGGATCGGAGGTTCGATTTCCGGCCAGTTCTTGAATGGATCGTTCTCCGGCATAACCGTATCGTTCGACGCGGGAGTTGGCACGCTTGTCCTCGATCAGTCGGCCAAGTTCCACGGGTTAATCGCAGGTTCGTCGGCCGGGGCGCCGCTTTCGCCAGGCAACCTCATCGACTTGAAGGATCTCCCTTTCACGTCGTCGATGTCGGCGACCGTCCATTACGACAATAGCTCGAACATTAGCACAGTCGATTTCAGCAATGGTGCGGCCAATGTCACCTTGCTGTTTTCGGGGATGGACCTGAATTGGAATTTCAAAAGCGATGGGCAGGGAGGCACCATTGTCTCCGATCCACCCACGAATCCCATCGTGCTGGAAAACCAGAAGCCAGGCACGCCGAGAAGTGTCTGGGAGATCCAGCCGGGCGACAATTCGACTCTGACCCAGGGATTTGCGACAGCAATCAGCACCAATGTCGGCGGAACTGTCCAGTTCAAGATCAACAACCTGACCGGCAACCCCAACTATCACGTCGATGTTTACCGGTTGGGGTATTATGGCGGCAATGGCGCCAGGCTGGTTACGAGCCTGCAGCATCAGGCGGGCGCCGCGGTCGTCCAACCCGCTGCACTAAGTGACCCGTCGACCGGTCTCGTCGATGCCGGCAACTGGAGCGTAACCGATTCCTGGAGCGTGCCAACCGATGCTGCCTCGGGCGTCTACATCGCCAACGTCATAAACGGCGCCGATATTTTCCAGATCCCGTTCATCATAAGGAACGACGCTTCGCACAGCGACGTCGTCCTGCAGACAAGTGATGAGGACTGGCAGGCCTACAACGGCTGGGGAGGCGCCAATCTTTATTTCGGAAACGGCCCGGGCATCAACGGATCGGCCTACGCCGTCAGCTACAATCGCCCCCTCGTGACGCGTGACGGCACCGGTACGTTCTCCGAGGGGGGAGACTCTCCGTTCGCGGCTGAGATTGCGGCCATCTATTGGCTTGAACAGAACGGTTACGATGTTTCTTACATTTCCGGAATCGATGCTGCGACAAACGGCTCGTTATTGCTCAATCACAAAGTCTTCATGGACGCGGGGCATGACGAGTATTGGACCGAAGCGCAGCGTGCCAACGTAGAGGCGGCAGCGCATGCCGGCGTGAACCTTGCGTTTCTCACGGGCAACGAGATCTTCTGGAAGACAAGGCTGGCACCCAGCATCGATGGCAGCGGAACAGCCAACCGCACGCTCATCAGCTACAAGGATACGCACGCAAATGCGTTGATTGATCCGACGGGACAGGCGACCGGCAACTACTCTGACCCGCGGTTCGGTTCGACGCCTCTTCCCTCGAATCAGTTGACCGGCACATTGTTCGCCGTCAACGCATTTCGATACGATACGATCACGATACCGTACTCAATGACCCAATTGCGCTTCTGGCGCAATTCGGCCGTCGCGCAAACAGCACCCGGACAGACCGCCTCGCTCGTACCTGGTCTATTGGGCGTTGAATGGGACGTCGCGCCGGACAATGGATTCCGTCCAGGCGGGTTGGTCAGTGTCTCATCTTCGACAGTCAATGTGGACGGAAAGTATCTGCTTGATTACGGCAATACGTTCGGAGCAGGCACGGCGACCCACAATCTCGTGCTGCATCGGGATCCCGTCAGTGGCGCACTAATATTCTCGGCCGGATCAATCAACTGGCCGTGGGCGCTTGCTACTGACCACGACGGACCTGCGACTCCGGTGGACCCTAATGTCCAGCAGGCGATGGTTAACCTTTTCGCCGACATGGGGGTTCAGCCGGGGACGCTGCAAGAGAACTTGACGGCTGCGATCCAGTCGACCGACCGTACGGCGCCGAGCTCCGCTATCACCAATCTCTCGGCTACCAGCGTTGTCGAGGGGCAATCGATCACGGTGACGGGGACGGCCACCGACGTAGGTGGAAGGATTGCCGGCGTCGAAATCTCCACGAATGGTGGAACAACCTGGCATCCAGCCAACAGCAATGTCGGCGCGGCGAACGTGGCGTGGTCGTACACGTTCGTCACAGGCGCTCAGGGAACATATTCTCTCAAATCCAGGGCGGTCGACGACAGTCTGAACCTGCAAACACCCGGTGCGGGCACTAGCTACACGGTCACACGATCTTCCAACACGACACTATTCAGTTCAACCGATACGCCTGCGGTGATCTCGAACAGCGATTCCGGCGCGGTTGAGCTTGGCGTCAAATTCGTTCCCGCCGTGTCGGGCAAGATCACCGGCATTCGCTTCTACAGGGGGCCTGAGAATACCGGTACCCATATCGGTAATCTCTGGACCACAAACGGCACGCTGCTTGCGAGCGCCACCTTTAGCGGCGAAACCGCGAGCGGCTGGCAGCAGGTTGATTTTGCGACGCCGGTCAGTGTGCAGGCCGGCGTCACGTATGTTGCGTCGTATCACACGAACACCGGCCACTATTCCTCAACCGACTTCTACTTCATCGACTATGATGGTCTTACGAAAGGTGCGCTCACCGCGCCCGGTAGCAGCCTCAACGGCGTCTATGCCTATGGCAGTAGCCCGATCTTCCCCAGCAATGCTTCCTCCATCGACGCCGCGAATTACTGGGTGGACGTCGTTTTCACTGATTCAGGCCTGACGTCGCCGCAAGCTCACGACGATGGTGGCTTCACCGTTAGCCAAAACGGTGTGCTGAACATTTCGTCGTCAACGCTGCTCGCGAACGACACCAACCCGTCTGGCCTGGCTTTCTCGCTTACCAGCGTCGGTAGCCCTTCCAATGGAAGCGTGAGCTACAATTCGCAGAACCAGACCGTGACCTTTACTCCCACCGCTGGCTATGCCGGGGCGGCGAGTTTCACCTACACGATCACGGACACGAGCGGTCAAAGCGGGTCCGGCCAAGTGTCGCTCAAGGTTAACTATCCTGTCTCCGCGCAGAGCCTGTTCGGTACCAGCGATGCGCCAAGCGTCCCCAATTCCGGCGATACCAGCCCCATCGAAGTTGGCGTCAAGTTTACCGCATCCGTGAGCGGGACAATAACCGGCCTGCGCTTCTACAAGGGATCGTTAAATAACGGCCCCCATATTGCGGATCTCTGGAGCTCGACCGGAGCCCTGCTTGCAACTGCTACATTCACGAACGAGACAGCCAGCGGCTGGCAGCAGGTCAATTTCTCCAATCCCGTGGCCATCACGGCAGGCACAACCTACGTCGCGTCCTATCACACCAACGGTAATTATTCCGGTACCCAGAACTATTTCACGACATCGCTTGCCAACGGCCAGTTGACGGCTCCGGCTGGCGCCAACGGAGTCTATAGCTACGGATCTGGAAGCGCGTTCCCGACGAGTACCTTCAAATCCTCCAACTACTGGATCGATGTCGTCTTCAACGGCTCCTCCGCCACCAGTGTGCCACAAGCTAACGCCGACAGCGGCTTCACGGTTAGCCAAAATGGTGTGCTGAACCTTCCGGCATCAGCGCTGCTCGCGAACGACACCAACGCGTCCGGGTTGGCTTTCTCGCTTACCAGCGTCAGTAGCCCTTCCAATGGAAGCGTAAGCTACAATTTGCAGAACCAGACCGTGACCTTTACCCCCACCAATGGCTATGCCGGGGCGGCGAGTTTCACCTACACGATCACGGACACGAGCGGCCAAAGCGGGTCCGGCCAGGTGTCGCTCAAGGTCAACTATCCTGTCTCCGCGCAGAGCCTGTTCGGCACCAGCGATGCGCCAAACGTCGCCAATTCCGGCGATACCAGCCCCGTCGAAGTCGGCGTCAAGTTTACCGCATCCGTGAACGGGACAATAACCGGCCTGCGCTTCTACAAGGGATCGTTGAATACCGGCCCCCATATTGCGGATCTCTGGAGCTCGACCGGAACCCTGCTTGCAACTGCTACATTCACGAACGAGACGGCCAGCGGCTGGCAGCAGGTCAATTTCTCCAATCCCGTGGCCATCACGGCAGACACCACCTACGTCGCGTCCTATTACACCAACGGCAATTATTCCGGTACCCAGAACTATTTCGCGACATCGCTTGCCAACGGCCAGTTGACGGCTCCGGCTAGCGGCAATGGTGTCTATATCTACGGATCCGGAAGCGCGTTCCCGACGAATACCTTCAGATCCTCCAATTACTGGGTCGACGTCGTCTTCAACGGCTCCTCCTCGGCCACAAATACGCCGCCAACCGCGGCCGCGGATGCCGCTGATGCGACCGAGAAGGGTGGCGTAAACAACGGCACGGGCGGCATAGCTGCCATCGGCAATGTTCTGGCCAACGATATCGATCCCGATGCCGGTGACACCAAGACTGTCACTGCAGTCAGCTTCGGCTCGACCAACGTCACACCCGGTTCAGCTCTCGCGGGCGCGCACGGCACCTTGATGCTCAACCCGTCGGGTGCCTTCACTTACGCGCTGAACGAGAACGATGTAGCTGTGCAGGCCCTGCGGCTGCCGACCAATACGTTGACAGATGTCTTTAGCTATACGATGCGGGACTCTGTGGGCGTCCCGTCGTCGGCCACGCTCACTGTCACCATTCATGGCGCCAACGACGCACCGGTGCTGGCGATTCAGACCGCCAGCCAGGCTGCGACCGTTGGCTCGGCGTTCTCGCTGACGCTGCCCGCCGGCACCTTCACGGACATCGATTCCGGCGACTCGCTCACCTACACCGCGGGCGGCTCAACCCTTCCCGCCTGGCTCGCGTTCAATGCGTCGACCCGCACCTTTAGCGGCACGCCGACGTCTGCGGACCTTGGTACGCTCACCGTTACGGTCTCTGCTGCTGATCTTGGTAACCTCACTGGCAGTGAGACATTCGATATCGCAGTGTCGCCAGTTCCTTCAACGGTGAGCCTGTTCTCGATCTCAGATACCCCGGCGATACGGTCGAATTCGGATACCTCCCAAGTCAACCTCGGGATGAAATTCACGTCGTCTGTGGCAGGCACGATCAGCGGTATCAAGTACTTCAAGAGTGCAAATGACCTCGGTACTCATACGGGCTCGTTGTGGAGCAGCACCGGCACGCTACTGGCGAGCGCAACTTTCACCAACGAGAGCGGCAGCGGTTGGCAGACCCTCACGTTCAGCAGTCCCGTGTCTATCGCGGCTGGCACCACCTACGTCGCGAGCTTTCACAGCAACGGCCACTATGCCTCCACCACCAGCTACTTCAACGCTGCTCGCACCAACGGTCCGCTCACGGCTCCGGCGAGCATCAATGGCGTCTACACCTACGGAACAACCAATCTGTTCCCGACCAGCAGCTATAACTCAAGCAACTACTGGGTGGATGTCGTGTTCAACAGCTCGAGCGGCGGCGCCAACCAGTTACCAGTCGCTGCGAACGACAGTGGCCTCTATGCCACGCAGAGCGTCCCCTTCGCGATCCCGGCCTCGGTACTGCTTGCCAACGACACCGATCCCGATGGCGGTACGCTCACGATCACGGGCGCGAGCGGCGGTGTGAATGGCGTCGCCAACTTCAACGCCCAAAGCAACAGCGTGATCTTCACTCCGACGACCGGTTACACGGGAACGGCGTCCTTCAACTATAGCATCTCCGACGGCCATGGTGGCACCGCCAGTACATCCGTCTCTCTCAATGTGACCGCTCCGTCTTCGACGACTGTGCGCCTGTTCAGCGCAAGTGATGAGCCCAGCATTGTGGCGGCGAATGATCCACAGTCAGTGGAACTTGGCGTCAAATTTCAGACGTCTGCGCCAGGCGATGTTGTCGGCATTCGTTTTTACAAGGGGCCATCCAACACGGGCACCCACGTTGCGGATCTTTGGAGCAGCACCGGAAATTTGCTGGCAACTGCGACCTTTACCAGCGAAACGGCCGACGGCTGGCAGCAGGTCAATTTTGCCACGCCCGTGACGATCATGCCGGGAACGACCTACGTCGCCTCCTATCACACCGCCGGGAATTATGCATCCGATCCGGGCCTCCTCGCCAACGCAATTACCAACGGCCCTCTGACGGCCCCATCCTCGGCATCGATCAACGGCAACGGTGTCTTTGCGTACGGGACGGATAGTCTGTTTCCGACCAACACTTACAACGCAACGAGCTACGGCGTTGACGTGGTTTTCAGGCAGCAGCTCGCAGCATAGGAGACACCAGATGCACGCCGAACTATATACAGACGGAATCGAAGAAATTACCGTCAGCGGAACTATCGTCCGCATCGATCTGGTCAGTCTTTCACCGACGGAGCGTGACGCCAACAATGTCCCGAAACGCGTGTTTTCTCAGCGGCTGATCTTTTCGGTCGAATCCTTCGCCAATTCGGTCGATGTGATGCAGAAGGCGCTTCAGGGGTTGGTCGACGCGGGCGTAGTCCGGCGAGGTCAGCCAGCTGAGTCGCACAACGGTGCGTCGGTCGTACGCGATGCGCTCGCGCCCAGCACGCCACGGTCCCATAATGTCTCTTCGAACTTCCGGTGAAATCGACGCCGCTGGTGGCGCGAAAGGCCTGGTTGTGGACCCGCCTGGATTGGCGACGCAGACGGCATTGGAGTGCCTGTCCAAGATTGCCGGTCATCACGGCGTCGACCTGGCGGTCGAGCGTCTAAAGCACGCCTATGCCGTAGCCGCTCCGCTCTCGTTGAACCTTCTGTTGCGCATGGCCAAGGATGCAGGTCTGCGCGCGAGAAGCACGAAAATGGAGTGGGGTGCGCTGATCCGTCTCGGAGAAGCCTATCCGGCGCTGACGCGGCTCGCCAATGGCAACTGGATCGTTGTCCTGGGTGCAGGATTGGGAGCTGAGGGCACTGAGGTCGTCAGCGTCTTCGACCCGCTCGCCGACCGCAAGGACGAGGTCTTGGTTGTTGACCGAGACCGATTCTGTGCCCAATGGGCCGGGGACATCATCCTGATCAAGCGCGAGCAGTTGACACGGGAGGCTCCCAGGACTTTCGGCCTCCGGTGGTTCGTGCCGGAATTGCTTCTTCAATGGCGACTGTTCAGGGACGTCGCGATTGCGGCCATCCTGCTCTATGCGCTGGGACTCGTCATCCCGATCTTTTTCCAGCTCGTCATCGACAAAGTTCTGGTTCACGAGAGCTTCACCACGCTCTACGTACTCGCGGCAGGGGCGGCCGCAGCACTCGTCTTTGACACGATATTCGGCTTTCTGCGGCGCTACTTGCTGCTTTATGCGACTAATAAGGTCGACATTCGAGTTGCTACAAAGACGTTCGGTCATCTCCTCGGGCTGCCGGTCACCTTCTTCGAGCACATGGCAGCGGGGGTCTTGGTCAAGCACATGCAGCAGGCGGCGCGAATCCGTGAGTTTCTGACCGGTCGACTATTCTTAACCACCCTGGACGCGCTTTCGCTATTCGTCTTCCTGCCGGTACTTGCGCTCTACAGCGTGAAGTTGACGCTCATGGTTCTGGCCTTCACTGCCGCGAGCGGCGCTGTTGTCGGCCTGCTCATGGGTCCTTTCAGGCGACGTCTCTACGATCTTTACCAGGCGGAAGGTGCGCGGCAGGCTCTCCTCGTCGAAACAGTTCACGGTATGCGCACGGTGAAGTCGCTGGGGATGGAGCCCGTGCAGGGCAGGATCTGGGATAGCCGCTGTGCACAGTCGATTACCATGCGATTCGGTGTCGAGAAGATTTCCGCCGGTGCCCAAGCGCTCACCGGATTTCTCGAGAAGATCATGACGATTGGGATCATCGCTGTCGGAGCCCTCGATGTCTTCGCTGGAGAAATGACAATCGGCGCGCTGGTCGCCTTTAACATGTTGGCCGGCAGGGTCTCCGGACCACTGGTCCAACTCGTGACCATGGTGCACGAATACCAGGAAGTTGCTCTTGCCGTGAAAATGCTCGGCGAGGTGATGAATCAGAAGCCTGAGCGTGACGGCAAGAAAGATGGGCTGCGCCCCGATATCGCCGGCAAAATCGAGTTCGAGAATGTTTCCTTTCGCTACGGAGCTGAGGGAGAGCCGGCGCTCGATGATGTCTCCTTCACCGTCGAGCCAGGTTCGATCTTCGGGATCGTGGGCCGAAGCGGCTCCGGCAAGACGACGCTCACAAGGCTGATTTCGGGCATGTATCCGGTGCAGCAGGGGCTGCTCCGTATCGACGGTTACGATTCGAGGGAGCTCGACCTGGCACACCTGCGCCGAAACCTCGGAATCGTCTTGCAGGATAATTTCCTGTTTCGAGGGACGGTTCGCGACAATATCGCCTGCGTGAAACGGGACGCGACATTTGCCGAAGTCGTCGCTGCGGCGCAGCTCGCAGGCGCCGATGAGTTCATCGAGCGGTTGCCCCGTGGCTTCGATACCATGCTTGAGGAAGATGCCTCGAACCTGTCCGGCGGGCAGAAGCAGCGGCTCTCGATTGCGAGGGCTCTGATCGTCAATCCACGGATCATGATTTTCGATGAAGCGACGAGTGCCCTCGATTCCGAAAGCGAAATGATCATCAAGCGCAATCTCCGCCGTTTGGCGGCGGGACGTACCGTCATCATTGTCTCGCATCGGCTGTCCATGCTGACTGAAGCAAGCCAGATCCTGGTGATGGACCGCGGCCGAATCGTTGACGTGGATCGCCACGACCACCTCCTGTCGAAATGCACCATCTACAGGCATTTGTGGAACCAGCAGATGAAACAGATTGCATGATGGAGCCAAGGCAAACACGGACGGACGCGAACAGGAACGATCTGGTCCCGGCCAGGACGGTCGAGCGACGGCGGAAGCTATTCAGGCCAGTGCCAAGACAGGCGCCTGTGATCGCCGAGTTCCAGTCCGATGCAACCGAAGTCGAGCACCAAGCGCCGCCGCGGCTCGCGCGCCTTACCCTCTACGGCGTGCTTGGGCTAATTGCCTTCGCGGTCACCTGGGCATCCGTTTCGCAAGTGGAGACGATCGTCACGGCGCAGGGGAAATTGACCACGACACGTCCAAACCTGGTCGTACAGCCGTTGGAAACGTCGGTCATACGCGAGATCCACGTCAAGGCCGGTGATCGCGTCAACCGCGGCGACGTTCTGGCTACGCTCGATCCGACCTTCTCGCAGGCTGATTTCGATCAATTGCGCGGGAAGGTGGCTGGTTTCGATGCGTCGATCGATCGCCTTGGCGCCGAATTGAATGGAACGGAGTATGCCGCCAAGGAGCTCACAAATGCGGACCAAATCCTGCAGGGCAAGTTGTTCTTGCAGAGGAGAGCCGCCTATGAGGCGCAGATCCAGAACTACGACGCACAGATCGCTTCCGCTCGAGCCAATCTGAAGACAGCGCAGGACGAAGAGGCGGTTCTCCTTCAGCGACTCGATACGATGCGTTCTATTGAAGCCATGCGCACCACGCTGATGGACAAAGAGGTCGGTTCGAGGCTGAATTTTCTACTGTCTCGCGATGCACGGCTCGAAGTTGAGAGCAATCTGGCGCGCGTTCGTGGCAGTATCGCCGATACGACCCATCGGCTGGACAAGGCCCGCGCTGACCAGAAGGTCTTCGTCGAGGAGTTTCGTCGCGCCACTTATCAGGAAGTGGCGGAGACGCTACCGAAGCGCAATGGTGCAGCAGAGGAATTGAAGAAAGCCGAGCTTCGTCGACAGTTGGTCGTCCTGCAGGCGCCGGCAGATGCCGTGGTGCTGGATATCGCAAACCGGACAGTCGGCTCGGTGGTTCGCGAAGCGGAAACGCTGTTTGTCCTGGTTCCGCGTGACGTGCCTCTTCAGGCGGAGGTCAACGTCGAGGGTCGGGATATCGGTCAGGTGGCGCTTGGACAAGCGGTCCGGATCAAGTTCGAAGCGTTTCCTTTCCAGAAATATGGAACTGCAACAGGGGAAGTCCGCATCATCAGTCAGGACACGTTCTCGCCGGACCCGAAGGCCGAAGGTGCGCGCCGCGCGTCAGCTCCCTATTACCGCGTACTGGTCGATTTGTCGGACACGCACCTTCGGCTGCCGGCTGAGCGCATTCAACTGATTCCAGGTATGGCGGTGACGGCCGAACTGAAAGCTGGCAAGCGCACCGTGATCTCCTATTTCCTCTATCCATTGCTGCGCGGATTGGATGAAAGCATTCGTGAATACTAACCCAGCTTGGAATGGCGATGACCATGATCATTAGTCCGAATTTTGGGGCGAAGCTCCTAGTGCCCACAGCGGCGGGCAAGCTCTCGCAAAATTCACCGCTCGTGAACTATGCGCTCAACGGGCTGGAACGTTGTTGGCTACCTGAACATCGTCGGTGGTCCCACATTTACCATCTTGATGGACGTTCTTCGCCCAATGAGTCGGTACCCAACAGCGACGTATTCTATACTCTCAACGTTTTACTCGGGATGTCGCGCGTCGCTGGAATTCCAAGTGGTATTGATCTGCCGGAAATATTCCATCGCAATGTTCTGTTACTCACGAGGCTCCCGGTGCGCAAGTACGCCTTCGGTATGGCGCTATGGAGCGCCGCCGAGCTCGGCGTCGAAATACCGGAGCCGGTCAAACACCAGCTAAGAGCCATTCTTGCCGATGAGTCCCGGTGGAGGGCTTTCCGTGCGCAGGATCTTGGCATGCTGCTCACGGGGATCGTGGCTCAGGCGAGGGCGGGCGAGAACGAATGGTGGCGCTACGCCATGCCGCTATATCGGTTTTTGAAGGAACGCTTGCACAGCGAATCGGGATTGTTTTTCGATGCACCGTTCGGCTTTCGGCGCCGTTTCTCGTCATTTGCAACGCAGACCTATCTCTCGATCGCCTGTTATCAATATGGTGAATTCGCTGGCGATGCTTCCGCGCTTGTCATGGCCGATACTTGTGTGCGCAATCTGATAGCGCTTCAAGGTCCACAGGGCGAATGGCCTTGGTTTTTCGACGCGCTGAACGGTCGCGTCCTTGATTTTTACGAAGTCTATTCTGTCCATCAGTATGGAATGGCTCCGGCACTGCTGGAATGGGCAGAGAGCTTTGGCCTGAGGGGATCGCGGGACGCCCTGGTCAAGGGATTCAACTGGGTACTCGGCCAGAACCAACTGGGCCGAGCCATGCTCGTGCCTGAACTCAACCTGACCCTCCGCTCGCAGGTTCGCAAAGGTGAATTGACAACGAGGGCGCCCCGGGTATTGCGCGCGCTCAAGAACGCCTGGCTCGGAAAAGGGCCGCGGCTGATCGAAGACACTAACGTGGAAGTTCGGCTTGAGTGCCGCAGTTACGAGCTGGGTTGGATCCTGTGGTCATTCGGCCGGCGTACCGACCTGCAGGAGCTGACCCACAATTGTGCCTTTGGCGGCGCCTGACAGAATTGGCGTTTCGCTAACGGTTCCAGGCGACTGCTCGGCGCCCTCGTAGGTGCGAGAGCATCGTCATGGCGCGGTGCGCTCGGACAGCACACAATACGGCAATAGCTTTGAGGCGGACGCCGCTACCGTGTAGGCGGTCGCTGGTGAGCACAGTCACGGCGTTTGGCGCGAGTGACGCGAGGACGAGCAAAGCTTGCGCGATCCAGCGCAATTGCCAAATGGGTTTACCTTCCGCCATGTTGCGATAGTGCGCGATGTGTCGGTCCCATTTGGCGTAGAGCTCCTGGAGAGAGCCCCGGGCCGGATGGAAGACGATCATCTCAGGGGTGTATCGAAATCGAAGTCCGGCCCGCAGCGCACGCTCCCCCCACTCCATATCTTCGGCGACTTCAATGCCAGCGAAAGGGCCGACGCGATCGAAGTCGCGGCGAAACACCGCCATATTGCCAGTGCCGGAATAACCGTGGCGCTCGATATAGAGCTTGAAACGATAAGCGAAGACGCTTTCGTAAGCCGCAATGGCGTCAAGCTTCGCATTTTCCGGCCGCCAAATGCGAACGTCGCCCCCGAGAACGGTGCCAGCCGGTGACAAGCGAGACCATTTCACCACGCTGCTCAGCCAATCCTGATGGGCCCTACAATCGGCGTCGATGAAGGCAAGGATCTCGCCGTTGGCAGCAGCGACGCCTGCATTTCGCGCCGGGCCAGGTCCTGGATGCGGTTCGTGCTGCAGCCGCACACCAGGATGAGCCGCAACGACGTCCATTGGGGGCGTTGCCGAGCCGTTGTCCACCACGATGATCTCAAATGCGTCACGCGTCAGGGTCTGTGCGTCCAGGCTGTGCAAACAGGCTTCCAGAGCACCAGGCTGGTTGAGGTGGGGAATAATGACCGAAATCATCAGTTAATTCCTCTATTTAATTCATGTTAGATTTTCTGCCCGCCA
The DNA here is from genome assembly GCF_040548265.1 of Bradyrhizobium sp. F1.13.3. NCBI lineage: Bacteria > Pseudomonadati > Pseudomonadota > Alphaproteobacteria > Hyphomicrobiales > Nitrobacteraceae > Bradyrhizobium > Bradyrhizobium sp. F1.13.3. The sequence continues at coordinate 85,909 of NZ_JBEPRI010000008.1, read as the reverse complement.
GTTTGCGCGGCGGCCTCGTATTTTGCGAGGGTGCGGCGAGGTCCGCTCGATTTAAACCTTGCAATTAAATGTTGCTTGCGTATTATCTCAATAATAATCTTAAATGCAAACTTAAACCGGGTGGAATTTTCTAGGAGATAGGTTCCAATGCGCGCCTCATTTCTGGGATGCCCCATCGACCTGTTGACAATGGCGGAAACCGTCGATCTGGCGCGCGGGGCCATGCACAGCCGGCGACGGCTGCAACATGTGGCGCTGAACGTCGCCAAATTCGTCAATATGCGATCCGATCCCGTGCTCGCGGCCGATGTGGCCAACAGCGATGTTGTCGGCATCGACGGCATGGGGATTGTTTGGGGCGCTCGAGCACTGGGGCTTCCGGCGACGTCGCGGGTCGCGGGTGTGGATCTCCTCGCCGAGTTGCTCGCGGTATGTGCGCATGAAGGCTTCAAGCCCTATTTCCTGGGAGCCACTCCCGCCGTACTGCAGCAGGCGATGCAAGGCGCGCGCGAGAGGCATCCTTCACTTGTCTTTGCGGGCTGGCACGACGGCTACTTCAAACGCGAGCAGGAGAGTGATGTCGTCCGGGACATCCAATCCAGCGGGGCCGATTGTCTCTTCATCGGCATGCCGACCCCCCGGAAAGAGCGCTTTCTCGCCGCTCACCGCGATGATCTCGGCGCACCTTTTATCATGGGCGTCGGTGGTGCATTCGATATTCTAGCAGGCACCGTTCGGCGCGCGCCGGTCCAGATACAGAGGCTCGGCCTCGAATGGCTGTACCGCATCTATCAGGAGCCTGGGCGGATGTGGTGGCGATACGCCACGACGAACACGCTGTTTGCGGGCGTCCTGGCGCAAGCCCTCATCAGGCAGGCATTTCGGCACCCGCTTGGTGCGCCCGGCGCCGCTCCGCCTGGTCCGAGCCGGATCGGAGGGTGAGGCGTGCGCAAGCATTTTTTCATTCTTCTCGGAACCCGGCCGGAAGCAATCAAGCTCTTTCCGGTCATCAACCGGCTCAAGGCCGAGAAGCGCAAGGACATCTCCGTAACGATCTGTGCGACTGCACAGCATCGGCACTTGCTTGATCAAGTCCTCAAGTTGGCCAAAGTGGTCCCGGATTTTGATCTGAACGTCATGACGACCAATCAGACTCTCGATCATCTGACCGCTCGGCTGCTCGGACAAATCGGCGAACTCCTCGAAAAGTTGAAGCCCACCAGGGTTATTGTCCAAGGCGACACGGCGACTGCCATGACGGGTGCACTGGCATCTTATTATCACCGTATACCGGTCTCGCACATCGAGGCCGGGCTGCGCAGCGGTGACATCTTCGCGCCGTGGCCCGAGGAGGTGAACCGCAAGATCGTCGGCTCGATCGCCGATCAACATTTTGCCCCGACAGAGCGCGCGGCGCGCGCGTTACGCGCTGAAAATGTCCCGGATGACCGCATTCACGTTACCGGAAACACGGTGGTGGACGCTCTCATCCTCGCGAAAGCTATGGTCGAATCCGATCCAGGGCTCTCGTGCCGATGGGACGGCATCAAGAAGCGTCACGGCAATCGGCGCATCATCCTGGTGACCTGCCATCGCAGGGAGAATTTCGGCGGCGGCGTCGTTAATATCGCGAACGCGTTGGAGACCATCCTGCGCAGGGAGGACGTCGCCGTGGTGCTCCCCGTGCATCCGAATCCGAATGTCCGCGACATGTTTGCGTCTCGGTTCTCGGACCATCCGCGGGTCGTCCTTATTTCCCCTCAGGAATATACGGATTTTGTGAGCCTGCTCTCGATGTCTTATTTGGTCCTGACAGATTCAGGCGGCGTACAGGAAGAGGCACCCACTTTCGGTAAACCGGTCCTGGTGATGCGCGAGACAACCGAGCGTCCCGAGGGAGTAGAAGCGGGAACGGCGCGCCTGGTCGGTGCGAACTACGACAGGATCGTGGCCGAGACATTCCGCCTCCTCGACGACGACGAGACTTATGCTGCCATGGCGCGTTCGCACAATCCGTTCGGTGACGGGCACGCGAGCGAGCGGATCGTGAAAGTGCTTCTCGATGCCTGAATTCCAAAAGATCAATGTGGTTGGACTTGGTTATATCGGTCTGCCGACCGCGGCGCTGATTGCGAGCCGAGGGCTGCAGGTGGTCGGTATCGATACCAATGAACGCATCGTCGACACCGTTGCATCCGGCAGAATTCACATCGCCGAGCCCGATCTGGATGGCCTTGTTTCCAAGGTCGTGTCGAGTGGTGCGCTCACGACCGCCAGAAAGCCGCAGCCGGCGGACGTGTTCATCATCGCAGTACCGACGCCAATCGATCACGAGAACCGTCCAGACTTGTCAATGGTGAATGCCGCAGTCGACTCGATCGTAGATCTTCTCGCGCCGAGCAATCTTGTCATTCTGGAATCGACATCGCCGATTGGGACAACAGAAGCCATCGCAAAGCGGATCGTCGAACGCAGGCCAGAGTTGCACATAGGCGTCAACGGCAAGGAAGAGGGAGCGATTTACGTCGCATACTGTCCCGAACGCGTGCTTCCGGGACGGATCTTGACCGAGCTTATCAACAATGACAGGTGCATCGGCGGGATTACGCCAACCTGCACGCGGCGGGCTCAGCGCTTCTACAAAATGTTCGTTCGCGGCGCTTGCGTCGGTACTACGGCGCGCGCGGCAGAGCTGGTCAAGCTGACCGAAAACGCCTTCCGCGACACCAACATTGCATTTGCCAACGAACTCTCGCTGATTTGCGACAGGTTCGACATCAACGTCTGGGAGGTGATCGATATCGCCAACCGCCACCCTCGCGTAAACGTATTGCGACCGGGACCTGGAGTGGGCGGGCACTGTATTGCGGTCGACCCCTGGTTCATCATCGACTCAGCGCCAGACCTCGCGCGTGTGATGCGAACAAGCCGAGAAGTGAACAACGCCAAAACGCAGAAGATCATCGAGCGCACAGAGGCACTGATCGACGATCATCCCTATGCGAACGTGGCTTGTTGTGGACTGACCTTCAAGGCCAATGTCGACGACGTGCGTGAAAGCCCGGCCATGGAGATAGCCACGCATCTCGCGGCAAAATACGGTGAACGGATCAAGGTTGTTGAGCCGAATCTGCGCCGTCTGCCTCCTCAGTTGGCCGATCATCGTGTCGCATTCGTGAATATTGAGGAAGCCCTGCGCAGTTGCGAGATCGCGATTCTTCTCGTCGACCATGACGAATTCAAAATGGTGCCGTTAGCAGAGCGCCGGCACCTCGACGTGATCGACACGCGAGGCATCTGGCAGGATATGCCGGCGCGGACATAACGTATTGCGGCGTAATCCCCCGAATGGATCGAGGTCAGTATGCGAGATAGCCAGGTGGGAATCGGGGTCGTGGGATACGGCTATTGGGGCCCTAATCTCGTTCGCAACTTCTCGATCAATCCGGACGCCCGCGTCGTCAGCGTCAGCGACCTTGATCCAGGCAGGCTCGGCGCCATAAGGCAGGTTTACCCGGGGGTATCAACCACACCTCGATATGACGATCTGCTGAAGGACACCTCGATTGATGCGATCGCTATCGCTACGCCGGTGCACACACATTACGAGCTGGCAATTGCGGCCTTGAGGGCTGGCAAGCACGTGTTGGTCGAGAAGCCCCTGGCGCCAAGCACGGACCTCGTGTCCCGCTTGATCGACGAAGCGGACCGGCGCGGATTGACGCTGATGGTCGATCACACCTTTCTCTACACGCCAGCGGTTCAGAAGATCCGCGAGCTCTTGGTGAAGGGAGAGCTCGGAGACATCTACTATTACGATAGCATACGCTCGAGCCTCGGGCTGTTTCAAAAAGACGTAAATGTGATCTGGGATTTGGCGGTGCACGACATCTCGATCATCAACCATATCCTCGATGAGGAGCCGGTCGCGGTCTCGGCAACGGGCTCGTGCCATGTTGCCGGTTCGCCGGAAAACATGGCCCACATCACATTGTTCTTTCCCAACGCATGCGTGGCCCACGTCAGCGTCAACTGGCTCTCGCCTGTCAAGGTACGCCAGACGTTCATTGGTGGCAGCAAGAAGATGATCGTCTACGACGATCTCGAGCCGACCGAAAAGGTGAAGGTCTATGACAAGGGAATTACCCTTGATAGGCCTCCCGAGAGTGCACATCAATTTCGGATCGGATATCGCGCCGGCGATATGTGGGCTCCGCACATCTCGCCTAAAGAGGCGCTGCAAACGGAGGTCGAGCACTTTATCGACTGCGTGCGCACCGGCGGACAGCCGATTTCCAGCGGCATGTCTGGGCTGCGAGTGATCGAGGTGCTTGAGGCGGCGTCGCGATCGATTGCCGAACAGGGCAAGCCGGTCGCGATCAGGCAGTTGCCGGGCAGGCGACCGGAGCGGGCTCGGGCCACGGCTTAATTGGCGGTTTGGTGAGGGCTGTTCGCGCGCGAGCCCCGCGACGGAGTCGCAATGAATTCAGTGCAACGTTCAGTCTTGTTTTCTGCGGTCGATCGCTATGCGGGTCTCGTGCTGTTCCTCGTCTCGACCGCGGTGCTTTCGCGTCTACTGACGCCGAGCGAGTTCGGGGTCTTCGCGGTTGTCAATGCGCTTACGGCCGTGATCACAGCCGCTTTTCAGGAATTTGGGGGGGCGAATTACCTGATTCAAAAACGTGAGCTATCGCGCGGGACGATTCGCACAGCGTTCACTATCACCTTAGGCATCTCACTGGCGATTGCGCTGATCCTATTTGCCACGGCCGACGTTGTATCGCGACTCGTTGCGCAGGACAGTGTAAGGCGAGGTATCGAGGTTTCTGCGTTGAATCTTCTCGTTCTACCGGTCTCCGGAACGTTGATCGCCTTGTTTCGTCGTGACATGCAGTTCGGGACGCTCGCGGTCTGCAATCTTGCAAGCAATATGGCGGTGGCGCTGGTTTCGATCGGACTGGCAGTACTGAAATTCAGCTACATGGCTCCGATCTGGGGTGGTGTGGCGGGGAGCATGGTTCTCACGGCCATGCTGCTGAGCTCGTATCGGGATTTCAGTGTGTTACGTCCTTCGCTGTCCGAATACCGAGACGTCCTCGAATTCGGTCTCTATTCCAGCGGCGTCAGCGTCATCAATGTCTTTTACAACCTGGCGCCCCAGCTCTTTCTTGCGAAGGTTCTCGATTTTACCGCTGTAGGTCTCTACAGCCGGGCGATCAACCTGACCCAGGTGTTCGACAGGCTTGTCACGCAGGTGCTGAACCCGACCATCATGCCCGCGATTGTGACGAGGCGTGCAGCCGGGGCAGATCTAAAAGGCGTGTATCTAGATGCGGTCCAACTGCTTTCCGCCGTGCAGTGGCCGTTCCTCACGTTCGTGGCCATTATGGCAAGGCCGATCGTTTTGATCTGGCTGGGTGAAGCCTGGCTGGACGTAGTGCCGTTAGTGCGCATTCTTTGCCTGGCAAATCTGGCGGTGTTCGCCGCGTGTCTGACGTATCCTGTTTTCCTGGCAGTCGGACGCGTGCGCGACGCGCTTGTTTCGTCCTGCATCTCGATACCACCTTCACTCCTTGCCCTTCTTGGTGCGTCCTTTTTTGGCGTGGAGGCAGTCGCAGCGTGCGCCTTGCTGACGTTGCCATTCCAAGCAGCAGTGGCGATATACTATCTCAGTTCGCATCTGGCGCTGCGGCCGGGCGAATTTGGCCGTGCCCTGCTGAAGAGCGGTGTCGTCACGATGGCGACTGTAGCGGGCGCGGCCACCTGTGCGGCGTTGATCGGGACGGGAACTCTTAATCTCATTGTAGGGCTTATATCAGCGTTGGTGGTCGCCGCCTTCTGCTGGTTGTGGGGACTGATCGTGACAAGGCATCCTCTGCTGCAGCACCTTCGTCAAGCGGCAGCAGGTCTTGCCGAGATGGCGCCCAGGCGGCTCCCGTCACGCCCTGTACTGTAAAGGCTTGATTGACTGTAGTGACAGGAAAACTGACATGGCAATAAAGGACACCCAGCTTGGCCGCGATGTCCGCATTCTGCATCCGGACCTGGTCAACCTGTATGGTTGCGCCGTTGGCGACGAGAGCAGGATCGGAACCTTTGTCGAGATCCAGGCCGGGGCAAAGATAGGTGCGCGCTGCAAGATATCGTCGCACAGCTTCATCTGCGAGGGTGTCACGATCGAGGACGAAGTGTTCGTCGGGCATGGCGTGATGTTCACGAACGACAAATTTCCGAAGGCAACAACCGCGGATGGTCGTCCTCAGCAAGCGTCGGACTGGACACTGCAGCGCACTCACGTCGGCAGGGGAGCTTCAATCGGCTCGAACGCCACCATTCTGTGCGGTGTGACGATCGGCGCGGGTGCTTCCGTGGGCGCAGGGGCAGTGGTGACGAAGGACGTTCCGCCCGGCGTCATCGTCGCCGGAGTGCCCGCTCGGGTTCTGTCCGGAGATGAAAGCACCGTTCTGGGCAATCGAGATTCGTCAGTCGCGCATCATAAACCATTTTAAATCGAAAGATATATCCCGTCGAATTTAATGCTTGATTAAATACGATAATGCGAGTTAATTTGTTTGTATAATTTTGCTCCAATCCAAGGTCTTGAATCTTGATCCCCTTCCTGGATTTGAAAGCCCAATATAGCCAGATCAAGCCGGAAATCGACGCCGCGGTAGCGAGGGTCGTCAGCAGCGGGCACTTTGTGCTCGGGCCGGAGGTGACGGCCTTCGAGTGGCGCTTTGCGGATTATTGCGGGACCGCCCATTGCCGCGCGGTGAACACCGGCACTTCGGCGCTTCACCTTGCCTTGCTTGCAGCAGGCGTCGGCCCCGGTGATGAAGTCATTACAGTATCCATGACGTTCGTCGCGACAACCGCGGCCATTCTCTACAGCGGCGCCAAGCCGGTGTTTGTCGACGTCGACCCGGTAACGTGGACGATGGATCCCGGCTTGATCGAGGCTGCGATAACGCCGCGGACCAAAGCGATCCTGCCGGTTCACCTCCACGGGCTGATGGCCGACATGGATCCGATAATGGCGATCGCCCGCCGTCACGGTCTGGTCGTCATTGAGGACGCCGCGCAGGCGCACGGCGCGGAATACCGGGGACGCCGCGCAGGCTCGATTGGCGATCTGGGATGCTTCAGCTTTTATCCCGGCAAGAATCTTGGAGCGTTTGGCGAGGGTGGGGCGGTCGTAACCGATCGGCCTGACTTCGCGCGACACGTGTCACTGCTGCGGGACTGGGGGCAGGAGGCGAAATACGACCACGTCATCCCCGGATACAACTATCGCATGGACGAAATTCAGAGTGCGATACTGAAGGTCAAGATGGACTACATCGAACGCTGGACGGAAGCGCGTCGGTCGCTCGCTGAGCGATACCATGCACTGCTATCCGATCTCCCATTCGCGCGTCCCCAGCCGCCCCGCCACGCCCGTCACGTGTATCACGTCTATGCGGTCAGACTGCAGCGGCGCGACGACGCGCTGACGCTATTGCGTGATGCCGGCATTGGTGCCGGGATCCACTATCCCGTTCCGGTGCATCTGCAAAGAGCCTATGCCGAACTCGGTTATCGTGCCGGTGATCTCCCCGTCACTGAGATGCTTGCGAACGAGTTCCTCTCTCTTCCCATTTATCCGGAGATGCTGCCGGAACAGGCGATCGAAGTTGTCGCTACATTGAGGAACGGGGCGGTCCTGTGGCCCAGCGAAGCCGTCAGCGACCGGGCGGAGCATCCACAAAGCGTCATGACATGGTCCCACAACAGGAGAGCGTCTTGATTGATCTCAAGGGAAAGCGCGTTCTGGTCACCGGCGGGGCGGGATTCATCGGCTCCCACCTCGTTGATCAGCTCTGCGACGAGGGCTGTATCGAGATTGTTGCCATAGACAACATGATCCGAGGCCGGCCGGAAAATCTCCGGCGCGCGCTCGGGCGCGGGCCGGTGAGATTGGTTCACGGCGACATACGCGATCGCAAGCTGATGGAAGCGCTAGTCAAGGCGGCCGATATCGTCTTTCACCAGGCCGCACTCCGCATCACTCATTGTGCAGCCGAACCACGCCTGGCCAAGGAAGTCATGGTGGATGCCACCTATGACCTGCTGGAGCTGTGCATCAAGCACGATATCGAGAAGATCATCGCAGCGTCTTCGGCATCTGTATACGGCATGGCCGAGGAGTTTCCGACGACCGAGCGGCAGAATTCGTACAACAACCGAACGCTCTATGGGGCCGCCAAGGCGTTTAACGAAGGGCTCCTGCGGGCCTTCAACGATGTAAGCGGCCTCGACTATGTGGCATTCCGATATTTCAACGTTTACGGCAGCCGGATGGATATCCACGGACGGTACACCGAGGTCTTGATCCGCTGGATGGAGCGCCTGGAAGCCGGATTACCTCCCATTATCTTTGGTGACGGCCGTCAGACCATGGATTTCGTCCACGTCCGCGACATCGCGCGTGCCAACATCCTTGGAGCCAGGGCAAAGGTTACTGATGAGGTCTTCAACGTCGGGAGCGGCACTGAAACCAGCCTGACCGAGCTGGCGACGGTGCTTGCGTCCGTGATGGGACACCGCGGCTTGACACCCGAATTCGCGCCGGAGCGCTCGGTCAATCCGGTGCCGCGACGGCTGGCATCGACGGGCAAGGCAGAGCGTTTGCTGGGTTTCCGCACCACGGTCTCGCTTGAGCAGGGGCTCGCCGATCTCGTGAAATGGTGGCGATCCGAACGCGATCTCGCTTCGGACCGCCAGCGACAAGCGGCGGCATCGTGATTCCGATCGCGCTGCCGCTGCTTGCGGACGAAGAAGCTGACGCTGCGCGCGCGGTCGTGCTGTCGGGCTGGGTATCGCAAGGTCCGCAGGTGGCGGCGTTCGAGCGCGAGTTCGCTGCACTTGTTGGCGCACCGCACGCTTGTGCCGTCTCCAATTGTACGACCGCCCTGCAGCTCGCCTTGGCAGCGTTGGATGTCGGCGCCGGGGACGAGGTGATCACGGTCAGCCACTCCTTCATTGCGACCGCGAACGTCATCCGACACCAGGGCGCCACTCCGGTTTTTGTCGATATCGATCCCGAGACATACAATTTGGATTGCGCTCGGCTGGCCGAGGCGATCACCGAGCGCACGCGCGCGATCATCGCGGTCCATCAGATGGGCATGCCTTGCGATATGGCAGCGCTCATGGCTATAGCGCGCCGCCACGGGATCGCCGTGATCGAGGACGCGGCCTGTGCCGCCGGATCGCAGATCCGGATAGACGGGGAATGGGAGCCGATCGGCAAGCCGCGTGGAGACATTGCGTGCTTTTCCTTTCATCCGCGAAAGGTGATCACGACGGGTGAGGGGGGAATGCTCACCACCGCGAATGCCGAGCTTGATCGCAAATTCAAGCTCCTGCGCCAGCACGGCATGAGCGTTCCCGACACGGTGCGGCACAATTCGTCGTCCGTGATCTTCGAGGAATACGTCGTTGTGGGCTACAACTACCGAATGACGGACATGCAGGCCGCGATTGGGCGCAAACAGCTCGAGCGGCTCCCGGAACTGATTGCACGCCGGCGAGCCGTCGCCGCCAATTATGCCGAACAGCTCGGCAATCTGGAAGAGTTGCGGTTACCGACTGAACCGGCGTGGGCCAGATGCAACTGGCAGAGCTATTGCGTACGTCTTCCAGACCGCCTCGACCAGCGCATCGTCATGCAAAACCTCCTCGACAAGGGAATCGCGAGCCGCCGCGGGATAGTGTGCTCGCACCGTGAGCAGCCTTACGCCGAGTCGAGGCAACGGCACGACCTTCGTCAATCTGAACTTGCGCAGGACAGGTCGATCCTGCTGCCCCTCTACGCGCAGATGACGGATGCGGACCTGCTGAGCGTTGTCGCGGCGCTGAAAGCCGAGATAGCCAAATGATGAGTGCGGCACGTCTATGAGAATCTTGGTCGCAATCGCCAGCTACGGCCATGCAAATGACCGGTACTTGGATCGGGTGATCAATGAATACCGATCCATGAAGTTCGATGTCGACCTGGTAGTTCTCTCAAATATCGAAAAGGCCGTTGCGCCCGCTGTCGAGTGTCTTGTCGGACTTCCAACCAAAGACCCTTGGTCTCTCCCGTTTCTGCATAAGAAGCTGTTCCTAGAGCGGCTCAATTTGTACGATCTGTTCATCTACTCGGAAGACGACATTCTAATTACCGAAGAGAATATCCGCGCGTTTCTGGACGTTGAGTCTGACCTGAACGAAGACGAGATCGCCGGATTCTTGCGAGTTGAATATGGTCCGAACGGAGAGCGCAACTTTCCCGAGGTGCATGGTCATTTCCGCTGGGATTGTGAATCGGTCAGAGTTAGGGGGGGCTATACGCTCGCCCATTTCACGAACGAACACTCAGCCTGCTACGTACTAACCCGGCAACAGCTGGCGAAAGCGATTGCTTCGGGCGGCTTCCTGGTAGAACCGCACGAGGGAGAGTACGATCTTCTTTGCAGCGCTGCCACTGACCCGTATACCCAATGCGGGTTCAGAAAATTTATTGCCATCTCGCACATAGAGCAATTCTGGGTGCATCATTTGCCGAACAAGTATATCGGCCATTTTGGTGTCGACCAACACGAACTAGGCTCTCAAATATCGGCGTTGTTGCAGATCGCCTCTCAGGAGGAAAGACGTTGTTCGCTGCTGAATACCGAGACCAGCTTGTGGCACAAGATGTACTCGAAGGATTACTATGAACCGATCAGAAACGAAGTCTTGAGCTTGATCCCCAGGAGCGCCGAACGCATCCTGTCGGTCGGGTCAGCTTCCGGCGCTAATGAACTTTGGCTGCTCGAGACCGGAAAAAGGGTGGTAGCGGTACCGCTTGATGACGTCATAAGCAGCGAATCGGCCGCACGTGGGCTTCAGGTGGTGTCAGGAGATTTTGATACCGCTCGGGCAAAGATTGGCCCAATGAGATTTGACTGCATCTTGTTTCTCAACATTTTGCAGTTCGTTCATCATCCTAAGCATTTGCTGAGATTGTTTGCCGATGCTCTCTCGCCAGGAGGGGCAGTCCTCATTACGGCACCGAACTGGCCGTATGTCCGTTATCGGTGGCGGCGGAAGGGCGGCAGCGGGCCGCCCCATGGGCGGCTTAGCTTCGAAACGACGAGAATTCACAATACGTCGACCTCGGTAATTCAACGTTGGTGTGCCGAGTCGGGGCTCTCGATGGAGAGGACATCGAAAGTCGCTTCAGCCCGAGCCTACGGATCCAGGCAAAATCGTTTGTCCTCTCTTTTTGCCGCGGATGTGGTCGCTCTGGCAAAGAGAGTGGATGATCCGAATGAACGCAGAGGTTCGAAGAGAAACGGTGGAAACGCGGGCGAGCTGCTATGACAAATCGAAGAGACGGTAGCGCTTGTGACTCGGAACGTACCGAATACTACAGGCATTCACGCGAGGAAATTAGATCGCTCTTGCCAGATGGAGCATCGAGGATCTTGGAGGTCGGGCCGGGCGGCGGTTACACGCTGCGTTGGCTGAGATCGATCTATCCGAACGTCACGACCGTGGGGGTCGAGGTCAACCGCGAGCTGAAGGAAGAGTTGGAGGAAAACGCGGATATCGCCGTTATCGGCAATATCGATGACTGTTCATCCGACCTGGGCCAGTTCGACCTCGTCTTACTCCTTGATGTACTAGAGCACCTGCCGGATCCCGGGAGGACACTTCGATCGATCAGCGGGCTTCTAACGGAGGGCGGCCGCATCATCGTTTCGGTGCCGAACGTCGCACATTTGAGTGTAGCGCTGCCGTTGCTCTTCCGACGGAAATTTACATATCGGAATTCCGGGATTCTTGACCGTACGCATTTGAGGTTCTTTGTCGAAGGAACGGCCGTCGAACTTCTGAACGATGCTGATCTGATTGTCACAGATGGTTTGGTTGCGGGCATCGAAGGACCAAAATCGAAGCTGATTGACTGTCTCTCACTCGGGGTCCTTCGTCACCACCTGGTCAAGCAATATATCATGGCCGGGCAACGACGCGGCGATACCTCGGCACAACCCAAGATCGGTTGGAGGATGGCAGACAGCGTGTGCGCAACGGAGGGATGCCGGTGAGCTCCATAGATGTCATCATCCCCTGCTATCGGTATGGGCATTTTCTGAGAGATTGCGTCCAAACTGTTCTGACGCAATCCGGGGTGACGGTGCGCGTGTTGATTATCGACGACGCATCACCAGACAACACGGCTGAAGTTGCGCAAGAGTTGGCTCGCGAAGACTCACGGGTCAACGTTCTCAAACACGCATCTAATCGGGGGCACATCGCAACGTTCAACGAAGGGATTGCCTGGGCGGCGGCCGACTACATGGTGCTGCTTTCTGCGGATGATTGTCTGTTGCCTGGTGCCCTCGCGAGATCAGCCCGCCTGATGGATGATCACCCTTCTGTCGGTCTCGCTTTTGGTCGAGCGATCGTACAACAGGATGATCGAAGGGAAGACGTCGCTGCTCCCCCAGGCTTGGGGCCGGGAACACGGATATTATCTGGAATTGAGTTCGTCCGTCTCAGCCGTGCCAAGAACATCGTGCTCGCGCCTACCGTAATGGTTCGGACGAGCCTACAGAAAAAGGTGGGCGGATATTCGGCGCAACTGACGCACAGCGGGGACATGGAGATGTGGCTGCGATTTGCCGCGCACGCCGAGGTTGGATTTATTGACCAGAACCAGGCTGTTTATCGACGGCATACAGCCAATATGTCCACGACATACTCGCCGGAGCAGGATCTCGCTCAAAGGAAGGCGGCAATTGAAGGATTTCTGAGCAGTTGCGCTCCAGTGCTCGCAAACGTTGATGATCTTCGGACCTGGTTCGTCCACGAACTGGCGCTTGACGCAGTAAAGAGTGCGAGCCGTGCCTTCAACGTAGGAGCAATGGGACTTTCCGACCGGCTTTGTGACGCTGCATTGAAAATCGACCCAAAGGTCGAAGGAACGCCGTCTTGGCTGGCTCTGGCTTGCAAACGGCGTTTAGGCCGTCGTGCGTGGCGGCTTCTGCAGCCGGCGGCCGATCGGTTACGGCAGATGATCGTGCGGTAGTAAAGCCTGCTTGGCCCTTGTGCCGGCGGACGCGCTGCGAGCGCAGTTCTCTCCCATTTGACGGAAGCTTGCGGGCATGGCCTGTCACGAGGAGCCATCGCGCCCCAATTCAGGCGCGCTTATGGTCGCGCGTGAACTAGGGAAATGTCAGCGGTCATCAACGGCATCGCTTCGTCCGCGAGCATCCGGTATTCGGTCATAGATGCCTCGCGAAGGGACGCGCGAATCCCCAGACAAAGACCCCAGAATATCCAAAGAAAGTGCCAGTAATGAACGGTCAGGCCGGTGAGCATCGTCAGTACGAGCGCCGTTGTAAATCCCCAATGTAGGGGATCGCTAGCGACCTTGCTGGCGTTTCGCCTGGCCGGCAGGATAGTTGCGATGTTGGTGAGGGCCACTAGCACAATCATGGGAATGCCGAAGCGTAACGCCAGTTGCAGCCACACGCAATCGACGGTGTAGTCCAATATTTCGTTGTGCAATGGGTTAAAGGCAAATCCGGTCCATGGTTCTTGGTCAATTTTCATTAGAGCCAGATCCCAGATCATCAACCGGAAGTAACCTGACACTGGATCGAGTGTCAGATGGGAGATGATCCAGCCGATCGGATGATTGGCGACGAAGAAGATCGCCAGTATGCCCGCTCCAACGGCAAACCAGAACACGCTCCAGCGCCATGAATAATTCCTCATGAAGCATTCGTATGTGAAGGCCACTATGCCAATGATGAACGACAGCAAAGGTGCAGAGGACATTGATAGTATGCATCCAAGAAGGCACACGCCCACCCACAATGTTCGCTTTGCACGGTTCTGTTCGTAAGACATCAGCAATGCGCCGGACAGAGTGCAAAACGTGCCGAACAGGATGGGGTGGTCAAAAGTGGATGCAGTCCTCAGCAGGTCCGCGCGAAAATCAGGCTGTAGCAGGGGGGCACTCTGGAAAATGCCGGCCAGAGTTGTGTGCACCATCAGTCTTCCGGTGATGCTGTCTGCGAGTGCCAGGAGCACGACGACGATCACGAATTTCTTCAGCACTTGAATGAATGTCGAAACGGCGGATCCGAAAAACAGCCCTCGGGCCACAAAGTATCCTCCGACGTACTCCAGGCACACCGCCACCGCGGATGACACGCTGCCGTCCCCTCCGACATGAGCCGCAGCCCCGACCATCCAGATGCCGGTTAAGGCCGCCAGATAGTCACTTGCTATGAAATGGCGATCAGCCTTTGTAAGTCGGAAAAGGGCCGGTATGAGCAGTATCAAGACGGCGATCCTGCCGACCGTGAGTTTGGCGCCAGACGCATCCACGGCAACCAGACCTCCAGGAAGCAGGATTGCTAGGAGGGCAATGTAACAAGCGATGGCGCCTGCAGTTCGGGGCTTCGGCCGCAGTTGTTCGCGATTGACGAGTGCCGAATGGGATAGCGTTGACTTCATTGCTCTCGCGTCCACGGTTCTGGATAAGCTGCCATCAGGATGCAACGGCTTGTTCAAGAACTTGCGCGTATCGCTCGATACACGCCTCTGTGTTGAAGCGGACCTTCGCCTCACTTGCGAGAGTCGCGCGAGAGGCCGTCCAATGCTCTCGATTTTCGATGATCGAAGTCATCGCTGAGACAAGGGCGGCTCTGTTGCGCTGAGGCCGAAATCTCTCACGCGCAACTCTATCCCATGTGACGGTCTCGGGATCTTCCAGGGGGTTGGGCACGAGGTGGCCATGCCTTCCTTCCAGGCCAATTTGCTCGCGGGCCCCCCCGACATCGCTCATCACAACGGGGAGGCCTGTGCAAAGAGCCTCCATTGGGGCGAGGGGCCATCCCTCAAAGAAGGAGTTGAGAACGAAGCAATCGGCCGCTGAGAGCAATGGGGACGGGTTGGACAGATTGTCGCGAAGATGGATTCGATGGCGCTCGGGGATATTCCTTTGAAGGAGCTGGAGCTGCTTCATGTAGACGGGATCATCCGCGCGACCGGCCAGGACAAGATGCGCATGCGGGAACAATTTTGCGACCTCTGCAAAGGCGACCAGCAAGCCGTAGGCGTTCTTCTGCATGACGTGACGGGCCAGCGACACGAATAGAAACTCATCTTGAAGACCCAGCCACTTCCTTGCCGCGGCTCGGTCAGTCATCTGCCGGTGGGTAGAATTGAAACCGTTGGGTATCGTGTAAATCGCATCGGCGTTGAACGCCGGGTTGCCACGCAAGTATTGCCGTCGTACCAGGTCGCTTACGGCAATCAGAAAACGAATATTGCGACTTCTCGTTCCCTCTGCTCGCCAGTTGGTCCCTATCGGGGTCGGAGCGGCGTGCAGCGTCTCGACCACCGATATTCCCAGCTCGTGGGCCGCCTGGAGCAGCCAGTCTGGAGGCGCATGAGCGCTGATAACGTCAGGCCGTTGTCTCCTGAGCCACCCGGGGCTTTCAGATGGGGATTTATGGATGACCTCAATCCCCTCTTCTTGTAGCGCGCGCATGAGGCGCCCTCCGGTCGCAGCCGGCTCTGTTATCATGACCGTGGATCTGATACCCCTGTCGGGCAGCCGCCGAGCAAGAAATGCCACGAACTCATCAATACCGCCGGCGTCCAAGACGCTCGTCGAAATCAAGCAAGATAGGCGTCGGTCAGGTCGGCTTGGCCGATCAACACTTGGGGGGGGGCGCGTGGCGGCCTGGTTCAAGTCAGCTGCGTGACGGGCGTTGTTCGAAATCATTCCCTCGCGGACGATCAGCGGCGAATTCCAACCTTCGACAGGTGCAGGACCCCCCTGAAGACGCGAGAGCATGCTGAGTCCTACTTGCCTCAGGACGCGAGGAATGGGCCAGGAGCGGCGCTGTGCCCAGAGAGCGGTCGTGACCACGGGGGAAAAGCGGGATGCCGAAAATTGCCTCACAATTGGCTCCTGGACCGGGAAAATCCTGCCCGCTATTTAAAATAGCGTTCGCCGATTTATAGCAAGTATTAAATATTTAATAAATCGACTTTTGGCCGTGCTGCTGGCTGATGAATAAACATGAACAACAGACCTATCGTGACAAAGCTCGCCGGCTGATGCAGAAGCACCTTCAGGGCAAGCGCCCCGTCAATCGAAGGAGATTTCAGGCCGACCTGTTCTGCCGTTTATTCCATGCCACAAGCCGGCGATCGTTAGCCTGGCAGCCGCTGGAGCACCAAGCAGAAGGTATCTCAGTGCGTACAACATCCAAATCGCGGAGTGGAAGACCCACCGCCACCCGGCCCGACGCCGAGAATAGAGGATACCGTTCCGGGCGGACAGGTAAACCGACAAATGGGACTGGTCTCTTGGATCGACAGCCGATCCTATGGTCGTGCCTCCCACGTGACGTATCAGCGCCCCCTCAGCGACCCCGATCCGGTGGCTGGCCCGCCGCCGGCCCCAGTCAAGGTCCTCCATATAGAGGAAGTAGTCGTCCATCATTAACCCTACATCAGCGATGAAGTCCCTCGTCACAAGCATACAAGCGCCGCTAATCGCATCGATCCCGCCAACAATTTCCGGTGTAAGGCGACGCCCCGCAGGCGAGTTTCGGCCGACAGCTATCACTCGCCCCGTCAGAGCGGACCATCGAAGCCCATAATTGGCGACCTTGTTCGGGGAATCGTCGAATACCAGAACCCCACCAACCATTCCGTATCCTTCGGCGGCTTTGGCCACCAACTGTGATAGGCACGTCTCAACGACCTCGGTGTCCGGATTGAGAACGAGCACAGCGTGCCATTCGGGCTGACCGAGCAATTTCTCGAGCCATGCGTTAACTCCGCCGGCGTAGCCGAGATTGTCAATTGCGAGCGCCACCCTGACCAAATTGGAGCGAGATCGAAATCGACATTTCGCCACGCTGGCCAGTCGTCCTCCCGGTCGGTCCAGTTGATGCGAGCAATCTTCGATTTGCTGCAATGTGCCGTGTTCGTGTGCAATGACCTCCATCAAAGACGCATAAGCTTCCGGTCCGCCATTCTCACAGATGAAAACATCAAAATTCTCGAAGTCGGACCGGGCAAGTGACTTCAAGCAGCGATCCACGTCGCCAGGGTTTCCGTATGATACGATGAGGACCGCTATCCTTGTGGCGTCCGGCCCGGTATTTGACATCGCTCCCTCGCTCGGATGATGACGGCCGTCGCAAACCTCGACTTGGCCCGTCATGGGTCGAATTGCGGCCCCTGCGCCGCCGGCCACGTTAAATAACTTAATAAATTATACCTTTTTGGCAATCAATATAATGTTGAATTGATTAAAGTGGCGATTTATAATCACTTGGAGATTTGCGCGTCATACGGAACTGGCGATTGATTGAAGTGTCACAGGCCATTGAACATAGCGGGTACGAGAAGGCTGCGTCGAGCAGCTTCCGTCTGGCGCGATTTTCGATCTTTCTCGAGCTGGTGAGCTCGATCCCGAGGACCGAGCGTCCGCTGCGTATCCTCGATATTGGCGGGGTCGAAGCCTATTGGTCGGACAAGGGGCACCTGATGGCCCGACCGACGGAGATAACGCTACTCAATCTGGATGGGGGCGGGCCGCCGAAGGCGGGCTTCACATTTTGCCAGGGCAACGCCTGCCATATGCCGGAATTCGCGAACGACAGCTTTGACGTGATCCATTCGAATTCAGTCATTGAGCACGTCGGTCAATGGCCGAGCATGATGGCCATGGCAAACGAGATCCGGCGCATCGCTCCCAATTATTTTGTGCAAACGCCGTACTACTGGTTTCCGATCGAGCCGCACGCGAGAACGCCCTTTCTGCATTGGCTTCCCGAGTCGCTGAAGTTCCGGCTTGTGATGGCTCGGAAGTGTGGTCCTTACTGGTCCAAAGCTGCGACCGTCGACGAGGCGATGAAGACGATACAAAGCTCGTCCCTGCTGGACAGGCGTATGTTCAGTGCATTGTTTCCCGACGCGTCGATCATCCCCGAGAAAATCCTTGGCGTAACCAAATCTCTGATGGCTGTACGAAAGCGCTCTTGACTTGTGAGGGAGCGCAAAAGAGCGGTCATCCTCATCCTGGAGAGGTACCCGATCGCTTGGCGCAAGAGAGCTTGAACAGCGCCGCGGGGTCTGATGGTCGTTTAGAATGAAATCCTTGCTCTGTTTGGTGGCGGCGCTGGTGATGGTCGCATCTTCCGATGAAGATGACGTCCGCATCGCGCAAGAGAGGAGCGGCAAGGGCGAGTGCACGGCCAACCGCTGCGATGTGAGTGAGCAAAGGGCTTCATCTGCAGCACCTCAGCATCCGGAATTGCTAAAACGCTATGCCGTACGGCCGGACTGGAGTGTCGCCGGCGTCGATTATGCGGTCGGGGCGGCATCGACATCGCTCAAGGATCCGGCGACGATCTCGATGGCGGGCGTTTCGATAGATACGTCGAGCCGCACGGTCGCGATCAGCGGAAACAACATCACGCTTGATGGGTATGATTTTTCGCTTCACGGCGGATATCAGGTGAGCGTCGCAGGCGCGAATGCGACGATCTCGAACAGCAATTTTGCGATTGGCACCAACCAGGGATCATATCTGGTCTACGGGACCTCGGGGGCGTCCAATCTGATCCTCGCGCATAATAGCTTTGATGGCAGCGCCATCGGTAACGCGACATCGTTCATCGGATTCGCGGGCTCGGGCCTGGTCACCATGGAGTACAACTGGTTCAGGAAGTTTCCGCAGCACGTCGTCGAATTCACGCAGGCAAACGGCAGTCCGAGCTTCTCGGTTATCTACAAATATAATCTGATCGAGCAGGGGGCGATTAAAGACGGCGCCCATCTGAATTTCCTGCAGTTCGGCGGCGGTGCCGCGAGCTCGGTGGATGTCGAGTTCAATACCACCTATCAGACCCCGCAGACGTCGGGAGGTGAGGGCTTCCAGTTCTACAGCAATACGCAGGGCGGAGTGATCCAGGATGCCGTCATGGCATACAACACGATGATCGCGGTTGGTGGATCCGCGGGGTCAGCGATGTCGTATATGGTTCATGCCAATTCCTATAACGACAACAGTTCTGCTCACAGTGGCAGCGTGCACGACAACTTCTTTGATCTGCAGGCGGCGTGGGGGGCATTCTACTCCGCTCCGAGCGGCTGGTCGTTCTCCAATAATATGGATATGCGCACCGGTCAGGTGATCAATTCGAACAATGCGAGATCAGCAGCTAAATTAAATAAGGCATCGCAACCGCGGCCAGCTTCTCGCTGATGGTTCGTTCGTGTCTCGAACATGACTGCCGGATCCGGTCCGCCTCAAAGTCGCGGCATGGGGCGCACTGCGTCCCGCGAGACGAACTCAACGGGCGCTTTTCCGGCTCTTGTTGGGCGCCCTCGATCCCGGTCGAGCCGGTGCAATGGATCGGCGCCCAATGGTACGCCTCCCTCCTGATGTAGGTTCTCTTCTATTGGCTGCGACATTGTGCGCCAGACGCGAACTGGTCCGGCTGCCATCATTTCGCTTGGCATAACTAAATTCAGATTCTTTCGCGCGCAGCTTTCGTCAATTTCCGACCCGCTGTGAATTCGTAAAACTAACTTCTTGTCCTTGAACGCGAATGATCGAGATGCTCGATGTGGATAGATAATCAAATAAATACCTACTCCAGTATGTTTATATTTTCCGGTGGATAAGTATGAAAGCGGAGTCACTACTTTAGACCGCTGAATTACCTTTGCTGAGTCGTGTTGTTGTCCAAAAAAAGCCTTTGGTGGTGAGCCATACGGATGCCGCCTAGCATCCAGGCTTGGCTCTACGTGACCTGAAATCGCTGCGTGACTTCAAATGGGGTTATTTGATCGCGCAGTGCGTGGCAGGTCAGATTAAACTCGAAGAGGGGACTCTCCTTAATGGCAACTTCGCAACTTCCGAACCTGCTTGACGGCTATTCAACCCGGCCGAGCTGGAATGTGGCCGGCGTCGATTATGCGGTCGGGGCGACATCGACATCGCTCAAGGATCCGGCGACGATCTCGATGGCGGGCGTTTCGATAGATACGTCGAGCCGCACGATCACGATCAGCGGAAACAATATCACGCTTGATGGGTATGATTTCTCGCTTCACGGCGGATATCAGGTGACCGTCGCAGGATCGAATGCGACGATCTCGAACAGCAATTTTGCGATTGGCGCCAACCAGGGATCATATCTGGTCTACGGGACCTCGGGGGCGTCCAATCTGACCCTCGCGCATAATACCTTTGACGGCAGCGCCATCGGTAACGCCACATCGTTCATCGGCTTCGCCGGTTCGGGCCAGGTCAAGATGGAGTACAACTGGTTCAAGGAGTTTCCGCAGCACGTCGTCGAATTCACGCAGGCAAACGGCAGCCCGAGCTTCTCGGTCGTCTACAAATATAATCTGGTCGAGCAGGGGGCGATCCAAGACGGCGCCCATCTGAACTTCCTGCAGTTCGGCGGCGGCACCGCGAGCTCGGTGGATGTCGAGTTCAATACCACCTATCAGACCCCGCAGGCGTCGGGAGGCGAAGGCTTCCAGTTCTACAGCAATACGCAGGGCGGAGTGATCCAGAATGCCACCATGGCATACAACACGATGATCGCGGCCGGCGGAGACGCCGGGTCAGCGATGTCGTATATGGTTCATGCCAATTCCTACAACGACGACAGTTCTGCCCACAGTGGCAGCGTGCATGACAACTTCTTTGATCTGCAGGCGGCGTGGGGGGCATTCTACTCCGCTCCGAGCGGCTGGTCGTTCTCCAACAATATGGATATGCGCACCGGTCAGGTGGTCAATTCGAATAATACCGAATCGGTGCCGAAATCTGCACCAGTGGTGGTGCCGGCAGGAGCCGATGGCTCGTCGGGCAGCACGTCGTCTGGTTCCGGTTCGACCGGTTCTACTCTGCCGGCCGCTCCCGTCATCGCGTCGTTCTCGACCGACAGCGGCGCCGCCGGCGACAAGATCACCAACGACAATACCGTCGAGCTCAAGGGGTCGGCTGCCGCCGGCAGCACGGTCAAGGTCTACGATGGTACGACCCAGATCGGTTCGGCCACTGCGGACTCGAGCGGCGCCTGGGACTACATCACAAAGGTTCTGACTGACGCCAAGCATACGCTCACCGCAACGGCGACCAACTCGTCGGGTCAGACCAGCGCGGCGTCGTCTGCGTTGGCAATCACCGTCGACACTAAAGCGCCGACTGCGCCGACCATGGCCAGCCATACGGTGAACAGTGCCAATCAGGTGGTGTTGTCGGGCTCGGCGGAAGCGAGCAGTGTCGTCAAGGTATTCGACGGCACGACCCAGATCGGGACCGTCACGGCCGACAGCAATGGCGCTTGGGGCTACACCAGCGCTGCCCTAGCAGCCGGTTCGCACAGCCTCACCGCCAAGGCAACGGACGCGGCAGGCAACACCGGCGCGGCGTCCACCGCGTTCGCGGCGAGCATCAGCAGTTCGGCACCGACCTCGCCGACGTCACCGTCGTCGCCGACCGCGCCCACGTCGCCGACTGCCGGTACGGTCGTCGAGTCGGCTGGCTCGACAACTCTCGTTGAGAGCAGCGGCAAATTTTACCTCAACGGCAGCACCGGATCGGGCCCCACGCTGAAGGATAACGGTGTGGCGTTTGTGAGCGGGTCAGATGGCACCTGGACTCCAATTGGTGCGGAGAAGACGGCGACGGGCTATGAGGTTGCCTGGAAGGAGACCAGCACCGGTCAGTACACGGCGTGGAACACCGACAACAACGGCAACTACGTTTCGCATGTCGACACCCTGACCGGGTCAACGTGGGGCGGCTCCGTGTCGGGTACGGACTCCGGCCTGAAATCGTTGGAGACCACCTTCCATCAGGATCTGAACGGTGACGGTCAGATCGGTACTTCCACTGCCACCGCACCGACGTCGCCAGCGCCGACCACTGGCACGGTCGTCGAGTCGGCTGGTGTGACAAGTCTCGTTGAGAGTGGCGGCAAATTCTACCTCAACGGCAGCAGCGGAACGGGCCCTTCGCTTAAGGATGGCGGTGCCGATTTCGTGAGCGGGTCAGATGGCACCTGGACTCCCATTGGTGCGGAGAAGACGGCGACGGGCTATCAGGTTGCCTGGAAGGAGGCGAGCACCGGTGAATACACGGCGTGGAACACCGACAACAACGGCAACTACGTCTCCCATGTCAGCACCCTGACCGGCTCCACGTCCGGCGGCTCGGTGTCGGGTACGGACTCTGGGCTTAAGTCGCTTGAGACAAGCTTCCATCAGGATCTCAACGGTGATGGGCAGGTCGGTACTTCGAGCCTGGCTACGTCGTCCACGAGCACCACGCAGACCATTGCTACTTCGAGCTCAACAACCAGCAACACACAGACGAGCACTTCAGGCAATGACGTGTTCGTTGGGACCAGCAAGGCTGACACTTTCTCGTTTGCCGCGAATTTCGGCAACGATGTTGTCAAGGGCTTCGTTGCCAGCGGACCTGCTCACGACGCGATCGAGTTCAGTAAGAGCGTGTTCGACAGTTTTGCCAGTGTTCTCTCCCACGCGACCCAATCAGGTGGCGACGTCGTCATCGCGACGGGGGACGACACGCTCACGCTGAAGAACATGAAGGTCGGTTCGTTGACCAGCCAGGACTTCCACTTCGCGTAAGGTATGGGCATCCACACCGAGTAGTACTCAACAACTGCCTTGGGGATCTCTTGGGGGATCTTCCGACAAAGGCATGGTTCAAGGGCGGCTACCATGATTGACTTTGGACGGCGGGGGGGATTCCCCCCGCCCGCGAATCTTTATCGAATTCCACTTCTACATATATCAGGGCTATGGGCGGTCGGACGGCGGTGGGCGGAAGACGCCGAACTGCGGACGCCGCAACTGATCGGCTGGGCAAAGCGCTCGGTCGAAGCCCTGCGGCGACGGATATTCGCTGGTCGACCCCGGCCGGCGGAGGACTATGACGAGTCGCAGTCAGAGATGTCGGCTTTCCTGCGGTCTTGCCGCCGGATTTTCTGGGCTCTCGCGGCCTTCAGCGGGATGAGCAATCTCCTCATGCTCACCGGGTCGTTTTTCATGCTGCAAGTCTATGATCGGGTGCTCCCCGGGCGCAGCATACCGACGCTGATCGCCTTGATGGTTCTGGCGACGGTGCTTTACCTGTTTCAGGGTGGGCTGGACCTCGTCAGGAACAGGATCAGCGCCCGGGTCGGCCGGTATTTCGATGAAAGGCTCGGTGTTCGGATATTCGACGCGCTTGTTCGCCTGCCTCTCAAGACCAGGGCCGATGGCGATGGCTTGCAGCCGGTGCGGGACCTTGATCAGGTCCGCAGCTTCCTGTCGAGCGGAGGGCCGACGGCGCTCTTTGATCTGCCTTGGATGCCGATCTATCTCGGCGTCTGCTTCCTCTTTCACTTCTGGATTGGCGTCACTGCGCTGGCCGGCGCGCTGGTGCTGGTCGGCATTACGCTGCTCACGGAAACACGCACCCGAGGGCCGGCAAAGGCGTCCTCGCGCCTGGCCGTTTCGCGAACTGCCCTTGCGCTCGAGGGGCGGCGCAATGCCGAGGTTCTGCAGGCCATGGGCATGCGGCAACAAGCGGCTTTCCGTTGGCGGGATGTCAACGCGAAGTACCTCGCGGCCCATGAGCGGGCCAGCGATGTCGCAAACGGACTCGGTGGCGCATCCAAGATCTTCCGGGCGATCTTGCAATCGCTGGTTCTCGCCGTTGGTGCCGTCCTCGTCATCAACCAGGAATCGAGCGCCGGCATCATCATCGCCGGATCGATTCTCACCGCGCGTGCACTGGCGCCCGTCGAAATGGCCATTGCGAACTGGAAAGGATTTGTCGCCGCGCGGCAATCGGGGCAACGGCTCGATCACTTGCTGAAGCTTCTGCCTAACGAGGAGGAGCGCTTGGCATTGCCGGCGCCTGTTGAAACCCTCACCGCGGAGCACCTCTATATTGGCGCCCCGAACTCCGACAGGCCGACCCTCAGCGAAGTGTCGTTCCAGCTGCGGAGCGGGCAAGCGGTTGGAATCATCGGTCCGAGCGGGTCCGGCAAATCGACGCTGGCACGCGCGCTGGTGGGAGTGTGGCCGTGCATTAGAGGCAGGATCCGGCTCGACAACGCTTCGCTCGATCACTGGTCTTCAGACGCGCTCGGCAAGCACATCGGCTATCTGCCTCAGGACGTCGAATTGTTCGACGGCAGCATCGCAATGAACATTGCGCGGTTCGACCCGGAGGCAACGGCCGCTGCTGTTCTGGAAGCCTCACATGCCGCGGGCGCGCACGACCTCATTCTCTCCCTTCCGGACGGCTACAGCACGAAGATTGGCGAGGGAGGGCTGGCGCTGTCGGCGGGACAGCGGCAGCGTATCGGGCTCGCGCGCGCCTTTTACGGCAAGCCCTTCCTGGTCGTGCTTGACGAGCCGTCTTCCAATCTCGATGCCGAGGGCGAGGAGGCCTTGACCGAGGCGATCCTGAACGTGCGCCGCCGGGGAGGGATTGTCGCCGTTGTCGCGCATCGTCCGAAGGCGCTGGAAGGTGTGGACCATGTCTTGTGCCTCGGGGAAGGCAGGGTTCAGTCTTTCGGCAAGAGGGAGGAGGTTCTCAAGAGAGTGTTGCGCAATCCAGTACCGCTCAAGGTCGTCGCGGAAACTCAAGGAGGCGGTCGATGAACGACCAGGTGACACCGGCGCTGCAATCAATCCAGCGTTACATGATCGTCGGTATGATCATGTTCGGTTTTGTAACCTTTGGGGTCGGCGGTTGGGCGACAACGACCCAATTGTCGGGCGCGGTGATCGCCCAAGGCGTGGTCGTGGTGGATTCGAGCGTCAAGAAGGTTCAGCACTCCACTGGTGGGATCGTGGGAGAGTTGCGCGTGCGGGAGGGCGCGCGGGTTAATGCAGGGGATATTTTGATCCGCCTCGACGAGACGCAGACGCTCGCGAATGCCACCATCGTCACGAACAGCCTCGATGAGCTGTTCGCGCGGCAGGCTCGTCTGGAGGCCGAGCGCGATGGCGCCGAGCAGGCTGTCTTTCCCAAGGTGCTGCTCGACCGGGCCAAGGAGAGCAACTCGGAGGCGAGCCGTGCGATTACTGCGGAGCGAAAGCTGTTCGAGCTGCGTCGTCAGGCGCGGAGCGGCCAAAAAGCGCAGTTGCAGGAGAAAAGCGCGCAGCTGGAAAACGAGATCAAAGGCCTCACGGGGCAGACCGAGGCCAAGCAGAAGGAAGTCGAATTTATCCGGCAGGAGCTGGAGGGCGTGCGCAGTCTCTGGCAAAAAAATCTGGTGCCGATCACGCGGCTCAATTCCCTCGAGCGGGATTCCGCTCGCCTCGAAGGCGAGCGCAGCCAGCTGGCAGGAATGATTGCGCAGTCGAAGGGCAAGATTGCCGAAATCGGACTCCAGATCATTCAGATCGACCAGGACCTGCGGACGGAAGTGGGCAAGGATCTGATCGAAACGCGATCGAAGCTCTCCGAGCTGAGCGAGCGCAAGACCGCGGCGGTCGATCAATTGAATCGGATCGATATCAGGGCACCGCAAACCGGTCGCGTCCACGAGCTGAGCGTCCACACGGTCGGAGGTGTGATCTCTCCCGGCGAGCAGATCATGCTGATCGTGCCCGATGCGGACTCGCTTGCGGTCGAGGTCAAGATCGCACCGCGCGATATCGACCAGGTCTATATGGGGCAGACCGCGACAATGCGCTTCGCGGCGTTCAACCAGAAGACCACGCCCGAAATCGACGGAGAGGTCAGCATGGTCTCGGCAGACATCACGCAGGACCAGCGCGCCGGCACCAGTTACTACACGGGTCGCGTTCTGCTGAAGCCGGAAGAGCTGGCGAAACTCGGGTCGGCCAAGCTGTTGCCCGGCATGCCGGTGGAGGTCTTCATCAAGACGGCCGGTCGGACCGCGTTGTCTTACCTGCTCAAACCGCTGCACGATCAGGCGGGGCGCGCATTCAAGGAGCGCTGAGTCTTCGCGGAAGATAGCAGCGTTCGACTGCGCGCATTCCAGGAGGGCGCCCTATCCGTGGGCGCCGGCGTTGCGGCCAGCCTCTGAAGGCACGGCTGGGCGGCCGGGCGCATCGGCAGCGGGCGGGCTCGGCCGACGAGTGCGCGTCACAAGCCGGATCGGAGTCTGCAGTCTGCTTTGCAGAGTCGACACCAGCGTTCTGAAGATGTCGGGTCGCCGCAAGAGATTTGGTGGGGCGAACGTGGTGAGATCGACCCACCTCCTGATCAACCGCGGTCGCGCTGCTTTCGACGGATCGACCGTGGCAGATGCCTGGGCGAGATTGCGGATCGCTCGAACGACCGTCGGTTCAGTACGTCCATTCGCTTGGCGTACAGGGTCATCGCCGCTACGAAGACAAGTATCGTAGCTTCAGCTCCCAGGATGACGAGTAGCTCACCTGGCATATGGAATCTGCCTTCCCGAGGAAGCACCGTTTGACGATTTGGCCTCGGTGAATAATTAAATCAACAGTTATGATTATATGGGCGGTTGAATTCTTGCCCTGGCTGGATCGGCGAACCACGTCTGTTCCGTGCCGCGCCGCGCTTGCCGCGCCTTTCCATCGAGAACGATTGTAGCCGCAAGGCTTCCCGTTCCATTCATCCTTGCATTTGTCCTTGCAGGCGCCGCCGGTGTCACTGCAGCCCGTTTGAGCGACTTTCAACGCGAATTTGATTATTAATTTATTCTTGCCGATTTAATTAAGTGGAATTATATTAAATAAATAATACGAAATAATTATTTTCGCGCGATCGGGACGCGCGCCGCGTCGGCGGTGGATCCGACCTCAGTTTGGCGTACGCAGGGGGATCGGCAGATGCAGCGAACCTCGGGCCCAGTCATCGCGGCAGCCGTAGCTGTCATGATCGGAGGCGTTCAGTGGGCGCATGCGGCATTGTTGACCGTGCCGACGGCGCCGCGAGCGGCTCTTGCGCACATCGAGTTGGGACGCCCGACGCTTCCGCCCCTCACGTACACGGTGTTTTGCCTGCGCTATGAGGCTGAATGTCGCCCGCGGCGCTCCTTCCGCGGTGGGCCGGCCCGGTTGACGAAGGAACGGTGGGCAGAGCTGAAAGCAATCAATCGCGCCGTGAACCGCGCCATTGCTCCGCAGCCCAATGAACTCGGCCTTGCCGGTGAGGAGTGGATCGTTAACCCCGATCGCGGTGATTGCAACGACTACGCAGTGAGCAAGCGTCATGAACTGCTGCAACGCGGCTGGCCCGCACGGGCCCTGCTATTGAGCGAAGTGGTCACCAGTTCTGGAGACCATCACCTTGTGCTGGTGGTGCGCGCCAGGACTGGCGACCTGGTCCTCGACAATCTGACGCCCGAGATCAAGCCGTGGTCGCGGGTGCCGTATGGCTGGGTCCGCATGCAGATGCCGAGCGACAGCCGACTGTGGGCGACGACTGGCCGACCGGGAGCATGAGCTCCTGCCACGCGGCCGGAATCCCCATCGACGTATAAGTATAGATAACTCTCAAGAGTGGCAGCTTCTCGACATCTCACCTCAGCCGGGGCCGCACCGACGTTCGCCCGCAGATCGCGGGCGATGGTCGAGAGCCGGCGCGCCCGCCGTTATGACGCCGCGATCCCCAGCGTGTTCCCGGCGGCGGCCGTGGGGTCCACCCAACGTCGGATGGTGCCATCATATATATCGGCACCGTAGAGCCAACCGTCGGGCCCCTTCTGCAGGTCCACAATGCCTGGTACGTTGTCCACCAACTGGACGCCTGCGACCTGCCGGCTCGCATTCAATGTCGCAGCGTAGATCGTTCCATTGTAGACGTCGTCGAAGAACATCGTGTTCTGATTGTAGAAATCCCCCGCAGTGATCACGTGGGCGTTGTCCGGAGCCCCGTGGCTCAGAGGCAAGATCGGGAACACGGCAGGCGGGTCCGACGTATTGTTACGGTTGCCATTATTGTAGAAGGTGATCGCCTGGGCGAGGTCCTGGTAGCTGGCGGTTTTGTTCGGACCTTCAAAATAGGGCCATCCGAAATTCGAGCCGGCGGGCCCCGTATCGATCTCTTCCCAGTTGTTCCAGCCCACATCTCCAACTACAGGCAAATTCGTGACGGGATCGAAGCTGAAGCGGTACGCGTTGCGGGCGCCGTAGTAAAACACTTTCGACTGATTGCTGTTTGGATCGCCGGCCTGATAATACGGATTGCCGGGCGCTCCCTCGCCTGTGATGGGATCGATCCGCAAGAGCTTGCCCGAGAGATTGTGGATGTCTTGGACCCGCACTGCGCGGGGATCGACGAAGTTGTACGATGTGCCATCCCCGACCGTGAGGTAGAGATAGCCGTCGGGGCCGAAATGAACGGCACCGATAGAATGCGAATCGCTGTCGGTCGCAATGTAATCACGGATGTTCTGGTTCTGGATTCCGGGCCGATCGGGATCGTTGTCCTGAGATCCAACCTCGATCTGACTCGCGGGAGCTGTGATTGTGGTGCCGTTGACAATCCCGGAAGGAACGATGCTGGGATCGCCGCCGCTGTTCGCGTCGGGACGGCTGGTATAGGCCCAGATGCTGTTCTTGCCGACCAACACCACTTCACTGGACGGATCGGCGATCATTGTGGTGGGGTCGACGGTGACCCTCACCAGCCGATCAGGTCGGTTGCCGCCCTGATCGGCGGCCGCGAGACCGCTCTGGCCCGCCGTCTCGGGCGGATCGTAGGTGTAGAGCAGGTAGACATAGTGGTTGCTTGCGAAATTCGGGTTCACCGCGATCCCCAGCAGCCCGCGATCACCGAAATCATTGACCTCGCTCGAAAGGTCGATGAGCGGAGTCGATCGCAATGTGCCGTTGTCCACCACGCGCACTACGCCGTCCTTCTGCGCGACCAGCATGTAGCGGCCGTCGGGAGTCCAGTCCATCGCCGATGGTTGGTTCAGCCCCGTCACCGCTGTCTCGCCCACCAGATTGCCGAGAGCGGGGTTGTCATTATCCAGGATCTTCACTGTCGTTGTTGCCTGAGTGCCGAGAGTGGCGCCCGTCGGGTTGCTCAAGGTGACGGTGAAGGTTTCGTCGTTCTCCGGCGTCGTATCGTTGATGATCGGCACCGAGATGGTTTGGCTCACCTGGCCAGCAGCAAAGGTCACCGTGCCGGACGTGGTCGTGTAATCGGATCCTGCGAGTGCGCTGCCGTTGCTCGTCGTGAAGCCGACCGTGGCTGCTTGATTGACGTTCCCGCTGCGCAGCAGCGTCATCGTCGCCATGGGGGTACTCTCCGCGACACTCACCACGACGTCCGCCATTGCGATCGAGGCGGGTGAGTCGTCGTCGACGATGGTTACGAGCACCGTGCGTGGGGCTCCGAGGGATCCGGAGCCGGGATTTTGAATCCCGACGGCGAACGTTTCGTTGCCCTCGGTAAGCTGATCGTTGACGATGGAGACGGTGAAGCTCTTGGTGCTCTCCCCCGGTGCGAACACGATCTGGCCGGTGTTCGCTCGACCATTGAAGGTGGGCTGGATGAAGTCCGATCCAGCCGTCGCAGTTCCGGCGGTGCCGATTTCGTTCGTCGTGTACTCAACGGTGTTTTGAGACTGGAGGTCGCCGGAGCGTACGACGGTGATGGTGGCCGTGCCGGCCGCTTCACTGACATAGATCGTAGAACTGTTAAGGAGTGCGATGACGTTGGATGGAGCGAAGACGACGTCGCGGAAATAGTTTGTATTCTGGTAGACGGCGGTCGGGAAGACGCCCGCGGTGTAGTCGAAGACGCCGGCGCCGGCCGGAGCGTTCAGGCCACCATTGTTGATGCCGAACGCGAAGTTTTGGGGGGTGGAGACGTAGTAGCTGTTGATATTGACCGAGACCACGTAGGTCGTACCGGCCGTGATGGTGAGCGGCGTGGCGAGCGCCTGCTGCTGCCAGCCGGAGGCGCCTTCGTTGGTGAAGATGACCGTCGCCAGCTCTTGGCCCGTTGCCGACCAGATGTGGCCGATATGGGTGCCGGTCTCGTTCGAGGCCTTGTAGTACCGGATCGCCTGGATCACGCCGGAAGCGTCGCTGGTGAAGCGCATCCCCAGCTCATAATCCGCCCCTATCCCGTCGGTGGCATTGGTGATGGATGGGGTCTGGGTGGTGAACAGGGTGGTGGTGGCACTCGCAGCGGCAACCGTCGCCGTGGCACTGCTGGTTGCGTTCTCGCCGGTGCCGAGTTGGTCGGTGTAGGTGGCATTGACCCGGATCCGCTTGCCGACCAGGCTGCTATCGAGGGTGAGGCTCGAGGTGGTGGCGGACAGATTCGTCCAGGTGGTGCCGTCGGGGCTGCTCTGCCAGCGATAGGTGATGCTGGCCGGGACGCCGTCGGGATCGGCGACGCTGGCCGTCAGCGTCTGGTTCTGGGTCGCCGTGCCGTTGATCGTGACGACGCCGACGTCGTTGACATTGGCCACTTTCGTGGCGGTCGCGGCGCTCACCGGGGTCTCGTTGCTGCCCAGGGAGTCCGTGTAGACGGCGCTGACACGTATGAAGCCGCCGACCTGGGCCTGCCCGAGGGTCAGCGTGCTCGCCGTCGCGCCCGTGATGTTGCTCCACGTGGTGCCGTCCGTGCTTCGCTGCCATTGATAGGTGATGCTGCCCGGCAGGCCATCGGCATCGCTCACCGTCGCGGTCAAGGTCTGGTTCTGCGTCGGCGTGCCGCTGATGCTCACCGTGCCCGGGTGATTGGTGGGTTGGGTCCCGCTCGCAGCGAACACGACGTCGCGGAAGTAGTTCGCATTCTGATAGATGGCGCTCGGGAAGACGCCTTTGGTGTAGTCGAAGACGCCGGCGCCGACCGGCGCGTTCAGGCCGCCATTACTGATGCCGGAGGCGAAGCCTTGCGTGGTGGAGACGTAGTAGCTGTTGATATTGACCGAGACCACGTAGGTCGTACCGGCCGTGATGGTGAGCGGCGTGGCGAGTGCCTGCTGCTGCCAGCCGGAGGCGCCTTCGTTGGTGAACGTGACGGTTGCCAGCTCCTGGCCCGTCGCCGACCAGATGTGGCCGATATGGGTGCCGGTCTCGTTCGAGGCCTTGTAGTACCGGATCGCCTGGATCGCGCCGGAGGCGTTGGCGGTGAAGCGCATCCCCAGCTCGTAGTCCGCCCCGATCCCGTCGGTGGCATTGGTGTTGGCCGGCGTCTGGGTGGTGAACAGGGTGGTGGCACTCGCAGCGGCAACCGTCGCCGTGGCACTGCTGGTTGCGTTCTCGCCGGTGCCGAGCTGGTCGGTGTAGGTGGCATTGACCCGGATCCGCTTGCCGACCAGGCTGCTATCGAGGGTGAGGCTCGAGGTGGTGGCGGACAGATTCGTCCAGGTGGTGCCGTCGGGGCTGCTCTGCCAGCGATAGGTGATGCTGGCCGGGACGCCGTCGGGATCGGCGACGCTGGCCGTCAGCGTCTGGTTCTGGGTCGCCGTGCCGTTGATCGTGACGACGCCGACGTCGTTGACATTGGCCACTTTCGTGGCGGTCGCGGCGCTCACCGGGGTCTCGCTGCTGCCCAGGGAGTCCGTGTAGACGGCGCTGACACGTATGAAGCCGCCGACCTGGGCCTGCCCGAGAGTCAGCGTGCTCGCCGTCGCGCCCGTGATGTTGCTCCACGTGGTGCCGTCCGTGCTTCGCTGCCATTGATAGGTGATGCTGCCCGGCAGGCCATCGGCATCGCTCACCGTCGCGGTCAAGGTCTGGTTCTGCGTCGGCGTGCCGTTGATGCTCACCGTGCCCGGGTGATTGGTGGGTTGGGTCCCGCTCGCAGCGAACACGACGTCGCGGAAGTAGTTCGCATTCTGATAGGTGGCGCTCGGGAAGACGCCTTTGGTGTAGTCGAAGACGCCGGCGCCGACCGGCGCGTTCAGGCCGCCATTACTGATGCCGGAGGCGAAGCCTTGCGTGGTGGAGACGTAGTAGCTGTTGATATTGACCGAGACCACGTAGGTCGTACCGGCCGTGATGGTGAGCGGCGTGGCGAGTGCCTGCTGCTGCCAGCCGGAGGCGCCTTCGTTGGTGAACGTGACGGTTGCCAGCTCCTGGCCCGTCGCCGACCAGATGTGGCCGATATGGGTGCCGGTCTCGTTCGAGGCCTTGTAGTACCGGATCGCCTGGATCACGCCGGACGCGTCGGCGGCGAAGCGCATCCCGAGCTCATAGTCCGCCCCCACCCCGTCGGTGGCGTTGGCGATGGACGGTGTCTGGGTGGTGAACAAACTTGCCATTTTGTTCTCCGCGCAAGTCGATTCCTGCACTCGGTGATTTAACTGAACGCGAAGTTAAGTGTTTTAAATATTATATTTATTATTCCGCTTGTGAAGCAACCCGCGTGTGCACGGATGTCAACTTCTCTTGAAGGGTGTGTTCGCTGTCGGCCTCCGCCGCATGAACGACGGCCTGGCGGGGCTTCGCGGGGAGAGTTTTGCGATGTGGTGCCGCGTACGCGAAAGATCGGGACGCGGGATGCCAAAACCGGGTGGCGCCGCGTATTCCCGCCTTCGCCTTCGACATCTAGCTTTTATGCCTCCATCCGTTTCGCGATCAGATCGGCGAATTCACCCAGAGTCCGCGCCGCCTCGACCTCGCCAACGCGGAATCGTACGCGAAACTTCTGCTCGACGGCGATGACGAGCGAGATCTGCATGAGCGAGTCCCACTCCTCGACGTCCGCCGCCGAGAGCTCGGGCTTGGCCGCGACCTTCTCGAGGAAGATGCCGTCGAATACCTCCTGCAATTTCGCCAGTACTTCAGCCTGCTTCATAAGCCCTCCGGGTTACGCGTATCTTTGTCGAACGCACCTGATACTTCCCCACCTCGAGCTCGAACTCTTTTCGGGCGGCGGAGTCTTCCGTACGCACGAAGCCAAACGCCTTGTAGATTCCGGCGACGATCCCGTTCTTGGCCGTCGGAAGATAAATGCCGCGCACTCTTGCGCAGCCGGCGACCTCTGCAAGCCGAAAAATCTCATTCATGATCTCGTCCTCGACCTGGCGCTTGAGCACGCGGCAGCTCATGAGCCAGGTGTCGAGCACGAGGACGCCGTCCTCGACCTTAGCAATGACCACGCAGATGAGCCCGGAATCACCGAACCGGTCTTCGAGCCGCATCGTGAAGCACCGGTAGTCCGGTCTGCTCATCAGCCCCTGGATATCGGTTTCGGATCGGCGAACCGTTGTCAGGTTGAACTGGTTGCTGCGCGCGATCAGCTGCGCAATGCGGGGCAGGTCGAGCGCGTCGAACTCCTTGATCGTGCCTCGCATCTCGAGCGAGGCGAGGTAGGCTGGCATGTCGGTCACGCTCGCCGCGAGCTCCGTACGTCGCCGTTCCTGGTTGTACTGCGCAGTCCGTCCGAGATCCTCCGCCGTGACGGTCCGCGGCTCGAAATGGCGTCCCGCCTGGAGGCGGCCGATGAATTCGGCGGGATCCGGCCCGAGGAGCACGCCTTGGACCTGAGGCTGAAACTGTCGCACAATCTCGATCTCCGCCGGGTTGTCATCGGCGAAGACAAAGCTGTCCACGCCAACGCGGAGTTCATCCGCGATCCGCTGCAGGTTGTCGGACTTCGGGTCCCAATTGGCTTTGAAGGCGGCGAAGTGCTCCAGCCGGAGAACCATCTCGGGATGCTTTTCGAATACCTCGATCGCGCGCGCATGGTCGTTCTTGCTGCACACCGCAAGGAGGACGCCGCGTTCGGAAAGCGAAAGGAGATACTTCTGGAAAGCCTTGAAAGCTTCGCCGCGGGGAGACGAGTCCCCAAGTTCGATTCCCTCGATACCGTCCTCCGCGATCACGCCGCCCCATAGCGTCTGATCGAGATCCAGCGCCAGCACCTTCTTAGGGCTTTGCTTACGGGAGGCGATCAGGTGGCCTAGCTCTTGCGCGACGTCCACTAGAAAATCAGGTGAGCCGGGCTGCTTCGATTCGTACCATGCTCGCGCATCCTCCGCGGCCGTGATCCCTCGGCGTGCCGAGAGGAACTCGACGTCGCAGATTTGCACCTCAGCTGGAGCCCGGAGCCCGAGCTCAAGGTTCACCGCCTTGCGGAAACTCCAATCGGCGCCAAGCGTGCGTGAACGAAACGAGCCGAGATCGAGGCCGCCGGGCAGCGCAAAATTTGCCAGTATCACTGCCGCACCTGAGCGTTCGATGAAAGTCTGCGCGAGGTTGAGGAGCTGCTCCGCGGCGCCGACCACAGCTTCGCGCTGATGTTGCACGGCGTCGAGGAGCGCGCCCGAAAAGCGGCAGTGGTTCGCGTTCGGCAGAATGAAGGCGAGGTCCGCCTTGAAGGCGTACAGCGGACTCGAGCCGTCGAGGACTTCTGAGACGAAATTATCGTACTCGCCAAGGAAGCGTTCGCACTCGATTCCACGAATGGCCAGGAGGTGTTCAACCAATTCGTGCAACGGATACAGATTGTAGCCGCCGATTAAGGCGAGGCGGAGTCTTGGCTGGACACTTTCAGTCGTATGTAGCTTCGCCTTCTTTCGAAGTGTCGACAGATAGAACATTTCGGAAAAGCTCGTGGCTTGCCGTGAGCGGGCGGCGAGATGCCCCCAGAACGCGGCATCGCCGGACACCGCTAAGGACTTGAGCTCGGCATCATTTACATGCCGGACCGGCAAGACAGGGACAGCAGCGAGAATGGCGAGCCTCCACCCAGGAAAGAAGCATCATTTTATCATCAGGAACATTAAATAATGCTAGTGCTCAGGTCAATTTAAATATATTCAATGTGTGAATTAGGGCGAAATAAATAAATGACGACGCATATGGAATTGGAGCCGCCGAGCTCGGGCACGCTTTCCGCCAAAGCTGAGAATCTCAAGCGGCCTCCCGAGGGAAACAACCTGGTCCTCCGAGAGGTCCGGCTGGAAGACTCCGCGCAAATCATCGCTTGGCGGAACGATCCCGTTCTCGGCAAATTCATGACTCGAGAAAAGCTGACCTTGACCCAGCAGGAAGAGTTTTTCCGAAACTACCAGGCTAGGGCGGACGACTACTATTTCATTGCGGAGTTCAAGCGCTCGAGAAAACCGGCTGCCAGCATCGCCCTTGCGAACCTGGATTTCGCGGCAAAACGCGGCGAGGTGGCGCGGTTGATCGTCGATCCGGGTGCGCGCCTCTTTCTGGCCGAGATCTTCGATCTCCTTTTCGCGTTCGCATTCGTGCAGTTAGGGCTTTCGGTCGTCGTGGCCAACGTGCAAAGCAAGAACGAGTCCGCGAAGAGCTTCCATACTCGACTTGGCTTCCAAATCGAAAAGATTTCGCCGAAGGCTTGGTGGAACGGCGACGACGTGATTACGTTTCGGATGTCGCGCGAAGATTATCCGCAGTTAAAGCAGGCCTGGTCGGCGCTGCTTCTTGATGCGCGGGAAGGTTAACTGCCTCTAGCAACGGGCCAGAGCAGCGGAAGCAGCGCATCGAGCTTCTGGAGGCGTCGGATTTCACGCTGGAAATTGGGCTCGGGGACCCATCGCCCGTGCGTAAATCACGGACCCTTTGCTCCCTCCCATCTGCGGGGCGCCCGACCGAAATTCGTATTATTTACTCGCTCGCGAAGACCTCTACAGTCCCGATATTCTAACCTTACCAAGGCGTCTTTTTTCCCCGCCCCGCAGGACGCACCCGTCTCCTTGCGCTCGCAAGGGAAGGAGGAATAGCAGATGGATTTGCATTTTCATCATTTGGGAATGGCGTGCCGAAACATCGCGGCGGAGTTGCCGGAACTCGCGATAGTGGGCTACAATCCTGAAGGCCCTATAATCGAGGACCCGATCCAGCAGGTTAGGATCCAGTTCGTGTCAGGCGGCGGTCCGCGCCTCGAACTCATTGAGCCCGCCGACGCACAATCGCCGGTGCAAGGCATCCTGAAGCGCGGCGGCAAATTCTATCATCTTGCATACGAAGTGGGTCGGTTCGACGACGCAATCGCTTACTTCAGGGAGCGGCAGTATCTTCCCGTATCGTCACCCGCGCCCGCGGTCGCGTTCGACATGCGTCGTATAGTGTTTCTCGCCTCCGCGACGCGCACACTCATCGAACTCATCGAGGCAAGGACGGGGTGTGAATCGGCGAAAGCTTGATCAGGGGCTCAGTAACGATTTGCGCGAATCCGTCAGTCGAAATAGGTCTACTGCGCCGAACGCACTCGGCAGCGCGCAGGCCGCCTGCCTGCAGTCTCACGATCGGTTCAGGGCCAATCTCCGACAGGAGAATGCCCATGTGCCCCAATGCGGGAGGCGCTGTTGGCCAAACGGCCAATCCATTTGCTGACAATACGGTTCGATCCATATCGCCCCAAAATTGCACGATAACCCCGCCGGCGGGCGCGCAAGCAGCGAGGTGCGTTGCTTCCGGCGAACCGATACGAGGCTGAGCCGCCGGTCGCAGCGCGACGATGATTGCGTCCCACTCGTCGCGATACACAGCTTGAACGCTGTCAAAGGTTTCCACGCTCGCTCCAGAGTTCGCGAGACCGGCGCGGAGCGAGCCAACAAAGTCATTGTCACACAGCACACCAATGCGATTCTTGTAAACGGGTAAACCGCAATCGTGAAGTTGCTTTACGCTCAGTGGACCGAGAAACGAGAAGACATCGACTGCCGGGTGGCGTTCGTTCACGCCGACAATCGGAATTCCGCGCCGCAAGCACGCTTGCATGTCGAGGTCGCTGGCGCGAAATTCCCAAGCCTCAAACATCAGGGCGATAACGGCCTCCTTTGATAACTTATCGATTAGCGCACCGGTAAGAGGCCGAAGATGGCCGCTGTTGGTTATAATATCCGTTTGATTCAGAATACCCGGGGTGATCTGCTCCAAAACGTCGATGCGATCGGCCACACCGACCGAATCTGCAAGCTCCAGAGTCTGTCGCCTGGCATCGCCCGGTGTGCCGTGCCGCGTAGGTTTCGTGAAGGCATAGACGTGCCTGGCTCCAGCCATCGCTGCCAGCACGGCCGTCACGGCATATGCGCCGGTCGCGGCCTCAGTGAGAACCGTTAATTCCGACAGGTCTAAGAGCGTTTCCGTCAGCGCTCGGCTCATCAAGGCTCCCAGACGCGGCAGCGAGAATCCTGGTCGCAAAGCCGTGTCGAAGCCAGACCGCAATTGCCCGAATGCTGCTCCGGTCCCGGTTCCGGTCATGAACTGACTTTCGTTTTTACACTTGGCGAGAGTAATGCTTTGTGCGCTGCATACGTAGTCGAGCTACCCTGAGCTCGTTGTGCGCCGAAAGGATTTTATTGGCGAAGGTTGCTTCCGAGCTAATTAATGTATTTATAACTATATTATTGCCGATTAATGTCAATGACGACCGCTGGGCCCGAGACGGTGCGGCAATGTAGCCTCATAGCTAGTAATGGCCGGTGAGCATTATGCCGTGACTGCGCGTCGGCATTTGAAATTCTGAATCAAAAAGTTAACTTATGTCCATTCTGCCCTATTTTCACCTCAGCGACGATTGGAGGAGGGCACTGATGACCCACCTCGACGCCGACGGCGAAGGCCGTCGTGCGTTCTTGAAAAGCTGCGGAAAATTTGCTGCCGTTACCCCTCCAGCCATGACGCTGTTGCTGTCTACCTCTCTGACTTCAGCCGCCATAGCCAGTTCAGGCGGCCATATTGTGCATGGC
Source organism: Bradyrhizobium sp. F1.13.3 (assembly GCF_040548265.1). Taxonomy (NCBI): domain Bacteria; kingdom Pseudomonadati; phylum Pseudomonadota; class Alphaproteobacteria; order Hyphomicrobiales; family Nitrobacteraceae; genus Bradyrhizobium; species Bradyrhizobium sp. F1.13.3. The sequence goes on along the minus strand of NZ_JBEPRI010000008.1, from coordinate 48,176 downwards.
AACAGTGGCTACGGCAACGGCGGCGGTGACGGCAGTCCTAACAATAAAGAGGATCGCGATCGCTAGATTTCGTGGTCCATGGACGGCCGCGCCGTCGCGGTGTGTACGGCGTCGGGCCGGGCCGTGCTCAACCGGTCCGGCGGCGCTTGTGGATGGACGAGCGGTTAATCAACAAATCGTTCAGCTTCTTGCCGGCTCGGAGCTGCGCCTTCAGCCAGCGGGGTTGCTTGCCACGACCGGACCAGGTCTCGGACGGGTTTTTCGGATTTTGATACTTCGGCAGCACTGGCGGGTAGGGGCGGCGCGCGCGTTCCTCGTTGGGGGTCCCGGAAGTTCCCTCGATCCTGCGAAGCCGCTCTTCGAGCTTGGCTTTTTCCGCAATCATTCTCCGACTAAGAACAGCCGTCACCTCATCGTAAAGCCGCCACAGCTCGGCTGTGGCCGTGGATGCCCACTCGTCGTTCCCCATGGAAGCCGTCCCCACTACTTCCGATTTGAAATAGGAGGGGGGCTTATCAGGTCAAAGCCCCGTCGGGCAAGCCTGATCGGCCCGCGCACAGGACTCTAGTGTGCAGTGCGGTGCTTCTGGCGCTACCAGCCGGGCCTGTGCCTTCGACCGGCCGGTCGCCTCCCGGCCGGTCTCCGCCGGCGGACCCTTCGCATCGGGCCGAGCAGGCGCTGCTCGGCCATCGACACGCGACTACGTAAATTCTGCAATTCGGTGAATTGAACGATCAGAGATTCATGCGTTTGCCGCAAAACAGCCGAAGAATACATATGACCACCTACTCGTTACCAGCGATGACCCGTGACCCCAGATTGAAGTTTGCCGGGTTGGCGAAAATGTCGCCCGAACTTTGCTGACCAGGTTTTCATCGGTGCTACTGCCGAAGCAGAACCGTTGTCGTTCGAGACGTCTGATTAATGGTTGAAAAACTTCCATTCCTCATATTGTTGGATGAATAGTATTACTTTTTGGCCTCCTCTTCGTGTTATGGGTCGAGGCTTTTCAGCTGCCTCGCTCCGGTCAAGTTTGTCGAATGTTAGATTTGAATCATGAATGTGACTATATATCGTTCGTAATAAGTGGTCGGCGATGAGCTTGATCGCGGTTAACCAATCCTGACAAGGCAGCCACATACTGGACCGCCAGATCTGCGGGAGAGTTTTGCAGATCGTAGCCAGCTGAGAAGGCGCTGTTTTGTAGATGAATTCGCTGCTTCGGATTTTCCATGGAGGACCGGAATCCTACGGTGCTGCACGCATTCTCAAAGCGAGTTACAGTGGTGTGGCCATCATGCGTTGCCGATGCGCCGTGACGAATTGACAGTGCGGCGTTTTGGCAGACGGATTGGTTGTGCTTCCCGCGTGTCTTGAGGTGAATGCAGGAATAAAAACTGCCGCGCGGGGTATCAGGAATAGGCAGGGGAAGCATGCGCCGCATCAGAGTCGTCATCGCGGATCGGCACCCGATCGTGTTGCAGGGGATCAGCAGCGTCCTTGCGGCGCAGCGCGATTTTGCGATCGTGGCCGCCTGCGGCGATACTGCAAGCTGCATTGGGGCCATCCGACTTCTGGTGCCCGACATTGCACTGGTCGATATTGCAATGCCCAGTATCAGTCGACCGGACATTCTGGCTATCGCAAACACCGCTGGCCAAGGTACCCGGGTCATTTTCTTCGCTGAAAAGGCCGGCGATCAACGGTTGCAGACGCTGGCCGCGGGCCGCGCCTGCCTCGTCCTCACGAGAGATGCTGAGCCGGAGATGCTGGTCGCGACCCTAAGGAGGGTTGCGGAACGCCAGGGACCAGCATCGCGGTCGCCGTGCACAGGTGGCGAGGTCCGTGGGGAGTCTCACACCGGTGAGGAAAAGGCTCCGACGCAGCTGACCGACCGGGAGCGGCAGATCATGAGACTTGTATCGGAGGGGCTGTCGAACAAGGAGATTGGGCGTTTCCTGAACATTACCGATGGTACGATCAAAGTCCACCTTCACCACATCTTCCAGAAGCTCGATATCAGCAATCGAACAGTTCTCGCGGCATTTGCAATTTCGCAAAACGGGCAACATGCGGCCGCACGTGAACTCGCCCCTTCCGGCCTACTACAGCAGGATTCGGCGGTTCGAAACGACGAGGACGTCAAGCGCGGCAATGTCCTTCCGGAACGTACGCGTTAGCTGGACATCGCATCATGCTGGGCGGTGAGCATCGGTTGCGGCGCGCAGATGCTCGGCCATGTTGCGGCAGGCTCCTTCGGCCTCAGCCAATGTTCGGAAGGGCGACCCGCTGATCTTGATCGCGCCATTGTTCTCGTAGAGTGGTCGCCAACTCGCCAAGTACCCGGAGCGTCCGTGAAAGCCTGGACCGGTAGGGCTCTCCAGGCTGATCACAAACGAGAAGCCATCGCCGCTCGCGCTCCAGATCTCCATGTTCTCGATGGGCCGGTGAAATTGCAGTGGCATGGCCATCATCCGTCGTGCGCTGCCCTTAACCAAGTTAAATCAGATATATGCATATTAATGTTATTTGAGACTCCAGATTGGGGCTCCGGCGCCGGGGGTAGCAAGCCCAAGGCCATGGAAATGCTGGCAATCTGCCGGTGGCGCACGCTTCGCAATCTCCACCTTTCAAACAAAAGTTTTGGTTGAAAGTCTATTTAATATATAATACGAACGAATGAAAGCGATTTAAATCGAGGGGCGCATCGTGACCCAAGGTGGCAATGAAGATGACGACCGGCGGGCGTTCCTGAAAACTTGCGGAAGATTCGCGGCCGTGACACCGCCCGTCATGACGCTGCTGCTGTCGACATCGCTGACTTCGACGGCCATTGCGCGTTCAGGCGGACAGAACGGAGCAACGCATGGCGACGACAGGGGCCAGTCGTTCTTCGACAACGATCGCCCATCCTCTGCAGTGTCGGGGTCCTCTGGCAGCGGGGCACCTGGAGGCGGTGGCGGACCTGGGGGGCGGCGTGGTGGGGCATCTGTTGCTGGAGGGCCATCCGGTGGTGGCGGCGGATCCGGCGGAGCGGCCGGTGGCAAAGGACCTTTCGCGACGGGAGGGAACTCCGGAAATCCAACCGCATATGGAGGGGTCGATTGTGCAGATGAAGACGACGAGCGGAGCCACAATCCCGAGTGCGAGCGAGCCGCCACTCGACTTTCGAGCGCAACCCGCTCCGAGCATTAAAAACAGCTCGACCTGCTGTTATCGCATGCTGAGCAGCCTGGCCCAATGGAGCGTGCCGCGCGCCTGGGCACATGAGTACTCTCTTAACGCGCCGCCGCATCGTTATCGGCGACGCAGCACGCCGAATGCTAGTCGCGTTTTCCTGTGATTGCATATTTTTTTGCCCACCGTCGAAGCCGGCGGAATTTTCGCGGACATATTGCAAGGAGACCTCACATGAAAATCTGCGCTCGAGTGGACAACCCCGCTGCTGTTCTTCGCCAGCGTCTCGAAGCGCTTGCCTCCCAACTCGCAGAACTTGAGAGTCTCAGGGACCGGGTGGATCGAGAAGAGAACCATCAGCGCGAGCTGCGCCGGTCGCGCTATCTCGGACGGCGCGCGAGCTCAGAGTGCACCCGAGCGGCCGCTGCAACGTCGCAGATTTAAAGCTTATGCCTGCTCCGCCTGGTCGCAACCCATCAAATTATTTCAGCGAGAGTCCGAAAGCGAACCGATGGTTCGAATTTAATCGATGATATTCGGCTTCGGCAGGGGGCGAGCGGTTCATCCGCAGCAGCCTCCCGTCACGCCGAGAACAGGGGCGCTGGTTTCCTGGCGCAGTACGTGCCGGGAGCGGGGAGTCTTCAATCCATTAACTAGTTTCGCTTGAAAGGATGAAAGCTCGTGAATGATGCCGATGTGAAAGTCGAAACGCAGGCCGATGCGGTGAATGAGAACACGAATGGTGCAAACCCAAGGTTCGATTTGCCGTTTTTGAATTTCCAGGAACTCCTCCGTGGCTTCGTCGAGGGCGCCGCACAGACCAAGAAAAATATCGCGAGCATGAAGGCGACTTCCGAGGAGATCAGCGACATTCTCCGTGAAGCCTGCTCTATGAACGCCAGAGGGGCCGTCGATTACGGCGCCAAGGTCATCGAGATTTCGAAAGACAATATCAGCGCCACCCTGGAGTTCTTATCCCGGCTCGCTGAGACCAGATCGCTGCTGGATATCGTGCATCTTTCGACCGCCCGAAGCCGCGAGGCTTTCGAAGTCGTTTCCGCACAGAATCGGGAGCTTTGGGATCTCGCGCAAAAAGTTGCGATCGAGACGACCGAGCCCATCAAGGCCAACTTCAACAGAGTGCTGCACAAGACCGTCTGAACCGAGGCTACCGGCCGCGCGGATCGGCTGGAGGGCGTCTCCGCGACGAGGGACGCTCGGTCCAGTCGATGGCGGACCAGCGTGCCCAGAGTCCGCAACTAGTTGCAGGAAATCAAGATGGGTGTGGTGATGATCAAGTGCCCGGAAACGGGCGACGCTATTTCGACGGGTATCGAAATTGATCGCGAAAGGTTTCGCTGCAGCGCGGTATTCTTTTCGCGCACCTATTGCCGGGTCTGCGCGGCTACACACGAGTGGTTCGCGCGAGAGGCCTGGGTCTACGAGCCTGCCCTGGATAGTCGGTTGCCGGGCGGCTGGCACGCGTCTCGCGCCGGCGCGGCGTGAAGAAGTCCTGCTCCGCCACGCGAAATTATCCGATCGATCCTGCGGCTCATCACCTTGTAGCACTCGCACGCCACGGCTTCGAGCCGCGGCCGGTCAATCTCGAGCTGACCGCGGCGGTTGGATTTCAACGCTCTTGACGCGCGCAACGCCCTCACAACATGCGTGACGGTGGTGCGCCGGACGCCCAGTAGCTCCGACATAGTTTCCTGCGTCAAAGGGAGGGGGGTGCTGCCATTCGCCCGGTCGTGAATTTGAAGCAGCCAGCAGGCCATCCGGGCTTCGACGGAATGTAGTGCATTGCAAGCCGCGACGTGCTGAACCTGTGTCAGCAGCGATCTCGTGAAAATCTGCACCATGGATGCGATCGCGGGGCTGCGACCCAGAGCTGACAAAAATTGCGCCGCCGGAATCTGCAGCACGGGCCCTGGTACGCGAACCACCACCGTCACGGGTGAGTGGGATGTGCCAAGCGCCGACGTCAGGCCGATCGCACCTTCATGACCGATCACCGCTACGGCGACACTCTGACCGTTCGGCAACTCCACGATAAACGTAACCGCACCGCCACAGGGGAAGAGAAGGTGGTCGATCCGATCACCCGATCGGATCGGTACGGCGTCGCGTTCGAGCACGATTTTCCGCAGGTGAGGCGCAAGCAAAGCGAAATCTGCCGGCGGCAACGCTGCTAACAATCGATTACCAACTCTGGTCGCGTGGTCCATCATGGGATTCGTCCCCCACGGATGTCCGGCGCTAGGCCTCGTGCCGGCTGGTGCCCAGCTGTTTGCAAAACTCAACAGGAGTTCAACCGGTTACGCCAGATATGGTTCCCATTGTGGAGGTGTGCCTGTCCGACGGCACTGCAAAGCACAATCAGCCGGCTAACTGGAGTTCGGCAGGCTCGCGGACATCTCAGCTGATCCCTGCCAAGCCTATCGTTTGTTCGTCTTCCGGGAATAGGAAAGTGTCATGGAAGGACTTATGCGATGGATGCCAATTTCGATATGCTCAGGGGCGACCGCCTAATCATTGGTCGTTCCTAATTCGTGGCTGACTCTTAATCAGCGGTTCTGTCGGAACGTGAATTTTACGTCGACGCACCGGCCTGCGTGGACCGCGTAAGAACGGCGGCTACTGCCGGGCCATCAAGGCGCGAGGTCGGGAGTTAAGCTGCCCTGCGGTAAGAGAACAGCGCCTCCATGGTAGTGTGTTTAGCCATGTAGCGGTCTCCCGGCTCGAACCTCGACGCATGTCAATGCGACTGATCCGCCGTCGACGGTAAAACCGCTGAGGCGATTGCGATTCCAGCCGAACCAAACCGGCTCTAAAAAGATCGTCAAGGGATATTGACCGCCTCCAATCGGCCTCTGTAGGTGGGCGTGGAATGTGGTGTGCGACGAATGTCCATCTACGGCCGGATAAGCGCAACAGTGCGACCGATAAGCCATTGATTGTATTTGACCGGTGGCTGACTCTTAATCAGCGGGTCCCAGGTTCGAGCCCTGGTGCGCCCACCAAATCAATGCCTTAGCCAGCAAGGCCGTTTGAGCATCTGATTTTTCAAACGGTCTTCTTTAGCCCACGGCCAACAGCACCCGATAAAGAGGGGCGTCATTCGGACGCCTCAGCAGCTGCTGACTCCTGATTGACTGTCGGCGGATGGCACGACACGAGTGGCGCGGCGGCTTGTCCAGTGATGGATTGGAGCGAGAGTTCAGTGTTTTCAATTTGTTAATTGGTGTCGTGTGCACGGCGTGTGCACCGGGACATCAAACAAGATCTCACTAAAGGCAGCGGAGCCAGGCGCAAGAGAAGCGGATGTGTGCGCCACTGCAGAACGGCTGGCAGGCGATGCAGATCGAAGGTGTGGTTGACCAGAAAACCCAACCCGCCTGCACGACAGCTTGAACGATCAGCGAAGAATTCCTCGCACTCGCCGATATCGTTGACAAAGCTGAGGTCAACTTGATCTTGTCGAAGTGAAAAACGGTACAGATGGCCGAGTGACCAATTCTCGGTGCCGAAGCATTGAGCGCAACGCAAGCGGCCATTATCCTCCCCTGTCGGAGTAGGGATTATCGCCGCTGGCGCCGGCAGAGACGTTCGCAGCCTTTCCGAGATGAATCTTAAGTCTTCCAAGTGCCTCGCCCGACCAATTTCGGAGATTGGCCAGGGCAACCCATGCATCGACATAGTGTTCTGGCGCGTAGACATGGCCATAACCGAGTGGCGTGCCCGTTGCGACCGCCATATCAACGGCGATCTGCAGCATAGTCACGACCGGATACCATCGCAGTTCGGCTGAAACGTCCGGACCCCGCGGTGCATTGATCCAGGTCGGGCGCTGGTAGGCATAGTGATAGTCAAAGAACACGATCGGGTCACTTGCATATTGAAGGAAGACGACGCGCATCGGCCCCCACGGCGTACTGGGGGCGACCGTCGGCCCGTTCTGGTTCATAAACCGCACGAAGCGGCCGTCACGAAATTCCGGCAGCCAGGCAGGAGAGGCGGCATTGCGGTTCGCGGTGATCGAGCGCCAGATCCGACTCGTAAAAGGTGAGCCGCTCCAGAGAGCCCCAGCGATCGGATCGCCGATCGTCTCGAACAACTCAGCGGAGTCTTGCGAGTTCATGGCGCCGAGGCTAAGGCCATGCAGATATAATCTTGGCCGGCGTTCCTTCGGCAGCGTCGTCCAGTGCCCATAAATCACGGCAAACAGGGCACGTGCGGCTTCCGCGCCGTATTCCGGTTGAAACAGCAGGGACAAGGGACTGTTGAGATAGGAATACTGCACGGCAACGCTGGCAACGTCGCCATCGGCGAGATACTCGATCGTATCCATTGCAGCCGGGTCGATCCAGCCGGTTCCCGTCGGAGTAACGACGATGAGCACGGACCGCTCAAAGCCTCCCTGGCGCTTGAGCTCGCCAAGCGCCAATTCCGCGCGCCCACGCGCGGTGTCTGCGCCGCGCAATCCCACGTAGACGCGGAGCGGATTCCGGGCGGGACGGCCGGTGAATGCGGCGATCTGCGCGGCGGTCGGTCCGGAAGCCACGAACTCCCGTCCGGCACGGCCGAGCTCATTCCATTTCACCAGCGACGCTGCACTCCCCGTTCTGGTGGCTTCGCCCGGCTGAGGTCGCTCCGGTTCAAATAGGGCGTCAAATTCCCGGAACGAAGAATCCAACGCGCTAAAGGCGGCGCGGATAAGCAGATTGGTGGCGGTCGACCAGATCAGCAGGACGGCCACGAGAAGGCCGACGAAGTTCGCGATCTTCCTAGGAACGAACCGCCGGATCCGGCCGGAGACAAAACTGGTTACCAGCTTGAACGATTTCGCCAGCCAAAACAGTGCGAAAAACGTGATGAGCGCGATCACGGAGACTTTGGCGGGATGGGCGGTTTCAACCAGCTCCATGTTCATGGCGCTACGGATCGAATTCTGCCATTCCACCGCCCGCCAGAGAAACAAGATGACCGTGACGAAGCAGCCGACCGCAACCGCCACGTTGGCCGCCGATCGGATTCGTGGCGATGGCTCGGGAAGTTCGAGATAGCGCCATAGCCAGCGCCAGAGCACGCCCAGCTCGTAACCGATCGCAAAGCAGGTGCCGGCAAGGACTCCCTGGATTAAATAGCTTCTTGGGACGAGCGTCGGCGTAAGCGCGGCTGCGAAGAACAATGCTCCCAACGCCAATCCAACACCTGAGAGAGATGCCACGTACCGCCAGACAATCTGCGCGGGACTCTTGACGATGTTCATTTGGCCCCTCTCTCCGATGCGGGCTTGTGATCGGGAAGCCCACAGCGGCAATTGAACCTGCGGACGTGAATTGCGGGTGCGAGCAAAGCCGGCAGCGCGCGCGAAACATCCCGCCCAGTCAGGAGAGGGTCATTTCGGACCAACGTCCTTATAGATGATGCCATCCTTCATGATGACCAAGATTTTATTCTCCGGATCCGCGATGAGGCGAATGTCGTCCAGGGGATTGCCGTCCACGAGAAGGAGATCCGCCAACGCGCCTTCTTCGACCACTCCGAGCTTGCCGGGATAGGGGTTGCGCGCGCCGGAGAGCGCCAGCAACTCTCCGTTTGCCGAAGTCGCCATTGCCAATGCTTCCGCCGGAGTGAACCAACGTGTGAGATCCACGATACCCTGACCCTGATGCTCAGCCAACGCCTTGGAGAAGAGAATATCAGTCCCGAAGGCCGTCTTGATCTTGTATTTTTTGACAAACCCGTACGTGGTGTCGGTGCCCGCAACCACTTGGCGCATCTGCGCTTGTTGCGCGGCAGGAAGCATGGCTGCGCCGCCAAGGTCCACGAAGGGCTGTGTGCTCAGCCAGATCTTCTCCTCCGCAAGGAGACGTGCGGTCGGCTCATCCATCAAATGACCATGCTCGATCACCTTGACGCCTGCAGCAACGGAGCGTCGAATCGCGTTTGGCGTATAGGCGTGCGTCGCCACATAGGTTCCCCAATCGGTAGCTGCTTCGACGGCGGCCCTCAGCTCAGCCTCACTGAAGGTGGTCACATCGAGTGGACTGAAAGGCGAGGCAACGCCGCCGCCTGCCGTCAGCTTGATCTGCGATGCGCCCTGCATGAGCTGTTCGCGCGTGCGCTTGCGAACCTCGTCGGGACTATCCGCGATCATGCTTCCACCAAGCTGCTCGACGCGGCTCGTTCCGCCGAGACTTTGCGGCAGCTCCCAGAGCTCACGGAAGTCGCCGTGGCCGCCGGTGACTGTAATGACGGCCCCCGACGGATAGATGCGAGGGCCTGCAACGACCCCCTCATCGATGGCGCGCTTCAGCGCGAAAGCTGGGCCGCCCATGTCCCTGACGGTGGTGAACCCGCGCATCAGCGTAGCAGTGGCTTCCGCGCCCGCGAGCAGCATCGTGTAACCCAAGTCGCTTGAAAGCATTTGAGCAGGGGCTGGACGAACCATCGTCGCATGCCAATGCATGTCGCTGAGCCCGGGCATCAGCACGCGTCCGCCGCCTGCCACAGTGCGGGTGTCCGGGGAACGATCGACCGGAATGGGAGCGATCGCAATACGCTCGATTGTGTTGCCTCGGATGAGGACATTCGACGGAGCGGAGAGGGTCTGGTTCTTGCCGTCGAAAATGCGCACGTTCTCAAAAACCGTCACGGCAGCGCGCTCCTGCGCCAGCCCAGGACCGAGAGCGGCGCATGACGCAAGAATGGCCGCCATGCGCGCGGCTTTTTGCATCCGCACAACGACTTTGGAGAGCATGTCGTTACCTCCTGCTTTGCGGGCCTAACGGTCACTCTGGCCTCGAAGTTCAGCCCTATTGAGCGCTTTGCGGACAGCGGCTGGGGCGAAATATCCGACCGCGACGAGGACCACGGCCGAGAAGGGCGATCAGCCAGCCTTCGATTGCTTGCCATTGCCTAGACCGTCTCATCGATCGGTGATGTCGGCCCACGGGTTGCTTTGGAATTCCCCTTTGCCCGCTCGCGCAGGCGCTGAAACGTCACGTAGAGCATCGGCACCAGGAAGATCCCAACAGAGCTCGCCGCAAGCATGCCTGCGAACACGGCTGTGCCGACGGCCCTGCGGCTGAGCTCGGCGGCGCCGGTCGCAATCACAAGCGGCAGGAGACCAAGGATGAAGGCAACGGAAGTCATCATCACTGCGCGGAAACGCATATGTGCGCCCTGGATCGCGGCTTGCTCGAGCGCCACGCCCGCCTCACGCTGCTCCTTCGCAAACTCGACGATCAGGATGCCGTTTTTGGCGGCGAGTGCGACCAGCACCACGAGCCCGATCTGACCGTACAGATCGAGATTGAGGCCAGCGACCTTGATGCCGACATAGGAGCCGAGCACGCCGACCAAGACCGACAACAGGACCGGAATCGGGACAATCGTGCTCTCATAGAGCGCGACCAGGAACAGATACGCGAACAGCACGGCAAGCGCGAGCACGATGCCTGTCTGGCCGGCGGCCTGTTGCTCCTGATAGGCGGTGCCGGTCCAGTCGAAACCGTAGCCCGCAGGCAGTACGGCATGAGAGACGTCGGCCATCGCTGTGAGGGCGGTACCTGAGGAGACACCGGGCGCCGGGCTACCGTTTACCGTCACCGACCGATAATTGTTGTAGCGGGTGATCACCTGAGGCCCGGTCACGATCTTGATCCCGGCAACCGATCTGATCGGCACCATTTGGCCGGTGGCATTACGCAGATAGATCCGCCAGATGTCCGAAATGTCGGCGCGATCGAGCGCCTCGCCCTGAACGTTGACCTGCCAGGTGCGGCCAAACCGATTGAAGTTGTTGACGTAGATGCCGCCGAGCGTCGCTTGTAGGGCCGTGAAGATGTCGCTGATCGTCACTCCGAGCGCCTGGGACTTGCGGCGGTCGATATCGAGATAGATCGACGGATTGGTCGCAGTGAAGGTCGAAAAGACGCGCGAGAGCCGTGGGTCGGCGTTGGCGGCGCCGATCAGCGCACCCGTGACACTGGAGATTTCGGCCGGGTTCTGTCCTTCCAACGCCTGGAGCTGGTATTCGAAGCCACCGCCGGTGGAGAGCCCGATGATCGGCGGCAGATTGAACGGCAGGACATTGGCTTGGCGGATCTGCGCGCCAGCGGCGAAGGTTTGGCCGATCAGCGCTCGCGCAGAATCCGTTGCTGCCTTGCGATCGGCAAACGGCTTCAGGCGCGTTACCACCAGCGCGCTATTCGGTTCGGATGCGCCGTCGAGCAGGGAAAAGCCGATGATGGCAAGGACGTGATCGACGGCGGGCATCTGCTTCAAGATATGTTCGAGCTGTTGGGTGACCTCGCTGGTTCGTGCCACCGACGCACCGTCCGGCAGTTGTACCGAGGTGAAGAAGGCTCCCTGATCTTCCTCGGGCAGGAAACCCGTCGGCGTGATCAGCGACATGCCGAAGATGCCGGCGGCGAATAGGGCAATCAGCAGGAGCGAGAGCCCCGCCTTCCGCACCAATCGGCGCACGCCGCTGCTGTAGCCGTCCCGCAACCAGTCGATGCCGCCAAGCACACGGCCGATTAGGCCACGCCGCGGCCCGGTGTGGCGCAGGAACAGCGCGCACAGCGCCGGCGACAGCGTCAGTGCATTCAGTGCCGAAATCATCATCGCGGCGCTGATTGTCACTGCAAACTGGCGAAACAGCGTGCCGGAAATGCCGGGAATGAAAGCGATCGGCACGAAGACGGAGAGCAGTACCAGCGTGATCGCGATAATCGGCGCCATGATCTGTGTCATAGCCTTCTTGCTTGCCTCGGCGGGAGAAAGCGAGGGCTCGTCCTCCATAACCCGCTCGACGTTCTCGACGACGACGATAGCGTCGTCCACCACGATGCCGATGGCGAGCACCATGGCGAGCAGGGACACCGTGTTGGCCGAATATCCGAGCACCAGCAGCACGGCGAAGGTGCCGATCAGGCTCACCGGAACGGCAACGGCCGGGATCACGGTGGCCCGGAGATTGCCGAGGAACAGGTACACCACGATCACGACCAGCAGGAAGGCCTCGCCTAGCGTCTGCAACACTTCCGCGATGGTGGCACGCACGAAGCTCGTTGAGTCGTATTGGACGAGGTAGCTCAGCCCGGTGGGAAAATGCTGCGACAGCCGCTGCATCGTCGCTGTCACCGCCTGTGCGGTGGTCACCGCATTGGCACCCGGCGACAGATAAATCGCCATCGGCACGGCCGCACGTCCATCGATCCGCGCTTCACTGTCGAGATTTTGGGCGCCCATTTCGACACGTGCAACGTCCCCCACGAGCAGCGATGAACCGTCCGGATTGGCGCGCAGCACGATTTGGGTGAATTGATCGACTGTGGCGAGCCTGCCCAGGGTCTGCACATTGAACTGGAACTGCTGGTCGTCGCTGATCGGGCGCGCGCCGATGCGGCCGACCGGGGCCTGGACGCTTTGCGTACGGATCGCGCCAATGACGTCCGACGGCGTGAGATTGAGGCTGGTGAGCCGCTGCGTGTCAAACCAGATCCGCATCGAGTAGTTCATCTTCGCGAACAGGTTCGCCTGGCCGACCCCCGGCGTGCTGGCGATCGCATCAAGCACGTTGATGATTGCATAGTTGGTGATGAAGAGCGGGTCCTGTTGGCCATTTCCGCTGTAGAGTACGAGGAACTGCAGGATCGACGAGGAGCGCTTGTGCACCGTCACGCCCTGCTGCTGTACTTCGGTGGGCAATTGCGAAAGAGCACTCTGCACGCGGTTGTTGACGTTGACGGTATTGATGTCGGGGTTGGTACCAAGCGCGAACGAAACCGTCAGTGTGTAGCTGCCGTCATTGCCGCTAGTCGATTTCATGTAGAGTGCGCGGTCGCTTCCAATGATCTGCGCCTCCAGCGGCTGGGCGACACTGCTCTCTACAACCTCGGCGGACGCGCCAGGGAAGATGCCGGCGACCGTGACCTGTGGCGGCACGATGTCTGGAAATTGCGCCACCGGGATTTGCGCCAGCGCCAGTGCGCCGGCAATCGTGATGATGAATGCGATCACCATCGAAAGCCGCGGACGATCGATGAAGACGGCGGACATCATGGTTTGTTATCCGCCGGACGAGCCTTGCCGGAGGGGCCGTGATCCGTTTGCGGAGCCGTGCCATCTGCGGCGGCTTTCATGCTCGACAGGATCAGCGCGCTGGCTGGTCCTGGCGACACGGTCTGGCCGGGACGAACCCGCTGCAGGCCTTCGACAATCACCTTATCGCCCGCCGCAAGTCCGGCGATCACCGCCGCGATAGTCGGGGTCGATTGACCGAGCTGGATGCGACGCTGTTCGGCTTCGTTGTCGGCGCCGACGGCGAGAACATAGTTGCCCTGCTGATCGGAGAGCACGGCCGAGCGAGGGATCACCAGCACCTCGACCGGCTGAACGCCCTCAAGCACAACGGTCACGAACTCGCCATCGGTCAACTCGTGAACAGAGACACCGGCCGCCGAGGGCGCCCGCAGGATCGGATTGGCGATCTCGCCACGCACGGTGATCGTATCAGTGCTCTGGGCGATGGTATTGTCGACGAAGTTCAGCTTGCCGGTTTTTCCGTACATTCGCTCGTTCGGCAGTCGCAGCCTGATGACCACGGCTTCCAGACCGCCTTGCGGCGCGTATCGTTCGCGCAGCTCCAGTCCCTGACGCACCGGCACGGGAAAGGTGACATACATCGGGTCTTGGCTGACGATGCTGGTCAGTACCCCCGAGCTTGGACTGACGACGTTGCCCACCGTCACCGCCGTTCGTCCGATCTTGCCGGCGATCGGCGCGTTGATCACTGTGTAATCGAGATTGATCTGAGAGGCCTGGACCCCTGCTTGCGCGGCTCGCACCTGGGCTTCGAGGCTGCGCTGGTTCGCGATTGCTGCGTCGTAGGTGGACTGTTGCCCGGCAGGGCCTCCGAGCAAGGTCCGCGCGCGTTCGGTTGTCAGCTTGGCATTCTCGAGTGTGGCCTCAAGCTGGGACACCTGCGCCTGTTTCGATGCGAGATCCGATTCGAAGGGGCCGCGCTCAAGCCGATAGAGCTCATCGCCTTTGCTGATCTCGGCGCCTTCCTCGAACAGGCGCCGTTCCAGAAATGCAGTGACGCGAGCAACGAGGTTGACCCGATTGATCGCCTCGATCCGCCCGAGAAATTCACTGCTCTCGGTGATCGGCCGCCTGGCCGCTTCCACGATGCCGACCGCGGGTGGCGCGGCCGAAGTCGACTGGGTTTGGGCCGATCCGCCGGCGATGATCATCAGGAGAGTTGCCCCCGGCAGGCTGATCGAGACGCCAGCAAAGTTCATTGTCCGCTCCTTGCAACGGATATGGAGCCGGGTCAGTGCTTCACCGGCGCCTCGCTACTCCCGCCGCATGCGATTGCTGTGCGCGGGTTCGTCGTAGCCCTTGCGGCGGCTGTAGAACATCAGCGCGATCAGGCCGCAGCCGGTGACCAGCATCAGGATTGCAGCGCCTCCCAGGATGACGTTGCGGTAAAGCGGCATAGACGGCGTTGCCTGCCATACCGCCACGCAATACCAGGTTGCCGCAACGAGAAGAGCTGCCAGAAAGGTCCCAACGACCCATCTATTCGTGATGCGCAAGGCTGCCTCCTTCGTCTGATTGGGACTGGTGCCGGCTTCGCGGCGCATCTGTCGACCGCGGATTGCGCGAGGACGCGTTGTTAGCGCCACCGCCATCCGCAACGGCGACGACCGCGATGCCACCAGCACACCCAGCGACGCCGGCGCCGCGGCGATCGCGGCGGACCCCAGCCTGGGCGAGGGGGTGGTCCCCATTGTGCTTGCGTCAGGTGATTCGATCGCTCGCTGGTCTGGCCGAGATCGTGAGCAATAGGCATTGCGTCCGCGGCCTCAATGAAACGAACGCCGATGGCGCCGATCGCCACGGCAGCGACGGCATTCTGAGCAAGGCCAAGGAAAGCCCGACGGCTCGGTGTGTCCATCATGTTTCTTCTCCTTTGTTAGGCGGTTCGCCGCGCCGCCTGAAGAGCGTAAAGCAGCCAGGCGAGGCCGTGCGAAATCAGATCGACGCCAAGCAGAAATCCGAGGGCCCAGACGCTGATGGTCGGAAAGCCGAATAAGATCAGCACGCCGGCGAGCAGCCCAAAAATGCCCGAGATCAGCATCATCCATCCGTTTTGCCGCCAATGGGCGAAGCTCAGCACGCATCGAATGACGCCTGAGGCGAACAGCACCGCGCCGAGGAGGTAGGTGAGGATCAAGGCACCCGAGGCGGGCTGGGTAAGCAGCACAAGGCCGAACGCGGCGTAGAGTGCGCCGAGCAGGATCTGCCACAGGAACCCACCCCATCCCTTGGTCCAGAATGCATGGATGATCTCGAACGCGCCGGCCGCGATGGCCGTCAGTCCGATGAACTTCACGCTGATGATGGTTGCGAACGCCACGTCGCTGAGAGCTGCGAAACCGGCGGCGATCATCACGATTCCGAGAAGGGCACAGACCCACAGCGGAAGGGCGCCCAAAGCCTCGATGTCGGAGCGGTCGTCATAGACTGTCATCCCATCCTCCTGGTCTGCGTGATGATCGGCACGCTTGGGATGCTAGCGTCGAACCCGCGCTGTCGACATCCGACGAAACCCTGAGCGATGGGGCGGGAATGTTCTCGTGGGCCCGAGCGGAGCGATTGTGTGCTCGATCGCCTTTGCAAGCTATCGCTGGCCGCGCGGACCCAGCGTCAGGTTAGTGACGCCAGCCGCTAGGTTGATCCCGATCGATCGCTCGATCGACAGGGGTTGCAACATCACGCTCCGTCGCGAGCCACCGATCAGGACGTTCGCGCCGAGCCCGGGGCCGAACGCAAAGCTGCCGCTCGCGCCGACATAGTTGCCGCGCAAGGTGGCGGATCCGATCCGCGAGTTTTTGGCGAGCACGGCCCAGGACAAGGTGCCTGCGCTGGTCACGCCGATATCAAGGCCGACACGCCGGATTCGTCCCTCATAGATGAACTGCCTCGGCGGATTTCTCGCAAAGAATGTGCAGCGCAACGACTGCACCGATCCGAGCACAAGCCCGACGCGCGGGTTGCTGAAGCACAGGAGCCGGCCGACCCTGAACGTTTCGGCGCGCGCCGGCAGGGCTGCGCCGCATAGCAACGCGGACGCGCCGAAGACTGCCATAAACCGGATCATTCGCATTCAGGCCTCCACTTGACTGTTGGTATCGGAGAGCGCGCTCCTCGGTCGGCTGTCCTGGCGGAGCCAGAATGTGATGCCGAGTCCGATCAGCAGCACTGCGCCCAGCAGGAAGAAAAAGACGGACTGCTTCAGCCAGGATATCGCCGGGACGGCAATGCCCATGGCAAGGCCGAGGAAAGAGATCTGCAGCGATAGAAGGCTGACGCCAGCGAGGAACGTGCCGAGCGCAAGCAAAGTCAGCAGGACAAGGCCGGTCGCCGGGGTCGGAAGCAATTGCTGAACGCCCGAGATCAGAATGATGTTCATCGTGACCAGCACGGCGACCCAATGCAGCGCCTGGGTCCAGATCAAGCGGAGCCGGGCCTCCTTGCCTTGGGTTTCCGGCCATTTGGTGACGACGCACACGATGCAGATGGCAAGCGCCAGGAATTCCCAGTAGCCGACGAGAGGTTGGTGGGAAACGTTGGTATAGGCGACGCCCGCGATGGCAAGCACCAGCGCCACGACATAAGGAAGCTGCTGCCACAGGAATTGAGCCATTGTCGATTGAGGCGAGGGAGGATCGGTACCCTCCTGCCGTGGCGCACCGCTCTGGTTCATAGGCTCCTCACTCACGATTCACCGCTGTTGAACGTCTGCTTGAACTCGTCGCCGAGGTAGTCCTCGACATAGAATCGGATGATTGCGACACGGCCGATCGCCACCAGGGGCATGGCGAGCGCGATGCCCAGGACGCCGAACAGCGCACCGAGCAGGACGATGGCGACCAACGTCCAGGCAGGAGGGATCTCGACGGCCTGACGCTGGATCAGCGGACCGATCACATAGCCTTCGACCGACTGGATGATCGAGTAAATGAGGACGGCCCAGATCAGCAGGGAACTGCCGAGCGGCATTGCGACCAGCGCGATCGGTATTGCGGCCACGATTGGTCCGACATAGGGAATGAAATTCGACAGGCCCGCCTGCAGTCCGAGCACGAAGGGTCCGGGCAATCCGATGAGATAGAGTGCGGCCCAGACCAACACCGTCATGAGTATGACGCGGATGAACTGCCCGACGAGCCACAGTCGCATGACATTACCCATCTCGTCCATGATCGCTCTCGTCCGTCGGCGCTGGGAGGGCTTCACCAGCATGATCAGGCTTTCACGGTGGCTGGTTGGGTCGAAACCAAAGAGGATCCCGAGGAACAGGACCACCAGGACACTGGTCAGAAGGCTCGACGCTCCGCCAAGCAGGAACTGAGCATGGTTGAGAAACCGGCCTTGATCCGAGAACAGCCACTGCGCAAAGTCGCGGCCCCATTCCGGACCGAGCAGATCCACGCCGTATGACAGAAGATGCTGCTGCAGGATGTCGAGTTGGTTGTCCATGACCTTCAGCAAGAGACGCGTCTGCTCCGGCAGCTTTCCCGCGCCCCAGATCAGTCCAAATCCCGACAGAGCGGAGAACAGCAACAGAACCAGCGTCAGCCGTGCGGCGCGATTGAGCGGGAGGACGGCCGCCAGGGCTCTTGCGCAAGCATCCAGAAACGCGGCGAACAACACGCCTGCAAAGATCAGCAGGAGACTGGAGACCGTCTGCCACACCAGAAACAGCAAGACGCAGGCGGCCACCAGGCCGAGCCCGGTTGCGAGAATGCCGCGCCGTGTGCCGTTCTCCGGCACGACGGCGGCCTCATCGCGTGGAGCGATCTCGCAGAGTCTCTCCGGTGCTGTCCTGGACTCGTTCATGGTATCGGTTCAATCGCCGTCGCCTTGACACCTAGGTCCGGATGCGCCGGCTGCCAAAGTGCGGATGCTTTCCGCCGCGATGACGCCAGTAGCGGTGCTTCGTCGGGTTCGTATTGGTGTTGGGAGCTGCCTTCTCCGGTGGCGACGCGCCGGCGCCGCTTTGGGCAGACACGCCGGTCTCAGTCGACTGGGCCAGCGACACGGTTGGAAAGGCGCAGACTGCCATCGATCCGCACATGATCAAGGCGCCACAGATGGCTCGTGTGCTCATATTCGCCTCCATGCAACTAGGGACAAAGGTTCAAATCGATATGGCTCCGGTTGCGAGTGCGTAAACGCCGGCGCACGCGGCAATCGTGATCGCTGCAAAAAGCATAGCTTCGAATGGCCTGAAGATTGCTTCCTTGCGCTCGCGTTTCGCAAGCAGGAACAGCAGAGTGCCGGGTGCATACAGGATGGACGACAGCAAGAGAAATTTCGGTCCGCCGGCGTAGATCATGCCAGCTGCATAGATCGTTGCTATAGCCGATCGGATCCAGTCGGTGGTGCGAGCGCGCTCGCCCGCGCGGTAGGCCTCGCCCGACCAAGCAAGCTTTAAGCCGTACGCCGCGACAAAGAAATACGGGATTAGCGTCATCGCGCTCGTCATCTTCAACGCGAGTGTGAACGCGTACTCCGCAAACCAGGCGACCAGCAGAAAGATCTGGATGACGCAATTTGTGAGCCAGAGCGCGCCGGCAGGGACCTTGTGCGCATTCACCCTGGCAAGAAAGGAAGGCATGGTGCGGTGGATCGCCGCGGAATGCAGGATCTCGGCCGCCAGCAGTGACCAAGATAGGTAGTTGCCGAGAACCGAGATCAGGAGCGCCAGGCTGATGAATACGCCGCCCCAGCGGCCGACAATTGCTTCCATGACGCCAGCCATGGATGGCGTCGGAAGATCGGCCAGTTCAGCCCTCGGCAACACGCCGTAGGACAAGAGCGTCACGAGAACGAGCAGGCCCAGCACCGTCAGAAACCCGGCGAGGGTTGCGAACCCGACGTCGGCACGACGCCGAGCGTAGCGGGAGTAGACGCTCGCGCCTTCAATGCCGACGAAAACGAACACGGTCAGCAGCATCGTGCCGCGAACCTGAGAAGACACACTCGACGCATCCGACTGCTCCGCTCCGTGGAAATTGACGCCGAACAGATCGCCATTAAAAGCAATGACGGCAGTGCCAATGAACAGCAAAATCGGGATGATCTTTGTGTAGGTCGCAATCGTATTGAGCGTGGCTGCGCTCTTGATGCCGCGCAGCAGCAAAATGTGCACTCCCCACAGCAGGACAGACGCCGAAGCGATCGCCACCGGAGTTGTCCCGTCGCCGAACATGGGAAAAAACTGCCCGAGCGTTGCCTTGATCAAGACGAGACAGGCGACGTCCGCAAGACAGCAACCGATCCAGTACCCGACGGCTGAAGCAAAGCCGATGTAGTCGCCAAATCCGGCTCTGGCATAGGCATAGATCCCGGCATCGAGGTCGGGCTTGCGGTGTGACAACGTCTGGAACACGAAAGCCAGCATCAGCATGCCGCTGCCCGCGATAGCCCAGGCAATCATTGCTCCAAGCGCACCCGTGGCTCGTCCGAACGCCGCAGGTAGTGCGAAAATGCCGGACCCCACCATCGAGCCGATCACGAGCGCGATGAGAGCATTCCGCGAGAGCTTCTGGTCGGCCGCATTCGGCGGGGGAGCCATGACGGGATGGCCTTCCAATCCGGGATGCGACGGGCATTGATGCCCGCCGCATTGGAGAGGACCTTAGACGTGGCTTTCCCCTTCGCACATCCGGGATTCTCTGTAGGGAGCGAGGGCAGGAAATTGACGTACTATAAGGTTGGGCATCGCCCTCAAGGTTTTGGGGGAGGGGCAGTCGCGATTTGACCGGGACTGGATGATGGCCCGGAAGCGGTCGCCAAAAGCACGACGCTGAAACGGCAGAACTCGCCCGCCTTCGCGAGTTCAGCTGCTATGCATCGGGCATGCAGGGACGCTGCATCCTGATTGGCGAGCTCGTATCCGGTCCCATCGGGCGAGAGACCGTATTTGTCGACGATATGAAAGTAGAAGCGCATATCGGCCGGATTAGGCCGGATCGCGGCCATTTTCCAAGTGACAAACACGTAAATGCGTCTCCGACCAAAGGAGGACACTTTCGGCGGTTTCGATTACCGGTTCGTAATCACCGTGCTCAGGTGCGCAGTACCGAAAAAGCTGTGCGATAGGGTGATTGTCCTTGCCAGCTCTCGGGTGATTGTCCGATGCCGTCTACTGATACCCAGAGATAGCATGACCTGATTAGCGAGCTCTGGCAGGAGACATGCAATGTCGAACTATGATCCGAACGTGACGATGGTGGGAGCGGGCGGCGGCGATGGAATCGCGGTCGCTGCTGGACTGCGTAGCTACATGCTGCGCATCTACAACCATATGGCTGCCGGCGTCGGCCTAACGGCTGTTGTCGCGTGGCTCACCTATCAGCTCACCAGTCCTGCATTGCTGCAGAGCCCATTGATGTGGGTCTTCATACTCGCGCCGCTGGGTTTGGTTTTCTTCATCGGCTCGCGGATCAATACGCTGTCGGTGTCGATCGCGCGTCTGCTGTTCTTCATCTATGCGGCGCTGGTCGGCGTGTCGCTCTCGACGCTGCTCCACATCTACACCAGCGCCTCGATTGCGCGCGTCTTCTTCATCACCGCGGCGACGTTCGGGGCGCTCAGCGTCTTTGGCTACACCACAAGACGCGACTTATCCGGTCTCGGCACCTTCCTGTTCATGGGCCTTATCGGGATCATCATCGCCACCCTGGTGAATCTGTTCCTGCAATCCAGCGGGCTTGATTGGCTGATCTCCATTGTGGGCGTCGGCGTGTTTGCCGGGCTGACGGCCTACGACACGCAACGGATCAAGGCGATGCATGACAGCCGGGACGACGAAACGACCAGAGGCCGCAAGTCGGTAATTTCAGCGCTGTCGTTGTATCTCAACTTTATCAACCTGTTCATGATGCTGCTGCGTCTGGCCGGCAACCGCCGCTAAGTGGCTTCAGGCCGCCGGCCGCTCCGCGGCGCTTGCGAGCGCGTCGCGCAGAGCCTGTTCTTTGGCATCGTCGAGGGACGTCTTCAGCACGGTCCCTCCGGCGTCCTTGATCTCCTTCAAGACCTTGTCCGCAGTCATATTCTTGATCAGCACGAACAAGGCGGCGTTGCCCGTGTGAAGTGATACTGATAATTCCTTCATGAAGGAGTCGTCGATGCCGAAATCGGACAGTGCGCCGCCAAGTGCGCCGGAAGCTGCGCCGACGGCGACACCGAGGATCGGATTGAGGAAGATCATGCCGATCAGAAGTCCCCAGAAACCGCCGGTCACCGCGCCCATCGACGTCGTGTTGACGAGCTGATTGAGCTTGATGCCGCCTGAATCCGTCTTCACGGCGATCACTGCGTCGCTGATGGTGATCAGATATTCCTTCTGCAGCTTGAGCAGCCGCTGACGCACTTCCTCGGCCTTCGCCTCGGATGGATACACGATCGCTACTAGATCGGACATGCAAACCTCCTGCTGGATCAAGCTCCGCCGCGGCCAACACGATGCGCCACCCGGTGCAACCGTGCCACTGGCGGAACGCGCTTTCGAACACTAGCTTTCGATCGGTCGGCTTGGGATCGGAGAAAACCCTGAGGCGTGGGGATGAATGTTCCTGATCGTTGTTGCTGGAGGGGCGCCTGAGGCTGACCTTATCCCGGCCGAAAAGTATTCTGGGGCCCGATGGCCGTCGCAATCATGGGCGGTCTGCTGGTTGCAACCGTTTTGACGCTGGTCTTGCTGCCGACATTGTATGTGAGCTGGTTCGGAGAGAAGGGGCGGGTAGGGACTTCCGCTCAATCGGTCGGCTAAGCCGCTGGTCTCCGGCGAGGGGAATCCTGTCCCGGGATTAGGAGTTCACCTGATATTCCAGGCTCCGCCCGAGGTGCATGGTGAAGTGCCGGCAAGTCGATCGGCCAGGATGTTGCGCACCCGCACTATCGCGAGGTCTTCACATGACTGGGACGCCGTCAGTCCAGAAGCTCTCCCTGTTCGCGTTGACCGCGATGGTGGTCGGATCGATGGTTGGCTCGGGCATCTTCTCGCTCCCGAGAACATTCGGCATCGCCACTGGTCCGTTCGGAGCGGTCCTCGCCTGGTGTATGGCCGGAGGCGGCATGTACACGCTCGCGCGGGTGTTCCAAACGCTGGCTGAACGAAGGCCAGAGCTCGATGCTGGTGTCTATGCCTATGCGAAAGAGGGATTTGGTGATTATCCTGGTTTCCTATCGGCGTTCGGATACTGGATCGGCAGCTGCATCGGCAACGTATCCTATTGGGTCCTTATCAAGTCGACCTTGGGCGCCTTCTTTCCTGTCTTTGGAGACGGCAATACGGTCACCGCTATCATCGTCGCCTCGATAGGAATCTGGCTGTTTCACTTCATGATTCTTCGCGGCGTGCAGCAGGCCGCGGCGATCAACACCATCGTCACGATTGCGAAGATCGTGCCGATCCTGGTCTTCATTGCTATCCTGATCTTTGCGTTCAAAGCCGATCTTTTCCGCGCCAATTTCTGGGGCGGCGAGGGGATGCCGGACAAGAGTCTGTTCGACCAGATTCGCGCGACCATGCTGGTGACGGTGTTTGTCTTTCTCGGCATTGAGGGCGCCAGCGTCTATTCACGCTATGCCAAGGAACGGGCAGATGTCGGCGCGGCGACCATTTTAGGGTTTGCGGTCGTTACGACCCTGATGGTGCTCGTGACCATGCTGCCATACGCCGCGCTGCCCCGCGCCGAGATCGCCGACATGCGACAGCCGTCCATGGCAACGGTATTGGAGGCGGTGGTCGGGCATTGGGGCGCGATCTTCGTCAGCATCGGGCTCCTGGTTTCGGTATTGGGGGCCTATCTTGCATGGTCGCTAATCTGCGCTGAGGTGCTCTCCGCCGCCGGACGAACGAAGGATATGCCGGCTTTGTTCGGCACCGAAAACGCGAACAAGGTGCCGGCTGCGGCGCTCTGGCTCACCAATGTGATCGTTCAGCTCTTCGTCATCAGCACCTATTGGTCGCAGGATGCATTTGCGCTTATGCTCAATCTCACGAGCGTGATGTCACTCATTCCGTTCTTCCTCGTCGCAGCGTACGGGCTCCTGCTCGTCCGTCGCGGCGAGACCTATGAGAAAAGCGGCCGTGATCGCAAGCGCGACATGATCTTTGCCGGCGTCGCCTTGGTCTATACGCTGTTCCTGATCTATGCCGCCGGGATGAAGTTCCTGCTGCTGTCCTTGATCCTCTACGCGCCAGGCACTGCACTCTATTTCTGGGCGCGCCTGGAACAGAACGCGCGGGTCTTTACAGCCATCGAGTGGGGCCTCTTCATTGCAGCCGCCCTCGGCGCTGCTGTTGGAATACACGGATTGGCCACCGGCTACATCACCATCTAGGCAGGCAACTCCCGGGAGAACTCCCATGGCAAAGCAGACATCGGACACCTCGGCTCCCTTCGGCGTCCATTCAGAGGTCGGCCAGCTGAGGAAGGTGATGGTCTGCTCGCCAGGGCGGGCCCATCAGCGCCTTACGCCCTCCAATTGCGATACTCTGCTGTTCGATGACGTGCTGTGGGTGGACAATGCCAAGCGCGACCATTTCGACTTTGTTCAGAAAATGCGTGACCGCGGGATCGAAGTCGTCGAGATGCACAATCTGCTCGCCGAGACGGTCGCGATTCCCGAGGCCAGGAAGTGGATCCTGGACAACCAAGTTGTTGCCGATCAGGTCGGTCTCGGTCTGATCGACGAGCTGCGCGGCTATTTGGAAAGTCTCAATCCGCGCGAGTTGGCGGAAACGCTGATCGGCGGAGTATCGACTCACGACTTTCCGGATGCCCATGGCGGCGAGATGCTCAAGCTGGTGCGCGAAGCAGCCGGGATGACCGAGTATTTGCTACCGCCGCTTCCCAACACCTTGTACACGCGGGACACCACATGCTGGATCTATGGCGGCGTCACGCTGAATTCGCTCTACTGGCCAGCGCGACACGAAGAGCCGATCCTCGCCACAGCCATCTACAAGTTCCATCCGGATTTCGCCGGCAAGGTCAACGTCTGGTGGGGCGATCCGACGCGCGATCACGGCCTCGCGACGCTGGAAGGCGGCGACGTGATGCCGATCGGCAAGGGCAACGTTCTGATCGGATTGAGTGAGCGCACCTCGCGGCAGTCGATCAGCCAGGTTGCCGCAGCCTTGTTCAA
The DNA here is from genome assembly GCF_040548265.1 of Bradyrhizobium sp. F1.13.3. Lineage (NCBI taxonomy): Bacteria > Pseudomonadati > Pseudomonadota > Alphaproteobacteria > Hyphomicrobiales > Nitrobacteraceae > Bradyrhizobium > Bradyrhizobium sp. F1.13.3. The sequence continues at coordinate 23,750 of NZ_JBEPRI010000008.1, read as the reverse complement.
GAGAAAAGCGGCCGAACGTGTGATTGTGGCGGCCATGCCGAAGCTGCGCGCGGCGATGCATCTCGATACTGTCTTCACGTTCGCAGATCGGGATTGCGTCCTGCTCTATCCGGATATCGTCAACAACATCGCGGCCTTTTCTTACCGGCCCGCCGACAATTCCGCGGGCCTCGATCTACGCAGGGATGAAAAGCCGTTCGTGGATGTCGTGGCGGAAGCGCTCGGCCTGAAGAAGTTGCGCGTGATTGAAACCGGCGGCAACGCGTATATGCGCGAGCGGACCCAGTGGGATAGCGGTGCGAACCTGGTCTGCGCCTCTCCGGGCGTGGTCTTCGCCTATGACCGCAACACATACACCAACACCTTGCTGCGCAAGGAGGGGATCGAGGTGATCACCATAGTCGGTGCAGAACTGGGACGCGGCCGGGGAGGCGGTCATTGCATGACCTGTCCGATCACCAGGGACGCGGTGGATTATTAGCCGACCTTGCGGGTGCTCCGGCTCTGAAGGCAGGGCGTCGAAGCCGCTGGCATTTGGCTGTTGCTGGGTAGTCTCCGGAGAGCTTCCGCAGACGGCACCAGCCGCCTCAATCACAGATTTAGTTACTGATCATTAACACGCCACAATCACCGCCCACGCTGCCGTGATTCCTGGTGTACGCGGAAGCCATCGGGGGGACACCATGCGCGCGCTGACGGTTCTTTGTCTGGTCGTTGGGTTGTTTGGAGCCGCTAGGGCGGCGGATGTTGATCTCACCGAACTGAGGGCGAGCGGTCCTGTGCCGTATTATTCCGCTCCGTCATGGAGCGTCGTTGGCTCCGTCGCGCCAACCTTCACTGACAATGCCTTGTTCAGCCGGAGCAATCGCAGGTCGGATCTCTATTATGAGCCCGACGTCAGCCTCAGGCTGGATGGGAACCTTACAAACGACCTCTCGTACCGGCTCTATGCTCGCGCCCAATACGAGGCCTTTGCGACCGAGAAGGACGGCAACGCCGCAGTGGCACGAATAGGAGCGCGCTTGACCGAGAATTGGGACGGCTGGCGCTTCTCCGCTATTTATGAGAACCGGTACGATTTCGACGGTGTCTATCGCGATCTTGCTTTCACGTCCCACGACGTGATGGGATCGGTAGCGCGCGACTTCCGCGTGAACAATGTCACGCTGTCGCCACTGTTGCTCCTGACCTACCGGTTTTCCGATCTTGCAGAAACCCGCCGCTGGCGCTTTGACGCGGTGCTGGGTATCGAAGTCAAGCTGGACCCGAAATGGTCGATTGTGAGCACGCCATTGTTCGAAGCCTTTTGGTTCACGGACGGGCTTAACAGGGGCCGACAGGATCAGATCTACTCAGCGGACGTCGGGCTGAGGTATAGTTTCGCCAGCAACATGTCGATCACCACCAGTGTCTTGTACGAGGCGCGAGCATCGAACGTTCCGGAGCGGCGGTACAGGGATCTCAGGGTTGGTCCCCGACTTGATTTCGCGTTTTGAAGGGCTGGGAAGATGACGAGATGCGGGTGTGTATTGGTGGGAATCATCGTTGGCCTAACGGCCGCCTCCGTGGCTTCCGCGGATCCCCGCGATTCTGCTGACCGGAGCCAGCGCCTGGATACCGATGCACTGAGGGATGATGTCGGCGTTAACCGCCTCCAGGTGCCGTCTCATCCGCTGGTGCTTTCGCCGCCTCAACAACCCGCTCCGAGCGCGAAGGCGGGAAAGAAAGAGAAATCCAGCGCGAGCGGAGTTGGAGCCCGGTAGCGCACGGACGCAGGTGCGGTCGGATTGCCGTGGCGGTACCCGAGAACGACTTCACGAGTCGGAAGCCGCTGATTGCGCATCGGGGAGCTGTTGTCGCCACAAGCAGTTCGTGAAGGCTTTCTGCGATACTTTAGCATCTGTTGCACTTCATTTGAATCCAGTGCTGCCTAGTCTGGAACGAGTTTCATATTCGATCACCTCCAGGTTCCACCTCATGAATTCGCGATTTTAATCTATGACAATTACTACCTCTGGTACAGTCGACCAGACGGTGTATAATCCGGCGGGCCCGCAAGGGCGTCCGTACTCTGATTAACTGGACGCCTCGCGCGCGCAGGACGGCGCGTCTCGATGTTGAGCTGCAATGTCGGATGTTGCCGCAGCAAAGTGAGTGCGTACCGTGAAGCTCCGTAGCTTTCTCGACCGCGAATCAGTTCGAACCAGCAGTACAGGGTGGTTGCCGCTCGGGTTTGAAGAAGCCAGCGACCGCCTGTACTGGATGTATTCACCGGATTTTCTTTTCGTCGTGCGCCCTTTGCCTGGCGGACGCTTCGTCTATGAGGGGATCAATCCGGCCTTCGAGTCGCGTCTTGGCATTTCGGCCGACGACGTCCGGGACATGGACGTGTCCAAGTGCATGAGCAGGGACGACGCCAGATCTACCCGCGAAGCTCTCCGCGCCTGTCTCGCAGAAGGAGTGGAAGTGAAGATTCGCCACCGTCTCGCATTTGCGGGCCCGCTGCAAAATATGGAAACGACGATTGTTCCCGTCGTGGATCCGGCCGGCAGTGGCGCGAACCGGCTGATCGGGAGCCATCGTCGCGTGCACAATAGCGCACCCGACGCCGCGACCCACGGATCGGACGACGCGCATGTCGACCTTGATTTGGCGTCCATCCACGAGGGAATCCAGCAACGGATTGCTTCCGATCTCCACGATTCAACTTGTCAGCATTTGATTGCCGCGAGCCTCGGCCTGATGCGGATCCGGCGAAGCATCAGCGATACGGTCGACGCCGAACGGCTTTGCGATGACATCGATGCGTCAATCGACGAGGCCCTCAGAGAAATTCGTGCCTTCTCGTATCTGCTGCACCCCCGAACTCTGACGGTCGACAAGCTTAAAGCCGCGATAGAAAACTACGCCGATGGATTTGCGGTTCGGACCTCATTGCGGGTCACGAGCAGGATCGTGCCCGAGGTCGATCGTCTCCCGTACGAGAAGCAGCGGACATTGCTGCGGATCGTCCAGGAAGCGCTCACGAACATATTTCGCCATGCGCAAGCGACAGAAGTGAGCATCGTCATCGACGCGGTCGATAACCAATTTCGATTGACGGTCAGCGACAACGGGCGGGGGTTTGGCGCAGACTACGGCAAGCAACGAGCAAGGGCGACTTCAATCGGCGTCGGGATTCCGGCGATGAGGGCAAGGCTCGAGCAGATTGGAGGGACGCTGGACATCAGATCCGATCCGGCATCACGGCGCCCCGGCACCATCTTGCGCGCGGTACTTCCGCGTGAGCTCGCGACGAATGCGGATAGCCGGCGAAGGGCAACGACCTCCGTGAGGGTCCGCGCAGCGGCCCACTGAGAGAAGAAGAAGAAGGGTTACCGGTGGCGGGTGGCTACTGCGTAACGACATTGGAGTGCTCTGCCATGAAACGCATTCTTATCGCGGATGATCACGAAGCGGTGCGATCGGGCTTGCGAGCGGTGCTCGAACAGCGGGCCGATTGGGAGGTCGTTGCCGAGGCGAACGACGGCAGCAAGGCATTGACGGCGGCAATCGAAAGCCGGCCGCATGTGGCCATCATCGACTTCTCCATGCCGCGGATGACCGGCGTGGAGGTCGCACGGCGGATCAGGGATTATCCGTTGCAGACGGAGGTGTTGATCTTCACGGTCCACAAGTCGGGTCTGCTGGCGCAGCAGGCGTTTGAGGCAGGCGCCCGCGCGTTTCTCGCGAAGTCGGATGCCAACAGATTGCTGTTGGCGGCCGTCGACGCACTTCTGGCGCACAAGCGGTTCTGCAGCGAAAGCTGTCGAGACGAGCTCGATCACGGCGGCGAGGGCGTAGATGGGCGCCGGAGGCTTACGCCACGCGAGCAGCTTGTGGTCAAACTGGTGGCGGAGGGTTACAGCAACAAAGGCATTAGCGCGATCCTGAACCTCAGCGTCAAGACGACTGAAGCTCATCGAGCGGCCGCGATGCGCAAGCTGGAGGTGAACTCAGCCGCAGGTTTGGTTCGGTACGCTGTTCGTTCGCATCTGGTCGAGGCATGACTGCGTATGATGTTCTTGAGGACCGCCACGTCGGTACATTCGCGGTGGCAGGCTCAGGGTTTTGCAGGATGGCGCTTAGAACCATGAGCGGCATGATCGTCTGACCTTGCCGCACTGAGCGTCTCCAGGGGTGCGGCCGGAATCGAGAACGGCGCCATGAAACGCATCTTGATTGCGGATGATCATGCGGTCGTACGTTCGGGACTTCGCGCGATTGTTGAAACGCAATCCAACTGGATTGTCACCGGCGAAGCGACGAACGGTGAACAAGCAGTCAGTTTGGCTGTCGAGACGAGATCGGACGCCGTGATCGTCGATTACTCGATGCCGCTCATGAACGGTTTGGAGGTCAGCCGCCGGCTGAAGGCACTCGATCTGCATACGGAAGTGCTGATCTTGACGATGCATGAGGACGAGGAACTGCTGACTGAAGCAATTCTGGCGGGCGTCCGCGGCTTTTTGTTCAAGTCGGATGCTAAGAAGCATCTGATTTCCGCAATCGAAGCGTTGCTCGACGGCAGACCCTACTTCACCAGTGCTCTGGTGGAGAAGCTGCTCCACGACTATCAGCTCAACAAGCAGGGCAGGTCAGACACCCTACTAACGTCGCGCGAGCAGAGCGTGGTCCAGTTGATTGCGGAAGGGCACACCAACAGATCCATGAGTGACCTGTTGCAGTTGAGCGTAAAGACCGTCGAGACCCATCGTGCATCGGCCATGCGCAAGCTAGGGATGTCCTCCACGGCCGAACTAGTCCGCTATGCCATTCGGAAGAAACTCGTAGCGCCCTAAGGGATTCCGCCGTTGTCCGGAATGCCCGAGTTCGGTGGGTGGCTGTCCGCCTGGGCTGCTTTGTGCTGTTCCGTTCGCAGGCAAATCCAATGTGAAGCGGCTGTTCACAGGCGTCGAACCGTCTCACTGGGCTGGGAACCAAAATCACCAGCGCGATCAGGGATGCCTAACCTCATGGGATGGATCATGGTTTGCGCAGCCTTCGATAGAAAAAATCGATCGCCATTAGCGTGGCAACAGCAATTGCAATGGTGATTGCGCCGATTATCGCTAAGGTGCGGATTTCCTGCCTAGTCAGCCCAAAATGGTAATGAGCGGTATATCCGAGCATCGCAGCAGCCATGGGGGCTGTAAAAAATGTGAGTGCGATCATGATCGCGGACGCGTCCACTTGGCGTTGATCCATCCTTTTCCTCCCCTTCGAGAGATCCACCGGTCGCTCTGCTCCCGGACCGTTATATCGACGCGATACGCGTCGCGGCGATCATGGCGGATCGCGGGGCGCCACACCGGGTACAAGATGACCGACTAACTGGCGTTACGACGGATGATTTTGAGCGCGAGAAGCGCCATGCCCAAGAGAAGCGCTACAATACCCGCTCCAGTTATTCCGGTCGAGAATCCCGTGGTACGATATTCAAGACCAACGGCAATGCCGATGATGCCGAGAAGGATCAGCATGACGCCCCCGAGCTTCTTCACTAGAAGTAGCGGGCCGTTAGCAGTGTTGGCAGCCATGATAGACTTCCTGCGTCGGTACCTGTCCGTGTTACGTTAACGCACCACGTGTGCCGCGAAATCGGTATTTACCCTTGTCCGTGCTGTAGGCTTGCCGTGGTCAGATCAACTCGATAGCGTGCACCTGCCCTGAAATGCCATCCTCGGGAGCGCGGTGCGCCCGTTTGGAGTGGGACATGCCGGAAGGCTCGCTATCCGCGCCGGTTCAAGGTCATCGAGACCGTGCGCGGGAAGTTCAATTTCCACGACAAGATCACCCAGCCGCCGGCGCCGTTCCATATCATGCCGCGCAGCAAGCGCCAGACGGCGCGCTTGAGAGCGAGATCATCGACCCCCATTGTCGACGCTCGCTGACCAGGTGGGCCACGGAATCTTCGCCGTCGTGTCCCTCTTTCAGTCGGCGTCCTCGCCCGGATCGCAGATCTGCTGTATCGCTATAGGGGCAGGATAACTCGCCTTGGCTTGGATGTAGGCGTCACCGGCGCGGGAAGATTATTCTGGAGAGTCTTTGCGCCGACGAGCCATATCGGTCCAGGCGCGTTGCAGGGGACCTTCGTAGGGGCAGGCGGAAACGCGTCGCTCGGTATCGGACTCGGCGTTAATGTGCCTATAGGAGGATCCAACCGCACGATCTCGCTGCAACCGCTGTCGGTCGAGGGCGTATTCGGCATCAATCTGGCGTTGGGCGTAGCGGGCCTAAGGCTCTACTAGGCTTCACTTTCGTTCTTCCACCTGGCTCGCTCGAAGAGAGAATAGTCTGCTGCACCGAGTCCCCCGGACCGACTGCCGTGCCGATGCCCATTACGGCCATCGGCCGCGCTTGCAACGTGCATAGGCGTTGTCAAAGAGCGTGGACCGTTGAGCGGCGCGGGACCTATGGGCGGCCAACGTACTAACGCCAGCGCGACGGCCCCCGATTCTGAAATTTGACCTTGCGTGCATCGAGTAGCGCAGAGAGTAGTCCTCGGCGTAGGCACGGCAATTTGCCGATGATTGGGCGGAGACTGCTGTGATCACCGACTCGGATCCAAGCATCCCTAAAGCAGCCGCGACGGCCAACTTTTGTAACCTTGCCAATAAATCCTCGCGTTTCATTTCACGCCAGTCCAATGGTTATCGAATTCGGCAACTGGAGCCTTGCGCATCTAAGTGCCGTCCGCAAGGGGGGCCTTTGTGTTGAATCCGACCGTCCTGCCCCATCAAACCAGAGGAAGTCTGATCGTGAACGTTGCACCGCCGTGATCTCGATTTTTTGCGGCTATCAGCCCTTGGTGCGCTTCAACGATAGTGTGGGCGATGGACAGGCCCATGCCCATGCCTTCCGCTTTGCTGGTAAAGAAGGGTTCGAAGACTTCCTTTAATTGGTCTTTTGGAATGCCCGATCCGCGATCCGACACGGACAGCTCGGCAGAGCCCTCGGCGCGCGAGGTCTGGATGCTGATGATGCGGCTTTCGCTAGGAGTGTCCTTCATCGCCTCGATCGCGTTCACGACAAGGTTCAGAATGACTTGCTGAAGTTGGATGCGGTCGCCCAGGATCGGAAGCGCCTCCGGCATGATCTGTCCAATCAGCTCCACTTTTCGTCCAACGGCCAGCATCGAAAGAAATTCGATGGTCTCACGAACAAGATCATTGAGATCCAGTTTTTTCAGCTCGAAAGGTGCCTTCTTAAGGAGGCTCCTCATCCTCCGGATGACTTCGCTGGCGCGCCGGTCATCCCGCAAGATATCGTCAACAATCTCGGCCAGCCCCGAAATGTCAGGGTTCTGAGATTTTAAGATTAACTGCGCGGTCTCGGCATTAGTCAGAATGGACCCGAGCGGCTGGTTGATTTCGTGCGCGATTGTTGCGGTCAGTTCGCCAGCCGTCGAGAAGCGATTAACATGGGCCAGTTCGGCCATGCGTTGCCGGGACTGCACTTCCGCCAAATGACGTCGATGATGCTCGCGAAGCAGGGTCGATATAAGCCCGCCTTGCAGAAGTATAACTCCGGTGATCAACGAGATCTGCCACCAATACCGGTCCCACACCGACGGCTCGCGGAAGTAGATGGTGCTGCCAGGCGGCAGACGGCTCTCGGAAATTCCCCAGCGCTGCATTTGTCGCCAGTCGAACATAGGCGCTGCCGGGACGACGAATGTAGGCTTGATGTCGCCGGCCCTTTCACCGTCAAGAATGCGGAGGGCGACCTCCGCGGCCTTCTTGCCCTGCCCGGCAATGACCTGCATTGGACCGCCGACGATGCCCTTACCGAAAAAGATCGAATCGTGGAAAAAGATCGGTGCGTTGGCGGCGTCAAAAAGCCGTGAGAACGCGCTATTGCCTTCATAGGCCACTCCCGCCGCATCGATAGTCAAGCCAAGCCAAAAAATGGCGCTGTGTGGCGGGAGGTTGGCCGCGTCTTTGAGCATATCCTCAAAGGAAAGCTCATCGTACCACCGAAACTGCACGCGGTCGGCAAACAGCGCGGTGGATTTGGCCAATTCGTTCCGCCAAAATGTTTCGCCCGGCGAAGCTCCCACAACAATGGCGATGGTCTTTGTTTGGGGCAGGACGCGCACGACGTTATCAAAAAAAGCGACGTCGTTGTTGGCAACCGCCACCACCGTGTCGTATTCGGTCAGCTTGTCGAGGTCCACCCGGCGACGCTCTACCAACGTGAAGAGCATAGGGGTTGTCGGAAAAAGGTCCGTCCGGTGCGCCTGCACGAAATTCGCGGCGGGCGAGCCGATAGCGATGATAAGGTCGGGCTGCTGATCATGGTTGAGCGCACGAAGGTAGTCGACAAATGCTGCGTCTGATTTGTCGCTGGCCGTCCGGGCATTCAGAAGCGAATGGTCCTGAAAGGTCACGAAAGGACGTTGGCTTATTCCGGCGCGAAGGGCCTCGGAATAGTCGGCCCACGGCTGGAAGCGAAGACCGTATGAATGCAGCATCAGAATGCGTTTCGGCGTTGGACCAGCCGCTCGACTTTGACACGGGGTCGCCAGCAACCATGCAATGGCCAGCGCAGCGGTGAAGGTCCGCGCAAAAAAAGGTCGCCATGGTACCGCCAAACGCATAGTGCTCCGTTCTCCGATTGAATAGGAACCGTAACGGCTCGACCAGACGATTGACAGACGAAAGAGGGCTACCGGAAAGTCGGATCTGGAAAAGCACTGGGGCGTCCCAAGCTGGAGCACGTCTCCAGAAGCGGAAGCTGGCGGGCAGCGAGTCCTCGTCTTGTCTGCGATTAACCAGCGATTCTCAGGTGCCGATCGGCCAGTGCGGGCCGAAGGTGCGCAGGCGTGGTTGTCCGCACTGTGAGCATGGACCGTATTAGCTGGAGCTAGCTCAAACTTGCCCATGATGGATTGGACCGATCCATACGCCAGCGCAGAACCGTCGAAACTTCAACGCGCAGAGATCCAGATTGATTCCTGTTCAATTCGAGCAGCCGGTACGGCTGCACCTTGTTTTCTATCGGAAGGGGCCCGTTGAGTCTCACGTCGGCTGCCACCTCTTCCGAGCCATGCCTGCAACGAACGTTCTTGAATCATCGATGCGCCCAACGCAGAAAATACAGCCCTGCTGATCGCCTGCTGCTGGCTTCGCAGATGATGTGCTTGCACAGATACATCTGTCTGCCGAACCGGATTGCGCGGACGAGGCAAAGGATCATCTGTCGCGACATCGGAATATCGAAGGCCTTCTTCTTGCCTCCCTTTGGTTTCGGCTGCAACATCCTCAATGCAATCGGCGGGGTGCCGCAAATTGCGAACGCATCATTCGTCTCAAGCTATCCGGACCATCTGCCGATGGGAATCGAGTCGAGCTTGGTGGTGCACCTCAAGCGCTATTCCAGGAATCTGGTCGAGCAGACCTTCATGGTGATCGAAGAGCCGGAGACTCCCCTGAAGATTCCGGTCAAAGCCGTACTATTTGGGTTCCCGCCGCAGATCAGGACGATTGGACAGTTCTATGCAGCGATCCGCGCCGAGATCGTGCGGCAAGGTAATTCCATCTTCACGGGAAACCCCGGCAGGCAGGTGGCCGGGCCACTCGCAGCGGTAGCCGTCACCGACGTCGATAGTGCCGTGGTGGCAATCAACACGATCGTGGAGCAAGGGGAGGGCACGCCGACCTCGCCGGCCAGCGCAACCGGCGTTGCCCATTATTACAGATTCGAGGAACTGGCGAAGGGGATGAAGATCATGCCGGATCCGGCATCTCCACTCAAATTCAGCTTTGATCCCGCGCAAACCATCGCCATTGATGATGCGAGAGACGTCATCCAGATGGTCGATGACCCCCCGCTTCAGCAGTTCGATGGGAAAGTCGTCGGATTGGCGGATGCTTGCGACGCAGCCTATTCCAAGCTGCTGCGCGCATTGCAAGGCGTCTTTGATGGCGCTCCCGGGCAAATCGAGGACGCCATCGGTCTGATGCGCGACGAACTTGAACAGGCGATCAAGGACGTCCTCGGCGCGCCGATCGAGTCAGGTCCACACCAGGGACTGCACGGAGGCCCGCGCTTCAAGTATGTCGCCTGAGGGGCGATTGTCGGCCAGCCCGCAGGACACGTTTCCGGCGATTCTGAGCAGAACGAGAAGACGGCAGCGACATGAATCACGCACGCTGGCGCCCGCGATCGCAAGGCGAACCACGGCCGTGCCGCGCAGATCGTGAAACGTCAGGCCGTCGATACCGGCGCGCTCGCAAGTGAACCGCCCCGGGCTGCCCGACTTCGGACACTAGCGCGACGTGATTTCTAAAGTCGACATCCATGAAGAAGGCGCGTTCCTTGTCGCTGGTCTGATCCAGCGCGTCGAGGACAGCGGCCGCGTCGGCCGGCCGCAGCGCTCGGATTCGGGCCGTGCTGCCGTCCCGCAAGCGCTCCATCACGCTGTATTTAGCGATGTCCGACATGCGAGGTCTCGGTTCGGAAGCCGGAAAACACATCGGCCTGAGGCTCGTCTATGAACGGAGCGGTCGGGTGCCGGTTTGATCTGTATCAAGGGCACCGCAAAAGGCGGGCGGCCTGAATCTCGGCAGTCAACTCGACACATTCGGGCGGGATGACGGACGTGACACGACTACGCCGGCGTACCGGCCGTCAAGCATTGACCTATATCAAAGGCCTGCGGCTGCGGCAGGCTTTGGATGCGTTCACACGACACTAAGGTCGGAGCATGCAGATGGAAGTACCTGGATTGCCCGGTGGTCCGATGTCCGGCCTCGTCGCCTCGGCGGTTGAATACATGGTCGATGCTGGGCAACGGAGCATACTCTTCCTCGATGTGATGCGCCGGCGCGGCGACCAATATCGGGAGCACGTCGCCCAAACCGCGCCACACGTTCTGCAATATGCGGCCGAACTGATCATCGATGGCCGCAAGCTGGACGAACCCGTCAATTACGCGCTTGTCCGCATCGTCCCGCCAGCCGGCGTCGAGATCGATTTCACGCGGCGGCCGTTCATCGTGATTGATCCACGCGCCGGGCACGGTCCAGGCATCGGCGGGTTCAAGGCCGACAGCGAGATCGGCGTCGCGATGAAGGCGGGGCATCCCTGCTACTTCATCGGCTTCCTGCCGGAGCCGGTGCCGGGCCAGACGATCGAGCGTATCGCGCGTGCCGAGGCATTGTTCATCGAAAAAGTGATCAGTCGTCACCCGGAAGCTGACGGGAAACCCTGCGTCATCGGCAATTGTCAGGCCGGCTGGGCGGTCATGATCCTGGCTTCGGTGCGGCCCGAACTGTTCGGGCCGCTGATCATCGCCGGTGCGCCTCTCGCGTACTGGGCGGGCGTGCATGGCAAAAATCCGATGCGATATTCGGGCGGCCTGCTGGGCGGAAGCTGGCTAACTGCACTCGTTAGCGATCTCGGCGGCGGGAAGTTCGATGGTGCCTGGCTGGTCCAGAATTTCGAAGGCCAGAACCCCTCGAACACGCTCTGGACCAAGCAGTACAATGTCTATTCGAAGGTCGATACCGAAGCCGATCGCTACCTCGAGTTCGAGCGCTGGTGGGGTGGGCACGTCAATCTCAACGCCGAGGAGATCCAGTTCATTGTCGACGAACTCTTCGTCGGCAACAACTTGGCCGCCGGCAATATCACCATGTCCGACGGGCAGAAGGTAGATCTGCGCAACATCAGTTCGCCGATCGTGGTGTTCTGCTCCAAGGGCGACAACATCACTCCGCCACAGCAGGCGCTGGGTTGGATCCTCGAATGCTATGCCGATGTGGATGACATCAGGGCCTATGGGCAGACGATCGTCTATACAGTTCACGAGAACGTCGGCCATCTCGGCATCTTCGTTTCAGGTGGCGTCGCCAAGAAGGAGCATGCTGAATTTTCCAGCAACATCGATCTGATCGATGTACTCCCGCCCGGCCTTTACGAAGCGACGTTCGAAGCCAAGGACGAAGAAACCACTAGTTCCGATCTCGTTGTGGGCCAGTGGGTGATGCGCTGTGAGGCCCGGACGCTAGACGATATTCGGGCCATGGGTGGCAATTCGCCTGAGGACGAGCGGCGCTTTGCCGCGGCAAAACGCGTCTCGGAGCTCAATCTTGCCGCCTACCGCAAGTTCGTGCAGCCCTGGATCAAGGGCATGGTGGCGCCGCAGACGGCGGAGATGATGCGCAATCTGCATCCGCTACGGACGCAGTATGAGGCGTTCAGCAGCCAAAATCCGTGGATGAAAGCAGTGAAGTCGGCAGCGGAAGGGCTAGAAGAGAGCCGCAAGCCGGTTTCGAACGACAATCCGTTCCTGGCATTTCAGGAGCAGGTCTCCAAGCAGATCGTTCATGCGCTGGACAGCTGGCGCGATTCGCAGGAAGCGATGAGCGAGGCGATCTTCCTCAACGTCTACGGCTCGCCGGCGCTACAGGCGGCGGTCGGCATAGATCCGAAAGCTGAACCGTCGCACCGGCGCGAGATGACGGCCGAACACCGTGCCATGCTCGACAAACGGATCGCCGAGCTCCGATCCAGGATTGGCGAAGGGGGGCTTCGCGAGGCGGCCATCCGTGCCCTGCTTTATATCGGCTCGGCGAGAGGAATGGTGGATGAACGCAGCATCGAGGCGTTGCGTCAGGCTCGTCGCGACGACAGCGGAGCGCGATTAACGCTTGCCGAGTTTAAGATGCTGGTTCGCGAGCAGTTCTTCATGCTGCTGCTCGATCGCGAGGCGGCGCTGGCCGTTATCCCGAAGTTGCTTCCCGACGATGTCAATCAACGTCGCGCGGCTTTCACGACGATGAGCGAGGTGCTGTCGGCCAGCGAGGACATCACAGGCGAGCGCGCCAGCCGCCTGCAGCGTGTCGCACAGCTGTTCGGTCTCGACGCCGAAACGTCGGGGAGGGCCTCGAACGTTGCCCCTTTCGACCCCAAGGCGAAGGCATCGTAACACTGTCTGGAAGGAACCGGCTCATGTCGGCCGACACGTCGCAGGCACAGTCCCCGAGCAAATACGACCGCTTGATCGCGGCCGCGCAGGCCGTGCCGCCGGCCCCAACCATCGTTGTGCATCCGTGCGATGAAAGCTCATTGCGCGGCGCTGTCGATAGTGCACAGGCCGGCATTATCCGGCCACTCCTGGTCGGACCTGAAAGGAAGATCCGGGATACGGCCGCCAGGCATGGTCTCGACATCGCGGCCTTCGAGCTTGTTGACGCAGCACATAGCGACGAAGCCGCTGCAAAGGCGGTAGAGCTGATCCACGCCGGCCGAGGTGAGCTGTTGATGAAGGGCAGCTTGCATACGGACGAGTTGATGCGCGCGGTCACCGCGAAGGCCGGAGGCCTGCGCACCGACCGCCGTATCAGCCATGTCTTCGTGATGGACGTGCCGGCCTATGCCGAGACCATCTTCGTGACGGACGCGGCCATCAACATCTTCCCTGATCTGGACGCCAAACGCGACATCATCCAGAACGCGATTGATCTGTATGTGGAAGCTGGGTTCGGCAAATCGCCGCGCGTGGCAATCCTGTCAGCGGTTGAAACCGTCACCTCGAAAATTCCGTCTACGATCGAGGCGGCAGCACTCTGCAAGATGGCGGACCGCGGGCAGATCACCGGAGGGATCCTCGACGGACCTCTGGCTTTCGACAACGCGATCGACGTGGAGGCGGCGCGGATCAAGGGGATCAGGTCCGAGGTCGCCGGTCGCGCGCAGATCCTCGTCGTTCCCGACCTGGAGGCCGGCAACATGCTGGCAAAGAATCTCGCCTATTTCGCCAAGGCGGACGGCGCGGGCATCGTGCTCGGAGCCCGGGTCCCGGTCGTCCTGACGTCACGCGCGGATTCGGCGCGCGCGCGGATGGCCTCGTGCGCGGTCGCAGCGCTGTATGCCCATGCCCGGCGCCGGCGTGCTCCAACGATTGCCGCGTGAACGCCATGGACACCATCCTTGTGGTCAATGCCGGCTCCTCCAGCGTCAAGTTCCAGGTCTACTCGATCGAGGGTGACGGAATATTGCGGCGACAGCTGAAAGGGCAGATGGATGGGATCGGCAGCCGCCCGCGTCTGCGTGCGAGTGGCTCCACCGGCGATCCGCTTGCGGATCGCGCCTATCCGATCGAGGCGGTGCCCGATGTTCCGGCCGCGATGGACATCGCCGGCGCCTGGTTGCGGGACGAGATGCGCATTCACCCGATCGCGGTCGGTCATCGCGTCGTTCACGGCGGCCCGGACTACGACCGGCCGATTCTAGTCGACCATGGTGTGGTGACCCGGCTGGAGCGGTTCATCTCGCTCGCGCCGTTGCATCAACCGCATAATCTGGCCCCGATCCGATCGATCCTGGCCAATTTCCCGGAGCTTCCGCAGGTCGCCTGTTTCGATACGGCATTTCATCGTACGCACAGCGCGGTCGCCGATCACTATGCGATCCCGCATCAGCTCTATGCTGAGGGCGTGCGCCGCTACGGCTTTCACGGTCTCTCCTACGAATACATTGCGAAGACCTTGCCAAAGGTCGCGCCGAAAATCGCGAATGGTCGGGTGATCGTCGCTCACCTCGGAAGCGGCGCCTCGATGTGCGCTCTCAGCGCGGGACAAAGCGTCGAAAGCACCATGGGCTTCACCGCTCTCGATGGGCTTCCGATGGGAACCCGCCCTGGTCAGGTCGACCCCGGGGTCGTGCTCTATCTCATTTCCGAGAAGGGGATGTCAGCCTCCAACGTCCAGAACTTCCTTTACCGCGATTGCGGCTTGAAAGGGTTATCCGGCGTCAGCAACGATATGCGGGAGCTGGAGAGCAGTGAGGATCCGAGAGCTAGACTGGCGATTGAATATTTCAGCTATCGCATCGGCCTCAATGCCGGGATGCTTGCCGCGGCGCTGCAGGGGCTGGACGCGTTTGTCTTTACAGCCGGTATCGGCGAAAATTCCGCAACAATTCGCGCGCATGTCGTTCGCCAGCTCGCGTGGCTCGGCGTCACCCTCAGCGCCGCCGAGAATTTGCGCGACGCACAGCTGATCTCGGGCTCCGACAGTCGCATCCCAGTCTATGTGGTTCCGACCGACGAGGAGCTGATGATCGCGCAGCACACACTGGCGCTGCTGATGAAGAGAACAACGAACAATCAAAGGCAGGAGAGGGCATCATGATTCCAGTGTTTCCAGATTCCAAGATTGCCCTGAAGGGGAAAAAAGGCCTCGTCGTAGGCATCGCCAACGACCAGTCGATCGCATGGGGGTGCGCCAAGGCCTTTCGCGCCCTCGGCGCGGATGTCGCCGTCACCTACCTGAACGAGCGCGCGAAGAAGCACGTCGAGCCTCTTGCGCAGGCACTTGAGGCGTCTATTTTCATGCCCCTCGACGTCATGACGGAGGGCCAGACTGAAGACGTGTTTGCCCGGATCGAGAGGGACTGGGGCCAACTCGATTTCCTGCTGCATTCGATCGCCTTCTCACCGAAGGAAGCCTTGCACGGACGTGTGGTGGACGTCGGCCGCGACGGTTTCCTGAAGACGATGGAGGTCTCTTGCTGGTCCTTCATGCGCATGGCTCATCTTGCCGAGCCGCTGATGAAAAACGGCGGCACCATGTTTACCATGACCTATTATGGCAGCCAGATGGTGGTCGAGAACTACAATGTCATGGGCGTAGCCAAGGCAGCGCTCGAGGCCTCGGTGCGCTACATCGCCGCCGAGCTGGGTCCGAGGGGAATCCGCGTGCACGCGATCTCGCCCGGACCGCTGGCCACGCGAGCGGCATCAGGCATTCCCGACTTCGACGAACTGATGGACAAGGCGCAATCCAAGGCGCCGGCGCGCAGTCTCGTCAGCATTGACGACGTCGGCAACGCCACGGCATTTCTCGCACTCGACGGCGCCAAGCTCATTACGGGAAGCGTTCTCTATATTGATGGCGGTTATCACATCATCGATTGATGAGGACGGGAACGCGACTCAACGATAGTGCAGGGCGATCAACTCGGCGACGCAGGCCGGTCGTTTGCCGCCTTCGATCTCGATGACCAGATGATAGTTCACGCGCAGCCCATCGGGAGGCACGTCCTCCGTCTCAGCAACGCTGACGCGGCCGCGCAGCTTCGATCCCGCCGGGACCGGCGAAAGGTACCTGATCCTGTCGGCGCCGTAGTTCAGGGTGTTGCGGAGGCCTTTCAACCCCATCACAGAGCGGATGAACATCGGCGCCAGCGCCAGGGACAACATGCCGTGGGCGATGGTGGTGCCCCCGGGCATTTCTGCCCTCGCGCGCTCCTGATCGACGTGGATCCACTGTTCATCGCAGGTCGCTTCCGCAAACTTGTTGATCCGGTCCTGCGTCACCTCGATCCAGTCGCTGGCGCCGATCTCGGTGCCGACCGCGGATCTTATCTCATTGAAATCGCCGAATATCCGCATGTCCTTCACCTTCAGATCATCATCTCCGGAACATGGTCGCCGACGAGGAGGTCGGCTTCCGTCGCAGCCATCACTTCGCCGATCGTGACGCCCGGCGCGGTCTCAAGAAGCGTCGCCCTGCCGTCGGCAAAGCCGATCACAGCCAAGTCGGTGACGACCAGATTCACCGGCCGCGCCGAGGTCAGCGGCAAGCTGCACTTCGCAACAATCTTCGACTTGCCCTTTGCTGCGTGCTGCATGGCGACGATGACCCGCTTGGCGCCGCTGACGAGATCCATGGCGCCGCCCATGCCAGGAACCATCTTGCCCGGGATCATCCAGTTGGCCAGATGGCCATGGGCATCGACTTGAAGGCCGCCAAGCACCGTGACGTCGACATGGCCGCCACGGATCAGTCCGAAAGACATCGCGCTGTCGAAGGTGGAGGCCCCGGGCAGCGCACTGATCGGGCGCCCCCCTGCGTCCGTTAGCGTTGGATGCGCCAGGCCTTGCTCGGGGATGGGCCCCGTTCCGATCAGACCGTTTTCTGACTGGAAGAACACTTTCAAGTCCGTTGGCACGTAGTTTGCGACCAGCGTCGGGATACCGATGCCGAGATTGACGAGGTCGCCGCTCCGAAGTTCCTTGGCGACGCGCCGGGCGATGATGGTCTGCGGATCCATGCCGTCACCCGTTTGTAATGAGGTAGTCGACCAGCGGCGCCGGCGTCACGACGTGGTCGGGCGCGATCACGCCGACAGGCACGATGTTCTCAGCCGTGACGATCACGGTGTCGGCGGCCATCGCCATGACTGGATTGAAGTTGCGCGAGGTCAGCGCGTACGCCAAGTTGCCGAGGTAGTCGGCAAGGAAGGCGTGCACCAGCGCAAACTGTGCACGCAAGGCTGTCTCAAGCAGAAAAGGCTTTCCGTCGACTTCGATCTCGCGCTTGCCCTGCGCAACCAGCGTGCCGACGCCGGTTGGCGTCAAAACTCCACCCAGCCCGCATCCACCCGCACGAATGCGCTCGACGAAGGTTCCCTGGGGTACCAGATCGACGACGATCTGGTTCGCCAACATTTGCTGCTGTGCTTTCGGATTGAGGCCGATATGCGTTGCGGTCAACCGCGCGACCAGCGCAGCGTCGAACAGCTTGCCGACGCCCTTGCCGGGGATCGCCGCGTCATTGCAGATCAGCGACAGGCCGCTCTTCTTCTGCCGAACCACCTCGTCGAGCAGGCGCTCTGGTGTTCCGACACCCATGAACCCGCCGACCATGACACTCGCGCCGGCCGGGATCATTGCGACGGCTTCTTCGAGGGAAATGGCCTTCATGAGGGAGAGCTCCGGTCGGCGCGTGCAGGACGGTCAATGAATGCTGGAGGGCGGAAGTCGCGGTGCCTTGATCTGCGTCAAGGCTCCGCATCATTCGCGGACGATTCCCAGGCTCGCGAGCGTGTCGTGCCAGAGCTTGCGCAGTTCGGTGTGTCGGCATTCCAGGACTGTACTGACGGTGTCGCGGAAGGGTAATAGGTCGGGACCTTTCAGGAACAGGATTTGTGCCTGCAACAGACGCCCGCTCTCGAACTCGATGCGGCGCAACGCGATCACGAAGGGGTCATTCGCGTTTGCCTCGACCGGTAGCAACGCCGCTGGCCGGATTGCGGCGTGGACGGCATGCGCGAGCGTGGCAAGATGGACTGCTTGCCAGAGAGAGCGATCGGCAATGCCTTCGTTCGGCGTCGGAAGCCAGGCGGCCTCCCAAGACACGGCCATGTAACCCAGGGCGAGATCCGGCACCCATGCGGTTGCCCGCATCAAAAGCGAGACGATCTCGCTTTCGCGGTAGAACTGAGCGTTCAATTCTGTCTGCCAGCCGGCCTCGAACTTAGCCGGCAGGGCGAGGGCGAACTGTCTTGCGAGAGCGCCATGGGCCGAGATCAGGAAAGCGGCGATGCGGGTCTGCTGGCGGGGCGGCACGCGGCCTTCGGAGTCGAGTGGTCCGAGAAGTCCGCTCATGCCAGCGTCTTCTGGACGGGAATGGCGCGCAGATGGTCGTAGCCGGCGGGAAATGGACTGAGCTCACCGCCAGGATCTTCCGGTGCAATCCAGACCGCCTTGTTACCCTGCCAGCGCCCGGCCAGCACGTCATCGGCGAAGCGCGCGAGCAGGTCGGCTGTGAGTGCACCCTTTTCCAACGTGAAAGCGTGATACGCGCCCGGGATGATCACGAGTGCGCTGTTGGGGATCTCGACTCGCAGGGTCTCGTGGAGGGCGCGCGGCGTCAGGAAGTCGAACTCCCCGTTTAGGATCATGGTTGGGACGGCGATGGAGGCGAGTTGCGGCGTCAGCGGCTGGAAGTCGAGGAACGACTCCATCAGGTTCTGCAACGCGTAAAGGTCATTGACCAGCCAGCCCTGCCGCTTGACCCCGTCGAGCTTGTCCAACAGCGGCTTCAACCATTCATCGGACAGATTCATCGGCAGCAGCAGATCCTGGAGATAGTTGGTTCCACCGAGAATTAGACCGGTGCGCAGTGCGTTGCCGATCAGGAGAAGTTGAGGCGAAAGCTCGGCAAAGCAACTCATGGGCACCAGACCCGAGAGGCGCGCCCCATGCTCGATCGCGTAGCGCAGCGCGATCAGGCCGCCGAAGCTAATTCCACTGAGGAAGACCGGTCCTTCACCGAGCATCTCGATCAAGCGATGCAGCGCAAGGACGTGGTCGTCCTGATTCTGATTGATGAAAAGCGTGGGCTTGTCGGAGGCGCCCTGGCCGAGCAGATCGAATGTCGCCACGCGAAAGCCCCGTGCGATGAGCGCGTCGCGATAAGCGGTCCACAGTTCGGAATATTGAGTCAGTCCATTGACCAGCACGTAGGCCGGCGCCGTCGCAGGACCGTCGAGCTCATACCGAATCCGGTAGGAGCCGTGGGTGAGGAAAGGCATCGCGGCGACCCGGCATGTCATTTGTTCTCAAAATTCTCGCGCGGGCAGTTCGAATTCCCTTGCGCTAGATCAAAGGTCGCGCCGCGTCCGCTCCTAGCTTTCGGCAAAAATCAAAGCCTGCCGGAGGAATTCGCCATGATCGGGAGACATGTCATGCGGCGATATCTCATCAGCCTGCTGTTGCTGTTGATCGGGACATCGCTCGCGGTCGCGCAGCCCTTCACGCGCCGCTCATCGCAGATGCAGCATGACGGGCTGAAGAAGACCTATGAGATCGCGAATTTCCGACTTGGCGGCAAGTACGATCTCGCCGATCCCTCGAAGTGGGAGAATGGCGGGGAGGGCGGTGTCACCCTGGAATCGCTTGGCGCCGGGAAACTGCACACGGCCTATATCGCGGTCGGTACGCCGCGCCGCAACGCCGCCGGTGAGATCA
The DNA here is from genome assembly GCF_040548265.1 of Bradyrhizobium sp. F1.13.3. Lineage (NCBI taxonomy): Bacteria > Pseudomonadati > Pseudomonadota > Alphaproteobacteria > Hyphomicrobiales > Nitrobacteraceae > Bradyrhizobium > Bradyrhizobium sp. F1.13.3. The sequence continues at coordinate 3,943 of NZ_JBEPRI010000008.1, read as the reverse complement.
CCAATGCCGTTGTCATCAACTCATACTATTCCGGCGACTCCACTGACATGTACGAGCAGTGGGTCAAAGGAGCAGCCTTGTCAGGCACCGTGCCAATTATCGGCCCGGGCCGGCCGATCGATACGGATCGCTACTATGTCATCATGGTCGATCCGCTTGGGACCTGGGGCGCCAGTAAACCTTCGGACGGTCTCGGCGTAAAATTTCCGCAGTACAGCTACTATGACATGGTCCAGGCCAACTACCGGATGCTGCGTGACGGGCTGAAGGTCGCGCGCGTTGCGCTGGTGTCCGGCGTTTCCATGGGCGGCACGCAGACCTATGTCTGGGGCGTGATGCATCCCGAATATATCGGCGCAATGATGCCGATCGGCGGCACCACGCAATCGGATGGCGAAGATCCGGTCGGCAACTGGACATTCCAGATGATGACGGCAGCGATCGAATCCGATCCGGTGTGGCAGGACACGAAGGGTGATTATTACAAGCTAGCCAAAGAGAAGCATCCGATGCCGGGCGTGGCGTTCGGCTGGTCGATCCTCGGCATGACCGGCTATGATTTTGCCTTCCGTACGACCCAGAATTGGGGCGCCGTCCAGCCCGAAATCTTCTATTGGGACCCCCCGAACGAAAAGGCGGCGTTGAACGTCGTCAACCGTGCCAAGCTTTACGATGCGGTCGACCTTGTCTGGCGCAACCGTGTCGGCGAAACGCACAACATCAACCCTTATCTCGGCCGCATCCAGGCGCGGACGCTGGTGATGCACATCACCAATGACCTGTGGCTGAACTTCAAGTTGGCTCAGAAGGCAGTCGATCGCGTGCCTGGTGCAGACCTTATTGCTCAGGAAAGCCCGGTCGCCCATTATGGTGTGTTTCCGATCATCAACCAGCGCAAGAATGACCCGAAGTTCGTTGCGTTCATGGATGATGTGGCGAGCCTCGACCGCGCGCAGAAATTCATTGACAAGAATTATCGGGTGCCCGGCGTCGCAGAGAACATCGACCCCAAAAAGTCGTTCTGGAAGGAGTTCGTGACTTACCCCTATCCGGTCAAATACGCCAATGCCAAAGACAAGGGCGGTAATTCCTGGCAGATCGGCTACATGGATGAATATGCCGGCACGGACAAGGATCCGAAGGTCCTCGTCGTCATCCATGGCAAAGGCGCTTTCGGCGGTCACTACGGCAACATCATGCAGTATGCGCTGCGCAGCGGTCTTCGCGTGATCGTGCCCGATCTGCCGCATTACGGCATGTCCGGGCCCGGCAATCTCGACAAGAGTCCGGCGCGCACGATGCAGGACATGCGCGAGGTCATCTACGACCTCGTCGTCAACCAGCTCGGCGTCAGGAAGGCTTACTACCTCGGCCATTCGCTCGGCGGTCAGTTCGTGATGGGTTATGCCCTGACCTGGCCGGATGCAGTGCAGGGCCTGGCGCTGGAGGCGCCGTCCGGTCTTGAGGAATATCCCCGCGAGATCACCATTTCAAAGGGCAAGAAGGCGCCACTGTTCGACCCGGCCTTCGATCATGACTTCGGCAAGTGGAGGGCGACCTGGGACCAGACGGGGATCCTTGCCGCGGAGAAGGCGCGTGACGAGCAGAATATTCGTGACTTCTTCTACTTCAAGAAGCGTGACCCGGAGACCGGCGCGGTGTCGGCTGCCAAAAGCGGCTATTTCTTCAGCGACAGCGAATATGCCCGCCTCCACACCGAGCAGCGCGTCGGGCTGACCAAAGGCAATCCGAAGGAGCTGGAGCAGTGGTGCAACATCTTTATCTACGACATCTACACGATCGGCGCGGAGCTCCAGCAGGATGATCCGAAGAACCTGTACGAGCGGCTCACGCAGATCAAGGCGCCGATCTTCCTCGCATTCGGCGACAAGGAGCCGTTCATCCCGACGCCGGCATTCAACGGGCTGACAGACCTCGGACGCGACGCCATCACGCCGTTCATGACGCGCATGACCAATGCGGGCAATCGGCCGATCCTCAAGATCTATCCGGAGAGCGGGCATTTCATTCACACAGACAATCCGGTCGAATACTCGTCCGATGTCGTAGATTTCGTGACGCGGGGAAGCGTCGACACGTCATCGCCGCTCGGGACCGACCGCATGCTCAAGGGGGCGGTGGTCTCGGCCTTGCCGGTGGCTCCGACACCGCCCGGGGCCGCGCCTACCGCTGGCCTAAACAAGTAGGGCCGGTTGATGCCGAGAGTGCAGGCAGGCGAAGTCCAGCTGGGCTGGCGAGAGTGGGGACGAGGCGACGTCACCGTCGTCTTCATCCACGGCAATCTCGCCAGCAAGGACTGGATCGAGCTCGCTGCCCCGCTGTTTCCTTCTGGTCTTCGCGTCATCGGCATCGACTGGCGTGGTTGCGGCGACAGCGACCGGCCGAAGCCTACGGTTGACTACACCAACTACACGATGCTGCAGCACGCAAAGGACATGCTGGCTGCGCTCGACACCCTGGATATCAACTATTGCCATCTTGCAACGCATTCGACCGGCGGCATCATTGCGGCCCGTATGCTGCTGATGCAACCGCGCCGTTTCGGACGGGTGTTCGCGCTTGATCCGGTCACGCCGCTCGGGATGGCCTTCAATACCGATCAGATCGGACTGTTCCGAGCCATGATGGCGAGCAAAGAGTTGACCCGTTCGGTGATGGCGACCGCGGCCTCATCCCTGTTTATCCCAGAAAGCATGGCGCCGAATAAGGTCCCGCAATTCCGTCCAGGGGGCGCGGACATCCAGGCGCTGTTCGAGCGGATCATCGAACAAAGCTTCGGCGTCTCCGAAGGCATCTGGATCGGGACACCCGTCAATCTCACGCGCGAGCGGGAGAGCCGGGAATTGGAGAGCCGCATGCCGGAGATCGGGCATTCGCATCTGGTATTGTGGGGCGAACGGGACGGCTGGATCCCCCCCGCCGATCTTCATGCGATGGCCGCGGCAATGCCAGACTGTCGCCTCGTCGTGGTGCCCGGTATCGGACATTCGATGAATCTTGAAATGCCCGCGCTCTACGCCGGCTATTTTGGTGCGTGGTTCGGGGGACTTGCTGCGTAACAAGGAGGAATGACACCATGGCCGATAGCAATCCATCCGCAGCGGGTATCCGCACCATGCTCGCCGATACGCTTCTTCGCTTGCGCAAGGCCAACGCCGATTATTTCGAGCAGCTGGAAATGGGCTTAAGTGCCTCGAAGCTGCCGATTGCAAGCGGCGCTAAGGAGTTCTGCGGCTACATGCAGCGCAACGTCACCGCGACGTTCGACCTCGGCGACAAGCTCATGCAGGCCAAGGACATGAAGGACGCCCTTGAGATCCAGTCTGATTTCTTCCAGGCCCAAATGCGATTGCTCACCGAACAAACCAGAAGCATGGGCGAGTCTGCCATGAAGGCGGCGACCGAAGCGTTTGCACCGAAGAATTGAGCGACGCTCGTCGCGGACGGCGCTGCAGCAGATGCAGGCGATGCTGGCGACACTGACTGCACGTGAACGTCAAGTATTCGAGGTTGTCGTGCGCGGGCGACTCAACAGGCCGATCGCGTCTGAATTGGGAGCGATGGAGCGGACAATCAAGGCACATCGTCATCGAGTGACGGAGAAGATGAACGTGCGGTCTCTGGCACAGCTGGTCACCATAGCTCAGCGGCTCGGATTGCTTGCTTCACGAATGTGACCAGTTTGACGCGATCGACCACGAAAAAGCCCCGGCGTGCCGGGGCTTTTGGTTTGCCAAGGTGGGTGCCATCAATATCTGGCCGCGACCGGTGCGCCGTATCCACCGAAGCGGTAGTTCAACCGAAGCGTGACCATGTCCACATCCTGACTGATCCCACCGCCGGTGAGGACAAACCCTCCAGGAGTAACCACGCCTGCGAAGCCGGCGTTGTCACGCCCCATCCAGAGATGGTCGTATTCGAT
>NZ_JBEPRI010000007.1:0-448551 GCF_040548265.1 Bradyrhizobium sp. F1.13.3 | reverse complement strand
GGAGCTCTCCAACGGCTATTGGGATCTTCTCGACCGACTACCGGCCTATCGGGCCTTGCTCCCGCGCAGCGGGCTGGAGCGCAGCGACTTTGTGCTATGGCCCATCTGCGACCTCGAAGGCCTTCAGGTCTGCGGCCGATGTTGGCGGTAAACCGGACATCTGGCGGGCGGCCGCTTAATGGGTACACGCCCTAGGCAGGGCGGAAGCGCACGCCTTCGTCTCCATCGCGGCGGATCATTCAGCGGGCATCCGATCAAGGGAGCTGCCCGTTACTTACTGAAGTGTGTTCGCACTGTCTCACCCGTCAGGGGATCGAGCCAAACGGTGTAACAGCTCCAGCTATTGGCTCGGATCACATCACCTTCAAGTTCTATATCCACGAAGCAATCGCCTGCGTCCTTGGTTGGAAGCGTCGCCTTCCACCTCATTCGCTCGTCCGGTTCAATACAGACCAAATTTTCGTCTTGCTCAGAGCCTGGGTTCCACGCGTAGACGATGACTCGGCCCACATCATTGGGAAGACAAACGGATTTATGGATTCTTCTCATGTCGGCGAGGCCATCCCGGCTAGATGCTGTTTCGTATCACGACACGCTTCGTGAAACCATTCGACCTCGGTGATGTCTCCTGCGCGTTTGGCAGACGCGACAGCTTGAGGAGCCGCCTAGCCCAGCTCTCGTGTGCCCCGGACGCAGCGCAGCGCTTCTTCAGCGGTGCGCTGCAGAGCCGGGGCCCACGTCTCTGCAGCGTGCTGTGTCGCTCTCTGGGTCCCGGCTCTGCGCAGCAGCGTTTCACGCAGCAGCGCGTCCGGGACGGGAGAGGGAACGTGCGGGGTACAGTCGCAGTCCCGGGCCGTGATCGGCCACTTGTGACCCATAGCGGTCAGACGAAGTCGGGGATAAAACAGCGTTCAGGAAACTGGACCTAAAACCCATGGCTTTTTGGACAGCGGGCGCGGTTGGGTTGTTGATGGCCTATCTCCTCGGCTCGGTCCCCACGGGCTATCTGGCGGGGAAACTGCTCAGGGGTATCGACATCCGAAGGCATGGCTCCAAGTCCACCGGGGCAACGAATGTCTTGCGCACTCTCGGCAAAGGGCCTGCCTTGTTCGTGCTCGTCGGCGATGTGCTGAAGGGCGTGGGGGCCATCATCGTCGCGCGCTCGTTCTGTCCTTGGCTCTATGCAGAATTAGCCACGCCGCCGACAGCGTCTGATCTGCAGCTGTGGGTGCCGTGGGCTGTTTGTCTGGCTGGAATTGCCGTGCTGTTGGGACATAGCCGATCGATCTGGCTGAACTTCACGGGCGGCAAGTCGGCTGCCGCCGGACTCGGTGTGTTGCTGGCGATGTCCTGGCCCGTTGGATTGGGGGCTGCAGCCGCCTTTGGCTTCGTGCTGGCTATCACCCGGATCGTTTCCTTGAGCTCGATGCTCGCGGCGTTGACGGCAATCGTTCTTGTCTGCGCGGTCGAGCACCCATTCCCGTACCGGTTGCTGGTGATCGGAGGCGGCCTCTACGTGATCATCCGCCATCGTGCGAACATACAAAGGCTGTTGGCCGGGACGGAGCCCCGTTTGGTTCGAAATGGCCAAGGTGCGAAAGCGGAGGCGCAAGTTTAGCACGGGACTTGTTTGGGGTCGGCTCTGCGCAGCAGCGTTTCACGCTGCAGCGCGTCCGGGACGGGAGAGGGAACGTGCGGGGTACAGTCGCAGTCCCCGCGCCAGTGCCGGGCGGCGCGATGCCGGCTGCCTTTCCGGCAGCTTTCCGAAATACGAAAGAGTTTGCATCAGCGCGCCTCTGACGGCGGGCTCGATCTTCGCGCAAATAGCCCAGCAGACCAGAACAAGCAGGCCCAGCGCGATCCAGACGGCCGAGGTGGCATCCAGCCCGGCATCGACCAGAGCCCGAATGATCGCGGTGCCAATGACGTTGTGCGTGAGATAGAGCGGATAGGTGATCAGTCCGAGCGTTCTCAGATAGGCTGGCGTCTTGGGGGACGCGATGCCCGCCGAGCGCCGGTGCCGGTTCGCGGCGAGGGCAATGAGGAGCACCGCAGCCGCCCACACCATGATCGGCACTAGGGCTGATTGATCCGCGATGGCGGGGATGGACGTCAAGAAAAACGAGGCAAAGAAGCAGATTTCCGCCGCGCCCGAAAGGCACGTGATGGCAATTGCGATCTGTTCGAGCACCGTCAATTGTCTGTTCGCGGAGATGAACAGCCAGATCCCCAGCGCAAAGAAGCAGCCATGCGTCAGCAGGAACGCCGCGCACGGCACCCGGAACATGAGAATGACCAGATAAGGCAAGTCGGACGGCGTCGTGCAAGACAGCACGAGCAGCGCGACGGCATTGAAGATTGCGCTGTAGATGGTGAGCCCCCAGGCCAGGTGCCGCAGGGTGATCCTCTTCGTGAGCATCGCGCAGAACACGAGACCATAAAATGCCGTCTCGGCGGCCAGCGTCCAGTAGACCTCGTCAAGCCATTGGCCTGTGACGCCCTTCGGGACCATCAGCATGGCGTGGATATAGGGCAGAATGAATTCGGATGCGGGTCCGCTTCCGAAGAGGAGCAGAACGAGGAAGGTCGCGGTGGCGCAAACCCAGACCGCCGGATAAATCCTGAGCGCGCGGCCAAGGAGAAACTCGCCCGGCGAAGATGTGCTCGCGGAATTCGCGATGACGAAACCGGAAATGACAAAGAAGATTTCAACGCCGACCCAGCCGAACCATGTGTAGGGCGCGGCGGACGGGTAGAGAACATCGGCGGCGACGGTGCGCTCGAAACCCGGGACGCCGATCGAGGTCCAAGCCCAGGACCAGAACATCTGGTGAAACATGGCGACGCCGAGGGCGGCGGCGAAGCGCAGCGGATCCAGCAACGGCAAATGGCTCTTCACGGGAATGGACCAGGTTCATGCAACGATCCCGCTGGAGATATTGAAACCGGTCACGGCGCTCTGCGAGGTGGGTCACACTTGGTCTGTCCCGGGCCAAATGCATCAATTCCGCTCATTGATCGAACTCGGTCAATTTTGCTCGATCCCGCAATATGATTTGTCGCTGGGACTGCCCGATGAAGCTGAGAATGTCACGATCCCTGAGTTGTGACAGAGCACGTGACACCGTCTCCAGCGTCAGCCCCAAATAGTCGGCGATATCGCGACGGTTCATGGGGAGGCTCATAATTCCGGCCGCAGTCAAGCGGACGTCCATCTCGATCAAGAAAGCCGCGACCTTCTCGATTGCCGTTTTCCTCCCGAGTAACAGCATGTGAGTTTCGGCATGTTGAAGGCTGCCGGTGACGAGCCTGAGCACGTTGTTGGTCACGGTCGCACTGCCACGCTCGTGCTCGGCGACATTCTGGCGGTCGGTCAGGCGGACAATCGTTTCCACAATCGCCTCGGCGGTAAATCGGTGAACTGCACCGTTCTCGACGCCGAAGATGTCACCCGGCAGATGAAAGGCCATAATCTGCCGCCGACCGTCGGCCAACAATTTATAGCTTCGAACCGCCCCGCTCTTGACCTGGTAAAGATATTGGATCGGCTCCGCCTCTCCGAAGATCTCGGTGCCGCGTCGATATTTGAATTCGCTGCAAAACACAGCGTGCCCGGCGAGCGCATTCAATTCGCTCGAGCTTGGCCGTTGAGGCACAATTTGTTGCTTTCTTACGAGCATCGTTCCTCCCCCGCTTGCGCGGAACCCAACTGAGGCTATGGGAAAAATCGGCAAGCAAGATTGAGGGAGATCAAATTCGATGCAATGAGCGCAGCGGTACTGCAGCAAGGCAAAATGAAAAGCCGCCAGCTTTTGGGCAGGCTGGCGGCTCGTTGTTCGCTACGCCAGCGGTATGAACTAACGCGTGCGTCCTGACCGCTTGAGATCGGCGACCTTAAACCTGTTGCCGGCGGCCAGGCTGCTGCACAACCAGTGGGCCTTGTTGCGGCCTTCGCCCAAGAACGTCTTTGTTTCGACGCAACCCAGGTAAGATGTGTGGGTGATGGTGTCTCGGCAGGTTGGTGAGAAGGGTCCGTAGTCTAGTTGGCCGCCCGACTCGCTACATCCGATCCAAGGCTCCTTGCCTTTCGGAAAGCTCGATGCACAGCCACCGTTGCAGCTGCTGGCGACTTTCTCCAGGCTGGCAATTCTCCCCATCACAGAACCCGGCGCGTAAGAAGGCGTGCGCGCGGCTGACGTTTGAGCTGTTGGCGCAGTCCGACGCGGCGCAATTGTGTTTGCACCCCGCACCAGCACGTGCGGCCTTGCCACCTGTTTCGGCGCGTCGACCGTGACAGGGGGAATCGTGGCGGCGGAGCCGGTTGGGATTTGCGACGCTGCCGGCGCGCACAGCAAGATTGTTGACAAGGCAGCGACGGCTGAAGGCACGACAAGGCTTGATGAGAATCTCATGACCATGTCCTTCCAAAGCCGGGACGGACATTCTGCCCGGCAAGTGCACGGTAACATACATTTTGCGCCGAGCAACCGGGGGTTGAGAGGATATTCCTGTCGACACGCGAGAGCCGGCATCGTGGCCAACAGATCGGCGAGGTTTTTGGGCTTGCCAATCTGAGGTCAGCTGGTCAGTCGCGCACCTTGGCGATATTCCGAGGCTGCTGACGCGCAACCTTGCCGGGCTTCTGTCCGGTCTTGTTTGCAAGATCAGGCACGTCCAGCAATTCGGTGTCGAGCTGGCGCTGGCTGTAGGACGCGTCGAAGATCACGAGCACAGTGGCGGCAATGACGAGACCGAATCCGCCGAACGCTGTTGCCGTTCCGAACAACGCGAGCACTGCATTGTGGGGAATGATCACATCCAGCCCACCCGCGATCATCGTCAGCAGGAACAAAATGGCCGAGGCAAGACCGCTGAAGCAGGTCCTTTGATCCAGGTTCTTGCTTGATCCAAGTTAATGCGCGTTGGTGTTCTCAGGAACGGTGGCTGGCCGGGTGCTTTGACTGCGCGTGTTTTTTAGCTCGGAGGTCAATAATGCGCGCAGTCAACATCATCTCTTTGCTTCTGGTTATCGTCGGCGGTGTGAACTGGGGCCTGGTCGGACTTTTCGACTTTGATCTCGTGAGTGCCATCTTCGGCAACGGCGCGGCAGAGACCGCGACATCGTCGGCAGCATCCCGCGTGATCTATGTGGTCGTGGCGCTCTCGGCGATCTGGCAGATTGGAGCGCTCGCACGTACAGCGTCGGCGGACCGACAAGTCAGTTATCGGTGAACGCGGGCCGGTGGACCAGTTCGCAATTCTGGAAGGCAGCGCCCGGACAGGGCCGATCTACTTCCTGCCGTGGCGAACGGGGTTTGGGCTGGCGCAGAAGGTCGGATTAATTCCGAACTCCGCGTTCGCCGCCTGTTACCGCCTGCCAGACGATGTGGTCTGCCCAAATCCCCTGATCTGTGCGGCTCGCATCGGCGACATGGTCGACATTGCGGTTCGGCGTGCACGTTTGCATGACCTGCCGCGGGCCGTCGTGGGCTACAGCATGGGGACAGTTCCGGCGACGCTTGTCGCTGCAGCGCTCGGCGTACCGCTCTGGAGCTTCGCGTCGGCTGACAGGGGGGACCTCATGATATGGTCGAGCCCGGCTGCGCGTACGGTCCAGCGCGATGCGGTGCGCATGGGATTTTCGCGGAATGATTTCTCTATCGCGCTCAGGAATCTCAACCCGATCGATTCGATCCACAGTGTCCACCGGGATAGCCGGATTGTCGTTGGACGTTTTGACCGTCTCGTTCCGCGAGCCCGCAGCCAGGCGTTAGCGGAGAGGGCGCGTCGATACCTGCCTACGAAGAACGTCGTCGAACTGCCGCTTGGTCACCTCGGCGTGCTCGGGCTGAGCCCGTGGTTGCAGCGACGATGGATGGCCGGGTAACGGCCGCAGCGCGTCCGGCACCCGAGAGGCTGGGCGCAAAATGAAACGGGGCCCGAAAGGGCCCCGCGAAAGTCTTCTACGTTCCGCGATCTTGCTTACTTGATCTTGGCTTCGCGGAATTCGACGTGCTTGCGCGCGACGGGGTCGTACTTCTTCTTGACCAGCTTGTCGGTCATGGTGCGCGAATTCTTCTTGGCGACGTAGTAGAAGCCGGTGTCGGCCGAGGACACGAGCTTGACCTTGATGGTGACCGCTTTGGCCATGTTCAGAACCTCAGGAATGAAGGGAATCTGGAGCCGGCCAAATGGCCCGCGTTGGCCGGCAACCTAGCCAGAAACGGCTTGATGTCAAGATTTTAGGGGTCGGAAACCGCTCAAATCGGCCCGATTACGCCTCGAAGAACCGGTTTTTAGGCCGGGGCAGGCCCAGATTCTCTCTCAAAGTGGGCCCTTCGTACTCTTTCCGGAAAATCCCGCGGCGCTGCAGCTCCGGGACCACCTTGTCGACGAAATCGTCGAGGCCGGCGGGCAGGAACGGGAACATGATGTTGAAGCCGTCGGAGCCGCGCCCGACCAGCCATTCCTCCATCTGGTCGGCGATGGTTTTGGCCGTGCCGACGAAGGACAGCCCGCCATAGCCGCCGACGCGCTGGGCGAGCTGGCGCACGGTGAGCTTGTCGCGGGCGGCGAGGTCGACCATGCGCTGCCGGCCGCTCTTGCTGGCATTGGTCTCGGGGATTTCGGGAAGCGGTCCATCCGGATCGAAGCCGGAGGCATCGGTGCCGAGAACGACCGAAAGCGAGGCGATGGCGCTGTCGTAGTGCACGCGGCTGTCGAGCAGCGCGCGCTTCTCCCTGGCCTCGTTGACGCTGTCGCCGACCACGACGAAGGCGCCGGGCAGGATCTTGAGGTGCTCAGGGTCGCGGCCGATCTTCGCCATGCGGCCCTTGACGTCGGCATAAAGCTTTTGGCTGTCGGCAAGGCTGCCGCCGCCGGTGAAGACGGCTTCCGCGGTCTCGGCGGCGAGCTGCCGGCCGTCCTCGGAGGCGCCAGCCTGCACAATCACCGGCCAGCCCTGGACCGGCCGGGCGATGTTGAGGGGACCGCGCACTTTCAAATATTTGCCTTGGTGGTCGAGCACATGCATCTTGGCGGGATCGACGAACACGCCGCTTTCGACGTCGCGCACGAAGGCGTCGTCGGCGAAGGAATCCCACAGGCCGGTGACGACGTCGTAGAACTCGCGGGCGCGCTTGTAGCGCTCGGCGTGCTCCATGTGGTCGTCGAGACCGAAATTCAGCGCCGCATCCGGGTTCGATGTGGTGACGATGTTCCAGCCCGCACGGCCGCCGCTGAGATGGTCGAGCGAGGCGAAGCGCCGCGCGACGTGATAGGGCTCGTCGAATGTGGTCGAGCCCGTCGCGATCAGGCCGATCCGCTCGGTGACGGCGGAGAGCGCCGACAACAGCGTGAAAGGTTCGAACGAGGTGACCGTGTGGCTGCGCTTGAGCGCATTGACCGGCATGTTCAAGACGGCGAGGTGATCGGCCATGAAGAAGGCGTCGAACTTGCCGGCCTCGAGCTTCTGGATCAGCGTCTTGATGTGGCCGAAGTTGAAATTGGCGTCCGGCCAGGCCCCGGGATAGCGCCAGGCGCCGGTGTGGATGCTGATCGGGCGCATGAACGCGCCAAGCTTGAGTTGCCGTTGTGCCATCGCCCGGTGTCCGTTCTTGGTGTCGTTCCGGAAGACATAGGCATGCCCTGGAACTCCGCCATCGGGGGAGGCGGGAAGATTATTTTGTTTTTGAGTGGCCGCTCAGCACATTCCCGTCATTCCGGGGCGCCGCGTAGCGGCGAACCCGGAATCATCGAGCAGCAAGGACGGTGATGAATGGATTCCGGGTTCGCGCTTCGCGCGCCCCGGAATGACGGAGGAGAGACGTGGGCCCGCGCGGCCAGTCAGCTCAAAATATCCTTCTGCATCTTGCCGCCGTAGAAATGGAAGAACGGCACCGGCGCATCATGGCGGAGCGGGCCGGTGGCAAGGCGCGCGTCGAGCTCGTTGAGCACGTTGCGCGTCATCGGATGCAGGTCGGCGAGTGGCTTCGAGCCGAGCTCGACCCAGACCAGTTCGACCAGCTCGGCATCGGCATGGATCACGCCGTCGACGCGATGAGCGATCGCGGAGGCGTCCGCCGTGAAGAAGCGCGTGTCGAACCGCTTGACGCGGCCGGGCGGGGTGATCGCGCGCGCGATCAGGAACAGGCTGGAGGGATCGGGCAACAGTCCCGCATCCGCGAACGGCTTCCAGGGGCCTTCGAGCTTGGCCTTCATCTCCGCCTTGCGTCCCAGGCAGAGACCCGTTTCCTCGCAGGCCTCGCGGATCGCGGCAACCGCGAGCGACTTCGCGCGCGAGGCCGGCGTCTTCGGACTGCCCTTGGCGAGATTGGCTTCCAACTCGGCGGTGACCGGCGCCGCGCACGGCACGCGATAATCGTCCTTGTCGACACGGCCGCCGGGGAAGACGAACTTTCCGGGCATGAACACCACGTTGTCGTGGCGCTTGCCGACCAGGACTTTTGGAGTTGTGCCGCTGCGATCGACCAGGATCAGTGTCGCCGCATCCCGCGGGCGGAAATAGGGATGATGGTCGGCTTCCTTGCCCTCGTGGATCTTCGCCTTTTCTGCCTGCGCCGTATCCGTCATGTCCTCACCCAAACCACTTTTGCTTATTTTGCTTACACCGGCGGAATACCATCGGTCGGGTTCTCGTCAAACCCATGCATGCGCAGAGCCCATTGCAATCCTACCACGGCTCCCTTCACCGGCTGCAGCAGGGCGAGCGAGGCGACGAAGGTGAAGGGCAGATAGGCCGCGAAGCTGATCCAGACCGGCGTGGTGTAGTTGGTCTCGATCCACAGAATAGCCGGCACCACGATGTGCCCGACGATGACGATGACGAGATAGGCGGGCAAATCGTCGGCGCGATGCGGCGTGAAATCGAGGCCGCAGACCGAGCAATTGTCCGCGGTCTTCAGGAAGGCGCGGAACAGCTTTCCCTCGCCGCAGCGCGGGCAGCGGCCGCGAAAGCCGCGCCTCATCGCAGCAAAGACGTCACGCTTCTCGACGAGGCCGGTCTCGCGCGTCCAGATCTTCGGGGCTGCGCTCACCATGCCTTGCCCTTCTGGCCCTTGCCCTTGCTTTTTCCCTTGGCCTTTTTGCCCTTGCCGGGTTTCTTCGGCTTGTCCGGCTTGCGCTTCTTGTCGGGACTGCGCCCGGGGTGCGCCTTGAACGAGGGGCGGCGCTGCGGACCGGATGACCTGCGGCCCCGCGGCGCGGTCTCGCCGGACGATGACGACAGCAGCTCGAAGCGTAGCGCGCCTGCGATGGGGGCTGCTTCAATCAAGCGGACGTCAACGACGTCACCGAGCTGATGCATGGTGCCGCTGCGCGTGCCGACCAGGGCATGGCGGCCCTCGTCATAGTTGAAATATTCCGTGCCGAGGGAGCGGATCGGGATCAGGCCGTCGGCGCCGGTCTCGGCGAGCTTGACGAACAGGCCGGCGCGCGTGACGCCGGAGACGCGGCCCTGGAAGCTCGAACCGATGCGGTCGGCGAGATGGTGCGCGATCAGGCGGTCGACGGTCTCGCGCTCCGCTTTCATCGCGCGCCGCTCGGTGACCGAGATGTGGGCTGCGACCTCGCTTAAGGTTTCCGGCGTCTCGGTGTCGGGCAGCGCGCCTTCGCCGAGCCCGAGCGCGCGAACCAGCGCACGGTGCACGACGAGATCGGCATAGCGGCGGATCGGCGAGGTGAAATGCGCATAGCGGCGCAGGTTCAGGCCGAAATGACCGTAGTTCTCCGAGGAATATTCGGCCTGCGCCTGGGCGCGCAGCACGACCTCGCTCACCAGCGGAAAGTGGTCGTGGCCTTCGAGCTGCGCCAGTACGCGGTTGAACAGAGCGGGGCGCAGCGCGCCGCCTTTCGCGAACGGAACGTCCAGCGTCTCCAGGAATTCCGCAAGCGCGTGGACCTTTTCCAGGGTCGGCTCGTCATGCACGCGGTAGATCAGCGGCAGCGACTTCTTCTCGAGCATCTCGGCTGCCGCGACATTGGCGAGGATCATGAACTCCTCGATCAGCTTGTGCGCGTCGAGCCTGTCGGGGACGACGACGCGGTCGACGGTGCCGTCGCTCTTCAACAGGATCTTGCGCTCGGGCAGGTCGAGATTGAGCGGATCGCGTTCGTCTCGTGCGCGCTTGACGCAGGCATAGGCGGCATAGAGCGGCCGCAGGATCGGATCGAGCAGGGGGCCCGTGGTGTCGTCCGGCCGGCCGTCGATCGCGGCCTGCGCCTGGGCATAGTTCAACTTGGCTGCGGAGCGCATCAGGATGCGATGGAAGCTGTGCGAGCGTTTCCGCCCGTCGGGGCCGATGATCATCCGCACTGCGAGCGCGCCGCGCGGCTCGCCCGGCACCAGCGAGCACAGATTGTTGGAGATGCGCTCCGGCAGCATCGGCACGACGCGATCGGGGAAATAGACCGAGTTGCCGCGATCGAGCGCGTCGCGGTCGAGCGCGGTGCCCGGCCGCACGTAGAAGCTCACATCGGCGATGGCGACATCGACGATGAAGCCGCCCTTGTTGTTGGGATCAGGATCCGGCTGCGCGTGCACCGCGTCGTCGTGATCCTTGGCATCCGGCGGATCGATGGTGACGAGCGGCACGTCGCGCCAGTCCTCGCGCCCCTTCAAAGTGGCCGGCTCCGCCGCTTCGGCCTCGCGCTCCGCCGCGGGGCGGAATTGCAGCGGGATGTCGTGCGCGTAGATCGCGATCAGGCTGATCGCCTTCTCCGACTTGACCGAGCCGAGCTTCTCCTTGACGCGGCCCGATGCCAGCCCAAAGCCGCGCGAGCGGATGATGTCGACGCTGACGAGATCGCCGTCCTGCGCGCCGTGCGTCTCGGTCGGGGCGATGTTCAGCTCGCGGTCGGCGGACTTCTTGTCGACGGGGATGATCCGTCCGCCGCCTTCGGGCAGGCTGCGGAAGACGCCGAGGATGCGGCTCTTGGTCTTGTCGAAGACCTTGATGATGTGGCCGCGATAGGCCGGGCCTTCGGTCTCATCGGAGCGCTCGACCCGCAGCAGCGCGCGATCGCCGACGCCGGCCGCGGTGCCGGGCTTGGGCCGGCGCGGCATCGTGATGAGGATCTTTGGCGGTTCGCCGCTTTCGACCTCGTCCCATTCGGTCGGGGAGGCGACCAGCTCGCCGTCGGCGTCGCGCCCGGTGATGTCGGCGACCAGCGTCGGCGGCAGGCTGTCCGGCTCTGAAATCGCATGGCGCTTTTTCTTGACGAGCCCGTCGTCGGCGAGCTCGCGCAGCATGCGCTTGAGCTCGATGCGGTCGGCGTTCTTCAGGCCAAACTCGCGTGCAATTTCGCGGGTTCCGACCTTGCCAGGATTTGCCTTAATGAAGGCGACGATGGCTGCCCTGTCGGGAAAGCCACGGTCATTCTTGCGTTTCACTTAACCTCTATTTGGTGCCGGCACTTTTCTTGGCCGGAGCTTTGGCGCCAGCTGCCTTGGTCGGCGACGTTTTGGCCGTCGACGACACGGCGGCGCGCGCCTTGCTGGTGGATTCGGATTTGGGTTTGGCCGCCTTCTTCGCGGCCGGCTTTTTGGTTTTTGGCGCGGCGTCGTCGCCGTCGGCGGCCTTCGCCGCAGCCTTCTTGGCCTTGGCCGGCTTCGCCGCCTTCTTCGGTTTCTTGCCGCCGCCCTTGGCCGCGCGCTCGTCGATCAGCGCGATCGCCTGCGGCAGCGTGATGGCATCTTTCTCGATGTCGCTCGGGATCGTCGCATTGACGCCGCCCGCCGTGACATAGGCGCCGTAGCGGCCGCCCTTCACCGTGACGGTGCCGAGGGTGGGATGATCGCCGATCGCCTTGCCGGGATCGGCGCCGAAGCGGCGGCTCGGGCCCTTGGCGATCTTCTCCGCGATCAGCGTCACGGCGCGGTTGATGCCGATGTCGAACACTTCGTCGCCGGCCTCCAGGCTCGCGTAGGTCTTCTCGTGTTTCACGAACGGGCCGAAGCGGCCGAGACCTGCGGTGATCGGCTCACCGGTTTCCGGATGCTTGCCGATCTCGCGCGGCAGCGACAGCAGCTTGAGCGCAAGCTCGAGCTCGACATCTCCAGGGGAAGTCCCCTTCGGAATGCCTGCGCGCTTCGGCTTCTCGCCCTCCGCATAATCCTTCTGCTCGCCGAGCTGGATGTAGGGGCCGAACCGGCCGGCCTTGACCCAGACATCGCGACCCGTATCAGGGTCCTGGCCGAGAGAGCGGTCGGCCGTCGCCTCGCCGTCGGCGGCGAGCTGACGGGTGTAGCGGCATTCCGGATAGTTCGAGCAGCCGACGAAGGCGCCGAACTTGCCGGCCTTGAGATTGAGCCGTCCGTTGCCGCAGCTCGGGCATTGCCTGATGTCGCCGCCATCGGTGCGGGGCGGATAGATGTGCTGCCCCAGCATGTCGTCGAGCACGTCGAGCACCTGGGCTACGCGCAGATCCTTGATCTCGTCGACCGCGCCGATGAAGCCGGTCCAGAAATCCTTCAGCACCTGCTGCCAGGAGATCTCGTTGTTGGAGATGCGGTCGAGCTGCTCTTCCAGATTGGCGGTGAAGTCGTATTCGACGTAGCGGGCAAAGAAGCTTTCGAGGAAAGCGACCACGACGCGGCCCTTGTCCTCGCCGTGCAGGCGCTTCTTCTCGAGCTTGACGTAGCCGCGGTCCTTGAGGACCTGGAGGATCGAGGCATAGGTCGAGGGCCGGCCGATCCCGAGCTCTTCCATGCGCTTGACCAGCGAGGCTTCGGAGAAGCGAGGCGGCGGCTCGGTGAAGTGCTGGGTGACGGCGAGCGACTGCCGCTTCAGCGCGTCGTTGGGGCTCATCGCGGGCAGGCGGCGGGAGTCCTCGTCCTCCTCGTCGTCGCGGCCTTCCTGATAAAGTGCGAGGAAGCCGTCGAACTTGACGACCTGGCCGGTGGCGCGCAGGTCCAGCGTGCGGCCGCCGACCTTCGCGGTGATGTCGACCGTGGTGCGTTCCAGCTCGGCCGATTCCATCTGGCTCGCGATGGTGCGCTTCCAGATCAGTTCATAGAGCCTCGCCTGATCGGACTCGAGCTTGCGGCTCATGCTGTCGGGACGGCGCGACATGTCGGTCGGCCGGATCGCTTCGTGGGCTTCCTGGGCGTTCTTGGCCTTGGCCTGGTACTGGCGCGGCGCGTCCGGCACATAGGCGTTGCCGTAATCCTCGCCGATCACCTTGCGTGCCTGGGTGATCGCGGACGGATCGATCTGCACGCCGTCGGTCCGCATATAAGTAATGAGTCCGGTGGTCTCGCCGCCGATGTCGATGCCCTCATAGAGCCGCTGCGCGATGCGCATGGTGTGCGCCGGCGCGAAGCCGTATTTGCGGCTGGCTTCCTGTTGCAGCGTCGAGGTGGTGAAGGGCGCCTGCGGATTGCGCCGGGCCGGCTTGGCATCGACCGCGGTCACGGCGTAGCTGGCGGCTTCCAGCGCCTTCTTGAAGTCCTCGGCTTCCGCGCCGGTGCCGATGTCGAGGCGCTGGATCTTCTTGCCGTCGGCGCCGACGAGACGTGCCTCAAAGGCGTCGCCGCGCGGCGTCAGCAGGGTCGCGATCAGCGACCAGTATTCGCGCGCAACGAACTTTTCGATCTCGAGCTCGCGGTCGCAGACCAGCCGCAGCGCGACCGACTGCACGCGGCCCGCCGAGCGGGCGCCCGGCAGCTTGCGCCACAGCACGGGGGAGAGGGTGAAGCCGACCAGATAGTCCAGCGCGCGGCGCGCCATATAGGCGTCGACCAGCGCACCGTCGATCTGGCGCGGATGCTTCATGGCGTCCGTGACCGCCTGCTTGGTGATGGCGTTGAACACCACGCGTTCGATCTTGTGGTCCTTGAGCGCGCGCTTCTCTTTCAGGACCTCCAGCACGTGCCAGGAGATGGCCTCGCCCTCGCGATCAGGGTCGGTCGCCAGAATCAGGCGATCGGCGTTCTTGAGGGACTTGGCAATGTCGTTGAGCCGGCCGGCCGCCTTGGGGTCGACCTCCCAGATCATCTTGAAATTGGCGTCGGGATCGACGGAGCCGTTCTTCGCGGGCAAGTCGCGGACATGGCCAAACGAGGCCAGAACCTCGTAGGACGAGCCCAAATACTTGTTGATCGTCTTGGCTTTCGCCGGCGACTCCACAATGACGATATTCATGTAGTTCCAGTAACTTATGGGGAAATTTGGGGCCGAATTCGATGAGATTCGGGTCGGCCCTTTCGTCCCGAACATGGGTGGTGAGGCCCTCGCTGTCAAATCGAGGGGTGTTGAAAGCCATCCAGATGGGAAAAGTTTCATATCGAGAAAGTTGTAAAACACCACCTTTGAGTTGCGGCCGATGTCGGCGTAATGTTTCTGCGGGGCATGGATTCGGGTGGGGGCTGGTGACTAAGCCAGGAAAGAAACGGGCGGGCGCCGCATCGCGCGCGGCTGGAGGCTCGCGTCACGAGGAACCGGGGGAGGGCGGCGTCGAGGAGGCGGTCGCCTTCATCGCCGAGCAGGTCGGGGCATTGCGCAAGCTTGCCGAGCGGCACAAGCTCGACGTGCTGCATTATCTCCTGGGCATGACCAAGCTGGAAGCCGACGAGCATCTGCGGCTGCGGAGCAAGCGCAGGCTGTCGTGAAGAGGGCGATGTGCTGCTCCAACGACGGTGCGGTTAGCCGTTGCGGCTTGCCATTTTGGCCAATCGCTGGCCGAGATATTCGGCCGTGGTGAGGTCGCTCTGGGGCAAGCTGCTGTCGACCAGATGCGTCGCAAGGCCAAGCTGGCTGCCTAAGCGATTGCGGCCGCTCGGGTCCTCCCCACCCGGAATATCCAGTCCGCACCAGAGCATGCCGTGCTGCGCGGCCAGAATGGAAAAGTAGGTCAGCGTGTGGAGTTGATCGCCGCCTGCGCAGGCGCCCGTCGTGAACCCGGCTGCGATCTTGTTGGCCCATTGCTGCCGGCTCCATCGATCACTTGAAGCGTCGGCAAACGCTTTGAATTGAGCAGCTGGTCCGCCCATGTAGGTCGGGCTGCCAAACGCAACTGCGTCGGCGCGATCGATCGTTTCCAGTAAGCTCTCATTCTGGAAGCGGCCTGATACGATGTCGCCGCCGGTGATGCGGCATAGGGTGACTTGCGCCTTGCCATCCGCTCCGCGCGCAACCGCATGCGCCAGCTTCTCGGTGGTGCCGGAGATGGAAAAATAGACGATGGCGAGCAGGGGCATGGTGGTGCCACTTTGGTGGGACCTCGCCATCTTTGACGCTGTCGATGTCTTGTACAAGTCCCGCCACGCCGTCATTGCGAGTTCGGACGCTCGGCTACAGGCCGACCCGCCTTCGATGAAAGTGGGTCAACTGCGGAGCAAGCGCGGGCTGTCGTATCCGGGAAGACCGAGCGGAATCGGTCTCGTTCGCTCTCTCTCCGGAGTCGTCCTGGCGAAAGCCAGGACCCATACCGCGAGGTCTATCGACCTGAGCGCGGTGGGAATTCCGGGTGACACGTCTTCGCCAAACTGCTCGTTGGGCTAATGGGTCCTGGCTTTCGCCAGGACGACGTTGGAGAGATAACGCGCCGCTATCCCGCCGACCGTCGGCGCGGCGCAGGCCGCGGCTTCAGCGTGGTATCGGCTTGCGCGAGCAGTCGCCCGTCCTCCGCGCGCAGTTCGAGCTTCTTCACCGGGCGGCCTTTCTCGCGATCGACCAAAATCGTCGCGATCTCCGACGGCCGATCGTCGAAGGCCTCGCTCCATTGCCGCAGTGCTACCAGGATCGGGAAAGTACCGCGGCCCTTTTCCGTCAGCACATACTCCTGATAGGCGCTGCCGTCGGAGGCGGGGGCCGTGGTCAGGATGCCGTGGTCGACCAGCGCGCGCAGCCGTGCCGACAAGATGTTCTTGGCCATGCCTAGCTTGCTCTGAAACTCGCCGAAGCGGCGCAGGCCGAACAGCGCCTCGCGGATGATCAGCAGCGACCACCGGTCGCCGATCGCTTCCAGCGAGCGTGCGATCGGACAGGTATCGCCCTCGAAGCTCGTTCGTTTCACCATTGCTTAGTCCTTTCGCGATCGCCCGATCTCAGAGCCGATCACGCGCTTGTGTGGTTGCATCATAAAACCATATGCCCTAGATGGCAATCATAGTTTTATGATGCAACCACTGGAGGCGAACGTGAGACTGAAGAACAAGACGGCCCTGATCACCGGCGGCAATAGCGGCATTGGACTGGCGACGGCAAAGCTGTTCGTGGCCGAGGGCGCCAAGGTGGTGATCACCGGGCGCAACAAGGAGACGCTCGAGGCGGCCGCGAAGGAGCTCGGGCCGAACGGGCTCGCGCTGGCCGCCGACGCCACCGACATTGCCGCGACCGAAGCTGCGATCAAGAAGGGCGCGGAAAAATTCGGCAAGTTCGACATCGTGTTCGCCAATGCCGGTATCGCCGGCGGCACGCCGCTGGGGTCGGCCACGCTGGAGGTCTTCGAGAAGGTCATCAGCACCAATCTGACCAGCGTGTTCTTCACCGTTCATTCCGCGTTGCCTTATCTCAACGACAACGCCTCGATCATCCTCAACGGCTCGGTGATCTCCGTGCTCGGCATTCCCGGCTATTCGGCGTATGGCGCCGCCAAGGCCGGCGTGCGGGCGATGGCGCGGATCATGGCATCAGAACTGTCGCCGCGCGGCATTCGCGTCAACGTGGTCGCGCCCGGTGCGATCCGCACGCCGATCTGGGGACCTGCGACCGCGACGCCCGAAGCCGAGAAGGCGTTTGAGAAGCGGATCGCGCTGACGACGCCTCTGGGGCGCATCGGCGAAACAGATCACGTCGCGAAGACAGTGCTGTTCCTGGCCTCAGACGATTCCGCGCATGTGCAGGGCCAGGAAATCTTCGTCGACGGCGGTGCGGTCGCCTCGCCGAGCGGTGCGCCGATCTATCGCGGCTGATCAATTGAAGTGAAAATTGAATCGGTCGGCGCACGCAAAGCGGTTGCGCCGGCTGATCCCCACCTCTCGCGAGCTGTATTTTCTGAACGTTGCGTGAGGCTTTGAACCTTCGCTTTGGCTGCCAAGACCCTTTTACGGGCAGGGGTCACGAAGACTCATTTTCAAGGGAGCCCGATATGCCAAAGGCAGCTCGTATTATTTCCCCGATTTCAGCACCGCGTATTTACACTGAAAATACCACCGTTCCCGCCAAGCGTTCCGACACCTCCGAGTTCATCGGGGTCGCTCTTTTTGCCGGCATCGGCCTGTTCGTCTCGCTCGTCGCCGTCATCCTCGGCATTCAGGGCGCCTGGTTTTAGCTTCGCCGATCGCGCACCGCTCGATCAGCCGCCGCGACCGAGTTGCGGCGGCTGACGATGTGCGCGTTGCGTCAGGCCGCGCGAAGGCTGGTTGCCGCCTGAAGCGCGGTTGCAAGCGACTTCTCGCGATGCTCCGGCCCGACCTGGATTCCGTCGGCGCTGATGAATTCGGGGTGATGGATGCCCATGAAGCCGAACACGCCCCGCAGATAGCTTTCGAGGTGCTCCAGCGACGCGGCGGGCGAGCCGGCGCCGTAATAGCCCCCGCGCGAGATCGCGAAGATCACGCGCTTGCCGCCGGCAAGGCCCTGCGGGCCGTTGGCTCCGTAGCTGAACGTCTTCCCCGCCACCAGGACCCGGTCGATCCAGGCCTTGAGCTGGCTCGGAATCGTGAAATTGTACATGGGCGCGCCGATCACGACGATGTCCGCTGCAAGAAACTCGTCCAGCGCGGCCTTGCTGGCGGCGAGGTCGGGGCCGAGTTCCGCCGGCGCAGGCGCGCCTTGCGCGGCCGCCAGATGCGAGCCGGAGAGATGGGCGAGCGGGCTCTGCGTCAGGTCGCGATAGACGATGTCCAGCGATGGCGTCGCCTGCCTGAGACGGTCGACGATGGCGGCCGAGACCTGCCGGGAGACGGAGTGGGGGCCGAGCACGCTGGAGTCGATGTGGAGGAGTTTCATTCGGGATCACCCTGGTATAAGTTTGTAACCAGAGCTACATGAGTGACTATCGAAATCCCCGCAAGAACGCACCTTTTTGAGCCATGGGCACATCTTTGAAACCTGCGCACGTCGATTTGCCTGCCACGCCGATGCCGGATCGCGACCACGCGGACTGCCGTGGCGTCGCCTCGATCCTCGCGCGCGTCGGCGACAAATGGAGCGTGTTCGTGATCATGATGCTGAGTGATGGACCCAAGCGCTTCAACGAGCTCAAGCGCATGATCAACGGCATCTCGCAGCGGATGCTGACCCTGACACTGCGCGGGCTCGAGCGCGACGGCCTGGTCACGCGCACGATCTTCCCGACCATTCCGCCGCGGGTGGATTACGAGCTGACCGATCTCGGCCGCGGATTGCAGCAGCCGGTGAAGGCACTCGGCGAATGGGCGATCACGCATCAGCAGCAGATCGCCTCGGCGCGCACGCGCTTCGACGAGCGGAACACTCCTTAAAGCAGCGAGACAAGGCCACCGCCGTGGCGTTCGAGCCGGCCGGCGAGCTCGAGCTCCAAAAGCACGGTGCGCACGATGGCAGGCGAGGCGCCGGACATCCGCACGAGATCGTCGATCGTGACAGGGGCAGGGCCGAGCAGACCGGTGATCTGATCGCGGTCGTGTCCTTGCGGATCGCTTTCGAACGGCTCGCTGTCGGGCTCGCGCGCGGTGCGCATCAGCGGCCGCTCCATGATCGGTGCGACTGCGTTGACGACGTCGGCGGCTTCGGTGACGAGCGTCGCGCCCTGCTTGATCAGATCATTGGTGCCGGCGGCGCGCGGATCGAGCGGCGAGCCCGGCACCGCGAACACTTCGCGGCCCTGTTCGGCCGCCATGCGCGCGGTGATCAGCGAGCCCGAGCGGTGCGCCGCCTCGACCACGACCACGCCGAGCGCGGCGCCCGAGATCAGCCGGTTGCGACGGGGGAAGTCGCGGGCGCGCGGCTCATGGCCGAGCGGCATCTCGGAGATCGCAGCACCCTTGCGGTCGAGGATCGCGGCGATGAGATCGCCATGCTCCGGCGGGGAGATGCAGTCATGTCCGCCGGCGAGCACGGCGATGGTGCCGCTCTCGATGCTGGCGCGGTGCGCGGCCTGATCGACGCCGCGGGCGAGGCCGGAGATGACGACAAAGCCGGCTTCACCAAGCTCGCGGGCGAGCTGACCGGCGAATTTCAAGCCTGCACCGGAGGCATTGCGCGAGCCGACGATCGCAATCATCGGCCGCACCAGCGTTGCATTGTCGCCGCGTACGGCGAGCAACGGGGGCGCATCGTCGAGCGTTGCCAGCCGCGCCGGATAGCCGTCCTCGCCGGGCGCGAGCCAGGCGATGCCGAATTTGCGGCTGGCGGCAAGCTCGGCTTTCGCCTCGTCGGCGCTACAGATGCGCGCCGATCGCTGCGCACCGCCACGGCGTGCAAGATCCGGCAGCCGCTCCAGCGCCGCGCGCGCCGTGCCGAAATGATCGACCAGCGACCGAAAAGTGCGCGGCCCGACATTGTCGGACCGGATCAGCCGCAGGCGGTCGATCCTGTCGGCTTCGGTCAGCTCTACGCTGGGATTGATGGCGTCCACGGCGGCTCCTTGCAGGCACAGCATGGAACAACCTGAGGGCGTGGGCAACAGTGGCGTGCGCTTGCGCGGCTTCGTCGCGATGCTAAAAGCGATCCCAATAAGAAGGGTTTTGCCATGATCTCACTCGCCGACCTCCAGCGCCGCATCGAAGCGGGCGAGCTTTCGCCTGAGGCCGCCATCGCGCAGTCGCATGCAGCCATCGAGGCCAGGGAGAAGGACGTCCACGCCTTCGTCCGTCACGACAGCTCCGCGAAGGCGCAAGGCGCCGGGGCGCTGCGCGGCATCGCGGTCGGGATCAAGGACATCATCGACACAGCTGATTTCCCGACCGAGATGGGATCGTCGATCTATCGCGGCTGGCAGCCGCGCGCGGACGCGCCTGTCGTGATGATGCTGAAGCGGGCAGGCGCCACCATCATCGGCAAGACCACGACCACGGCGTTCGCCTCGCGCGATCCGACCCCGACGCTCAATCCGCACAATCTTGGACATACGCCGGGCGGCTCGTCCTCGGGCTCGGCCGCGGCCGTCGGTGCCGGCATGATCCCGCTGGCACTGGGCACCCAGACCGGCGGCTCGGTGATCCGGCCTGCCGCCTATTGCGGCGCCGCCGCGATCAAGCCGTCATTCCGGATGCTGCCGACGGTCGGCGTCAAATGCTATTCGTGGGCGCTCGACACGGTCGGCCTGTTCGGCGCGCGCGCGGAAGATCTCGCGCGCGGACTGCTCGCAATGACCGGTCGCACCGAATTCGCCGGCATCGCCCCGGCGAAGGCGCCGCGCATCGGCGTTATCAGGCAGGAGTTCGCCGGAGCGGTGGAGCCGACCGCCGAAGAGGGGCTGCAAGCCGCGATCAAGGCGGCGACGCACGCCGGCGCCAGCGTGCAGACCCTCGATCTGCCGCAGGCGGTGCAGGAGGCCTGGCGCATCCATCCGATCATTCAGGACTTCGAGGCGCACCGCGCGCTCGCCTGGGAATTTTCCGAACGCCACGACGAGATCGCGCCGATGCTGCGCGCCAGTCTCGATGCGACGGTCGGTCTCACACCCAAGGACTATGACGACGCACGCCGGGTCAGCCGTCGCGGGCGCCGTGAGGTCGGCGAATTATTCGAGAGGTTCGACGTGCTGCTGACATATTCGGCGCCGGGCACGCCGCCGGCCAAGGAGCTCGCGAGCACCGGCGACCCCCGCTACAACAGGCTCTGGACGCTGATGGGCAACCCTTGCGTCAACGTGCCGGTGCTCAAGGCCAATGGCCTGCCGATCGGCGTGCAGGTGATCGCGCGCTTCGGCAACGACGCCCATGCGCTGGCGACGGCGTGGTTCCTGGAGCAGGCGCTGGCGAAATCAGGCTAGCGCAGGTTCGAGAGCGACGACGCGCTGGCCCGATGCGGCCGGCGCTGGACTGTGATCGGTACCTTGCTTGAGCCAGCGCCCCGCGGCCTCGCGGCCGCTCCGGTGCAGCGCGCGAATGAAGCCGCGGCCGAGATCGGTGGACGAGCGCTGCGCCAGGCCGTCGACGAAATCTTCCGCGGCGATTCTTGAGAGCCGCAACGACGATGCGGTCTGCGATTGCGCCCATTCCATCGCCGCGATCTCGGCATTGAGGGCGGCGTTGGCCGCGATCTGATCCAGCCTGCGGTCGATCGCGGCGAGCGTGATCGGCACATAGCTGTCGCGCGCCGGCGTGACCTGGACGAGCAGGATTTCGGTGCACGTCGTGTCCTGCACGAGCCGTAGCAGTGGCGGATTGCCGCCGAGGCCGCCGTCCCAATAAGCCTCGCCCTCGATCTCCACCGCGCAATGAACCAGCGGCGGACAGGTCGAGGCCAGCGCGACGTCGGCGGTGATCACGTCGTTGCGGAAGATCTGCTGCTGCCCGTCGCGGATCCGGGTCGCTGCGATCAGAAGCTTCGGGCAGCGCGGGTCGCGCAAGGCGGAAAAGTCGATGTCGCGCGACAGCGCCTGCCGCAGCGGATCGAGATCGAACGGATCGAACTGGCCGGAGCGCAGCGTCGGACCGAACGCGACCGAGCTTCCCGCCGGCGAGAAGCCGCCGATCAGCATCAGCGATCGGAACGAGGCCTCGTGCATCAGCCGGATCCAGAACCGGTTCAGCCGTGCGCGCGCGCCTTCGCGGCCGCCCTCGGCGAAACCGGAGGCGAGCAGCAGCGCGTTGATGGCGCCGGCACTGGCGCCGCTGATGGTGTCGATCGCGATGGATGGCTCTTCCAGCAGCCGCTCCAGCACGCCCCAGGTGAAAGCGGCGAAGGTGCCGCCGCCCTGAAGCGCCAGCGACAGCTTTTGCGGCGGCCATTGCCCCGGCGTTCGATCGTGCGTGATGGGCGCTGCGACAGTTACGCTTTCGACCGGTTTCCGCGCTTCCACGATCGGATCGGGCTCGCGCGATGGTGGCGAGACGGAAGCAGCCTCCGGTGCGACAAGCGGCGAGGGCGCACCGGACCAGATGTCCGTCGTCGAGAGCATCCGGCTTGCCGCAGTGCCCTGCAAGCCACCTTCAACATGCGCGCCGACAATCTTCTCGCTCATTCTGAGCAACCGCGTAGAGCCATGCCCACGATCAGGGCCAAGCCAGGAACCCGTTCGTCCATACAGCCGTGATTCGGCTGCAAGTTGCGAACACCATTTGGATATAATGCAGAAGGGGTGCCGCGGTATCCGTGGATTCCCGGCTTATGCCTTCTCGCCGATCCGGCTTTCCTTGCCCGATTGCAGTCGCTTGATGTTCTCGCGATGAGCATAGAACAGCAGCAGCGTCAGCACGGCCGCCAGCGCCGCGAGCGCGGGCTGGCCGAACCACAACAGGAACAGCGGGGTGATGAACGAGGCCACCAGGGCCGAGAGCGAGGAATAGCGGGCGGTGAACGCGGTCGCCAACCAGAGCAGGCAGAACACAACAGCGGCCGGCCAGAACAGCCCGAGCATGACGCCGATATAGACGGCGACACCCTTGCCGCCGCGGAACTTGAGCCAGATCGGGAAGAGATGGCCGAGGAAGGCGCCGAGTCCGGCCAGCATCGCGGCATTGGGACCGGCGATGTAGCCGGCGATCACCACCGCCACGGTGCCTTTGAGTGCGTCCAGCAGCAGGGTCCCCGCGGCCAGACTCTTCCGTCCGGTGCGCAGCACATTGGTGGCGCCGATGCTGCCGGAGCCGATCGAGCGAATATCCTGCGTGCCGGCGAGTCTGGTCAGGATCAAACCGAACGGAATCGAGCCGAGCAGGTATCCGATGACGAAAGCCACCGGCAGGAACAATTCAAGCGCCATGTCTGCAAATTCCGTGGCTGCAGCTCCGCACGTCAGACATGCTCGTACACCGTCCGTCCGCTGACAATGGTGCGCACCACGCGGCCTGTAAAGCGGGCCTCGTCGAATGGCGTGTTCTTGCAGGGCGATTTGAGGTCGGCGGGATCGACCACCCAGGGGACATCGGGGTCGATCACGATGACGTCCGCCGGACTGCCTGGACGCAGGGTTCCGCCAGGCAATCCCAAAATCTCGGCCGGCCGCGTCGACATCGCCCGGATCAGCGTCTTGAGGTCCAGCTCGTCATTATGCACGAGCCGAAGGCCCGCCGGGAGCATGGTTTCCAACCCGATGGCGCCGGGGGCTGCTTCCGCGAAAGGCAGGCGCTTGACCTCGACGTCCTGCGGATTGTGGTCGGACATGATGACGTCGACGAGGCCGGAGGCAACGGCGGCGACCAGCGCACGGCGGTCGTCCTCGGTGCGCAGCGGCGGCGACAGCTTGAGGAATGAACGGTAAGGGCCGATGTCGTTCTCGTTCAGCGCAAGGTGGTTGATCGAGGCCGAGGCGGTCACGGCCAGCCCGGCGTCGCGGGCGCGCTTGAGCACGTCGAGCGACTCGATGCAGGTCAGCGAGGCCGCGTGATAGCGGCCGCCGGTGAGCGCGACCAGGCGCATGTCGCGCTCCAGCATCACGGCTTCCGCCGCGTTCGGGATGCCCATCAGGCCGAGCCGCGACGCGAACTCGCCCTCGTTCATCACGCCTTCGCCGACGAGATCGCGATCCTCGGTGTAGTGCACGATCAGCGCGTCGAAATCGCGCGCGTAGGTCAGGGCGCGGCGCATCACCTGCGCATTGATCACGCTTTTGTCACAGTCGCTGAAGGCGATCGCGCCGGCTGCCTTGAGCAGGCCGAACTCGGTCATCTCCTCGCCGCGCATGCCCTTGGTCAGCGCCGCCATCGGCTGAATGTTGACGATGGCAGTGTCGCGGGCGCGACGCATCACGAAGTCCACCGTCGCCGAGTTATCGATCACCGGAGAAGTGTCGGGCTGGCAGATGATGGTGGTGATGCCGCCGGTCGCAGCCGCCTGGCTCGCGGAGGCAAAGGTCTCGCGATGGCTGAAGCCGGGCTCTCCGACGAAGGCGCGCATGTCGATCAGGCCGGGCGCGACGATCTTGCCGGCGCAGTTGACGACGTCGGTGCCCTCGGGGACGCCGGCAGCGCCAATGCCGCGGCGGGTCTCCCGGATGATGCCGTCGGCAATCAGGACATCGCCGGGGCCATCGAAATCCCGGGAGGGGTCGACGACGCGGGCGTTGGCAAGCAGGATGGGTCGGCGGTCGGTCAACATGAGCATCACGCGTTCGGCAGGTTGCGGGCGAGCGCTTCCAGCACCGCCATGCGCACGGCCACGCCCATTTCCACCTGTTCGCGGATCAGGGACTGGGCGCCGTCAGCGACCGCAGTGTCGATCTCGACGCCGCGGTTCATGGGGCCGGGATGCATGACGAGGGCGTCTGGCTTGGCGTAGGCCAGCTTCTTCTGGTCCAGCCCGAAATAATGGAAATACTCGGAGGTCGACGGCACGAAGGAGCCGTTCATGCGCTCGCGCTGGAGCCGCAACATCATGACGATGTCGGCGCCGTTGAGCCCCTCGCGCATGTCGCGCGCGACCTCGACGCCCATCCGCTCGATGCCGGGCGGCAGCAGCGTGGAGGGGCCGACGACGCGGACGCGGGCGCCCATCGCGTTGAGCAGGATGATGTTGGAGCGGGCGACGCGCGAATGCAGCACGTCGCCGCAGATCGCGACCACGAGACCCTCGAGCCGGCCCTTGTTGCGGCGGATGGTCAGCGCGTCGAGCAGGGCTTGGGTCGGATGCTCATGCGCGCCGTCGCCGGCATTGATCACGGAACCGTCGACCTTGCGGGCCAGCAGTTCCACCGCGCCGGAGGCGTGGTGGCGCACCACCAGGATATCCGGGTGCATGGCGTTGAGCGTCATGGCCGTGTCGACCAGCGTCTCGCCTTTTTTGATGGACGAGGAGGAGACCGACATGTTCATGACGTCGGCGCCCAGCCGTTTGCCGGCGAGCTCGAACGAGGATTGGGTCCGGGTGGAAGCCTCGAAGAAGAGGTTCACCTGCGTCCGTCCACGCAGGACGGTGCGCTTCTTGTCAACCTGGCGGTTGAGCTCGACATATTCTTCGGACAGGTCGAGGAGGCCGGTGATGTCGGCCGCGGAAAGGCCCTCGATGCCCAGCAAATGCCGGTGGCCGAGGACGAAGGTCGATTTCGATGTCATTAAAGCGAGAGCTATAGGCGGGGATGGCCGGGGGGGCAAGGGCCAAAGCCCGGGCGGGGAGTTATCCCCCGATCTGTACCTTGTCGTCATTCCGGGGCGATGCGAAGCATCGAACCCGGAATCTCGAGATTCTCTGGTGCGGGAGCCCGCCGCACCATAGTTCGACTCTTCGAGCCGCCCCGGAATGACGCCGGAGGATGTGGAGGCATCGTGAAAACAGGTCTTACCGTTCTTGTAGCAATCGGCTTCATCTCATCCGCCCATGCCCAATCGCTTCCCGGCGGTTTCGTCTATTTGCGCGACGTCGACCCCAGTATCGTCCAGGACATCCGCTACGCCACCTCGAACAATTTCGTCGGCCGTCCGCTCGCCGGCTACGGCGCTGGCGAGTGCGTGGTGAAGCGGGAGGTTGGGCTGCGGCTGAAGGCGGTGCAGCAGGAACTAGCGGCGCAAAATCTCTCGCTGAAGATGTTCGACTGCTACCGGCCGGCGCGGGCCTCGCTCGATATGGTCAGGTGGTCGCAGAACGGCCACGAGACGGCCGCCGAGCGACGCTACAATCCCAAAATTCCCAAGACCGAGTTGTTCCGCCTCGGCTACATCGCAAGCCGCTCGCAGCATTCGACGGGCGCCGCGCTCGATCTCACGCTGGTCGATCTCAAGGCCGACAATTCAGGCAAATACGACCCGTCAAAGGCCTACGCTGACTGTACCGCGCCGGTCGAGTCGCGCCCGCCCGAGGGCAGCGTCGACATGGGCACCGGCTATGACTGCACCGACGTGAAAGGGCATACCACCGCGCCGTCGATCAGTCCGGACCAGCGCGCTTGGCGCAAGCGGCTCGTGGCAGCGATGGCGAGGCAAGGCTTTGTGAACTATGCGAAGGAGTGGTGGCATTTTTCCCTGCCGGGGGCGGGCGGGGCGGCCTATGATTTCCCGATTCCGCCGCGGACGAAGTAGATCGCAATCCGACCAGCCCGGAATGCTCCCCAATGAAAGCGCCTTGATGGACTCGCTCAATCCGGATCATCCGCCGCTGACCGCGACGCCAGCGCACGAGGCGCCGCGCGTCTGGAAATTCTGGGGCACGGCGATATGGGGCGCCGTCATTTTCGCTGCAATGTTCGTCGGGCAGATCGGTGCCATCGTTCTGCTGGCGGTGCAGCGTGGCCTGCCGATGGACCTCGCCTCGCTTCAGCTCGTCGGCGGCGAGCCGCAGGCGCTGGCGCTGTCGGTGATCATGGGCCTGCCGGCGACACTGGCCGCGGTGTGGCTTGCCATCCGGATCAAGAAGGCCTCCTTCGTCGACTATCTCGCGCTGCATTGGCCGTCCTGGAAGCAACTCCTGTTTGGCGCCGTTGGCCTCATCCTGATCGTCGTGGCCTGGGAGACGATGTCGCGGAGCCTCGGCCGCGAGGCCACGCCGGGCTTCATGACCGATCTGTTGAAATCTGGCCGCGACAAGGGCGCAGCCTTCTTCCTGCTGTTCGCATTCAGCGTGGCCGCGCCGATGTCCGAGGAGGTGTTGGCGCGCGGCTTTCTCTATCGCGGCTGGTCCGCGAGCTTCCTGCGCGTGCCCGGCGCGATCATCCTGTCGTCGCTGCTGTGGACGGTCGTGCACCTGCAATACGACCTGTACTTCCTCGCCGAGGTCTTCTCCATCGGCCTGTGGTTCGGCTACATGCGTTACCGCAGCAACTCGCTCTGGCTCACGATCGTGCTGCACGCGCTGAACAATCTGACAGCGGTGGTGCTGACGATGTGGCTGGGGAGTTAGGCCACCAGCGCGATCACGATCGGCATGGTGATCGCCGCCAAAATCGTTTGCAGCGTGATGATCTGCGCCAGCAGCGGGGCATCGCCGCCCATCTGGCGGGCCAGCACATAGGCGCTGGTCGCGGTCGGCACTGCGGCGCAGATCGCGACGATGGCGAGGCTGTCGCCGGACAGTCCGAACCAGACGGCGAGCACCAGCGCGACCATGGGCATCAGCACCAGCTTGAACACCACGCCGATAGCGGCGCCCGCGCTGGGGCGGAGCAGGCCTTCAAGATGCAGTCCGGCGCCGGTGACGAGCAGGCCGATGGCGAGGGAGGAGCGGCCGAGTGCGTCTGCCACCTCATGCCAGATCCTAGGCAGCGGCAGATGAATGACATTGATGACGAGGCCGATCGCGCAGGCCCAGATCAGGGGATTGCGGACAACCGTCATGACGATCGCGCGCGCGGATTGCTTCTCCGGCGCGGCGAAGTGCGCGAGCACCGCGACGCTGAGGACGTTGACCAGCGGAATGATCGCCACCATCGCGACCGAGGCGAGCGCCAGCCCGATCTCGCCGAACATGTTGGCGGAGATGGACAGCGCCACATAGGTCTGCCAGCGGATCGCGCCCTGGAAGATCGAGGTGAAGGCGGGACCGTCGATGTCGAGCCGTGCGAGAGCCGGGCGGAGCGCGAGGCAGAGCAGCGACATCGCGAGCGCCGACAGCAGCAGAGCGCCGCCGACGCCGGCGACCGGCACGCTGGACAGGTCGGCCTTTACCAGCGTCTGGACCAGCAGCATCGGGAACAGGACGAAATAAGTTAGCCGCTCCAGCCCGTTCCATTGCGTGTCGAGCCGCATCAGGGTGCGCCTCAGCACCACGCCGAGCACGATGAGGATGAAGACGGGGAGGAGCGCCGCGATCACGACGGCCATGGA
The DNA here is from genome assembly GCF_040548265.1 of Bradyrhizobium sp. F1.13.3. Classification (NCBI taxonomy): domain Bacteria; kingdom Pseudomonadati; phylum Pseudomonadota; class Alphaproteobacteria; order Hyphomicrobiales; family Nitrobacteraceae; genus Bradyrhizobium; species Bradyrhizobium sp. F1.13.3. The sequence continues at coordinate 420,689 of NZ_JBEPRI010000007.1, read as the reverse complement.
TCAGCCGGGCCCCGGGGCTGCGCGCAGATTGGCGAGGCGGTCGAGCGCGCCTTGCAGGATGAAGATCGCGGCGTGCTCGTCGATCACTTCGGCGCGCTTGGCGCGGCTGACGTCCATGCCGATCAGCTCGCGCTCGACCGCAGCGGTCGACAGGCGCTCGTCCCAGAGACCGATCGGCAGCACGGTCAGGCCGGCGAGGTTGCGGGCAAACGCCCGGGTCGATTGCGCGCGCGGGCCCTCGCTGCCGTCCATGTTGATGGGCAGGCCGAGCACGAAGCCGACGGCCTTGCGTTCACCGGCAATCGCGAGCAGCCGGGCGGCATCCTGCTTGAACGCCTTGCGCTGGATCGTCTCGACGCCGGTCGCTAACCGGCGGTCCGGATTGGAGACGGCAACGCCAATGGTCTTGGTACCCAGATCAAGGCCGACCAACCCGCCGCGTTCGGGCCAGTGGATTGCAGCATCGACGAGAGGCAGGATAAGAGCCGGCATGGTGTTAGCGCATATCACGCGTCGCGCTGCGGAGTGAACCCGGAACATGGATGCGCTGACACTATTTGGCCTGTTCGCCGTGACGGCGATGCTGGTCACTTACGCCCTGGAAGACCGCAGCCACTGGTTCGTGCTGCTGTTCGCAATGTCCTGCGTGCTCGGTTCGGCCTACGGCTTCCTGCAAGGGGCCTGGCCGTTCGGCGTGGTCGAGGCCATCTGGGCCGTCGTGGCGCTGCGGCGCTGGCGTCTCAGGCCGTAGATCGTCCGGCGGCACCACGACGCGCGAAATCGTGATGCGCAGGTGTATCGACCATTTGTGGCAAATCTCACACGGGTGACGTCGCGGACGATGGCATGATGTCGCGTCTCCGGCCGCGCGCATCGATTGACGCTCTGGTTGCGGTAAGTTAAATTTATAGTCTAAAGTAGTGCGGGGCGAAGCCTCCGATTTCCAGAACGATGGGCAGCACCCGACAGTCCGGCGGCGCTGCAACCTTCGCGCAAATTTTCGATGCGCTCCCGACAACGTCCAGATTCGTCCAGTCATTTTTGAGAGGTCATCATGCTCATCAAGCCAAGCCTGATCGCAGGCTCAGAAAGGCGATTTAAGCAAGCCGAGTTTTCACCTGAAGCCCTGAACCGAAAATTAGGCGATGGCCCGATCCAGATAAGCTCCGACAAGAAAATCCTGCGCCAGCGCCAGCTGTTCGCGGAGACGGGGAACGTGCAGGCGGCAGAGATTGGCCTGGAGCGGATCATCCAGGGCAATGATCTCGACAGCATCAACTATCTCGCCAAGGGCACCGCGGCCTCGCGCTCGGTGTGTCGCATTCAGCTCAGGGACATGAAGTCGAATCTGCTCGGCTATGGTTCGGGCTTTCTGATCGGGCCGGGCCTGCTGATGACGAACCATCACGTTTTCGGCAAGCCGGTCGACGCAGCCAATTCGATCGCCGATTTCGATTATGAGCTGGACATTTCGGGAGAAGAGCGGGTGCCGATCCGGTTCGGATTCGAACCGGCCAAATTCTTCTACACCAACGACAGACTCGATTTCTCAATCGTCGCGATGGCGCCGACCTCGCTGTCAGGTCACGAGGAGCTCGAGAATTGGGGTTGGTTGCCGCTCAGCGGTGCGCCCGGCAAGGCGGACCCCGGCGAGTACCTCACCATCATCCAGCATCCCAGCGGACAGATGAAGCAGGTCTGCGTCCGCGAGAACAAGCTGCTTAAATATGTCGGAGACTTCCTCTGGTATAACACCGATACGACGGCCGGGTCGTCTGGTTCGCCGGCGTTCAACCGCTTCTGGCAGGTGGTCGCGCTGCACCACAGCGGTATTCCAAAGAAAAATGCGCAGGGCCGCACTCTCACCAAGGACGGCAAGGTTTGGGATCCATCGATGGATGAAACCTCGATCGACTGGATCGCCAACGAAGGCATCCGGATCAGTGCAATCGTTGCCGATCTCAAGATTGCCGTTGGTTCCCATGCCCTGATCAGACCGGTTCTTGACGAGGTTGAGCCGCCGACCCGGCACGAGGTCCAGAGAGCCCAGCCGCCTTCGATCGTGACAGCGCCGTACGGCACCAACGTCTGGGTCGAGCAATCCGTCGACGGCACGTCGCTGGTGGTCCCGTTTCGCGTGCCGCTGCCCATGTTCAGGAAGGATGTTTCTTTGCCTCCGTTGGCTCGCCTGCCAGTCCCGGCCGGAGGCAACGGAGGGGCACCGAATGGCGGCAAGCAGAACGGCAGCAGGCCTTTGGTCGCTCCGCCGGTCGGCTTGTTGCCTCACATCAGCGCGAACAACGGTCTGCCCATGGAGGCAGTGCATATCGACCAGAGCACGCTTAAATCCCGTCCGGGATTCAAGGCTAATTTTCTCGGCAGCGGCAAATTCTCCGTCGCCTTGCCGAAGATTCCCGCTGAACTTAAACCCGAGATTGCGATGTTGAAGGGGAAGTCCAAACAGTTCGAGCTGAAGTATTTCAACTATAGCGTCGTCATGAACAAGCAGCGCAGGCTTGCCTTCTTCAGCTGCGTCAATATCGACGGCGGAAAGCAGCAGGACGTCGGCAAGCGCGAGGGTGATTCCTGGCTGCGCGATCCGCGCATCGACGAGGACGCCCAGATCGGCGACGAGTTCTACCGCAAGCAGGCCACTTTCGAGGCGGATCGCAGCAAGAATCCGTTCGACCGCGGGCATCTCGTGCGCCGCCTGGATGCGACCTGGGGCGATACGGTCGCCAAGGCCAAGCAACACGGCGACGATTCCTTCCATTTCACCAATTGCTCGCCGCAGTTCTTCTCGTTCAACCAGGGCAAGCAGCTTTGGGCAGGGTTGGAGGATTACACGCGTAATGTTCTGCTTGAAGGCAAGGAGAAGGGCATCGTGATGAACGGACCGGTCTTCAACGGACCGGACGCCGATGGATCCAACCTGCCCAATCCGTCCGGTCGGCCGCACAAGGATCCGAGCTTCGGTGGTATCCAGATTCCGAAGTATTTCTGGAAGATACTGATCCGGCGCGACCGCGAAGACGATGTCCTCAAGGCGGCGGCATTCCTGATGAGCCAGAGAGAGCTGGTCATGGGGATCGACCGGATCGAGGAGGCGGATCTGCTCGAGCGCATGTCCGAGGAAGATGTCAGCGTATTTCAGGTCTCGATTGCGGATCTTGCGAAGCTGACCAAGCTCGGCTTCGGCAATCTTGCCGACGCGGACTCGCACGAGGAGACCTCGGTCGGCCCGCGTCTCATCGAGTCCTACGAGGAGATCCGAATCTAGGCGGACGCGGTCGGGTATGCTGCGGAGGGGTGTTGCGAGACCCCAGGCGATCCGGGCCGTCGTCGCGCTGCGGCGTAGGCATCTCAGGCCGCGATGACGGGCGGGACAAACGAAAAGCGGGCGAGGCGGCCTGCCGGGCGGCAGGCCATCCTCGCCCGTGATGGGCAGCTCCCGATCAACGGATCGCGATCGGGTTGATCATCGCCTGCACGCCGCCGGTCCAGCGCGGCTGGCCGAGCACGAACAGGAATTCGTAGCCCTTGTCCCGGGCGAGCGCGGCCGTGTCCATATTCTCGAGGATGTAGGTCCCGTTCATCGCGAGCAGGATCTGGTGCACCTCGAACACGTTCTTGGACTCGAACGGCAGCACCTCGAGCGCCCAGGTGTCGGCACCGATCGCGACGACGCCCTTGCTGGTCAGGTATTTTGCGCCTTCCACGCCGAGACCGGGCTCGCCTGCCGAATAACGCTTGTCGTCCTTGCCGATCAGGCTGAGCCAGCCGGTGTGGAAGATGACGACGTCGCCCTGTCGGATCTCGACGCCCTGCTTCTTGGCGACTTCGTCGATCTCCTTGGCGTTGAAGGCGGTGCCTTCCTTCACGATATCAGTGTTGTAATACGCCGCCATGTCGAGCAGCACGCCGCGGGTGACGATCGGAGGGACCTTCTCGATACCGAGCTTCTTCAACCCGGTGGGATCGGCGAAGTCGGCGAGCTTGTTGCCATTGTAGTAGACGTGCTCGACGCCGAGATGGCCGAGGCCGTCGAGCTGGCTGCCGATGCCGACCCATGTGTCCAGGATGTCGTCGTTATAGGTCGCCTTGTTCGGTCCGAGACCTGCGCTGCCCGCCTGTCCCGGCTGCACCACGGTGATCTTGAAGCTGCGCGGCGGATAGGCCGGCGTGCTGGACGTAACGGGAATGCCGAGTGCGTAGGTCTTTCCGGTCTTCACCAGAGATGCGGCCTTCAGCACGAGTTCGGGCGTCATGTAGTTGGCAGCACCGATCTCGTCGTTCGGCCCCCATTTCGATTTGGTCCAGTCTTGGGCGCTTGCTGTTTCGATCGTCGCAGACAACGCGGCGACACAGCACAACACGAGCGTATTGCGCATCAATAGTCCTCCCGATGTTTTTGCCGGTGTTTGGCTTCGTTATGATTTCGCGCTGGCCAGTCGCTCATCCTAACGTAGAAAAGCCGCGGGCTTCAAAACTTTTCGCGGTGCCATGCTGCGGCGGCTGAACGCAGCACTCGCTGCGCCCAGCGTCGATCGGATCAAGTGCGACAGATTTGTGACGGTGAATTTCGCGCGGTGGAACGCGCTGGCATCTCAGGCTGCGATGACTTCGTCGTCTTGCTTCAGGCAGCCGGCAAACCCGCTCAGCGCACTGGTTTGATGTCCGGCACGACGCTGGATGAAGAGCGTCTCGACCTGCGCGTGCGAATGGCTCAGTGCGTGGATCGACACGCTGCCGTTGATCGCGCTACGTTCGACGACGGCGCGCGGCAGCAGCGTCACGCCCATGTCGGCGGCGACACAGCCGATCATGCCGTCGAGCGTGCCGAGCTCGAAGCGTGCGGCTGACGGCCAGCCGAACTCGACAAAGATCTGTTCCAGCCGCTGCCGGTAGGTGCAGCCGGTGCGGAACGCCAGCGCGGTCGGGCCGGATTCCGGCGTGCCGGCGCGCAGCTCGGCCAGCGTGGCCCAGCGCCGCGCGCTGACCAGCACCAGCTCTTCGCGGAACGCGCTTGTCGCGATGAGATCGGCATGCGCGATCGGACCTGCGACGAAGGCGCCGTCGAGCGTGCCTTCGAGCACGGAAGCGACGAGGTCGGCGGTGGGCGCGGTGCGCAGGCTCAGCCGGACGGCTGGAAAGCGGTGATGAAAGTCCGCGAGCAATGGCGGCAGCCGTACCGCCGCGGTCGTTTCCATCGAGCCGATCGCGAGCGGTCCCTTGGGCTCGCCGTCGTCGCAGGCCGCGAGCACGGCCTCGCGCGCCAGTGCGGACATCCGTTGCGCGTAAGGTAACAGCCTTTTGCCCGCGCCGGTCAGGGTCATGCCGCGGCTATGGCGTTCGAACAGCGGCGTACCGATCTCCGCCTCCAGCGCCTTCACGCGCTGGGTCACGTTGGACTGCACCGTGTTGAGCTCTTCGGCCGCGCGGGTGATGCCCCCGGTACGGGCGACGGCGGCGAAGGTCTGGATGTCGCTGAGTTCCATAATATCGTTTCTCTTTTGAGATGGCAGCGTTCGCAAGATTTCAATTTTAGAGAATGGTATTCGCGCCTAGTCTCCCTGTCCAGACCTGGGAGGTGCCATGCCGATCGCGACGTCGCTGACCACGCTATTGGAGATTGAGCATCCGATCCTGCTGGCGCCGATGGACGTCGTGGCAGGCAGCCGCCTCGTGGCGGCGGTAAGCCGCGCCGGCGGCTTCGGCATCCTGGGCGGCGGCTACGGCGAGAGGATTTGGCTGGAGCAGGAGATTGCCAAGCTCGCCGGCATGAAGGCGCCGTTCGGGATCGGCTTTATAACTTGGAGCCTCGCCAAGCGGCCCGAACTTCTCGACATTGCGCTCGCCGCAAACCCATCCGCGATCATGTTGTCGTTCGGCGATCCCGCACCCTTCGCGGCGAGCATCAAATGCGCCGGTGCACGCCTGATCTGCCAGGTGCAGGACGAGACGATGGCGCGGCAAGCGCTCGATGCGGGCGCTGATATCCTGATCGCACAGGGGACGGAGGCCGGCGGTCACGGCGCTTCGCGCACCACGATGGATCTCGTGCCGGCAATCGTCGATCTTGCCGCGGGTCGTGTGCCGGTGGTCGCGGCCGGCGGCATTGCCGATGGGCGGGGACTTGCGGCCATGATGATGCTCGGTGCAAGCGGCGTGCTGCTCGGCACGCGCTTCTACGCGAGCCAGGAGGCCGATGGTGCGGAAGAGGCCAAGCGGCGCATCTGCGCGGCAGATAGTGGCGCAACGGTGCGGGGAATCATTTTCGATCTCTCCCGCAACAATGTCTGGCCCGCGCCGTTTACCGGCCGGTGCCTTGTCAACGATCACGCCAGACGCTGGATCGGCCGCGAGGTCGAACTGATGCAGAATGTCGCCGCGGTCGGGGCCGACTATGCGGCCGCGAAGGCAGCCGGCAATTTCGACATCGCCGCGGTGATCGCGGGCGAGGCGGTCGGCCTGATCCATGATATTCCGTCTGCCGCCGAAATCGTCGAACGGATTGCGACCGAGGCCGAGCAACTGCTAACCGGTCGGCGCAATTCCAGCGTGTCCGCCTAAAGTGCGAGAGAACAACCATGTGGCCGAACCGTCGACTGATCGATCTCTTCAAGACCGAATTCCCGATCGTGCTGGCGCCGATGGCCGGCGTAATGGACGCGGAGTTGGTGATCGCCGTTGCGCAAGGCGGCGGGCTCGGCTCGCTGCCGAGCGCAATGCTGTCGCCGGAGAAGGCGCGCGAGCAGGTCAACATCATCCGGCAGCGCGTCTCCGCGCCGGTGAACATGAATTTCTTTTGCCACACACCGGTCGAGCTCACGGCCGAGGCGGAGGCGCGCTGGAAACAGCGCCTCGCGGGCTACTACAATGAGCATGGCCTCGATCCCGCCGCACCCATCAATGCCGCGAACCGCGCGCCGTTCGACGCCGGCTTCTGCGAGGTCGTGGAGGAGCTGAAGCCGGAGATCGTCAGCTTCCATTTCGGCTTGCCGGAGGACGCGCTGCTCAAGCGGGTCAAGGCGGCTGGATGTCTCGTCATCTCCTCGGCGACGACGGTGAAGGAAGCGGTCTGGCTCGAGCAGCACGGCGCTGATGCGGTGATCGCACAAGGTGCGGAGGCCGGCGGCCATCGTGGCATGTTCCTGACCGACAAGATCTCGGAACAGCCCGGCACCTTTGCGCTGGTACCGCAGGTGGTCGACGCGGTGAAGGTCCCGGTGATTGCGGCCGGCGGCCTTGCGGACGGCCGCGGCATCGCAGCCGCCTTCGCGCTCGGTGCGGCCGGCGTGCAGATCGGAAGTGCCTATCTGCGCTGTCCGGAATCCAAGGTCGGTGCGGCGGCACGCGCGGCGCTCGCCGAGGGGCGGGATGATTCAACCGTCATCACCAATGTCATGACCGGGCGGCCGGCGCGCGGCGTCCAGAACCGCCTGATGCGCGAGGCGGGCCCGATTTCGCCGGACGCGCCGCCATTTCCCCATGCCGCAACGGCGCTGGGACCGCTGAAGGCGGCTGCCGAAAAGCAGGGCAGGGTGGATTTCACCAATCTCTGGGCCGGGCAGGCGATCGCCCTGGGCCGCGAGGTCCCGGCAGCGGAATTGACGCGGGATCTCGCCAAATCGGCGCTTGCCCGGATGAAGGCCCTCGCCGGATAGGTCCCGCGGCCGGTTGCGGCGCAAAAGCGGCCTCTGCTATACGGCACATAGGTTTTGCCGTGAGAGGCCTTATATAATGTCCGTCGACGCCGCTACCGTCCGCCGCATCGCGCATCTGGCGCGCATTGCGGTTTCAGAGGGCGAGGTTCCGCATCTGCAGGGCGAGCTCAACGCCATGCTCGCTTTTGTCGAGCAGCTCTCGGAGGTCGATGTCGAGGGTGTGGAGCCCATGACCTCGGTCACCCCGATGCAGATGAAGAAGCGGCAGGATTTGGTCAATGACGGCGAGATCGCCGACGATATCGTTGCCAACGCGCCTGCGACCGAAGGTCACTTCTATCTTGTACCCAAGGTCGTCGAGTAATTTACATAGCGTTTTCGAGCGAAGTGGAAACCGGTTCGCATAAAGAAAACGCGTCAAACTAAAGAGTCTTAGGACGCTGTCGATGTGCATGCTTTGCGACGACGAGAAGGCCTATCAGGCCTACATGAACTATCTCGACAAGATGGAGCGGCAGGGCAAGGCTGCCGACCCCAACGTCGCCGTCAATGCCGTGCTCGACGAGATCGAGGCGGCTGCGAAAGCGGCCGCCAAGAAAGACGACCCGGCCAACGACAAGTCCCTGTCTCCGTTCTTCTGCAGCCCGATCAATAAATGACCGATTTGACATCGCTGACGCTCGCGGAGGCCCGCAAGGGCCTCGCGGCCAAGACTTTTACGTCCCTTGAGCTGACCGACGCGCATCTGAACGCGATCGAAGCCGCGCGCGTGCTCAATGCTTTCGTCATGGAGACGCCCGACCGCGCGCGTGACATGGCGAAGGCCGTCGACGAGAAGATCGCCAAGGGTGATGCGGGACCGCTCGCCGGCATTCCGCTCGGCATCAAGGACCTGTTTGCGACCAAGGGCGTCCGCACCACCGCGTGCTCGAAAATCCTCGGCAATTTCGTGCCGACTTACGAGTCCACCATCACCTCGCAGCTCTGGCGCGACGGCGCGGTGATGCTGGGCAAGCTCAACAATGACGAGTTCGCGATGGGCTCGGCGAACGAGACCTCGTGCTTCGGCCCCGTCGGCAATCCCTGGCGGCGTGATGGCTCCAACACGACGCTGGTGCCGGGCGGCTCGTCCGGCGGCTCGGCCTCGGCCGTTGCGGCGCTGCTGTGCATGGGTGCGACCGCGACCGATACTGGCGGCTCGATCCGTCAGCCGGCGGCGTTCACCGCGACCGTCGGCATCAAGCCGACCTACGGCCGCTGTTCGCGCTGGGGCATCGTCGCTTTTGCCTCCTCGCTCGACCAGGCCGGTCCGATCGCGCGCAGCACGCGCGATGCCGCGATACTGCTGCGCTCGATGGCCGGCCACGATCCGAAGGACACGACCTCGGTCGACATGCCCGTGCCGGATTACGAGGCTGCGATCGGCAAGTCCGTGAAGGGCATCCGGATCGGCATTCCCAAGGAGTATCGTCTCGACGGCATGCCGGCCGAGATCGAAAAGCTCTGGAGCGAGGGCGCGGCCTGGCTGAAAGCGGCCGGCGCCGAGCTCGTCGAGGTGTCGCTGCCGCACACCAAATACGCGTTGCCGGCCTATTACATTGTGGCGCCGGCGGAGGCGTCCTCCAACCTCGCCCGCTACGACGGCGTGCGCTTCGGCCTGCGCGAGCAGGGCCGAAACATCAACGAACTCTACGAGAACACCCGCGCAGAAGGTTTTGGCGCCGAGGTGAAGCGCCGCGTCATGATCGGCACCTACGTGCTCTCGGCCGGCTATTACGACGCCTATTATTTGCGTGCCCAGAAGGTGCGCACGCTGATCAAGAAGGACTTTGAGGATTGCTTCGCCAAGGCCGTCGACGCGATCCTGACGCCGGCGACGCCGTCGGCGGCGTTCGGCATCGGCGAGAAGGGCGGCGCGGACCCCGTCGAGATGTACCTCAACGACATCTTCACGGTGACCGTGAACATGGCGGGCCTGCCGGGCATCGCCGTGCCCGCCGGCAAGGATGCGCAGGGCCTGCCGCTCGGCCTGCAGCTGATCGGCCGGCCATTCGACGAGGAGACGCTGTTCTCGCTCGGCGAGGTGATCGAGCAGGCCGCCGGCCGCTTCACGCCGGCGAAATGGTGGTGAGCATGGCGGCGTATATCGCCAGCCTTGACGGCGCCGCGCCGCCGCCGGATCTCAGCGCGCCGCTCGCCGCACTGTGGTGGGCCGCCAAGGGTGACTGGGACCAGGCGCACAGAATCGTCCAGGACGAGAGCAGCCGCGAGGCCGCCTGGGTGCACGCCTATCTGCATCGCGTCGAGGGCGACCTTGGCAATGCCGGCTATTGGTACCGCCAAGCCCGCCAGCCCGTGGCAACGGATTCATTACAAGCAGAGTGGGAGCGGATCGCTGCCACGCTGCTCGGGAGCAAGACATGAGCACGGCCACGCACAAGCTTCTGAAGGGCTCAACCGGTGACTGGGAGATGGTCATCGGCCTGGAGGTCCACGCTCAGGTGACGTCGAACGCGAAGCTGTTCTCCGGTGCCTCCACCGCGTTCGGCGGCGAGCCGAACACGCATGTGTCGCTGGTCGACGCGGCGATGCCGGGCATGCTGCCCGTCATCAACGAGGAATGCGTCAGGCAGGCTGTCCGGACCGGATTAGGCCTCAACGCGCAGATCAATCTGCGCTCGGTGTTCGACCGCAAGAACTATTTCTATCCGGACTCGCCGCAGGGCTACCAGATCAGCCAGTACAAGTCGCCAATCGTCGGCGAAGGCGAGGTCGTGGTCGAACTGGACGGCGGCAAGACCGCCACGATCGGCATCGAGCGGCTGCATCTGGAACAGGATGCCGGCAAATTGCTGCACGATCAGTCGCCGACCATGTCCTATGTCGACCTCAACCGCTGCGGCGTGGCGCTGATGGAGATCGTGTCGAAACCCGACATCCGCGATGCCGAGCAGGCCAAGGCCTATGTGACCAAGCTGCGCTCGATCCTGCGCTATCTCGGCACCTGCGACGGCGACATGGAGAAGGGATCCCTGCGCGCCGACGTCAACGTCTCCGTGCGCAAGCCGGGCGCGCCGCTCGGCACCCGCTGCGAGATCAAGAACATGAACTCGATCACCTTCATCGGCCAGGCGATTGAGTACGAGGCCCGGCGCCAGATCGAAATCCTCGAGGAGGGCGGCGCGATCGACCAGGAGACCCGGCTCTACGACCCTAACAAGGGCGAGACGCGGTCGATGCGGTCCAAGGAAGAGGCGCACGACTACCGCTACTTCCCTGATCCCGACCTGCTGCCGCTGGAGTTCTCGCAAAGCTTTGTCGACGAGCTGAAGGCTGGGCTGCCCGAGCTGCCGGACCAGAAGAAGACGCGCTTCGTCGCGGATCTCGGCCTGTCGGCCTACGACGCCGGCGTGCTGGTCGCCGAGCGCGAGAGCGCGGTGTTCTACGAGACCGTGCTGGAGAAGCTCGCCAACCGCGCGCGCGATGGCAAGGTCGCCGCCAACTGGGTGATCAACGAGCTGTTCGGTCGTCTCAACAAGGAAGGCCGGGACATTACGGACTCTCCGGTCGATGCCGCACAGCTCTCAGGGATCATCGACCTGATCGGCGAGGGTACGATCTCCGGCAAGATCGCCAAGGATCTGTTCGAGATCGTTTGGCAGGAGGGCGGCGATCCCCGCGCGCTGGTCGAAAGCCGCGGCATGAAGCAGGTCACGGATCTTTCCGCGATCGAAAAGGTTGTCGACGACATCATCGCGGCCAATACCGACAAGGCGGCGCAGGTCAAGGACAAGCCGCAGTCACTCGGCTGGTTCGTCGGCCAGGTGATGAAGGCATCCGGCGGCAAGGCCAACCCGCAGAGCGTCAACGAGCTGCTCAAGTCCAAGCTCGGCATCTGACCTCGCGCGTTCGAACGAGGTGACGGACAGGAGTCGTCACCTCGCTTTCGGTTCACGATGCGACGCTCGCGCGCATCCTCGGCGACGAACTTCATCCCGATCGAACGCGACACGCCGACCGAATCGCCGTCACGCGATTCGCGCAAAACGGCGACTTGCACACGCTCTGACGAGCCCTCGCGCCGTTAATCATGGAAATATTTTCGTTGCCAAAAGTCGCGACTCAGAGTCCGCGAAGCGCCTTCGCGAGGCGCTCGCGCGATCGGCGCGATACGTCATGACATCGATCGCGCGCGATGCGCGCGTGCAGAAAAATACTTGCTGCATAGTGTTTTTCTGCAGTCGCATCTTTTGCAAACGTCGATGCCGCGGGCACTCTCTGCGATCGCAAGCACAACTCATGCAGTCCGCTTGCATCGCGTTCGCCAGCGCAGGCGCGTTTCGCCGTCAACACTTCTTTAAGCGAGACGCTGTTTTTTTCGTTGTGTTGGTGTATTCGGGATGAGTGTGCACTCGATCCCCGACTGCATGCAGCGATTAAGCCATCTCACACATCGGAGGGCAACATGGCCAAGAAAGCTAAGAAGGCAAAGAAGGCGAAGAAGGCGAAGAGCGCAGTGAAGAAGACTGCGAAGAAGACCCGCAAGGTCGCCAAGAAGAAGTAACTTCGCTTTTTGAAGTTGCCGGCTCCTAGAGAGCCGGCACGTCATCAGCGCCTCTCAAAAGGTTCTGGTCGACGATAGAGGGTGTCGGCGAGACATCAGGTCAACGGTCGGATCGTTCTCTTCGCGGGTTCGCTCGCTAAGCCCGATCCGGCAGAAGAAACAGGTTTTCTTCGTTCGGTGCGGTTCTCCGTAAGGGCTCCGCAATTTCACAAGCGGCCTTCGGGCCAACGTGGAATCTGGTCCTGACGTGTTCGCCGACGCCCTCGTTCTCTTGAGGCCGGGGTATTGCCGGCATTCCCATCTCCCGACATTGTTGATCTGACCGCGGCGTGGCTGTGCTGCCTTGAGCAGGCCGGGCTCTCGCATGTGACGTCTCGGCGACGCCTGAGCGAGCGCCTCGTCCTTCGAGACGACCGCTTCGCGGCCTCCTCAGGATAAGGCTCGGCTGCGTCCATCTGCGTTGTGATGCTGCCGCATACTCATCCCCATCCTGACGGCCCGCCGCAGGCGGGCGTCTCGAAGGATGGCCGCAGTCGAACTTCCAGCCATATGTTTCTTCATATGCGCGCGCTTCTTGAGCAGGGAGGCTGCGGCGCTGTTGCACGCTGTTCGCGCGCCGCTTCTCCATTCGCCGTGTCGTCGCCTGGCTCCGACCTGGCGATCCAGTTCGCCGCGGCTTCTCGTGGGACCATTGCTGTCTCTGGAATACCGGTGACGGCAGCGGGCGGGGACACCACAGGACACGCGTCACCGTGCGCGATGGTTATCGTTCTCCCAAAATCCCAAGGTAAACCGAATCTAACAAATTGCAGAAGTGCCTGCGAAACCGGGATTTCTTGTATTTGTCGTGCGCCCCTGGGGCTGGCGCGTTTACGTCTGCTTCATCGCGATACTTAAACTGCCATTCAAATTTGCCCGCCATCATTACCTCCAACAAGCCGGCAAACGGCACGGGCAAGAAACCCCGGGATGAGTTGAACAGTTGATTGGACGGGAGCCGCGCTCGGGGGACGAGGCGGCATAAGAAAAAAGGGGATGCGTTATGTTTCAGGGTACTTTCGATCTGGAGACCGCGACGCCCATCGACGCAGGCGCGCTGTCGGACGTGCTGTTCGAGCGCGGCCTCTATTGGGCGAGCGGACGCTCCGGTCTTGTCGATCTCGTCGCCGCGCACAAATGGTTCAACCTCGCCGCGCTCAAGGGCCGCAAGGACGCCGTGACACTGCGCCAGGAAGTCGCCGGACAGATGTCGGACGCCGATATCTCGGCCGCGCAGCGCGACGCGAGGGCGTGGGTCTCCGCCCACTGAGCGGAGAATCAGGTCCCGGACGTCGTTTCGGAGGTGAACCTGGCTTTCGCTGAATCAGGTTCCCTCGTGGTCCTCCATCCGGTTCGGAGCGGCATGAGACCGCCGTCGGGTGTCAGGTGAAGGAACGCACAGATCTCAGATTCTGCTGAGGAGTGGCGGAGAGGGAGGGATTCGAACCCTCGATACAGCTTGAGACCGTATGACGCTTTAGCAAAGCGTTGCCTTCAGCCACTCGGCCACCTCTCCGGTGCGAGCCTTATGCATCTAATTACTTGGGCTGGTCAATTTGGAAGCGTGTGTTTTTGCTCGAATATTCCCAGCGAATTCCGAAACCAAGCGGTTTGCTCCCGGGGCGAGAACGTAACGCCGCGATAACGGACACAAAGCTGGAGGTTCTGGCGCCTGTATGATGAGCGGTTTTGGCGCGGACAAAGGCTCCCTTTATCCACGTAAACGACTGATTTTGCTATCAAATTAGATCGGATCACTCGCGCGGGGGACGACTGCCTTCGTCGCCGATCGCCTCTGTCGAGTGATGCATTTGCAAGTGATTGATTTGATTGCCTCTTTCCCCGATTCGCCACAAGCTGAGGAGCGGTGATCGCTCTCGGATCGGCCGACGGGTCCCGTGTCAGGCTGCGGAAAGGCTCTCACTATTATAGTCGGGATAACTCGCTCGCCGGCCGAGGAGCCGCCCCGTCGCGCCAGGCGTCGCCGCAAGGAAGGCCAATAGTTCTCCCTTTGCTTTGCCGCCAACGGGCATCGCGAGAAAGCCCGCCTGACGCTTCGCACCCCAGCTCTTCGCCGGTGGCTCAAGTACTGGCGACGATGGCAGCTGCCGCCAACGGACTCACCGCAGCGCGTCGAGGGAGGATGATCGCTACTCCACGCTGCCGGCGCCGCGGCGCAAATCGGCTTCGATCTGCAACCGCGTGCCGCCGCCGAAGCGGGCGCGGTAGACCTGAAGGTTCTCCATGATCCGCTGCACGTAGTTGCGCGTCTCGGAGAACGGGATCAGCTCGACCCAGTCGACCGCGTCGACCTTGGGGTCGCGCGGATCGCCGTAGCGATCGATCCACTTCTTCACACTGCCGCGGCCGGCATTGTAGGCGGCGAAGGTCATGATGTAGGAGCCGCGATAGTCCTCGAGCAGCCCACCGAGCTCGGCCGAGCCGAGCGTGGCGTTGTAGGCCGAATCGTTCTTCAGACGCCCCAGATCGTAGGTCCCGCCGTGCCGCTTGCAGACATAGCGCGCAGCGTCCGGCGTCACCTGCATCAGCCCATAGGCCTGCGCCGGCGAGACGACCGAAGGATTGAAGGCGCTCTCCTGCCGCGCAATGGCGTAGATGATGCTGCGTTCGACCTCGGGGCCGATCGGCGTGAACTGCGGAATGCCGTTGACGGGATAGGCATAGAAATCGAACGGCAGCCCGCGATTGAGCGCGGCCTTGCCGAGCAGCAGCATGCCGCGCGCGTCGCTGTAGCGCTGGGTGAGCTCGCCGAGGCCGGCAAGCGCTTCGGGATCGCCGTTCTCGCCCATGTCGGCGAGAACAGGTATCGCCATCTCACGCTCGTCGAGCTCGTAGAGCAGCTGCGCGGCGCGCACGATCTCCAGCCGTTCGGCACCGCGGCTGCGCGGCTGCGCGTTGAGCTCGATCTGCGGCAGGCCGAGCTTGGCGCGTGCGAGCTGGCCGTAATAGCTAGTGGATTGCTCGGCTGCCCGCGCGTAGGCGTTACGCGCCTCCTGCTGGCGGCCTGCAGCTTCGGCGGCGCGGCCCTGCCAATAGCCGGCGCGCGCCAGCGCGGTCGGATTGACGCTGCCGATCCCGATGCGGGCAAAATGCTGGGTGGCGGCCGCGGGATCGTTGAGGAAGCGCAGCGCGATCCAGCCGGCGGTGAACTCCTGCTCGGTCTTGTAGATGTCGCGGGAGGGCAGGGCCGCATCGCGCGCGATCAGATAGGCGCTGCGGAATTCCTCGGTGTCGATCATCTTGCGCGCCAGGAGGCGCCGCTCGATCCACCATTCGTCGAGATTGTGGAGCCGGCCCGGATCCTTCGGTGCCGACAGCATGAGCTGGGCGGCTTCGGCAAATTTCTCCTCGCGACGCAGCAGCTGGATCTTGCTGAAGATGAAGCCGGGATCGCCGTGCAGCTCGCGCGGCACGGCTTCGAGCAGCGCACGAGCGTTTGGCGCTTTCTTGAGGGAGGCGATGCGGGCCTTGGCGAGTGCGACATAGCCGGCCCCGAGGCGCTTTGCAGCACGCAGTGCGGCCTCGTTCTCGCTGCCGTAGAGCAGCGTGTCCATCCGCGCCTTCTGATCGCCGGGCGTCAGCAGCGCGCCGAACTGGTCGAGTGCGTTGTTCTCGGTGTCTTCCGACATCGGATCGCTGCGCCAGGCATCGCGCACCAGACGTTCGGCGTTGGCGCGATCGCCGCGCGCCAGCATCGCCTTGGCGAGCGTGAAGCGGCCCTTGGCGGACACGGGGGATTCGTTCTCGAACCACGACCACGCGACCTGGTCGTCGCGCCTGTCGTCCCACATCGCGGCCTCCAGGCGCCGGCGCAGGAAGGTCTGCGACGGCCAGCTCGGATTGGCGGACAGGAAGGCGCGGTAGCGCTCCACAGTCGCGCCATTGTCCTCGCTGCGAAGGATGATCCATTCCGCCAGTTTTCGCGCGACTGGATCGGAGATCGTGGCCGCGGCATTGCTGGCGTCGCCCGCCTTGCGCTTGCGCACGAGCTCGATCACGGTCTCCAGCGTGTCCTTGTCGGCTTGCGACGTCGAGGAGGTCGCAGCAACCGCAGCCGGTGTGACCGGCTTGCGCGGGGCGGCATGCTGGCGGGTCGCCGGAGCCAGGACAGGAGCCGCGAGGGGCTTGGCGGGGGCCGGGACGGTCGGTCTGACGGTGGCCGTCGCAGCCGGCGCGGGTGCGGTCTTCGGGACCGAGCCGCCAGCGGTCGGCGTTGACTTTGGCGCGGCTGCCGTAGGCTTCAGCTTCTCCTTCGCAGGTTCTTTGCCTGCGTTCTTGCCTGCGTTCTTGCCAGCATCCTTGGCAGGCTTCTTCGCAACATCCTTGGCGGGGGCACTGGTCGCGCCGTTGCTTGCCCCCTTGGCGGCGTCCTTCGAAATTTCCTTGCCGGTTCCCTTGGACGCCCCCTTCGTAGAGTCCTTGGCGGCTGGCTTGGCCGCGGGTTTCCCGGTTTCCTTCGCGGTTTCCTTGACGGTCTCCGCGGTTGTCTCATTGGATTTGGCCCAGGCGGCGCAGCCGGCCGACAGCCCTGCCATCAGGCACACGATCAGAGTAGTGGATCGCCATGCGGCGCGCGGAAAGGAGATCACGGCGTTTCGTCGCCCCGAATCAGTCAATTGGCTCAAGACCCAGCTGTACAAGATCTGGCTGTATTTGATTGAATATGCGGACAAAATACCAACAGCCGCTTACCTTCGCCGGGTTTGCACCACCACCGCGGCAAAATCGCGGCCTAAACGGTGCGTCACGCCGAGGCGGGTCTTTTACCGGCGGGATAGACCCGATATGAATGCGGCTTGCTCAAGATTGCCGCGTACGGAGGAAGTCCATGGCAGCCAAGACGAAATTCCGGGGATCGTTCACCGCCTTGGTCACGCCGTTCAAGAACGGCTCGCTGGACGAGGCGGCGTTCCGCTCCCTGGTCAACTGGCAGATTTCAGAGGGCACCAACGGCCTGGTCCCGGTCGGCACCACCGGCGAGAGCCCGACGCTGAGCCATGACGAGCACAAGAAGGTCGTCGAATGGTGCATCGAGGAAGCGAAAGGCCGCGTGCCTGTCGTCGCCGGCGCCGGCTCCAACTCGACCAAGGAGGCGATCGAGCTCGCCCAGCACGCCGAGAAGGCGGGCGCGAACGCGGTTCTGGTCGTGACGCCCTACTACAACAAGCCGACCCAGGAAGGCATGTACCAGCACTTCAAGGCGATCAACGACGCGATCGGGATTCCGATTATCATCTACAACATCCCGCCGCGCTCGGTGATCGACATGTCGGTCGACACCATGGCGCGGCTGTGGGAGCTGAAGAACATCGCCGGCGTCAAGGACGCCACCGCCAGCATGGTCCGCGTCTCGCAGCAGCGCGCGGCGATGGGCGAGGACTTCAACCAGCTCTCGGGCGAGGATGCGACGATCCTCGGTTACATGGCCCATGGCGGCCATGGCTGCATCTCGGTGACCTCGAACGTCGCGCCGCGGCTGTGCTCAGAGTTCCAGGCCGCCTGGGCGAAGGGCGATCATGCCACCGCGCTGAAGCTGCACGACAAGCTGATGCCGCTGCACAATAATCTCTTCATCGAGAGCAATCCGGCGCCGATCAAGTACGCGCTGTCGCTGCTCGGCAAGCTGGACGAGACGTTGCGGCTGCCGATGGTGCCGGTCACCGAGCCGACCCGCGTTGCCGTGCGCAGCGCGATGGTTCATGCCGGCCTCATCAACTGACGCGCTAGCCGATCGGGGAGCTTTCATGGCGATCGAGGAAAGAGGCACGCGGATGCTCACGGAGTTCCGCGAGTTCGCCATGAAGGGCAACGTCGTCGACCTCGCGGTCGGCGTCATCATCGGCGCGGCCTTTGGCGCCATCGTAACATCGCTGGTCGGCGACGTGATCATGCCGATCATCGGCGCAGCCACCGGCGGCCTCGACTTCTCGAACTACTTCACGCCGCTTTCGGGCAAGGTCACCGCCGCAAACCTCGCGGACGCGAAAAAGCAGGGCGCCGTCTTGGCTTGGGGCAACTTCCTCACGCTGACGATCAACTTCATCATCATTGCCTTCGTGCTGTTCCTGGTGATCCGTGCCATGAACAAGTTGAAGCGCAAGGACGAGGCGCAGCCTGCCGCTCCACCAAAGCCGTCGGCCGAGGTCGAGCTCCTGACCGAGATCCGCGATCTCCTCAAGAAGTCTTGACGCGCGCGCTTCATCCAAACTGTTAGCGTCCTCGCGCATCCCGATCAGGTTTGTCATCCATGGCCGACAAGAACGAACGTCCGATCAAGGTCATGGCGGAAAACCGTAAGGCCCGCTTCAACTATGCGATCGAGGATACGATCGAAGTCGGCATTGCGTTGACCGGCACCGAGGTCAAGTCGATCCGCAGCGGCAAGAGCACCATCGCGGAATCCTACGCCGATTCCAAGGACGGCGAGATCTGGCTGATCAACGCCACCATTCCCGAATATCTCCAGGGCAACCGCTTCAATCACGAGCCCAAGCGGCCTCGAAAACTGCTGCTGCATCGCAAGCAGATCAACAAGCTGATGGGTGCGGTCGACCGCGAAGGCATGACGCTGATCCCGCTCAAGCTTTATTTCAACGAGCGTGGTCGCGCCAAATTGCAGCTCGCGGTTGCAAAAGGCAAGAAGCTGCACGACAAGCGCGAGTCCGAGAAGAAGCGCGACTGGAGCCGGGAGAAGGGCCGCCTGATGCGGGCGAGGGGATAGCGGGATGACTCAGAGAAACCTGCTCGAGGTTGATTGGACCCGGATTCCCGCACCAGCGGACGACGGCGGCGCCGCGCACCTGAAAGGCATGACGCTGCCGCCGGTCAGCCTGCTCGCCACCGACGACACGTCAGTCGCGCTGTCGGCGCTGCGTGGCCGGACCGTGGTGTTCGCCTATCCGCGCACCGGCGAGCCCGGCAAGATCGCGCTGGTCGATGATTGGGACATGATCCCGGGCGCGCGCGGTTGCACGCCGCAGACTTGCGCATTTCGCGATCTGTTCGCCGAGCTGAAGGCCGCCGGCGCCGCGCAGGTGTACGGCCTCTCGACCCAAAGCAACGCGTACCAGACCGAGATGGCCTCGCGGCTGCATCTGCCGTTCCCGGTGCTCTCGGACGAGAAGCTGGCGCTTACGAGCGCCCTGAATTTGCCGACGATGGACGTCGCGGGCCTGACGCTGATCAAGCGCCTTGCGCTGATCGTCGACGACGCCAGGATCACGCATGTGTTCTATCCGGTGTTTCCGCCCGACCGGAACGCCGGCGATGTCCTGGACTGGCTGAAGGCCAATCCGGCCAAGGGCTTGTCTAAGGATTAGTCGAGGTCGGCCTTCACCTTCGCGAACACGGAGCGGAACATGTCCGGCGTCAGCACGCGGGTGTTCGTGTTGTAGCGGGAGCAGTGATAGCTGTCGTAGAGCCTGAATGCGCCGGCCTGATGCACGGCGCCGTGGCCGAAGGGGGCTTGCGATCCCTTCAGGTTCAGCGGCTTGAGCACGGTATCGTGCGCAATGCGCCCGAGCGCGACAATCGCGCGCAGGTTCGGCATCGTTGCGAGATTCGCGGCGAGAAACTGCCGGCAGGTGTTGATCTCGACCGGTAGCGGCTTGTTCTGCGGCGGCACGCAATGCACCGCATTGGCGATCCGACAGTCGACCAGCTTCAGGCCGTCGTCGGGACGCGCCTCATATTTGCCCTTGGCGAAGCCGTATTCGAGCAGCGTGGCGTAGAGCAGGTCGCCGGCATAATCGCCGGTGAACGGACGGCCGGTGCGGTTGGCGCCCTGCATCCCAGGCGCAAGGCCGACGATCAGCAGGCGCGCCTTGATGTCGCCGAAAGGCGCAACCGGCGCGTTATGCCACAATGGCTCGCGCGCGCGGTTCGCCTCGCGAAAAGCGACCAGGCGCGGACAGAGCGGACAGTCACGGTCGGGGACGAGGCTGAGAGGCTGGCGGCTTGACCGGGCCGCCTCACTCCTCGAAGTCGTCATCGCCCCTCGCCGGCGCCATCGTGGTTGCGCGCTGGAGGAACTGCGGAGCGTGGTGGCGCGCCTCGCGGTCGCCGCGGTCACGCGGGGCGGGGCGTTCGGACGGGTCGCGGCCGAGCTTGGACTGCAGCTCGACGAGGTCGGTGAAGACGTCGGCCTGGCGGCGCAGCTCGTCGGCGATCATCGGCGGCTGGCTGGCGATCGTGGAAATCACGGTGACCCGCACGCCGCGGCGCTGAACGGCCTCGACCAGAGAGCGGAAGTCGCCGTCACCCGAGAACAGCACCATCTGATCGATGTGCTCGGCGAGCTCCATCGCGTTCACGGCGAGCTCGATGTCCATGTTGCCCTTGACCTTGCGGCGGCCGGAGGCGTCGATGAACTCCTTGGTCGCCTTGGTCACCACGGTGTAGCCGTTGTAGTCGAGCCAGTCGATCAGCGGCCGGATCGAGGAGTACTCCTGATCCTCGATGATCGCGGTGTAGTAGAACGCCCGAAGCAGCGTCCCGCGGCTCTGAAACTCCTTCAGCAGGCGCTTGTAATCGATGTCGAAGCCCAGAGTTTTCGCCGTCGCGTAGAGATTGGCTCCATCGATGAAGAGCGCGATCTTGTCGGTAGAGGAAGGTGACATTCAGTTTGCTCGCGTAGAGTTCGTGATTGATCGTTTATTGTTGGCGCGGCGACAGCAAGCCGCGCACTTCTAAAGTCCCGCCGAAACCCGTCGAAACCGCAAATCCGGAGAAGTCGGGGCAATCAAGGTATAGTTATGGCCAACTTGCATAGACCCGGCGCTGCCGTCGCCAACAACCCGGGAAACCACCCATCCCAGCCCCAATGTGGGGGTAGCAGAGCCGTTTGGCGAGGCCAAATCACAAATTGGCCTTGCGAAACCCTCCCGGCCCCTATAACTAGCGGCATTCATCCACATATTTCGTCCCACCCACAACGGAGCGACAGTCGATGGCTCGCGTCACCGTAGAAGATTGTATCGACAAGGTCGACAACCGGTTTGACCTGGTCCTGCTGGCCGCCCACCGCGCCCGCATGATTTCGTCTGGTTCACAACTAACGGTTGACCGCGATAACGACAAGAACCCTGTTGTGTCTTTGCGCGAAATTGCAGAGACCACCATTTCGCCGGAGGACCTCCGCGAGGAGCTGGTGCATTCGCTGCAGAAGTTCGTCGAGGTCGACGAGCCCGAGCCGGACACTGTGCCGCTGATCGGTTCCGCCGGTGCAAGCGTGGATGCAGACGATACCGAAGTCGCAGTGGAGCGCATGACAGAAGAAGAGCTCCTGAAGGGTCTCGAAGGCCTCGCGCCGCCCGAGGAGCAGCCCGAGGAAGACGAGTAAATCGTCCCGTCGCGCTCATCGACTTCTTTGTGATCTGATAAGGCCCGAACCGTCGTTCGGGCCTTTGCTTTTGTTGGCGTTTTCGTGGTTACCATAGCGTCGTCGGTTCGCGCCTGTCCCTGTCACTGAATTGATCGGACACGCGCGCGATCGGCGCTAAGATGTATACAACGGGCTGTGTCGTGGTCCGTTTGAAGGCAGGACGGCATGGTATATCGACGCCGCACACCAGCGCAGATGCAGGCCGCAACCGAATCGGTTGCCGTGGCCCCGACTGCGCCGGTGGCACGCCCGGCGAAGCCTCGCGCCCGCATGATGCGTCAATATGACCTCGTCGAGCGTGTCAGGTCCTACAATCCCAACACCGACGAAGATTTGCTGAACCGCGCCTATGTCTACGCCATGAAAGCGCATGGCTCGCAGACCCGCGCCTCGGGCGACCCGTACTTCTCCCATCCGCTCGAAGTGGCGGCGATTCTGACCGACCTGAAGCTCGACGACGCCACCATCGTGGCTGCGCTGCTCCACGACACGATCGAGGACACCGAAGCGACGCGGGCCGAGATCGACCAGATCTTCGGGCCCGAGATCGGCGCGCTGGTCGAGGGCCTGACCAAGCTGAAGCGGCTGGAGCTGGTGTCGCGGGAGGCCAAGCAGGCCGAAAATCTGCGCAAATTGTTGCTGGCGATTGCCGACGACGTTCGCGTGCTCCTGGTGAAGCTCGCCGATCGCCTGCACAACATGCGCACGCTGGACTTCGTGCCGACGGAATCGCGACGGCGCATTGCCGAGGAGACGCTCGACATCTATGCGCCGCTGGCAGGGCGCATGGGCATGCAGGAGATGCGCGAGGAGCTGGAGGACCTGTCGTTCCGGACCCTCGACCCGGAAGCCTATTCGGTGGTGATGCAGCGGCTCGATGCGCTGGCGGAGCGCAACCGCAACCTGATCGGCGAAATCGAGGACCAGCTCTCCAACAATCTGCGCCACCGGGGTCTTGGGGCGCGGGTCTATGGCCGCCGCAAGAAGCCATTTTCGATCTGGACCAAGATGGAGCGCAAGTCGGTCGGCTTCGAGCAATTGTCCGACATCTTCGGCTTCCGCGTCGTCGTCAACGATATCGAAGCCTGCTATCGCGCGCTCGGCATCGTCCACACCAACTGGCCGGTCGTGCCCGGGCGGTTCAAGGACTACATCTCGACGCCGAAGCAGAACGATTATCGCTCGATCCACACCACCGTGATCGGCCCCGGCAACCAGCGCGTCGAGTTGCAGATCCGCACCGAGGCGATGGACCAGATCGCCGAGCGCGGCATCGCCGCGCACGTGTTCTACAAGGAAGGCGTGGGCTCGCCGACCGAATTCCTCAAGCGCGAGTCCAATGCGTTCGCCTGGTTGCGCCACACCATCGGCATCCTCTCGGAGAGCGCCAACCCCGAGGAATTCCTCGAGCACACCAAGCTCGAGCTGTTCCACGACCAGGTGTTCTGCTTCACCCCGAAGGGCAAGCTGATCGCGCTGCCGCGCCATGCCAACGTGATCGACTTCGCCTATGCCGTGCATACCGACGTCGGCAACAGCGCAGTGGGCTGCAAGATCAACGGCCAGTTTGCGCCGCTGTCATCGGAGCTCCAGAACGGCGACGAAGTCGAGGTGCTGACCTCGGAAGCGCAAGCGGCGCCGCCGTCCGCATGGGAAACACTCGCGGTCACCGGAAAGGCGCGCGCCGCGATCCGCCGCGCCACCAGGACCGCGGTGCGCGATCAATATGTCGGTCTCGGCCGACGGATCGTCGAGCGCCTGTTCGAGCGCGCCAAGATCGAATATGCCGACGACAAGCTCAAGGGCGCGCTGCCGCGGCTCGCGCGGACGTCGATCGAGGATGTCATGGCGGCCGTGGGGCGCGGCGAGATCAAGGCCTCCCACGTCGCGCGTGCGATGTATCCCGACTACAAGGAGGAGCGCATCGCGCGCTACGGCGTCAAGAAGGGGCTTGCCGCCAAGCTCAAGGAGAAGTCGTCCGAACCGCCGCGCAGCCCGGTCGCGATCCCGATCCGCGGCATCAATTCCGACCTGCCGGTGAAGTTCGCGCCGAACGGCGGCGCGGTGCCCGGTGACCGCATCGTCGGCATCGTCACGCCGGGCGAGGGCATCACCATCTACCCGATCCAGGCGCCGGCCCTGAAGGATTTCGAGGAAGAGCCGGAGCGCTGGCTCGACGTGCGCTGGGACATCGAGGACTCCGCGCCGCAGCGCTTCCCGGCCCGCATCAAGGTCGAGAACGTCAACGAGCCCGGCGCGCTGGCGCAGATCGCGACCGTGATCGCCGAGCACGACGGCAACATCGACAACATCAGCATGCAGCGCCGCTCACCGGATTTCACGGAGACGACGATCGATCTCGAAGTCTACGATCTCAAGCATTTGAGCGCGATCCTGGCCCAACTGCGCGCGAAGGCGGTCGTCGCCCGCGCCGAACGTGTTAATGGATAGACGCCTCCCGTCCTGGTCTATTCCTATGATTCCGTGAGTCCTGAAATGCCTGCACCTCCGCTCCGCCTCGGCGTCAATGTCGACCATGTCGCGACCCTGCGTAACGCGCGCGGCGGCCGCAACCCCGATCCGGTGCGCGCGGCGCTGGTGGCGATCGAGGCCGGTGCCGACGGCATCACCGCTCATTTGCGTGAGGATCGCCGGCACATCCGCGACGAGGACATGGCGCGGCTGAAAGCCGAGATCTCCAAGCCGCTCAATTTCGAGATGGCGGCGACCGACGACATGATGCGCATTTCGCTCGCCACTAGACCGCACGCGGTGTGCCTCGTGCCGGAGCGCCGCCAGGAGGTGACGACCGAAGGCGGGCTCGACGTCGTCGGCCAGCACAATGCGCTGGCGCCCTATATCGCGCGGCTGAACGATGCCGGCATCCGGGTGTCGCTGTTCATTGCGGCCGATACCGCCCAGATCGAGATGGCGGCGCGGCTGCGCGCGCCCGTGATCGAGATCCACACCGGCGCCTGGTGCGACGCTGTCGTCGACGGCCACGCCGACAAGGCCGAGGCCGAATGGCGGCGGATCGTGGCGGGGGCGAAGCTGGCGAAGGAAGCGGGGCTGGAGGTTCACGCCGGACACGGGCTGGACTACGCGACGGCGGAGACGATCGCAGCCTTGCCTGAGATCATGGAGCTCAACATCGGGTACTACATGATCGGCGAAGCCCTGTTCGTCGGTCTCGCCGAGACGGTTCGCGGCATGCGCGCGGCGATGGACCGCGGCCGGAGCCGGGCATGATCATCGGCATCGGCTCCGATCTGATCGATATCACCCGGGTCGGCAAGGTGATCGACCGCCATGGCGAGCGCTTCCTCGACCGCATCTTCACCGCGGCCGAGCGGGCCAAGGCGGAGCGGCGCGCCAAGAACGAGAAGATGGTGGTGGCAACCTACGCCAAGCGCTTCGCCGCCAAGGAGGCCTGCTCCAAAGCGCTCGGCACCGGCATCAGGCGCGGCGTATGGTGGCGCGACATGGGGGTGGTCAACCTGCCGGGAGGGCGGCCAACCATGCAATTGACGGGCGGGGCGCTGGCCCGGCTCCAGGCCCTGACGCCGGAGGGGTTCGCGCCGCAGATCGACCTGTCGATCACCGATGACTGGCCGTTGGCACAGGCCTTCGTCATCATTTCCGCCGTGCCGCTGGCCAAACCCTGAAGGCGCCCCGATCATTTTATAATTCGCTTTCAAAATCAAGCGCTTATGCAGTTTTGATGCGATCCTTGATTGCGTGGTCTCCGACAACCGTCTAAAAGTCCGCGGACGCAAATCAGGCTGGGCGAATTCGGCTTTACGCCGGAATTGGCCCTCATTATCAGAATCAGGACAATCTCCTTCGGCCGCGAGCGATGGGCTGTTCGCGGGAGGAGGGCGCGCTGTGACCGCCCGCCGGAATTGAGAGAGCAATGAGCGTGACTTCAGGAACGAAAACTGAGAGCGGCGTCGGCGAAACGATCCGGGTCGTCATCCACGCTCTCCTGATCGCGCTGGTGATCCGCACCTTCCTGTTTCAGCCGTTCAACATCCCATCCGGCTCGATGAAGGCGACACTGCTGGTCGGCGACTATCTGTTCGTCTCGAAATATTCCTACGGCTACAGCCACTACTCGATCCCGTTCTCGCCGCCGCTGTTCTCGGGGCGGATCTGGGGCTCGGACCCGAACCGCGGCGACATCGTCGTATTCCGCCTGCCGAAGGACGATTCCACCGACTACATCAAGCGCGTGATCGGCCTTCCCGGCGACCGCATCCAGATGCGGGACGGGCTGCTCTACATCAACGACGCGCCGGTCGAGCGGCAGCGCATGAGCGAATTTGTCGGCGAGGACCCCTGCGGCGCTGAAGGCAGCGGCGTCTCCCGGGTGAAGCGCTGGAAGGAAACGCTCCCTAACGGCGTGTCCTACGAGACGCTGGACTGCGCCGATAACGGCTACGTCGACAACACCAACGTCTACACCGTGCCGACCGGCCACTTCTTCATGATGGGCGACAACCGCGACAACTCCACCGACAGCCGCTTCCTCGGTCAGGTCGGCTACGTGCCCCAGGAGAATTTGATCGGGCGCGCCCAGATGATCTTCTTCTCGATCGCCGAAGGCGAGCATGCCTGGATGTTCTGGCGCTGGCCCTGGGCGGTGCGCTGGAATCGCTTCTTCAAAATCGTCCGATGAAAGACGAAGCCAAGGACATCGCGACCCTGCCGACCGAGGCGCAAGCGGGCCCCGACGGCGAAGCTGCGACCAAGAGTCTTGAGAACAAGACCCTTGAGATCAAGACGCCTGAAAACAAGGCGCCTGCAAAGAAGAAGCGGGTGCGGAGCAGCAAGGCCAGGGGCTCGGATGCGAATGCGGGGCTCGAGGCACGCATCGGCTACAGCTTTGCCGATCCGAACCTCTTGATGCAAGGCATCACGCATGTCTCCGCGCTGAAGTCCGGGCGCAAGCGCGGCGACAGCTATCAGCGGCTGGAATTCCTCGGCGACCACGTGCTCGGGCTCGTCGTCTCCGACATGCTCTATCACACCTTCCCGAACGCCGACGAAGGCGAGCTGTCCAAGCGACTTGCCGAACTGGTGCGCAAAGAGAGCTGCGCCGATGTCGCCAAGTCGCTCGGTCTGCGCGACGACATCAAGCTCGGCTCGGTCGGCTCCAGCGCCGACGCGCGCCTGCGCAAGAGCGTGCTCGGCGACATCTGCGAGGCCGTGATCGGCGCCGTCTTCCTCGACGGCGGCTACGCGGCGGCGGCCGACTTCGTCAAGCGCAACTGGACCGAGCGCATGCACAAGCCGCGGCGTCCGTTGCGCGATCCCAAGACCGTTCTCCAGGAATGGGCGCAGGGCAAGGGATTGCCGACGCCGGTTTACCGCGAGGTCGAGCGCACCGGCCCGCATCACGATCCGCAATTCCGCGTCGCGGTCGACCTGCCGGGACTCGCTCCGGCGGAAGGTATTGGCGGCAGCAAGCGCGCGGCAGAGAAGGTGGCAGCTTCAGTGATGATCGAACGTGAAGGCGTTGGCGGCGGCAATGACGGTTGAAGCAAGCGGCGAGGTGCCCACTGCGACGCGCTGCGGCTTCGTCGCGCTGATCGGCGCGCCCAACGTCGGCAAATCCACGCTGGTCAACGCGCTGGTCGGGGCCAAGGTCACGATCGTGTCGCGCAAGGTGCAGACCACGCGCGCGCTGATCCGCGGCATCGTGATCGAGAACAACGCGCAGATCATCCTGGTCGATACGCCCGGCATCTTCCTGCCCAAGCGCCGGCTCGACCGCGCCATGGTCTCGACCGCCTGGAGCGGCGCGCATGATGCCGATCTCGTCTGCGTGCTGCTGGATGCCAAGGCCGGCATCGACGAGGAAGCCGAGGCGATCCTCACCAAGGTCGCCAGCGTCAAGCACGAGAAGATTTTGGTCATCAACAAGGTCGACCTGGTCCAGCGCGAGAAGCTGCTGGCGCTGGCGCAGGCCGCCAACGAGCGCATGGCGTTCGCAAAGACCTTTATGATCGCGGCGATTTCCGGCGACGGCGTGGACGATCTCAGGCATACACTGGCCGAGATCGTGCCGCCGGGTCCGTTCCTCTATCCCGAAGACCAGATGTCGGACGCGCCGATGCGGCAGCTTGCGGCCGAGATCACCCGCGAGAAGATCTTTCGCAAGCTGCACCAGGAATTGCCCTACCAGTCCACGGTCGAGACCGATAAGTGGGAGGAGCGCAAGGACAAGTCGGTGCGCATCGAGCAGACGATTTTCGTCGAGCGCGAAAGCCAGCGCAAGATCGTGCTCGGCGCGGGCGGCGCCACCATCAAGTCGATCGGCGCGGACTCGCGCAAGGAGATCGGCGAGATCCTGGGCGTGCCGGTGCACCTGTTCCTGTTCGTCAAGGTGCGCGAGAACTGGAGCGACGATCCTGATCGCTACCGCGAGATGGGCCTGGAATTTCCCAAAGAATAACCAAGAAAAGATCGGTCAGCGATGAGCGTACCCAGCAACGTACGGCGCTTCGAAGCGTTGCTCTATGCATCGTTGATGCTTGATGCCTTGTCGGTGGCGGTGCAGGACCGCACGCCCACAGCCGAGATGACCGAGCAGATGATCATGACGTCGATGCTGTTCGCCGGCGGCATGATCCTGCTGCTGGTCTATTTCGTCAGGCTGGCCGCGCACGGGCGCAAGAACTGGCCGCGCTGGGTGCTGGCGGCAGCGCTCGTGCTGTCGGTGATCTCGCTCGGCCAGATCATCGGCCAGAAGGGCATGGAACTCGACAGCGCCATCGAGATCGTCTCCTGCGTGCTGACGGCGATGGGGCTGTATTTCTCGTTTCGCGGCGACGCGCAGGGCTGGTTTAACGCGTAAGGCCGCGCCGGGTGGATTAGCGGCGCTTCAGCTTCCGGCCCCGCCCAATCCGCCCTACGATTGAAGACCGGAATCCGCTAGACTTCACCGATGGAATGGACCGACGAAGGCATCGTGCTGGGGGTGCGGCGGCATGGCGAATCTAGCGCCATCGTCGAGCTGCTGACCCGTGCGCACGGCCGCCATCTCGGTCTCGTCCGCGGCGGCGCAGGCTCGCGGATGCGGCCGCTGCTGCAGCCCGGCAACAGCCTCAGCGTGGTGTGGCGGGCGCGGCTCGACGAGCATCTCGGCACCTATGCCATCGAGGGCCTCAAGCTGCGGGCGGCGACGCTGCTGGGATCATCCCACGGCGTCTACGGCATCACCCATCTCGCCTCGATCGCGCGGTTGCTGCCAGAGCGCGATCCGCACGAAAACCTCCTGGCGCTGCTCGAACATTCGCTGGACGATTTCGACGACATCGGCAGCGCCGCCGTACACGTGATCCATTTCGAGCTGGCGATGCTCACCGAACTCGGCTTCGGGCTGGCGCTGGAAAACTGCGCGGTGACCGGAGAGACCACGGACCTGATCTACGTCTCGCCCAAATCCGGCGGCGCGGTGTCGCGCGGGGCGGGCGAGCCGTGGCGCGACCGCCTGTTGCGGCTGCCGCCATTCCTGCGCCAGGGCGAGGTGCACGGCGACCTCACCGACGAGGATCTCCAGGACGGCTTTCGACTGACCGGCCTTTTCCTGCTGCGCCACGTGCTGGAGCCGCGCGGGCAGGGCCATTCCGACGCGCGGGCAGGCTTCATCAACGCGCTGATTCGACAGCAGGCAAAGGCCACAATGCCCGCGCCATGAGCCTGACGCGGCTCTGCATTGTCGCAATATGTCGGTCCGCTGTGGAACGAAACCGGGTTTCCCTGACTTGCCCCCGGGGTTCCAACCGGGGATATCCTGATGCTGATCAAGGGACTTGTGATATCGGCAGCGCTGATCGCGCTGGCGCCGGACGCCCTCGCGGGTGAACAGCCGGGCGTCTTTCGCCGTGCCTCCTGTACCGTCGTCAGATTCTATGTGGCCAAATATTCCGCTGCAGCCGCAGAGGCATGGGCCCGGTCCAAGGGCGCGACGGAGGCCGAGATCGAGACGGCCCGGCGGTGCCTGACCAATGCCCCGGTCACCGCGCAGGCTAAAGCCGCGCCACCCACCCAGACCTTCACCGCAGGCTGGGCCGGCCAGTAGGCCGCCTACAGGGAACCAATCGATCCTTGCCCGATTCGCTTCCACGGTTTAACCGGGCGGCATGGGAAAACGATTGATTCCGCCGGAGGAACCGGCCGAAATTCACGAGGTGCCGCTGCGTGAGGCGCTGGAAGAGCGCTATCTTGCCTACGCGCTCTCCACCATCATGCACCGCGCGCTGCCCGATGCGCGCGACGGCCTGAAGCCGGTGCACCGGCGCATCCTCTACGGCATGCGCCTGCTCCGGCTCGACCCGGGCACGGCGTTCAAGAAATCCGCCAAAATCGTCGGCGACGTGATGGGCTCGTTCCATCCGCACGGCGACCAGGCGATCTACGACGCCATGGTGCGTCTCGCCCAGGATTTCTCCTCGCGATACCCGCTGGTCGACGGCCAGGGCAATTTCGGCAATATCGACGGCGATAATCCCGCCGCCTACCGCTACACCGAAGCGCGCATGACCGACGTCGCGCGGCTTCTGCTCGACGGCATCGATGAGGACGGGGTCGAATTCCGCCCCAATTACGATGGCCAGTCGAAAGAGCCGATCGTCCTGCCCGGCGGCTTCCCGAACCTGCTCGCCAACGGTGCGCAAGGTATCGCGGTCGGCATGGCAACCTCGATCCCGCCGCACAACGCCGCCGAGCTCTGCGACGCCGCGCTGCATCTGATCGAGAAGCCCGACGCAAAATCCAAGGCGCTGCTGAAATGGGTGAAGGGTCCGGATTTCCCGACCGGCGGCATCTGCGTCGATTCAAAGCAGGCGATCGCTGAAGCCTACACCACCGGCCGCGGTTCGTTTCGCGTCCGCTCCCGATGGGAGCAGGAAGAGGGCGCGCGCGGCACCTGGGTCGTCGTCGTCACCGAGATACCCTTTCTGGTGCAGAAGTCGCGGCTGATCGAGAAGATCGCCGAGCTGCTGGACCAGAAGAAGCTGCCGCTGGTCGGCGACATCAGGGACGAGTCGGCCGAAGACGTCCGTATTGTGATCGAGCCGAAATCGAAGAACGTCGATCCCGCGCTGATGATGGAATCGCTGTTCCGGCTGACCGAGCTCGAAAACAAGATTCCGCTGAACCTCAACGTGCTGATCAAGGGCCGCATTCCCAAAGTCGTGGGGCTCGCGGAATGCTTGCGCGAATGGCTCGACCATCTGCGCGACGTGCTGATCCGTCGCACCAATCATCGCAAGGCCGAAATCGAGCGCCGTCTGGAGATTCTCGGCGGCTTGCTGATTGCCTATCTCAACATCGACGAGGTGATCAGGATCATCCGCAATGAGGACGAGCCAAAGCCGGCGCTGATCAAGGCGTTCAAGCTCACCGAGGTGCAGGCCGAAGCCATCCTCAACATGCGGCTGCGAAGCCTGCGCAAGCTCGAGGAGATGGAGATCCGCAGCGAGGACAAGGATCTTCGCAAGGAGCTGAAGGGCATCGAGGGATTGCTGGCGTCCGAACCCGAGCAGTGGAAGAAGGTCGGCGAGCAGGTCGGAAAGGTCCGCGACATGTTCGGACCGAAGACCCCGCTCGGCAAGCGCCGCACCACCTTTGCCGACGCGCCCGAACACGATCTCGCCGCGATCGAAGAGGCTCTGGTCGAGCGCGAGCCGGTGACGGTCGTGGTCTCCGACAAGGGCTGGATCCGCACCCTCAAGGGCCACGTCGAGGATCTCTCGGGCCTGGCTTTCAAGCAGGACGACAAGCTCGGGTTCGCGTTCTTCGCGGAAACGACCTCGAAGCTGCTGCTGTTCGCCACTAACGGCAAGTTCTATTCGCTCGATGTCGCAAAACTTCCGGGCGGCCGCGGTCACGGCGAGCCGATCCGCCAGTTCATCGATCTCGAGCCGGAGGCCGCGCCGGTCACGCTGTTCGTCAACAAGGGCGGACGCAAATTCCTGGTCGCGAGCCACGAGGGCCAGGGCTTTGTGGTCAACGAGGACGATTGCGTCGGCACCACCAAGAAGGGCAAGCAGGTCCTCAATGTCGACATGCCGAACGAGGCGCGCACGGTCACCGAAGTGCTCGGCGATACCGTCGCGGTCATCGGCGAGAACCGCAAGATGCTTGTGTTCCCGCTCGACCAGGTACCGGAGATGGCCCGCGGCCGCGGCGTGCGCTTGCAGAAGTACAAGGACGGCGGCCTCTCGGACATCGTCGTGTTCGACGCCAAGACGGGCCTGACCTGGAAAGACTCCGCAGGACGCGAATTCTCTGCGACCATGAAGGAGCTCGCCGAGTGGAAAGGCTCCCGCGCCGACGCCGGCCGTCTGCCGCCGAAGGGATTCCCGAAGTCGAACAAGTTCGGCAGGGTGATCGGGTAGGGCTGGCCGTCGCCATATCGACAGTGTCATGCCCCCGCGTAGGCGGGGCATCCAGTACGCCGCGACTTCTCGGCTCAATCATAGCTTTTTCTGGAATACTGGATCGCCCGGTCAAGCCGGGCGATGACAGTGAGGGTGTGGCGCGCAAACGCGCGGCAGATAGCCGTGTGCGCATGAGTGCTTTCATCGAACGGGCACGAACATTGCTTTTTCCTGGCGACTGCAAACGTTTCAGTCAAAACGGCAAAGGCACCAATGTCCAAACTGAAGGCTTTTATTCCAGCGCTGTTCGCCTTGGCGCTGACCGCGGCACCGGCGCATGCGGCAGGCAATCTCGTCGCGGTGCTCGAGGCGGAGATCGTCACGCTCGATCCGCATTTCTCCACGGCCTATATTTCGCGCACGTTCGGCTACATGGTGTTCGACACGCTGTTTGCGAAGGATTCCAAAGGCGAGATCAAGCCGCAGATGGTGCAGGACTGGAAGGTCTCCGCCGACGGCTTGACCTACAGTTTCACGCTGCGCGATGGCCTGAAATGGCATGACGTCCAGCCGGTCACCGCCGCCGATTGCGTCGCTTCGCTGCGGCGCTGGGGCACCCGCAGTGCGCTCGGCCGCCGCATCTTCGCGATTACGGCCTCGCTCGAACCGACCGACGCAAAAACCTTCGTGCTGACGCTGAAGGAGCCGTCTGGTCTCGTCATCGACGCACTCGGCAATCCCGTCAGCCCGGTCGCCTTCATGATGCCTGAGCGCATTGCCAAAACGCCCGGCGACCAGCGCATCACCGAGATCGTCGGCTCCGGCCCGTTCGTCTACAGCAAAGCCGGTCACCGCACCGGCGATCGCATGGTCCTGAAGAAGTTCGCCGACTATGTGCCGCGTCCCGAGCCTGCCGACTTCCTCGCCGGCGGCAAGCGCGTCAACCTCGATACGCTCGAGATCCGCGTCATTCCAGATGGCGCGACTGCAGCCTCCGCGCTGCAGGCCGGCGAAGTCGATTTCATGCAATACGCGCCGTTCGATCTGCTGCCGACCATGGAGAAGAACTCACGGGTGAAGCTGGTCAATTTCACCGGCGGCAACATGTTCGCCGGAGCTTATCGCCTCAATGCCGCATCAAAGCCGTTCGACGATCCCGCCATCAGACGCGTGCTGTGGAAGCTGGTCGATCAGCGCGAGGTGCTGGACGCACTCGGCCTGGACGCCAAATACGCGGCACCTTGCGCGACGTACTTCACCTGCGGCACCACCTATGACAGCAAGGCCGGGACTGACGCCGCAGTCAGCCCGTCGATCGAGGCGGCGAGAGCCGCGCTGAAGGCGACAAAATATGCCGGCGAGCCTGTCATCGTGATGGAGGCCAACGATCTTGAAGCCCCGCGCGTCTCGGCGCAGGTGCTGGCCGAGCGGCTGAAACAGGCCGGCTTCACCGTCGACCTCCAGGTGATGGACTGGGCGAGCGTGCTGGCGCGCCGCGCCAAGAAGGAGGGCTGGAGCGTCTATGGCGTTCACGCCGGCGGCTTCGACCTCGGCTCGCCGCTGACCAACGTGATGGTTGCCTTCAATTGCGCCGATTTCACCGGCTGGCAGTGCGATGCGCGCATCACGCCGCTGATGGAAGCCTTTGCCAAGGCGCCCGCCGAGGAGGGTCGCAAGAAGATCGCAGGCGAGATCCAGGCCGTCATGTACGATCAGGCACCCGCAATACCGTGGGGCCAATTCGCCCAGCCCGCCGCCTCTCGCGCCAGTTTGCGCGGTCTGATACCGTCCGCCATCCCGGTGTTCTGGAACGTTGAGAAGTAGCGCGATGTACGATGTCATTGTTGTCGGCGGCGGCTCCGCCGGCGCCGCTGTTGCGGCACGGCTCTCGGAAGATCCCGCACGGCGCGTCCTGCTGCTGGAGGCGGGTCTGGACTGGCGCGCCGACGAGGCGCCCTGGGAGGTGATGACGCCGAATCCCATCCCGATCATCCACAAGCGCGAGTACCAGGAGAAGTGGCAATGGCCTGATATTCTGACGCGCCGTGTGGCCGGCCAGGAGCCGCGCTTCTACTGGCGCGGCAAGGGGCTCGGCGGCTCGTCGATGATGAACGGCCAGATCGCCATCCGCGGCGTCGCCGATGCGTTCGACGAATGGGCCGCCAATGGCTGCACCGGCTGGTCGGCCAAGGACGTGATGCCGTTGTTCTCTGTGATCGAGGATGACCTGGAATTCGGCGACCTCGCAGGCCACGGCCGCGGCGGACCGCTGCCGGTCTATCGGGCGCCGCCGGAAAAATGGGGGCCGATCGATCGCGGCTTGCGCGATGCGGCGCTGGCGAGCGGCTATCCCTGGTGCGCCGACGTCAACGGCCCTGATGGCGAGGGCGTCGCTTGCTATCCCATCAACAGCCGCGACAGCCGCCGCATCACCACCAACGAGGGATATCTCGAGCCCGCGCGCGGTCGCGCCAATCTGGAAATTCGCGGGCATGCGCTGGTCGACCGCGTGCTGATCAGCGACGGAAGGGCGACCGGCCTCCGCGTCCACATCGAGGGGCAGGGCACCAGCGATATCAGCGCGCGCCAGATCGTGCTGTGCGCCGGCGCCATCCACAGCCCGGCGATCCTGCTACGCTCGGGCATCGGACCCGCGGATGAGCTGAAGGCGATGGGCATCGCGGTCGAGCGCGACCTGCCGGTCGGCAAGCACTTCTTCGACCATCCGCTGTTTCGCGCCACGATCCAGCTCCACGAAAACCTGCGGCCCACCGATCCCGACACCCGCCACACCAATTGCTGCGTGACCTATTCGTCGGGCCTCGCCGACGGCGGCAAGCGCGACATGATCCTGATCGCTTTCAACCACCGCGGCATCGGCGTGCCGGGCGCGATCGGCGCCGGGCTGTTCAACGCGTATTCTCGTGGCACGCTCAAGCTGGCCTCGACCGATCCCGCGATCGATCCTGTCGTCGAGGAGAACATGCTGGCCGATCCCCGCGACATGCTGCGCATGATGGATGCGGTGAAGCGGCTGGCCGTGATCACCTCCGAGCCGGCGCTATCAGGCATCGCCGACTGGATCCGGCTCGCCGACACGGATCTGACGCTGCCGCAGGCTGCGGCCTTGCCGGATCACGAGCTCGACGCGCTGCTGCGCCGTGAGACCGGCGATATCCAGCACGCTGCCGGCAGTTGCCGGATGACCGGCGTCAACGACGCCGACGGCGTGGTCAATCCTGATGGTACGGTGAAGGGCATCGCGGGCCTGCGCGTCGCCGACGCCTCGATCATGCCGTCGGATTGCCGGGCCAACACCCACTTCACGACGGTGGTGATCGGGGAAGCGATCGCGCGGATGATGATGCGTTGAGTTCAATCGCCGGTCCCGCCATGACGGTCTGACGAAACAGCGCGCAGACGAAGACCTACCGCTCGACGGCCAGGCCGAACAGCGGTCGGAGCTGTGTCCCCAGAATGTTGCCGACGAAAGCCGCGACCAGCCAGCACCAGCCATGCAGGCTGCCCGATGCGATCCCGCTGAAGTAGGCGCCGATATTGCAGCCATAGGCGAGCCGGGCGCCATACCCGAGCAGCAGGCCGCCGATGATGGCGGCGAGGAGCGAGGATGCGGAGATGCGCCAGGTCGGATGGAATTTGCCGGCGAGGCCAGCGGCCAGCAACGCTCCGAGGATGATGCCGAAATCCATCACGGAGGTGATGTCGGCGAAGACGCTTTGCTGCAGCGACGGAGCGCGCGGGCCCTGCCAATAGGGCCATGACGCGACGTCGACGCCGAGGCTCATCAGGATCTTCGATCCCCAGAGCGCGAAAGCGGAGGTGATGCCCCATGGGCGCCCTGCGAGATACAGCGTGGCGAAATTTCCGATCGCGAGCAGGATCGCGCCCCACAGCAGCGGCCACGGCCCCTGCATGAAGCGGCGTAGGCCTTGCAGCTTCGTCCGCGCTCCCGGCTCGAGTTCGCCGTGCCGGCCGATCTCGGCCCTGACGGTGGTGAGGTAGATCGCAGCCATCACGGCCCAGCAGAGCACGAGCGCCGGCAGCCATCCGAGCCGTTCGATCAACGAGACGGCGCCGATGTTCGGCAGCGCGCTCCACCACGGCAGATGCAACGCACCGAGCGTCGATCCGGCGATGAAGGCCGCCAGTGTCACCAGCATCCGGGTGTTGCCGCCGCCGGCGGTATAAAGCGTTCCCGACGCGCAGCCGCCGCCGAGCTGCATTCCAAGGCCGAACAGGAACGCCCCGGTCAGCATGCCCACGCCCACCGCGCCGAGCTCGCCATGCACGGCGACGCCGAACAGCGTACCTTGCGCGAGGGCCGGAAAGAACAGGGCCGTCGCCAGCGCCAGCATGACCATTTGCGCACGGAGACCGGCGCCCCGTCGCGCCACAATGAAGACGCGCCAGGCCGAGGTGAACCCGAACAGCGCATGATACAGCGTCAGGCCAAGTGCGCCTCCGAGAAGAAACAACAATCCCTGTTGCCACGAGATCGTGCCTGACAAGGCCGCTGCGCCCGCCAGAAGAATTGCCGCCGCGACAACGACGACCGTGAAATTGGCGCCGTGCCGATCATTGTCAGGGGCAAGCAGTCGAGCATCGATAGATAGATCGGTCATGGCACATCCAAGAAGCGGATTTCTTCGGCAGTGGGAGCTAACCGGGGCGAATTCTTCCCGTTCCAATCTTCCACCTTGGAACTGATGCGATGGCGCTAGGAAAGGCTGTCATGCCCCGGCTCGACCGGGGCATCCAGTACGCCGCGGCTTCTCGATCACGATCGTCTCGGAGTACTGGGTCGCCGGTCAAGCCGGGCGATGACACCGAGGGTGAGGTTCGCCCAGCCATCGCTCCGTTACACGTTTCAAACAGCGGACGAGAGTTCGCGATCTCGCGGCGCGTTCCGCCCGAGTTTTGCCCGATCGCATCACCCTCGTTGAGACAAGGGCGCAGGGAAGGCCGGGCGCCGGCTGGCACCCGCAGGTCCGTGCGCGACAGAAATGCACACGGGGTGGACCACAGGTTCGCCGGATCGCCCGGCCTTCCCTGCGCGATGGTTTTAACGTGTCCTTCGTGCTCTCCCCGGGGAGCGATGCACTATTGCCCCCGTCGCCATGCAGATGACTGATGCGCGCGCCCGGTTGGACCGCCACATCACCGCAGGACTTGACGCACAGACCCCGGGCGTCAGGACCACACGACTTGTTCGTCCGCGCACGTCCTCGCATGTCGCTTCGGGAGCTGGCGTGTGCTCGCACCCGAAGCCATGCGAAGACGCTGTCGGCGCCGTGTCGTAGGCACGAATGCCATTGCTCACAGCCGAAGCCGCCCTGCAATGCAATCGCGCCCGACGCCGTCGCGTCCATCGCTACCCAGCCCGCGGTTCGTGACGATCGCGATCCGCCCCTTGTCTCGGGCCAGGGTGTGTCGCTTGTACGTAAAATCCGAATTTCGGTAAAGTGGAATATTTCGCGGGGTGGGCTTGACAGGCGGTGTGGCGGAAATGGTCGCGGCTGTTTTGCCCGACGTGCACGGGGAGGCGAGGGGGACGAGCTTTGGCCCAAAGTGCTGAGAGACGGCAGCTTTTGAGGGCGGAGCGGGAGTTGTTCGGCTCCGACATCATCGACGGCTTGTGACCCGAAGCGGACTCTCGCATCGGCTACTAGTCAGCTTCAACGTAGCGAATGATGCTCTGGTTTTGAACGCTTGCGACCAATTCATCCGCGCGGGACAAAAGACGGCGGAGCAGGGGCGACGGATTGGTCCGATTGTATCCCAACGCTAGATCGACCGTCGGCGTGCCGCCCTCGAGCGCTCTGGCGACGACGTTCGGTGCAAGCATGTTCTGCGCATAGAGCGGAACGAGGCTAATTCCGCCTGTGGAAGCCACGAGCGACATGGCCGATGATATGTTTTCGCCTTCATACTTCGCCTTGAGGGTAATGCCGACCCGAGATGCGTAATTCTGTATGACCTCTTGCAAGACCGGCGATGTTCTTGCCGAGCTGACATAGATCTCGCGGGCGAGATCCTGCGGACGAATCTTCTTCCGTGATGCCAAGCGGTGTTCGGCTGGCAGCACGGCAATCAAGGGCTCCTTCGCTAATATCTTAAAGACGACGCCTTCGTTGTCCTTCTCCGGACGAAGGAAAGCGATGTCCAGCTTTCCCCGCATCAATGCCAGTGCGAGTTCTGGCGAAGATTGCGTGCTGAGCGTCACGTCGACATCCGGGGCTTCCTCGCGGAGGATGCGCAGCAACTGGGGGAGCCACATCACCTCCAGCCCGACGAGAAAGCCCATCGAGAGGACGGGCCTTTGCGGTTGCGCCGTCTGCCGGGCCCCTTCCGTTGCGGCCTCGACCTGCAGCAGCGCTAGCCGCGCATGATCGAGAAACACGCGTCCGGCAGCGGTCAGCGTCACGCCTCGCGCCTGGCGCTCCAATAACTGGACGCCGACTTCGGCTTCCAGATCGCGAATTTGCCGGCTCAAGGACGGCTGGGAAGTGTTCAGTCGCCGTTCGGCGGCGTTCAGCAGGCTGCCTTCTTCGGCGACGGCAACGAAATAGCGCAGGTGCCGGAGCTCCATGATCCCTCGTATATCTTCCAGGCATAGCTTGGAGCCTACAAGGTCTTGGTCAGGAGCCAAAGAGGGATTCCGTTTCGCGGTCTTCAACCAAAAAAGGACAACGAACAATGTCTTCGCCGAAGCGTAGTATCGACTTCAGCAGAGTGATCGCAACACTCCAGGCCGATAGGCACGGCGTGATCGCAATTCAGTACGGCCTCGACAATTCTGCAGCGGGATCGAGAGTGGTGTCCCTCATTTAGCGGGAAACGCGCACGAATGGGCAGGGGCGACGAATAGCGCCGTGCCGGATCCGGCGATAACGCGTCGGCGAACGGTGTCGCCACGGCAAGAGCTCACCGGCGAGGCGGCTGAACATCGTGTCTTTTGGAAAGCCAGGGGGCGCGGTCTGTGGCCTGATCAGCTTGGGCTTGCCTGCTTCTTTAGACCCCCGTCCGCAAACTTTTCAACAAAGATCTAACAGCGCAGATGGAGCGATTCGATGTCGACGATCACGACTAAAGACGGCGTAAGCATCTTCTACAAGGATTGGGGATCAGGTCAGCCGATCGTGTTCAGCCACGGCTGGCCGCTGACAGCGGACGACTGGGATGCCCAGATGATGTTCTTCCTTCATCACGGGTATCGTGTGATTGCCCACGACCGGCGCGGCCACGGCCGGTCCGACCAGCCCGTCACCGGCAACGACATGGACACTTGGGTTGCCGACCTCGCCGCCCTGACTGAACACCTCGACCTGCGCGACGCGATCCACATCGGCCACTCCACGGGCGGCGGTGAGGTGGCTCGCTATGTCGCTCGCCACCAGGAGCGCGTCGCGAAGGCGGCGCTGGTCGCTTCACTGACGCCGAACATGTACCGGAGCGAGGACAACCCGTCCGGTCAGCCGCCGGAGTGGTTCGAAGCGATCCGGGCAGGCGTGCTGGGCAACCGGTCGGAGTTCTACCGTTTCGTCCCTGAGAATCCGTTCTACGGCTACAACCGAGATGGAGCGAAGCCTTCGGAGGCGATCATTGCGAACTGGTGGCGTCAAGGCATGGCGGGCGGTGCCCTCGCTCATTACGCAACCGTCGACTCTTGGCTCGAAGATTATACCGAAGACCTGAAGAAGATCACCGTGCCGGTGCTGGTGATGCATGGCGAGGCTGATCAAGTCGTCCCGTTCGCAAGTTCGGTGCCGCGTGCGGTCGACCTGCTGAAGAAGGGCTCACTGAAGACTTATCCCGGCTATCCCCATGGCATGCTCACCACGCATGCGGATGTCCTCAACCCCGACCTGCTTTCGTTCATCAGGTCTTGACGACATCTCTCATCCACTATCGCCTCCCGCACGAAGGAGATGCCGTTTGCAAGGCGGCCTCTCCTTCCAGTTCAAGAGACGGTGTACGACAGCCGCTTTTTGGCCCATAGCCGCCATGCAATCTGACGGCTTAGTGACGCCTTCAAGGGCACCCCGGACGCAACGAACCACTGAGTTCGCGTCCTAGATCACCCCCGCCAGCCGCAACGCTACGCCCGCCGCGCAACTGCCAGCCAGCACCGTGAGCATCCCCAGCTTGAACCGGAAGATCGCGGTTGCGGCCGCCATCGACAGCAGCAGCGCCGGCACATCGACGCTGGTCAGGACCGGCATGTCGAAGGCAAACGGGAAGGTGTGCACCGGCACGGTCTCGCGGAATAGCGTGTGCAGCGCGAACCAGATCGAGAGGTTGAGGATCACGCCGACGACGGCGGCCGTGATCGCACTGAGCGCACCGCCGAGGCCCTTGTTGCCGCGCAGCCGTTCGACGTAGGGGGCGCCTACGAAAATCCAGAGGAAGCAGGGCGTGAAGGTGACCCAGGTCG
The DNA here is from genome assembly GCF_040548265.1 of Bradyrhizobium sp. F1.13.3. Classification (NCBI taxonomy): domain Bacteria; kingdom Pseudomonadati; phylum Pseudomonadota; class Alphaproteobacteria; order Hyphomicrobiales; family Nitrobacteraceae; genus Bradyrhizobium; species Bradyrhizobium sp. F1.13.3. Next base: position 380,173 of record NZ_JBEPRI010000007.1, on the reverse strand, counting down.
CGAGCAATCCGCCCAGCGTGGCCGCAAGAATCGGCGACAGGCCGCTGGGATCGCGGAAGGCGGCCATGAAACCCACGAACTGCAGCACCATGATCAAAGGGCCCGGCGTGGTCTCGGCCATGCCGAGGCCGTCGAGCATCTCGTGCGGCTTGAGCCAGTGATAGTGCTCGACGGCCTGCTGGGCGACATAGGCCAGCACGGCGTAGGCGCCACCGAAAGTGACCAGCGCCATTTTCGAGAAGAACAGCGCGATGTGACTGAAGACACTGTCTTGTCCGACAGCGAGCAACAGCGCGATCACCGGCACCAGCCAGAGCGCCAGCCACAACGCGCCGACCCGGATCGCGCGCGCGGTGTTGGGGCGTACATGCTCGGGCACAGCGTCGCCGAGCATGCTGTCGATCACGGCGCTGCTGCCGGCAGGCCCGTGGCCGGCCGGCGCGAATTCCGGACGGCCCTGCTTGGCGCCGATGTATCCGATGATGCCTGCGGCGATGATGATGACCGGGAAGGGGATCGCGAAGAAGAAAATCGCGACGAAGGCGATCGCGGCGAGCGCGATCATGATGCGGTTCTTCAGCGCGCGCTTGCCGACCCGCACCACCGCCTCGACGACGATGGCGAGCACGGCGGCTTTCAGCCCGAAGAACAGCGCCTCGACGAAGCTGACATTGCCGAAGGCGGCATAGACGTAGCTCAGGCCCATGATGGCGATGATGCCGGGCAGGATGAACAGCCCGCCCGCCATCAGCCCGCCGGCGGTGCGGTGCATCAGCCAGCCGACATAGGTCGCAAGCTGCTGCGCCTCCGGGCCCGGCAGCAGCATGCAGTAATTGAGCGCGTGGAGGAAACGGGCTTCTGAGATCCAGTTCTTCTCCTCGACCAGGATGCGATGCATGACCGCGATCTGGCCCGCGGGCCCGCCAAAACTCAGGCAGGCGACACGGAGCCAGACGCGAAAGGCTTCACTGAAGCTGACGCCGTGGCCGGCATCAGCTCCTGTGTCGGTCGTACGGGTATCCATCAAGCCTTCGCCTTGTTGGTCGGCCAGTTATGGGTCTCAGACGTGGCGTCGCGGCACCAGCGATAGAAGGCGTCGTAGAGCAGCATGCCGGCCTCGAGCTGTTCGAGGTCGTCATCATACATCCGCGACAGCCCGAGCGAAGCTGCGAGCAGGCCGGGGGCCTCCGGCGCAAGGTCGGGGCGCGCGGTGTCGGCGCCGCGCACCAGCGTTGCGAGCCGGAGCAGCGCCGGCGCGGCAATCCCGAACTCCTCGATCATCACGTCGAAGGTGCAGAGCTCGCCACGGTGGCTCCAGAACACGTTCTCGATGTCGAACGGGGCTGCCTTGAAGCGTTCGCCGACGGCAACCACTTCGGACGGAGCCACGAACAGGAACACCGCGTTTGGATCGACGAAGCGTCGGATCAGCCAGGGGCAGGCGATGCGGTCCACCTTGGGCCGCGCCCGCGTCACCCAGACGGTTCGGCCCTTGGCGTCGCGCGGCGGCAGCTTGCGGGTATCCAGCAGCGGCAGCTTTGCGTCCTTCCATCCCTCGAAGCCGCCTTCCAGCGTCTCGGCCTGAACCCCGAGCTGCCTGAGCCAGGCCGCCGTGCCCTGCGCCAGCTTTGCGCCGCGCAGGCAGGAGACGATCGCGGTGCGGCCGGCGAATTCGGCACCCCATTCCGGAACATTGTCGTGGCTGAGCTTGATCGAACCCGGGATCAACCGCCGGTCGGCGGCAAAATCCTCGTCGGTGCGCACGTCGATCAGGGCAGGGGCATTCGCCGTGCCGATCAACCGTGCCAGTTTGTCAGATGATATCGTGGTGTAGGAAGACATGATGCGCCCTCGTGAAAAACAACGGGACGCGATACTTGGGCATGTCGCCTCGTGGGGAGATCGCTCAAATCCCCATGCACTTCATTACATCGAAACGTCACCTATCTGTCAATCGGCTCGTTTCGCCGGATTTTGTCCGGGACCCCCGCAGGTCTATATTGCGGGTCAACGGGCCGGACCTTTCGGAGACGTTGTGATGCATTCCCATTCCATCGAACAATGGACCCATGACCACGCCTTTCTGGGCGAAAAGCACGACGAGAACGAGCGGCGCACCTGGCTCGTCGTCGTCCTGACGCTGGTCATGATGGTCGGCGAGATCGTCGCCGGCTCGCTGTTCGGCTCGATGGCGCTGCTCGCCGACGGCTGGCACATGGGCACGCATGCGGCGGCGCTGGGGATTGCCGCATTCGCGTATCGTTTTGCGCGGCGGCATCTGGGGAGCTCGCATTTCAGCTTCGGCACAGGCAAATTCGGCGATCTCGCCGCCTTCGCTAGCGCGATCATCCTCGGACTGATCGCGGTCGAGATCGCCTATGAGAGCGTGCTGCGGCTGATCACGCCGGTGCCGATCGTCTATGGCGAGGCGATCGCGGTCGCTGCCCTCGGCCTGTGCGTCAATCTCGCCAGTGCCTGGCTGCTCCGTGACAGCCACGATCACCACCATCACGGCCATGCGCATGATGATCACGAGGATCATGAGCATGATCATCACCAGCATCATCACGACAACAATCTTCGCGCGGCCTATGTCCACGTCATGGCGGACGCAGCGACCTCGGTGCTGGCGATCGCCGCGCTCGTGGTCGCCATGTATTCGGGATGGACCTGGGCCGATCCGGCCGTCGGCCTGATTGGCAGTGCCGTGATCGCAAGCTGGGCGTTCGGCCTGATCAAGACATCGGGCGCGGTGCTGCTCGACGTGCGCGCGGACGAGAAGCTGGAGCGTGTGATCCGGGCGCGCATGGAGGTCGGCGACGACCGCGTCACCGATTTGCATCTGTGGCAGGTCGGTCCCGGCCATTGCGCGGTGCTGATCTCGGTGGTGTCGGACACGCCGAAGCAGCCGGCCGTCTACAAGAGGCGGCTCGCCGGGCTCAAGGGGCTGAGCCACGTCACCGTCGAGGTCGAGACCTGCCCGCATTAAATCGGTCTGCGGGAATTCTGCGAACTGGCCGGGGTTGACCCTCGGTCACAGCCGACAATGGCTGCAAGGGAGGAACGAATGACGCCAAAGATCACGCCGAGGATCGCGCGAAGGATCAAGCTCGCTGTCGCCGTCGCTGCACTCGTTCTGTCCGGTCATGCGGCGCTTGCGCAATCCGAAAAGACCGGTGTCGAAAAGCTCTACGTCCTCAATTGCGGGGAGGGCACCGCCGGCGACATCTCGCGCTGGACGCCCGGCCTCAATGAGGGCAAGACGATGGACTTCGTCGACAGCTGCTATCTGGTCAAGCACGCCAAGGGCTGGTTCCTGTGGGACACCGGCATCGCCGACGCAGTCGCCGCGATGCCGAACGGCCTCGCGCCCGCCGATCCCAAGGCGGTGACCTGGCGCCGGCCGAAGACGCTTGCCGCCCAGCTCGAACAGCTCGGCCTCAAGCCGGATGACATCAAGATGATGGCCGTCTCGCACACCCATCCCGACCACACCGGCAATGTCGAGCTGTTCCCGCACGCCACGCTCTACGTGCAGAAGGCCGAGTATGACTGGCCCGGCGCCAACAACGAGCCGCGCTTCAAGCCGTCCCATCCGGTCGAGCTGCTTGCGGGCGACAAGGACGTGTTCGGCGACGGCAGCGTGACCATCCTGTCGACGCCCGGCCATACGCCGGGACATCAATCGCTGCTGGTGAAGCTGCCGAAGACCGGCGCCGTCGTGCTGTCGGGCGACGCCGTGCATTTCAAGGATAATTGGGACAACCGCCGTGTGCCCAGCATGAATGCCAACAAGGACCAGAGCGCGGCCTCGATGCAGAAGATCGCCGACACGCTCGGCAAGGAGAAGGCGCAGCTCTGGATCAACCACGACAAGTCCCAGCGCGACAGCCAGAAGATGTCGCCTGAGTTTTATGACTGACGCGGCTAGCCTTTCGGCGCGGTCACGGCGGGCGGGCTCGCGTCCGGCGCCTTCTTCGGCTTCAGCGAGCCGGCGTAGAAGGAGATCAGCCAGACCAGGATGATGGCGAGGAGATAGACACCCCAGGCCTGCGGCGGCGTGGTCGCCCAGCGCAGGAGGCCTTTGAATGTGCGGGGCGGGCGCGTGTCGTCGGTCATGCTCCGCTTGTGCGCGAAAGCTTCCGCCCGGTCAATCCGGCCGCGGTTGCGCGCGGATCATGAATAGCGCGGCCAGTGCCGAGAGGCTGAGCGCGGACGAGACGATCAGCACCTTGGCGCCCATGACGTCGATGAGCAGGCCAAAGGCCAGCGGCGCCACGGCCTGCGCCATCCGTGCCGGCGCGCCGATGATGCCGAGGCGATAGCCGAAATCCTTGGGACCGAAGATCGACAGCGGCAGCGTGCCGCGCGCGATGGTCAGGATGCCGTTGCCAGAGCCGTGGAATAGCGCAAACGCGCTAGCCGCGGCGCCGCCGAAGATCGCCACGACCACCGCGCCGATCGGGTGGGTGAGGCAGGCGAGCCGCGTCGACCACAGCGGATGAAAGCGGCTGAGGAAGCCCGCTTCCAGAACCCGCGCGGCCACTTGCGCGGGGCCGATCAGCGCACCGGCCGCGATCGCCTCCACCGGCGTCGCGCCGGTGGTCTCCAGGATACGCGGGAAATGCGCGGCCATCGCGCCGGTGACGGTCCAGACCGCGGCGAAAACGAAGGCGAGCAGGATCATGGTGCGGTCGAGCGGCAGATGCGGCTTCTCTGCGGTCGCTGCGGCCTGCCTAGCGCCCTTGATTGTCGGCAGCATGAAGAAATTCAGCGGCAGGCCGATCAGGATATTGGCAGCGGCCCAGGCAAAGCAGGTCTCGCGCCAGCCGAAATGCGACAGGCCCCAGGCGGTGAGCGGCCAGCCGACGGTCGATGCAAAGCCCGCCATCAACGTGATGCCGGTGATCGGCCTGCGCGCCTCGGTGCCGTAGATGCGGCCGAGCGCGGCGAAGGCGGCGTCGTAGAGCCCCATTGCCATGCCGATGCCGAGCACGAGCCAGGCCATCGCCATCACCGCCACGGATTGCGAGAGGCCGAGCAGCATGAGGCCGGCGGCGATCGTCAGGTTCGACACCGAGAGCACCTGCCGGCCGCCGACCAGATCGATCTGTCGCCCGATGCGTGGCCCGAGCAGCGCCGAGATCACCAGCGAGGCCGAGAACGCGCCAAAGACCCAGTTGGAGGAGATGCCGAGATCGCGCGCCATGGGATCGGCGAGCAGCGCCGGCAGATAGTAGCTCGAGGCCCAGGCCAGGGTCTGCGTGGTACCGAGCGCCAGGATGATCGGAAGCTGGCGCTGGCTCATATCCCCGTATTTCTGATCGGCGGTGGCATCACTCGCATTTGCAGCGCGAGGCGGGAGCGCGTCAACAGCGTCCGCGACATATGCGACCTGCCGCGGGCGGGAGCCTCGGCCCTGAGCAGGAGCTTTGGCGACGCAAGGTCCGCGCGCCGCCTTTCGCTCGTCACGAATGCACGGCATAATGGCGCATGCAATTGACCTCGCGCCTTGCTCTGATGAACTGGCTGGCGGGCCAGGGGCTCACCGGCCTGCCCGAACCCGAACTGCTGCGCGGCTTCTGCGAGCGCTGCTGCGCCGAAGGGCTGGAGCTCTCGCGTGGGCTTGTCGTCATTGATACGCTGCACCCGATCTATGAGGGTCGCGCCTTCCGCTGGAGCGATACGCCGACCAACGAGAGCGATGTCGTCGAATACGGCTCGACGGCCGAGGGCGACGCGGCCAACAATTGGCGCCGGTCGGTGTTCTATCATTTGCTCGAGCATGGTCACGACGAGATGGTGATCGACCTCGCCGACGCGCCCTCGCTCGATTTTTCGCAGATCGGCGAGCTCGCCGAAACGGGTCACCGCCATTTCCTGGCCTTCGTGCACCGCTTCGGGGAGACCGGAGCGCTCGGGCAGATGGACTGCCTCTACTCCTCCTGGACAACCCGACGCGACAGCGGCTTCGCCGAAGGCGAGCTCGCGGCGCTGCGCGATCTCGTGCCGGTGCTGGGGCTCGCGATCAAGTCGGCGCAGCAGGTCGACATCGCGCGCACGCTCGGCCGCGTCTATCTCGGACGCGATGCGTCAGAGCAGGTCTTGAGCGGACGCATCTCGCGCGGCGTCACCGAGCGCATCAACGCCGTGCTCTGGTATTCGGATCTGCGCGGCTCGACCGGAATCAGCGAGAGCATCGGCCCCGACGAGATCATCCCGTTCCTCAACGACTATGCGCAGGCCGTGATCGATGCGATCCACGAAGCCGGCGGCGACGTCTTGAAGCTGATCGGCGACGGCGTGCTCGCGATGTTTACCGGCGAGGACATGGCGCACGCTCGGCGCGCGGCGCTGCGGGCGGAGCATCTGTTCCGCAAGAACGTGGCAGCGCTGAACCTGCGGCGGGGCGCCGAGGGCCGTCCCACCACGTCCGCCTATATCGGCCTGCATGTCGGCGAAGTCTTCTACGGCAATATCGGGAGCGAGGACCGGCTTGACTTCACCGTGGTCGGTCCGACCGTGAACGAGGTCAGTCGCATCGCCTCGATGAGCCGTTCGGTCGATCGCGAGCTGCTGGCGTCGGCGGAATTCTACAAGGGCCTCGATGCCGCCGGCCGCCGCTATCTCGTCTCCACCGGTCGCTACGCGCTCCGCGGCATCGGCCGCGCGCAGGATCTCTACACGCTCGATCCGGAAGTGGACGCGAGCGAGCCGGTGACGGGGAGCTACGAGCGGTATCTGGCGAACTAGGCTGGCTGCTCCCACAAACTCCGTCATTGCGAGGAGCTATTGCGACGAAGCAATCCAGACTGTCTCCGCGGAGAGATTCTGGATTGCTTCGCTTCGCTCGCAATGACGGTGCAGCTAACACCGCGCCGCCGCCTCATCGCCCACCATGTCGGGCTGCCGGTCCAGCGTCACCGCAGGCGAGAGCCAGATCACCAGGGCCTGCACGCCGAACACGGCGGCGGCGAGATAAAGGCACGCTTCCGCGCTCCAGAGGCCGCCGACGATCGCTCCCAGTGCCGAGCCGACCGGGCGGGCGCCGTAGCTCATGATGTTGATGGCGGAGACGCGGCCCAGGAGGCGCGGCGGCGTCACCGACTGGCGCAACGTCGTGGTCGAGATCACCCACAGGATCGGCCCGACGCCGAGCAGGAAGAAGCTCAAGGCCGCAAGCCAGGGCGAGGGGACCAGCACCGTCAGCGCCATCACCATTGCCGCGACGAAGCCGGTGACGGGGCCGAGGCCGACCACCGTGCCGAACGCGATGCGCTTCATCACGCGCGTGGCGAACAGCGCGCCGATCACCATGCCGACACCGTACATGGTCAGCACGGTGCCGACGCCGACCGCGTTTAGGCCGAGGTGACGTACGGCGTAAGGCACGAACACCGCGATCTGCAGGAACCATCCGGTATTGAAGATGAACTGGGTGATGAAGACCGGCCGCAGCAGCGGATGGTGAAACACGAAGGCTGCGCCCTCGCGGATGTCCTGGAACGGATGCCGCCGTGGAGCCGGCGTGCGGGCGGGCTCGTAGATGCCGGAGAGCAGCACGACTGCGATCGCGGAGAGCGCGGCCGCAAAGCCGAAGGCCGGGCTCGCGCCCCACCACCCCAACAGCGCGCCGCCGAGCGCCGGCCCGCTGGCGAAGGCGATGGTGCGTGCGAGCTCGATCCGCGCATTGGCCGTCGGCAACAGGTCCGAACTCACCAAGGAGGGCACCAGTGCCGGCGCGGCCACGCTGTAGACGACGGTGCCGCACACGGCGGCAAAGCCGAGCAGCGCCAGCAGCGGCAGATTGAGCGCGCCGAGCGCGAGCAGCAGCACGATCGCCGCAAGGGCCGCGGCCCGCAGCGCCTCGGCGCCTGCCATCAGCGAACGGCGGGAGATGCGGTCGGCCAGCAGGCCGGCCGGAATGGCGAAGAGGACGAAGGGCAGGGTCAGCGCAGTCTGGAGCAGGCCGGTCTGGCCTTCGGCGACGCCCAGCGTCAGCACCGCGACAATGGGGGCCGCGGCCAGCGCGATCTGTTCGGCCGACTGTGCCGCCAAATTGGACCAGGCGAGGCGGTTGAATGTGTCGGGGAGGCGCGGGGGATTTGACATGGCTCATTTCCTGCAAAGTCGGGTGGGCGCCACTATCCGCCTCCGATGACCGCCAAACCCACCCGCTTCCCGACAGGGGCGACACATAGCGACCGCCGAGGCAACGATGCGGTTAGATGCAGTTGCAAATGAGTTGCAATAAGGCTCGACTTCGGTATTCTCGCCCCATGGATGCTCGCTCTCCCGATCTGACCCAAGACGCCGCCGGCTGGCGCTCCGACGCGCCTGCCACCAAGAGCCTGGCCGAGGTGAATGCCTCGGTCGCCCTCCCCATCGCGGGGGTTTGGTGGCGGCGGCTGCTCGCCTTCGTCGGCCCGGGCTATCTGGTCTCGGTCGGCTACATGGACCCCGGCAATTGGGCGACCGACCTCGCCGGTGGGTCCAAGTTCGGCTACACGTTGCTCTCGGTCATTCTGCTCTCGAATTTGATGGCGATCCTGCTGCAATCACTGGCGGCACGGCTCGGCATCGTCACCGACCGCGACCTCGCGCAGGCCTGCCGCGCGACCTATTCGCCGGCGGTCAACTTCATGCTGTGGCTCGCCTGCGAGGCGGCGATCATCGCCTGCGATCTCGCCGAGGTCATCGGCACCGCGATTGCGCTCAAGCTCCTGTTCGGCATTCCCCTGATCGGCGGTGCGCTGATCGCTGCGCTGGATGCCTTTTTGCTGCTCATCCTGATGAACCGTGGCTTCCGTTTCCTCGAAGCCTTTGTCATCGCACTGCTCGTCGTGATCGCAGTCTGCTTCACGGTCCAGCTTGCCGCGGCCGCGCCGCCGGTGGCCGAGATGCTGAGGGGATTTGTGCCGAAGACCGAGATCTTCACCAACCCCGAGATGCTCTACATCGCGATCGGCATCATCGGCGCCACCGTGATGCCGCATAATCTCTATCTGCATTCTTCGATCGTGCAGACGCGCGCTTATGAGCGCAACCACACCGGCCGGCGCGAGGCGATCAAATGGGCGACAACGGACTCGACCATCGCCCTGATGCTGGCGCTGTTCATCAATGCCGCGATCCTCGTGGTGGCGGCCGCAACCTTCCACAAGAGCGGCCATGCCGACGTCGCCGAGATCGGCCAGGCCTTCGAGCTGCTTTCACCGCTGCTCGGTCTCGGCATCGCCTCGACGCTGTTCGCGGTGGCGCTGCTCGCCTCGGGCCTGAATTCAACGGTGACGGCGACGCTCGCCGGCCAGATCGTGATGGAAGGCTTTCTCGATTTGCGCCTGCCGAGCTGGGCGCGCCGGTTGCTGACGCGCGGCATCGCGATCGTTCCCGTGATCGTCGTCACCGCGATCTATGGCGAGCGCGGCACGGCGGATCTCCTGGTATTCAGCCAGGTGGTGCTGTCAATGCAGCTGCCCTTCGCGGTCATCCCGCTGGTCCGCTTCGTCTCCGACCGCCGCAAGATGGGCAAGTTCGCCATACCGGTCTGGGTGGCGGCGATCGCGTGGATCGTTGCCGGCATCATCGTGGTTTTGAACGTGAAGCTGCTGGCGGATACGCTGTTCGGGTGAACGATCAGCGCCTGAGGCGACGTCGCGGCTTGTAGGGGCTGCGCGGGTTCACGTCGATGTCTACGTCTTTCACACATTCCTGGCGTTTGCGGTGGCTAGCGCCCCCGTGCCACTCTCCAGAACGAAGCGCGACATTGCTCATTTCGGCGACGTTCAAACACTTCCATTGCCCTCCAGGCAGCAAACCTTTGCTGGAACTGCCAGCAAACTGAAAAGCGAGCGTGCGTTCCTGCCCATCAGTATGGCCCAGTATTGCGGGGCAGATTTCGCGCACGTGTCCTTGAGAGAAGCAGAGCACCTGGCATCGTTCGACAATCGCTCGCTCGAGTAATTCGTAGGCTTGGCTCGACAAGAATGCCTCCGTATCCACCCGCACGGTGGCAATACAACGACCGATACCGAGCACGGTTGCAGTGCTGGATCAATCCTGCGGCTCGGACGCGGCGTCGCCTTGCGCGTCGATGCGCAGCCAACCTGACGGCGCGAGGCGCTGCTGCGGCAGGAAGCGGGCCTTGTAGTCCATCTTCTTGGAGCCCTCGATCCAGTAGCCGAGATAGACGTAAGGCAACCCTTGCCGGCGGGCGCGGGCGATGTGGTCGAGGATCATGAAGGTGCCCATCGAGCGGCTGACTTCGCCGGGCTCGAAGAACGAATAGACCATCGACAGGCCGTCGCTGAGCACGTCGGTCAGCGCGACCGCGATCAGCTCTTCGCCCCGGCCGGTGATGCCGCTGTCGGGGCCGCGCTTGCGGTACTCGATGATGCGGGTTTCGACGTGGCTGTCCTCGACCATCATGGCGTAGTCGAGCACGGTCATATCGGCCATGCCGCCGTGGCGGTGACGGGAATCGAGATAGGCGCGGAACACCGAATATTGCTCGGAGGTCGGCACTGCGCTGCGCTGCTCGCCGATGATGTCGGCGTTGCGCGCGATCACCTTGCGGAAGTTGCGGGAGGGGCGGAACTCGTTGGCGATCACCCGGACCGAGACGCAGGCGCGACACTGGTCGCAGGCGGGACGGTAGGCGATCGATTGGCTACGACGGAAGCCGCCATGGGTCAGGAGGTCGTTGAGATCACCGGCGCGCTCACCTACGAGGTGCGTAAACACCTTGCGCTCGTGCCGGCCCGGCAGATAGGGGCAGGGGGAGGGCGCCGTGAGGTAAAATTGTGGGGTATCGCGCGAGTGCTGGGTCAAGGGACGTCGTGGGCCTCCAAAATGTGCATCAGCATCGCGCTACGAAAGCCCCCGGTCAATCGGTCTACTCGGCAGGTCAGGTCGGACAGCATAGCGGGTCCAGGTTGATAGGTTCTTGATCCAGGTTGGTTGATCAGTAGGTCCTTTGATCAGTAGGTCCTGGCGCCTTGAGGCACCGGCGCACGAACGGAATTGTTGATCACGACCGTTCCCAGCACGAAATCGTGCAGCAAGCGCCTGCGGCCGTTGAACAGGCCGACCAGGACCACGAAGGGCGACAGGAACGAGAACGTCACCCAGAACAGCACCGCGTGGGTGGCGCCCAGCACGAAATACCCGGGCGCGCCGTACCAGGTGCGGAGCTCCAGATCCATCACGCGCATTCCGATGGTCGCGGACGACGGACCGCCGATGCAGGCGCCGTAATAGACGATGGCCCAGATCACGGAGGCAGGCCAGGCCAGCCAGAACAGCGCCCAGCCGATGCCGAGCGTGACCACGCCGAACACCGCAATGAAGAGGTAGCCGAGGATCACCGGCACCGAGATCACGACCATGTCGATCAGGAAGGCGAACACCCGCCGCGTCGCAACGCCGCGGAACAGTTCCGGGTGCAGATAGGGATCGTAGGCGTGAGCCGCACCATCACTGCGCCAGGCATTGCCCGAGTCCGAATACGACATGACCGTCCTCCCGAGGGGAAACTCCCGTGGCAGCACATGGGAATAGGCCGTCCGCGTGCCAAGGGTGCCGCGATTAACAAGCCGAAATATTCCGGCGATTCGGGGGCGGCGGTAGCCGCGAGGAGAGGGAGCTGACGCCACAGCAACAGTGTCGTCCCGGCGAAGGCCGGGACCCATAACCACGCAGAGCAGTTTGGCGAAGACTTAGGGGTTGATCGCTTCCCCGGTACCAATACTGCGCGCTCTCGTTGGATCACGCGGTATGGGTCCCGGCCTTCGCCGGGACGACATTGGGGCCTACACCTGCGCGCGGAGCTTCTCCGCCGCCTTCGGTGCGAAATAGCTCAGCACACCGTCGGCGCCGGCGCGCTTGAACGCGAGCAGGCTCTCCATCATGGCGCGCTCGCCGTCGAGCCAGCCGTTGGTGGCGGCTGCGGCGATCATCGCGTATTCGCCGGACACCTGGTAGGCGAAGGTCGGCATCGCGAACGTGTCCTTCACGCGGCGGACGACGTCGAGATAGGGCATGCCGGGCTTGACCATCACCATGTCGGCGCCCTCGGCGATGTCGAGCTCGACCTCGCGCAGCGCCTCGTCGGTGTTGGCGCTGTCCATCTGGTAGGTGCGCTTGTCGCCGGTGAGCGTCTTGGCGGAGCCAATGGCATCGCGGAACGGGCCGTAGAAGGCGGAAGCGTATTTTGCGGCATAGGCCATGATCTGCACGTCGAGCAGGCCGGTACGATCCAGGCCCTCGCGGATCGCGGCGACGCGGCCGTCCATCATGTCGGAGGGCGCGATGATGTCGCAGCCGGCTTCGGCCTGCACCAGGGCCTGACGCACCAGCACGGCGACGGTCTCGTCGTTCAGGATCTTGCCGTCGGAGATCAGGCCGTCATGGCCGTGGCTGGTGAAGGGATCGAGTGCAACGTCGCAGAGAATGCCGATCTCCGGAAACTCCTTCTTGATCGCGCGCACCGCCTGGCAGACCAGATTGTTCGGGTTGGTGGCTTCCGAGCCCTCCTCGTCGCGCAGGGACGGATCGGTGTAGGGAAACAGCGCGAGGCAGGGGATGGTGAGCTTCATCGCGCGTTCGGCGTCGCGCACGGCCTGGTCGACGCTGAGACGCTCGACGCCCGGCATCGAGGCGATCTGCTCGCGCTTGTTGTTGCCGTCGATCAGAAACAGCGGCCAGATCAGATCGTCCGTCGTGAGCACGTTCTCGCGCACCATGCGCCGGGCCCATTCGGCCTTGCGGTTGCGGCGCGGGCGGACGGTCAGATCGAGGGCAGGGGAGGCCGCAGTGCCATCCCGGCGCGAGACCTCGCGCAATTCGATCGGACGTCCGTATTTGATCGCCATCACTCTTCCTCCGGCTGGAATTATTCTTATACCAGCTCGCATGGTTCCCGTCACCGCGGCTTGAGCTGCCGCAAGGCAAAGAACTGATTGGGCGCAGCCGATTGATTTTGCGGGGCAAAGCAGCCAGAAGGGGGCATGTCCGAGATCTCCACCCGCGATGCGGCCCGCGACGGCGCCAGGGACGCCGTCCGAGACAATGCCAGAGACAGTGCAATGTCGGTGGCGGCGATCTCGTCCGAGCGAGCCGAGTCCGACGACAATGTCTGGACGCGCCGGCTCGTGCTGTTCCTGCGGGTGATGGCGCTGCTCTCGATCCTCAAGGGTCTCTATCATTGGGCGCAGGTGACGGGCTTCGTCGGCGGCGAGGACGAGGCGTTCGAAAACCAGTCGATGGCCTGGCAGGCCTCGACCATCTACTTCGCCGTGATCGAACTTGTTGCCGCGGTCGGGCTGTGGCTGGCGACGCCCTGGGGCGCCGTGGTGTGGCTGACGACCGTGGTATCGATGGCGGTGATCGAGCTGATGTTCCCGGGCATCTACGGCGGCAGCCTGGTTGTGGTCGGGGTCGAAGCCTTCATGCTGGCCGCCTATCTCGCGCTCGCCTGGATGGCCGCACGCGAACGGCCGCCATAGCAAACTCTCGTGCCCCGGACGCAATGCAGCGCGCCGCACGCGCGGCGTGATGCGTTGCAGAGCCGGGGCCCATTTCTCCGCGATCTCGTCTCTGGCCTTCTGGGTCCCGGCTCTGCGCTCCGCTTCGCTGTGCTGGTCCGGGACACGAGAATGTCGCGCTTGGTTGACGGTTGGTTGCGTAAAATTCGACGTAAGTTTTCGCTAACCAGCGTGTTCCGCCACAGCTCTTACCCGGCCGTTTCGAAACGGGGCGGGGCTGTTCTGGAATGCGACAATCGCGGCGGACGGAGGGTGAACAGGACCTTGCGAGAGTCAACAGACTATTGCGAAAAGTGCTTGTGGCACAGGCTTAATCCGCAATTCACTGTCTTAAATTCATGATCTCTTTATTCTCTTATTTAAGCCGATCTTCAAACGAGCCCCTTAAGTTGCACCTATCAGACGGGACACAAGTTTCGTCGAATGAGTGTCGATAAAAACGACAACAGGGGAAGTGTCATGATGAAAGCCGTCGCAACTGCGGCAGATACCGCAGAGCGCGTCTCCGGCCAGCAGGGTTCGGTGCAGACGCTCTATCTGGAAGCTTTGACTCTGGTGGAGCGGCTGCATCGCCGGCTGCTCGACGTCATCAAGGACGAGTTCGATCGCCGCGGCCGTGCGGACATCAACTCGGTGCAGGCGCTGCTGCTCTACAACATCGGCGACAAGGAGCTGACCGCGGGCGAACTGCGCACGCGCGGTTATTACCTCGGCTCCAACGTCTCCTACAATCTGAAGAAGCTCGTCGAGCTCGGCTTCCTTGATCATCAGCGCTCGCGCGTCGATCGCCGCTCGGTGCGCATCCGCCTGACGCCGCAGGGCCAGGAAGTTCGCCGCATCGTCGACTCGCTCTACCAGAAGCACGTCAAGACGGTGGAGCAGGTCGGCGGCATCTCGGGCGAGGAGTTCTCGACCCTCAACAAGTCGCTGCACCGCCTCGAGCGGTTCTGGACCGACCAGATCCTGTATCGTCTCTGAGCTCTTTCCACGGGATTTGGCCAAGCCGGCCCACAACAAGACCGGCAAGCCTCCCGAACGTGCCTGAGCTTCCCCAAGCGCGCCGGCCCGGCTCTGTCTGGACCGGTGCGTTTTTCCATTTCGCGGTTGCGAAAAAAATCCCCAAGGGCAGGGAACGAGTTCCCGGTTCGGTGCTTATCCCCTTCGATCGGAGGGCGGACGATGCTGGTCGAGCGTGGCGTGGGGGTGATGAACGTGGAACTCGTGAGCGAGGCCTATGCCATCGCCGCGAACTATCTTCGCCGCTCGGGCGCGATCCGGGACACCCTCGTCACCGACGAACGCCTGCTTGAGATCGTCATCAAGCTGCTCCAGCGCGGCGAATTCAACAAGATCAGGCTGGCCAACAAGGCCATCGTCAGGTTCGAGGCGCAGTCCGAGGCCAAAGCAGTTGCCTGATCTCAACTCCCAAACGCGGCAAGAACCAGAGGGTGCCATGGAAGCTGCCATCGACCGGATCATGCATACCTACGATTTGCTCGCCAACCGCACGTCTGCGGCGAGCGCCGAGGCGCGGGAAAAGGTCACCAACTATCTCAATACGTTGATGGAAGCCGGCGAGAAGGACACCCACAGGTTGACGGTTTGCGGGCTGACCTATCTGCGGCAGCTCGACGGCAGCGTGGATCCCGTGAAGGCGGGGTATACCGGGCTGTGAGGGACGCTGGCCTCGGCCAGCGGGTCCAGCCGGAAGTTTGAGGCTCAAAGCGGCCTTATTCCTGAGGGTCGAATAAGGGGCGATTCCATAGAACCGCCCCGATGTCGAAAATCTTCGATCCCCACCATATCTTGCATAAATCTCAGGCCCGACCCGCAAACCCTTGGCCTGTTGCGGGCGATGTGGTAGATCGCGCTCGCCGCTTCCGATCGCCACACCAGACCCGCCCGTAGCCCGCCAAAAGGCTGCGGCGGTGGAGATATTCGCAAGATGACCTTCGCCAAAACCGCCTCCGCACCCGATTCGTTTTTCACCGCCTCGCTCGAGCAGGCTGACCCGGAAATCGCAGCCGCCATCAAGGGCGAGCTCGGCCGCCAGCGTCATGAGGTCGAGCTGATCGCTTCCGAGAACATCGTCAGCCGTGCGGTGCTGGAAGCGCAGGGTTCGGTGATGACCAACAAATATGCCGAAGGCTATCCCGGCGCGCGCTACTACGGCGGTTGTGAGTGGGTCGACGTTGCCGAGAATCTCGCGATCGATCGCGCCAAGAAGCTGTTCGGCGCCAACTTCGCCAACGTGCAGCCGAACTCCGGCAGCCAGATGAACCAGGCGGTGTTTCTGGCACTGCTTCAGCCCGGCGACACCTTCATGGGCCTCGATCTTGCGGCCGGCGGCCATCTCACCCACGGCTCCCCCGTCAACATGAGCGGCAAGTGGTTCAAGGCCGCGCACTACACCGTGCGCCGCGAGGACCAGATCATCGACATGGACGCCGTCGCCAAGCAGGCAGCGGAGGTCAAGCCGAAGCTGATCGTGGCCGGCGGCTCGGCTTATTCGCGCGCCTGGGATTTCAAGCGCTTCCGCGAGATCGCGGACAGCGTCGGCGCGTACCTCCTGGTCGACATGGCGCACTTCGCCGGTCTCGTCGCCGGCGGCGTGCATGCTTCGCCCGTGCCGTATGCCCACATCACCACCACCACGACCCACAAATCGCTGCGCGGTCCGCGTGGCGGCCTGATGCTGTGGAATGACGAGGCGCTGACCAAGAAATTCAACTCGGCGATCTTCCCGGGCCTGCAGGGCGGCCCCCTGATGCATGTGATCGCGGCGAAGGCGGTCGCCTTCGCCGAGGCGCTGCGGCCGGACTTCAAGGTCTATGCGAAGAACGTCGTCGAGAACGCCAAGGCGCTGGCCGAGGCGATGAAGAGCCATGGCTTCGATATCGTCTCCGGCGGCACCGACAATCATCTGATGCTCGTTGACCTCCGGCCGAAGGGCCTGAAGGGCAATGCTTCGGAGAAGGCGCTGGTCCGCGCCGCCATCACCTGCAACAAGAACGGCATTCCTTTCGACCCCGAGTCGCCGTTCGTCACCTCCGGTATTCGTCTGGGCACGCCGGCGGCTACCACCCGCGGCTTTGGTGTTGCTGAATTCCAGCAGGTCGGCGGCATGATCGCCGAGGTGCTGAACGCGATCGCGCAGTCCGACGACGGCAAGGCGCCGCTGGTGGAAGCCGCGATCAAGGAACGGGTCAAGGCGCTCACCGACCGTTTCCCGATCTATCAGTAAGGTTCAAGAAAACCGGTCAAGGTCAACGGATGCGCTGCCCGAACTGCAACAGTCTCGATACGCAGGTGAAGGACTCGCGTCCGACCGAGGACTCTTCCGTGATCCGCAGGCGGCGCGTGTGCGTCGCCTGCAATTTCCGCTTCACCACCTTCGAGCGGGTGCAGCTGCGCGAGCTCACGGTGATCAAGCGCAACGGCCGCCGCGTGCCTTTCGACCGCGACAAGCTGATGCGCTCGGTGTCGATCAGCTTGCGCAAGCGGCAGGTCGAGCCGGAACGGGTGGAGAAGATGGTCTCCACCATCGTGCGCGAGCTTGAGACCGGGGGCGAGGCTGAAATCTCCTCGGAGGTGATCGGCGAGACCGTGATGGAGCATCTGCGCACGCTCGATGACGTCGCCTATGTCCGCTTCGCCTCGGTCTACCGCAATTTCCGCGAGGCCAAGGATTTCGCCGACGTGCTCGGTGAGCTCTCCGGTGAGGAGGAAGCGCGGCTCGCCGCGATCCGCAAATGATCTTCCGCATCCTGGAGGATCAATTCGCGCAGAAGGCGCGCGAGTCCAGGGATGCCGACCGGCGCTTCATGGAGCTTGCGCTGGCGCTCGGCAGGCGCGGGCAGGGACGCGCCTGGCCCAATCCCGCCGTCGGCGCCGTCATCGTCAAGGACGGCGTGATCGTCGGCCGCGGCTGGACTCAGCTTGGCGGACGGCCGCATGGCGAGCCTGAAGCGCTGCGGCGCGCAGGCGAGGCTGCGCGCGGCGCCACGCTCTACGTCACGCTGGAGCCGTGCTCGCATTTCGGCAAGTCGCCACCGTGCGCCGACGCAGTGATCGGCGCCGGCATCAAGCGTGTGGTGGCCGCGATCGAGGATCTCAATCCTGAAGTCGCGGGTCAGGGCCATGCTCGGTTGCGCGCGGCCGGCATCATGGTGGATGTGGGTCTGTGCGCGCGCGAAGCCGCCTTCGACCACGCCGGGCATTTCCGCCGCATCAGGGATCACCGCCCGCATGTGATCCTGAAGCTCGCGGTCTCGCCCGACGGCAAGATCGGCGCGGCCGGAGGCAAGCCGGTCGCGATCACCGGCGAGGCGGCGCGCGGCCGCGTGCATCTTTTGCGCGCCCAGAGCGACGCCATCATGGTCGGCATCGGCACGGTGCTGGCGGACGATCCGCAGCTCGACTGCCGCCTGCCGGGCATGGCCGCGCGCTCACCAGTGCGCGTGGTGCTTGATCAGAGCCTGCGCATTCCCGGCGCGAGCAGGCTCGTGGGCTCCGCGCGCGAGATTCCGCTGTGGGTGGTGGGTTCTGAACTCGCGGAGGCCGCGGCCGCCACGCGGCTTGGTGCTGCCGGCGCCCAGGTGATCCGCGTGCCGCCCGGCAATGCCTCGGGTCTCGATCTTGCGGCGGTGCTGCATGCATTGGCCGGGAAGGGCATCACGCGGCTGATGGTCGAGGGCGGCAGCCGCGTCGCGGCATCCTTTATCGCCGCCGACCTCGTTGACGAGATCTGGCTGTTCCGCGGCGCGGAGGCGGTGGGCGCCGACGGGGTGGATGCGCTCGCTGCATTGCCCCTGTCGAAAATCACGCAGTCGCAGGCCTACAAGGTTCATGCTAGCGAGACCTTCGACAAGGATACTCTCACCATTTACGAGCGCGCGTAATGTTCACCGGCATTGTCACCGATATCGGCGAGATCGTCGGCTTCACGCCGACGGCGCAGGGCCAGTTGCACCGGCTGCGCATCGCCTGCCGCTACGACCAGACCACCATTGCGGACGGCGCCTCGATCGCCTGCAACGGCGTCTGCCTGACCGTGGTTGCTTCCGGCGTCGAAGCCGGCAAAGACTCTGCTCAAAGGACCTGGTTCGACGTTGATGCCGCGGCCGAGACGTTGGCGCTGACGACGGCAAAGCACTGGAGGATCGGCACCAGGCTCAATCTCGAGCGTGCGCTCAAGATCGGCGACGAGCTTGGCGGGCATATCGTCGCCGGCCATGCCGACGGCATCGCGACCCTCGTCAGCCGCGAGGACCTGCCCGACATGGCGCGGTTCGAGCTCTCCACGACGCGGGAGCTGGCACGGTTCATCGCGACCAAGGGCTCGATCACGCTCGACGGCGTCTCGCTGACGGTTAATACGGTGAAGGACGTGACCTTTTCGGTGCTGATCATTCCGCACACCCTGACGGTCACGACGATCGGCGGCTGGAAGGCGGGGGATGAGGTCAATATCGAGGTCGATCTAATGGCCCGCTACGCGGCGCGGCTGACGGAAATGAAGTGACGGTGATGAAACTTCGTCATGCGCGGGCTTGACCCGCGCATCCATGCTCTTAAGAGGTCCTGACCCAGGGATTGCCGGGTCAAGTCCGGCAATGACACAGTAGGCTTATGATGGCAGACGCGCGGCGCGCACCCCTGAAGGACCAGACCGACATCTCCGGCGCACGCGCGCTGATTGTCGAGGCACGGTTTTATGACGATCTCCAGGACGCGATGCTGGAAGGCGCGGTGGCCGAGCTGAAGGCGGCCGGCCTGACCCATGACGTCATCACGGTTCCCGGCGCATTGGAGATTCCTGCGGCGATCGCCATCGCGGTTGATGCCGCGGCCGCCAATGGCAAGCCCTATGATGCCGCGATCGCGCTTGGCTGCGTGATCCGTGGCGACACCATCCATTTCGAGATCGTCTCGCAGGAATCCTCCCGCGCGCTGATGGATCTGGCGGTGGCGCGAAAGCTGCCGCTCGGCAACGGCATCCTCACCGTCAACACCGAGGCGCAGGCCTGGGCGCGGGCGCGCGCCAGCGAGCTGAACAAGGGCGGCGATGCCGCGCGGGCCGCGATTGCGATGCTGCGCATAAAGCGCCGGCTGGCGCGGGCTTGATCATGGCCGATAACAACAAGAAGCCGCCGGCTGGCACGGAGAAGAAAGCGAACCGGCGCGGTGCGGCGCGGCTCGCAGCCGTGCAGGCGCTGTATCAGATGGATATCGGCGGAGCAGGCATCAACGACATTTTTGCGGAGTTCGAGAGCCACTGGCTCGGCAACGAGGTCGAGGGCGACACATATCTCCCGGCGGAAGCGGCGTTCTTCCGCGATGTCGTCTCCGGTGTCGTGCGCGACCAGAAGAAGCTTGATCCGCTGATCGACGAGGCGCTGTCGAAGGGCTGGCCGTTGAAGCGCATCGAAGCGATCCTGCGCGCGGTGCTGCGGGCAGGGGCCTACGAATTGGAACACCGCAAGGACGTGCCGGGCCGCGTCGTCATTTCCGAATATGTCGACGTCGCCAATGCCTTCGTCGACCGCGAGGAGACCGGCATGGTCAACGCGGTGCTCGACCAGATCGGCCGGCAGTTTCGCGGTGACGAGTTCGGGCGGGGGTAGATGGCGCGAGGGCGGTGAATTGATGCGATGTGGCTGCCCCATATTCCGCTGTCATCACCCGCGAAGGCGGGTGATCCAGTACGCCGCGGCCTATCGATGTCACGCGAGCGTCTCTGGAATACTGGATCGCCCGGTCAAGCCGGGCGATGACAGCGGAGTGTGTGGCTGACGCTGATGGCAAACCCACACGATTCCTCCGCCGAAGACTCCCTCATCGCGCGCTATTTCAAGCCGCTGGCGACTGATCCCGGCGCGTTGGGGCTGGTGGACGATGCCGCCATCCTGCAGGCACTCGGCAGCGACATCGTCGTCACCACCGACGCGGTGGTCGAGGGTGTGCATTATTTTGCCACCGATCCCCCCGACACCATCGCGCGCAAGGCGCTGCGGGTGAACCTGTCCGATCTCGCTGCCAAGGGGGCCGTGCCAGCCGGGTTCGTGCTGACACTGGCGCTGCGCAGCCAGGAAGACGCCTGGCTCAGGCCGTTCGCGGACGCGCTCGGCGAGGATGCGAAAACCTTCGCCTGTCCGCTGCTCGGCGGCGATACGGTGTCGACGCCGGGGCCGCAGATGATCTCGATCACCGCCTTTGGCCGCGTACCGCAGGGGCGGATGGTCGGCCGCACCGGCGCCAAGCCGGGCGACCGTATCCTGGTCACCGGGACGATCGGTGACGCCGCGCTTGGCCTCGATGTGCTCACGGGCGGCGCGGTGGCGAATGCGCTGGCCTCCGATCCGCACGCGCGCGAGACGCTGATCTCGCGCTATCGCGTGCCGCAGCCGCGCAATGTTCTCGCGCAGGCCGTGCGTGACCATGCGACGGCTGCGATGGATGTCTCCGACGGGCTTGCCGGAGATCTGACCAAGCTCTGTGCGGCATCAGACGTCTCGGCCACGATCGACGTGATGAGCGTGCCGCTCTCGGCCGCTGCGGCCGGCCTGATCGCGGGCAACGTCGTTTCCGTTGAAACGTTGTTTGCCGGGGGTGACGATTACGAGGTGCTGTGCACCGTTCCGCCGGCGCAAAGCGACGCGCTGATTGCCTTGGGGCGGGCGGCAGGCCTTGCCGTCACGGCCATCGGCACGATCGTCGCGGGCCATGAGCGGCCGCGCTTCCTGGACGGGCAGGGCCAGGAGCTGGTCTTGAAGCGGCTCTCCTACAGCCACTTCTAGGAATTGCTCCAAACCGGCGTCGGGACTCCCAGACCAGCCTAAATACCTGCCGACATCGGCCTTTTCGGCCTCATCTGGCGTTGCACCCTCAATTTGATTTTGGCAAGGTCGTGACCGACTAGGGCCGCGCCTTCGGGCAAGGAGCGGCCTTGTTCAAAATCAAGGCGCCGCACCGCACGACGGAAAAACAAAAGGCGCCGGGGGTACGTTCATCAAGGATCTGAGGCAAAAAATCACATGACAGCATTATGGTTGATTGTGCTCTGCGGAGTGCTTTCCGTCGTCTACGCGATCTGGGCGACCTCTTCGGTTTTGAGCGCGGATGCGGGCTCTCCGCGCATGCAGGAAATCGCGGCAGCGGTGCGCGAAGGCGCACAGGCCTACCTGCGGCGTCAATACACCACGATCGGGATGGTCGGCCTCGTCATCTTCGTGCTGCTTGCCTATTTCCTGGGGCTCTATGTCGCGATCGGTTTTGCCATTGGCGCGATCCTGTCGGGGGCGGCCGGCTTCATCGGCATGAACGTCTCGGTCCGCGCCAATGTGCGCACCGCCCAGGCGGCCACGACGTCGCTCGCGGGTGGTCTCGAGCTTGCCTTCAAGGCGGGCGCCATCACCGGCATGCTGGTGGCGGGTCTCGCGCTGCTCGGCGTGACCCTCTATTTCGGCTTCCTGGTTCATTCGTTGAAGCTTGCGCCTGACAGCCGCGTCGTCATCGACGCCATGGTGGCGCTCGGCTTCGGCGCCTCGCTGATCTCGATCTTCGCCCGTCTCGGCGGCGGCATCTTCACCAAGGGTGCGGACGTCGGCGGCGACCTCGTCGGCAAGGTCGAGGCCGGCATTCCCGAGGACGATCCGCGCAACCCGGCCACGATCGCCGACAACGTGGGCGACAATGTCGGCGACTGCGCCGGCATGGCCGCCGACCTGTTCGAAACCTATGCGGTGACCGCGGTCGCCACCATGGTCCTGGCGGCGATCTTCTTCGCCAAGACGCCGATCCTCGCCGACATGATGACGTTGCCGCTCGCCATCGGCGGCATCTGCATCATCACCTCGATCATCGGCACCTTCTTCGTGAAGCTCGGGCCGAGCCAGTCGATCATGGGCGCGCTCTACAAGGGCCTGATCGCAACCGGCATCCTGTCGCTGGTCGGCATCGCCGGCGTGATCTATTACCTGATCGGGTTCGGCAAGCTCGCCGGCGTCGACTATACCGGCATGGCGCTGTTCGAGTGCGGCGTGGTCGGCCTCGCCGTCACCGCGCTGATCATCTGGATCACCGAGTACTACACCGGCACCGACTATCGTCCGGTGAAGTCGATCGCCCAGGCCTCGGTGACCGGCCACGGCACCAACGTCATCCAGGGCCTCGCCGTCTCGATGGAATCGACCGCGCTGCCCGCGATCGTCATCATCGCTGGCATCCTGGTCACCTACAGCCTCGCCGGCCTGTTCGGCATCGCGATCGCGACCGCCACGATGCTTGCGCTCGCCGGCATGGTCGTCGCGCTCGACGCGTTCGGCCCAGTGACCGACAACGCGGGCGGCATTGCCGAGATGGCGGGCCTGCCGAAGGAGGTTCGCAAGTCGACCGACGCGCTCGATGCGGTCGGCAACACCACCAAGGCGGTGACCAAGGGCTACGCGATCGGCTCCGCCGGTCTCGGCGCCCTGGTGCTGTTCGCGGCCTACAACGAGGATCTCAAGTTCTTCATCGCGGACTCCGCGCACCACGCCTACTTCGCCGGCGTCAAACCGGACTTCTCGCTCAACAACCCCTACGTCGTGGTGGGCCTGTTGTTCGGCGGTCTCTTGCCGTATCTGTTCGGCGCGATGGGCATGACCGCCGTGGGCCGCGCGGCGAGCGCGATCGTCGAGGAGGTCCGCCGACAATTCCGCGAGAAGCCGGGGATCATGCAAGGCACCGACAAGCCGGATTACGGCAAGGCGGTCGACCTTTTGACCAAGGCGGCGATCAAGGAAATGATCATCCCCTCGCTGCTTCCGGTGCTGTCACCGATCTTCGTCTACTTCGTGATCTATGCGATCGCGGGGGGCGGGGCGGCCGGCAAGTCGGCGGCGTTCTCGGCCGTGGGCGCGATGCTGCTCGGCGTGATCGTGACGGGCCTGTTCGTCGCGATCTCCATGACCTCGGGCGGCGGCGCCTGGGACAACGCCAAGAAGTACATCGAGGACGGTCACTTCGGCGGCAAGGGCAGTGACGCCCACAAGGCGGCCGTGACCGGCGACACCGTCGGCGATCCCTACAAGGACACGGCAGGTCCCGCGGTGAACCCGATGATCAAGATCACGAACATCGTGGCGCTGCTGCTGCTGGCGATCCTCGCCCACTGAGGAGCGTCGGCGAGAAACACAAAACCCCGCGGCGAAAGCCGCGGGGTTTTTGTTTGATGGGTTGGACGCCCTCACCACGTCATTGCGAGGAGCTCTCGCGACGAAGCAATCCAGGGTCGTTCCACTGAGGAATTCTGGATTGCTTCGCCGCGCTCGCGATGACGGAAGTAGCGCCTACTGCACGTCCATCTGCAGCCCTTCCTTCTGGATGATGCCGGCGAACTTCTTCGTCTCGGCGTCCACGAAGGCGGCAAACTGGTCGGGCGTGCCGTAGTCGGCACGGGCGCCCATGGCCACGATGTTCTTCTTGATGTCGTCGCGCTCGAGCATCGCCTTCACTTGAAGGTTGAGCGCTTCGAGAACGGCGGGCTGCACACCCTTCGGCAGGAAAACCGAGAACCACGACGAGACGTCGAAAGCCGCAAGCTCGGGCGCGCTCTCGCGCATGGTCGGCAGGTTCGGTGCAAGGTCGCTGCGCTCGGTCGTGGTGACGCAGAGGCCGGTGAGGGTGCCGTTCTGCACCTGCGGCAGGCTCGGATAGAGGTTGTCGAACAGGATCTGGATGTCGCCGGCGAGCGCCGCCTGGAGCGCGGGACCGGCGCCGCGGAACGGGATATGCGTCATCTTCAGCCCGGTGAGCTGCAGGAACCAGGCGCCGGTGAGGTGAGGGCTCTGGCCGACGCCGGAGGAGGCATAGCTGAGCTTGTCCGGATTGGCCTTGAGATACGCGACCAGCTCGGCGATCGACTTGATGCCGGTCTTGGGATGCGCCGAGACGATGTTCGGGATCCGGATCATGTTGGAGACCGGCTGGAGCTGGTCCGGCTTGTAGGTGAGGTTCTTGAAGATGCTGTAGGCGATCGCGTTCGGGCCGGGATTGCCGATTAGGATGGTGTGACCGTCCGGCTTGGCGCGGACCACCTCGGCGGTGCCGATCGTGCCGCCGCCGCCGGAGCGGTTTTCCACCACGGCCGATTGGCCCCAGGCGGTCTGCAGATGCGCGGCCAGAAGCCGCCCCATTACGTCGGTCGAACCGCCGGCGGCTGCCGGCACGACGAGGCGGACGTTTTCGGTGGGCTTCCAGTCCGCCAGGCTCGATCGCGGCAGGATCGCTGCGGCCGAGATGGCGGCAGCGCCGGTGAGCACGCGACGGCGGGACAGCAATTTATTGGGCACGAATCCACTCCCCTGCATCTTGTTTTGCAGGAGCGTATGGAAGCGGATGCGCAACGGCAAGCCGCACGAAGCCGCAGGCTGAAGGCTCAGTTAAAGCTGAGCAGCTTGAAGATCGGCGTGAGGTAGCTCATCTCCTGGCCCGACGTCGGAGTGGTCCGGCTGATGAAGTCGAAGATCTTGCCGTCCTGGAGGCCGTAATTCGCAAGCCGGCGCACGCGTCGGTTCTTGTCGAAATAGACCGCGATGACGCGCTGGTCGACCACCCTCTGGTTCATGAAGGCGACCATGCGCTCGGAGCGCTGCGAGATGTAATAGAACACCTCGCCGTCGAGGGTTGCGACCGTGGAGGGGGTGCCCATCACGATCAGCACTTGGTCCTGGCTCGCACCGATCGGGATCTGCTCGAGCGCGTTGGGCGGCAGGATATAGCCCTTCTGGAACTGCTCGCCGGTGCAGCCCGCAAGCGCAGCGCCAACCAGGGCCGCAGCCGCGAACAGGCGCAAGCCGCGCCAACGTGCATGAAGGCCGCGCCGCTTGTTTGCACGCAGGCTGGTCTGGTTCGTTATCGTCATAGCGGAACTGATTCCGTCCCCTTGCGTCGCGCGAGGCGCTGAAGTACCGGGCGGAGGCTCTGAATGCAACACGCGCGCGCCCGCTTGCGGAAACCACAATGCTTTGGCCGTTCAATCACTTCAGGAAACCCCGCCTCGCCTCGCCGGGCACCATTGAAGCCATCTATGGCATGATCGTGACGCAGGCGCGAGAACCCATATTTTACCGCGACTTGGGCGTGCCGGATACCGTTAACGGGCGTTTCGATCTGTTGCTGCTGCACCTGTGGCTGCTGCTGCGCCGTCTGCGCACGGTTCGGGGCGCCACCGAGCTGTCGCAGGCGCTGTTCGACCGCTTCTGCGAGGACATGGACGACAATCTGCGCGAGATGGGGATAGGCGACCAGACCGTGCCGAAGCGGATGCGGGCCTTCGGCGAGGCGTTTTACGGCCGGGTCCAGGCTTACGATCAGGCCATGGAAAGCGGCGGCGAGGCGCTGGCATCGGCAATCTGCAAGAATATCTTGAATGGGGCCGGCATGGACCAGGCGCAGCGGCTCGCGGCCTATGCCAGGGCTGCCGAGGCCGACCTCGGCCGGACCGGCGAGGCCGCACTGCTGGGTGCGTCCTTCAAGTTTCCCCCAGCGCTCCCTGAGGATGTCACGCCATGAGCCGACCGATACCAGCATCCGGGCCCGATCCCTGGCGGGTGCCCGTCATCGTTGCACAGATCCCGGACACCGGCCTGCATCGCAAGCTCGAGGCCTCGGCCGCCGAGCGGCAAGCCATGGCCGAGACGGCAGGTTTGCGGGAGGTTGTCTCGGTCCAGGCCGATTTCGATGTCGTGCCGAAAAGCGGCGACCGGATCCAGGTCACGGGGCACGTCCGCGCCCGGATCGGCCAGACCTGTGTGGTCACGCTTGACCCCATGGAGAGCGAGATCGACGAGGAGGTGGACCTGATATTTGCCCCCGAGGCCGAGGTCCGCCGCCTGGCCGACCTGATGGAGGAGGGCAAGGACGATCAGGAGCAGGTCGCCGACCCGCCGGAGGCGATCGTCAATGGGATCATCGACCTCGGCCGGCTCGCCACCGACGCTCTGTTCCTGGCGGTCGATCCCTATCCGCGGAAGCCGGGGGTGGTGTTTGAGCCCGAGGTCATCGCCCCCGATCCGGAGGACCATCCCTTTGCGGTCTTGAAGGCACTCCAGGAGAGGAAGAAGGACAAATAGGTGCTGTCTTCCCCGGAGGACCGCTTTGCTACGGGGCGTGAGGTGTTTGCGATGATGGTTTGAAGGGTCAAATTATCTATTTGATTTTCATGTATTTCTTGTGAATTAGTCCGTCCGCAGCCCGATGTTCCCGAATGCAAAAGGCTGGGGGCAAGAGGTTGTTTCGGGGTAGCAAAACGCTATTGTCGCGCCCCGGTCCGGGTGCGGAGTGGCGCTTGACCGACCGCCATGTTCGTGGCGAACCCATTTGCGGCCCCGCTCGTTCAAGACCGCACCAGACCAGGTTTCCAGGACTTTTATGCCAAGCAAGGTTCGCATCGCGCTTGACGCCATGGGGGGCGACGCCGGCGCCGCCGTGGTCATTCCAGGCGCCGCCATCTCGCTCCAGAGGCATCGCGAGATCGAATTCCTGCTGATCGGGGACCGCGCCAAGATTGAGCCCGAACTCGACCGCCACCCCGCGCTGAAGGCCGCGTCGAAGATCATCCATACCGATGTCGCGGTCAGCGGCGAGGAAAAGCCGAGCCAGGCGCTGCGACGCGGCCGCAGGACCTCCTCCATGTGGCTTGCCATCGATGCGGTGAAAAAGGGCGAGGCGGATGTTGCGGTGTCCGCCGGGAATACCGGCGCGCTGATGGCGATGTCGCGCTTCCACCTGCGCACGCTGCCGGGCATCGACCGTCCCGCGATCGCTGGCATGTGGCCGACCAGGCGCGGCGATTCCGTCGTTCTCGACCTCGGCGCCAGCATCGGCGGCGATACGCACCATCTGGTGTCGCTCGCCATCATGGGCGCAGCGATGGCCAGCGTGTTGTTCAACAAGACGCGTCCCACAGTCGGCCTGCTCAATATCGGGGTCGAGGAGATCAAGGGGCACGAGGAGATTCGCGAGGCCGGCGAAATCCTGCGCGCCAGGAACCTGCCCGAGCTCGACTATGTCGGCTTCGTCGAGGGCGACGGCATCGGCAAGGGGGTCGCGGACGTCATCGTGACCGAAGGCTACGCCGGCAACATCGCTTTGAAGGCCGCGGAGGGAACCGCGCGGCAGATGGCGGAATTGCTCCGCAACGAGATGAAGCGGGGCTGGCTGTCAAAGCTCGGCTATCTCTTTGCGCGCAACGCCTTCCAGGCCCTGCGCAACAAGATGGATCCGAACAAATCCAACGGCGGCGTGTTGCTGGGGTTGAACGGGATCGTGGTCAAGAGCCATGGCGGAATCAGCTCCGAAGGCTTTGCCTATGCGATCGATGTTGGCTATGAGATGGTCAAATTCGATCTCCTCAACAAGATCAATCAGATGCTCAACCGCGAAGGTGGTGCACTCAATTCCGTGCAGGCCGCGCAGGAGGCTGTTTCGTGACTCAAATTCGTTCGGTCGTGCTGGGCTGCGGCTCTTATTTGCCGGAGCAGGTGGTGACCAACGCCCAATTGGCGGCGCGCATTGACACGTCCGACGAGTGGATCGTGCAGCGCACCGGCATTCGCGAGCGGCATATCGCAGCCGAGGGCGAGTTCACCTCGCATCTGGCGCTCAAGGCGGCGCAGGCTGCGCTCGCCGATGCCGGCGTGGACGCGCAGTCGATCGACCTGATCGTGCTCGCGACCTCGACGCCCGACAACACCTTCCCCGCAAGCGCGGTCGCCGTGCAGCACGGGCTCGGCATCAACCATGGCGCGGCCTTCGACCTTCAGGCGGTGTGCTCGGGCTTCGTGTTCGGGCTTGCCACCGCCGATAATTTCCTGCGCACGGGTGCCTTCAAGCGCGCGCTGGTGATCGGGGCGGAAACCTTCTCGCGCATCCTCGACTGGACCGACCGTGGCACCTGCGTGCTGTTCGGCGACGGCGCCGGCGCGGTGGTGCTGGAGGCGCAGGAGCAGCCGGGCAATGCCGCGACCGACCGCGGGATCGTGACCACGCATCTGCGCTCCGACGGCCGCCACAAGGCGAAGCTGTTCGTCGACGGCGGCCCGTCCTCGACCCAGACTGTCGGCCATCTGCGCATGGAGGGCCGCGAGGTCTTCAAGCACGCGGTCGGCATGATCACCGACGTGATCGTCGATGCCTTCGAGGCGACCGGGCTCAATGCCGACAGCATCGACTGGTTCGTGCCGCACCAGGCCAATAAGCGAATCATCGACGCGTCCGCGCACAAGCTCCATATCGCGCCGGAGAAGGTGGTGCTGACGGTGGACCTTCACGGCAACACGTCGGCGGCCTCGATCCCGCTGGCGCTGTCGGTGGCGCGCAAGGACGGCCGCATCAAGCGTGGCGACCTGGTTCTGCTCGAGGCCATGGGCGGCGGCTTCACCTGGGGCTCCGCGCTGGTGCGCTGGTAAGCCACAGTCGATAAAATTTTGCCCGAATCAGAGCGGATTATCGATGCGCCTGCATTGATGAGCGCTGTTGACCGCCGTATCGTAAGCTCATAATTTCAGACAACAATTGTTCGCCGTGATGTGGGGCAGGGCGATGACCGATCAAAGTAAAACCGTAACGCGTGTCGATCTGTGCGAAGCCGTCTACCAGAAGGTGGGGCTGTCGCGGACGGAATCGTCCGCCTTCGTGGAACTCGTGCTGAAGGAGATCACCGATTGCCTTGAGAAAGGCGAGACGGTGAAGCTGTCCTCGTTCGGCTCCTTCATGGTCCGCAAGAAGGGTCAGCGCATCGGTCGCAATCCCAAGACCGGCACCGAGGTGCCGATCTCGCCGCGCCGGGTCATGGTGTTCAAGCCGTCGGCGATCCTGAAGCAGCGCATCAACGCCCAGCACCGCACCAATGGCGACGCCAGCAAGGCGCAACCCGAGGCGTAATCCGCCCTCCGGATAAGGATTTGGCATTTGGACAAGGCGCCGGATGCGTTCCGAACCATCAGCGAAGTAGCGCAGGAACTCGACATTCCGCAGCACGTGCTGCGGTTCTGGGAGACGCGTTTCTCCCAGATCAAGCCGATGAAGCGCAGCGGCGGCCGCCGCTATTACCGCCCCGACGACGTCGACCTGCTCAAGGGCATCCGCCGTCTGCTCTACGGGGAGGGCTACACCATCCGCGGGGTGCAGCGGATCCTCAAGGAACACGGCGTCAAATCGGTGCAGGGCCTCGCCGACGGTGCGGCCGCGGTCTCGTTCGGCGCCATCGAGGACGCCGTCGGCGCCAGCCTGATGGAGCCCGAGGAGGAGACCGGCGTCCGCGGCGCCCGCGACAGCGACGATGACGACTACCAGGGCGAGGAGGAGGAGGGCATCGACTTCCGCTTCTCCGAGACCGACGACGAGGAAATCCTCACCACCTTCCGCAAGGGCGGCACCCCCGCCGCGGCCGCCGGCCCCAGCGCCATCGACCGGGAGCGCCTAGGACGGGTGCTCGCCGAGCTCATCGCCTGCCGCGAAATGCTGGATCAGGCGCTGAAGGACGCCTGACGCCGGATCTCCTCGGCTTTGGGGCAGTTCCAGTGCCTTTCGATGGCGACACCAAAATGGTGTCACCTCGCCTTGCGCAAACCGGCGATCCTAGCTAATGGAACGACGTTCGGAGCGTGGCGCAGCCCGGTTAGCGCACTAGTCTGGGAGACTAGGGGTCGGAGGTTCAAATCCTCTCGCTCCGACCATTTTTTTCAAAGCATCTATCGGGTGGATTGAGGGGCGGCGCGGAGCCAGCTGCCGCCGGTGACGCATGCGCCACGATCGGCAGCGGGGGCTGCTGCGGTGGCTGGTCAACCAAAATGCCGAAAACAACCCCATGCACAGTAGCGAAGTCATTGGCGGGGTGATGTTTTTCCGAAGCGGTTTGACGTGTCGGGCAAAACAGGGGTAGGATGTCTTCGTGGCGGCCTGTGGAGCTGGTAGAGCGGCTAGCTCAAATTCCCACCACTGTCCGCTTCGTCCGCACCATCCTCTCCGCGAGCATCTCGATCGGGTTCAGCACCGTGTTGTGCGCGACCGCCTCGATTGCGCTGACGCACATGGAGGCTGCGAGTCTCGGATCGAGCTTGCGCATCTCCTTGCGGCGGCTTCCGATATTGGTGCGCCCCACCTCACCTCAAGATTGGCGTGCCTCCACAGCATCTATCTGTTGAAAGATTCTACAGTAGAGCTTAGAGTTCTCGCTTAAGTTGTGGAATTTATTTTTATCTTTCGACGTTAGGATGTTGATGCGTATCTCGAATCTCAAATTGCTCTCGATCGTTTTTGATGCGCAGGAAGCGCGAAGCGACCGTCAGCGAAGGGCGGCGCATTATCGACTGCGAAAATCCAAAAGGCTCGCTGTTCAACGTTAGCCCGCGGCACGTTATGGATGTAAGCGATACTTGCCGGGCAAATCCGCCCACTGGGACGTGCTCAGAGAAGCACTTTTAGGCGTCCGCTTACTCGATTGATTTTAACTCGCACGCTCGTGGTTCGATGCATGACGAAAGATGCTGCCGTTACAAGAAAGTGGAGCAAGGCCCCCACGGTCCAACAAGCGCGTGGCACAATCGGCGAGGCTGAAGCGCCGGTCCCTGGCTTTCCGATCAAGTATATCTGGCATACCGGACCCTGGTACGACATCTTCGATCTACAGATACAGAAGCTTCGACGGGACATCCTTCGGGCAAAGGCCGAAGACAAGCTTGTTGTCTATCTGAGCTGCCCCATCAGTTCGCGTGGCGGCGGTTATTCGACCACAAACGTTGACGTCGCGCGGCACGTCGAGCGTGTGTTGCTGGAGAGGTGGGGCGAGGGGTTCTGGATACTCAATCCGGCGCAGTACCAGCTTGAGTCGAAGGCCGGCACCGGTTTGATGAACGAGCATGCTGATACGCTCGGAATCGATCTCAATCAGCTCATCAGCACCGCCGGCAGGCCGTTCGGCGGAGATTATATGCGTATGTGGACGACGGTGCTGGTCGAGAACGATACCAAGATCGGTCACCGCGATGTCGACAAGACCCTGGTCAATACGGGCCAGCATTTCGACGCCTTCTATTTCATTGGGCCGCGCGACGTACAATCGTTCTTCCTCAAGGAAGGCGAGACCCTGACAGATGGCATTCAGGCCTACTTCGCGCGCAAGTTCGCTTTCGATCCGGACTTCCGGGAGGAATACAGTGACCCGAATCCGTCTTGGGAGCGTTTGGGACCGCGGACCTCTGTCAACGACGCGCAATACCAATTACGCGACGGCTGGAGCACCAAGCGTCTCGATTTCTTCCGATTTTACAGCCTGAAAGCGGGTGTGAACTTCAGCCTCGGCTCGCACGATGAATGGCTGATCTTTCGCGCGCTCAACGCGGCGCGGCGCGACAGGACCAAGCATCCCGAAAAATTCATGATCGACGGCGATGTCGGGGACCAAATTGCGGGCTTCTTCGATGGCGGCCAGATCGATCCGGCTTCGACCGAAATGTCGGTCGCACGTGGCTACTCTCGTTAAACTTCGCCGGCCCGTGCCGGAGGCCAGTTTGATCAATCCGCGGTCGCGGCTCGCGGCCAATGAAAGATGTGGGAGGGGGCTCATGGATCATCTAGGACAATACGAATTCAGTGCGCTTTCGATAAAGGATCTGATCGAGGCAAGAGACCTTTATCATTTCCATCTCATGAGCAAGGACAACGTCGTCGGCACGGCTGTCGGCTCCTACCTTATCAGGGACACCGATCCGAAGGATGGCTCACCACCGCCCGACGAAAGCAAGGTGGTGCCCCGAACTCTCTTTCAATCGCACGTCCGCTCCTATTCATGGCCCTGCGTTCTGGTCTTCGTTCGCGAATGGTTTAGCGAGAGCGACTTTGGACCAAAAGGGAAAGCCAAGCCCTGGCAGGTCGTGCCTAAGACTTTGTTCTTGCCGGATGGACGTGCCGTACCAGTTTGCACCGTACTGGCGCAGCCTGTGGCCGCATCGCAAAAGGAGGGTCGGGTGGCGGTGCCGCGGCCAACCGAGACGTTCGGCGGAGGCTTGGCGTTGCATGTGGAGGTGCAGGGTGAGGAGCGCTTCGGAACGGCCGGGTGTCTCGTCACTGACGGACACCTGACCTATGCACTGACGGCGCGACATGTCTGCGGCGCGCCCGGAACCGAGCTTTCCGCGGAACTGCGTCAAGGCCAACAGCCGATCGGAGTTAGCGCTGAAAATCAACTGACACGACAGTTGTTCTCGGAAGTGTACCCGGCTTTTCCAATGCGCCAGACCTGGCTAGGGATCGACGCGGGGCTGGTTAAGCTCGAACGCCTTGGGGATTGGACCCCCAACATCTACGGTCTGCCTCCGATTCGGCCGATGCTCGACTTGTATGAGCAGAACCTGTCGTTGAAGATCATCGACAGCGACGTCGTGGCCATCGGCGCCGCCTCGGGGCTGGTGCGTGGCAAAGTCAAGGCGTTGTTCTATCGCTACCGCTCGACCGGCGGCTTCGATTATGTGAGCGATTTCCTGATCAGCCCGGAGGCCGGCGAATTGGGCCCCCGCCATGGCGATAGCGGAATGCTTTGGCAGATCGCAGACCGGCCCGAGGACGAGAAAGACATGCGGCCACCTGAGGCGCGTCCGTTGCGTCCGCTCGCCATCGAATGGGGTGCGCAGGTGTTCGCCAATGGAAACGTCAGATCCAGTTTTTCGGTGGCCTCCGCTCTGAGCACGGTGTGTCGCCTGATGGGCGTCGACCTCGTTGTCCCCGGAGACGACAGTGTTTCCGGTACATGGGGCGCCTTTGGACACTACAGCATCGGCCGGCTCGCCGTAGGTCTGGTCAAAGACGCCAAGCTCAAGCGACTGCTCGAAGCGAACATCGACGCGATCAGCGTTGGTCTCAAGGCGCTTGGCGACAAGGACGCGATCAAGGAGGGCACACTGATCGAATCAGGTTTCGTGCCGCTCGCTGACGTGGCCGATATCGTTTGGAAGAAGTTTCCCGAAGGTCACACCACACAGGCCGGCAAGGAGAACGGGGTCAAGGGCGGACGAGACGTCGCGCAAGCAGGGTTTCGCTCGACCGGCCCGGAGCATCCGCAGCATCATTGCGACGCGGACGGAGCGTTCGCCAACTACAGGACGCTGCGCGAGGCTTGCCTAAAGAATTCTGCATTGCTGTCCACGTCGGCGTGGATTGCCTATTACGAGGGTCGTGGCAAGCGCTCCAAACCCGACTACAAGAGTGGGGTTCTGCCGTTCCGGGTTTGGCAGTATTTCGAAGCGATGCGCGGCTATGCCGCTACGGACCTCGATGCATTTGTTGCAGCGGCAGGCACATTGGCACATTACGTCGGCGACGCGTCGCAGCCGCTACATTGCACGAGTATGCATGACGGTGATGAAGACCGCCTTGTTGACGGACGCATTAGCAAAGCACGTAGCCGTGGCAAGAACACCCCTGTCACATCCTATTGGGGCGAAGGGGTGCACAGTTCATACGAGACCCAGATGATCGGTTACGCCGCCGCAAAAGGCGAACTCTTGCCGGAGATTACCAAGAATTTTGGCGACGATCACGGGCTGGCGCTTGTCACAAGTGGCAAGGATGCGGCCATGGCACTAGTCCAGCTCATGGAGGACGTGGCCGATACCCTGCCGCCGGTCGAGCTCATCAGGATATTTGAGCAAAAGGGTGGTTTCGAGAACGGCACGAATGCGTTTAAGGCCGAATTTTGGAAAGCCACGCGAGACAAGACCGGCAAGGTGATGGCGTTAGGAGCCCGGTATCTGGCAATGATCTGGGATGCGGCCTGGGTGGCAGGCAACGGCCAATCTAACAGGGCATCCGACCTGGTTGAACGAGACAAAGAAGCTATGAAGGCGCTGTACGAGGATACGGATTTTGTACCCTCGTTGACAATTGACCAGATCGGCACCGCGCTTAATGCAGTAGGGAGTTTTTCTGCCAACCAAAAGCCCAATATGATCAAAAACGCAGCAAAAAAAGCTCCGAAGAAATCGGCCAAGAAGACCGCGAAGAAGACGCGCGCCTCGCGACCACGCGGGACCGATGATTGACTTTCTTGTACGAGCGCTGTTGAGGCGGAACTTCATATGCGCAGGGGCAGCGTCGGAGTGCCGCGCCCGATGTCGTGCGCGACGTTTGGTCAACCGTGCCGCCAGCACGCATGTTTGCGTTCGCCTCGAGATCAATCTCCTTCGCCGGATCAATAGTCGCTCAAATACCCCACCACCATCCTAGTCGTCTCGTCCACCAGCGTCCGCACCATCTTCTCCGAGAGCATCTCGGCCTGGTTCAGCACCGTGTTGTGCGCGACCGCTTCGATCGCGCTGACGCATATGAAGGTGGCCAAGCCAAGGTCGATCTTGCGGATCTCCTTGCGGCGGCTTTCGAGATAGGCGCGCACGAGGGTGTGGACTTCGCGGTTGAAGGCTTCGACGTCCTTGAGCTGGCCGGTGCGGGGGATCTGCTCGGCGAGGACCCGATGTAGTTTCGGGTTGATGCGGTGGGCTTCGATCGTGACGGTGACGAGCTTGCGCACGGCTTTCTCGATCGGCAGGTCGGCGACTTCCGCGAGCGCGACGCGGACCAGGCCCATGATCTGCTCGTTGTGACGGTCGATCACGGCGGCAACGAGCGCCTCCTTGCTGGGAAAATATTGATAGAGCGAGCCGACGCTGACGCCGGCGATTTCAGCGATGCGGTTGGTGCTGGCTTTCTCAAAGCCTTCCTTGACGAGAATGCGAGCAGTTGCCTCGACAAGTGCGTCGACGGTAGCGCGGGAACGCTCCTGCGAGGCGTTTTTCCGGGGGCTTGTGGGCGGTTTGCGGGCCACGGCCTTGTGATCTGAATGCGAGTAGGAAAAGCGAGTGAATGCTCGCATTATAGCGGCAAATGGCGGCGGGTCGGCAAGCCTCTTTGTCGCCGTGTCGAAAGAGCCAGATGGGGACGTGGCCATGAGCGTTGCAAGACTTGTGTCGGCCTTGCAGTTCTGTCCGGGCGGCTGCGTTTTCGGTACGCCGGCCCGGCGCGATCCCGCACCAAGCTTGCAAAGCCGTGCCTTCAACCTGCTGCTGCGGCAGCTTCCGTATAAGGAGCAGCTCGCTTCGGCTGAAGCGGTGCGGGCGCATGTGCAGAAGCTCGCGTTGCAGCCGGCCTCGTTTGAGCCGACGGGGCTCGGGCGCGGCGTCGAGGCGACGCTGACCAAGATGGGAGGATGGCCGGTCTATTACACGGCGCCGTCATCGGGTCATGAGGGCTGCAACTACGTCATGTTCCTGCATGGTGGCGGCTACATCAACGAGATCGTGACGGCGCATTGGCGCTTCGTTGGCCAGATGACGCGTGGGGCGCGCGTGTGCTGCGTCGTTCCGATCTATCCGCTTGCACCGCGCGCGACCGAAGGACGTCGTGCCGGCGACGGCCGAGCTGTTGCGGATGTTGCTGGAGGATGCCGGGTCCGCAAAGGTCACGGTGGTCGGCAATTCCGCCGGCGCCGGTCTCGCGCTCGCCGCATGCCAATGGCTGCGCGATCGCGGGTATCGGCAGCCGAACCGGATGGTGCTGATCTCGCCGGCGGCCGATGCATCGGTCAGCCGCCCGGAGCAGGTTGCGATCGCGGCGCGCGATCCGATCCAGGATATTCCGGGGAACCTCGAGGCGGGCCGCCTCTATGCCGGCGAGCTCGATATTGGCCATCGCTTCGTCAGTCCGCTCAATGGCGCGTTCCGCGCGCTTGCGCCTATGACGATCTTCTCGGGCACGCGCGATCTGCTCTTTCCTGATAGCGTCGAGCTCGCGGACCGCGCGACGGCGGCTGGCGTGCCGGTCGAGCTGCATCTGCTCCGTGACCAGCCGCACAATTACGCGCTGATGCCGACGCCGGAAGGGCGGCGTGCGCGTGCGATCATCTTGCGAGCAGTGGCTCAAGGGGGAGGTGTGATCGTTGTCACAAAGAGCGCCGCCGCAATGGGGTCTGGCGCTGTCGATGCCCGCGCGGAAAGACCATGCGGCCCCCGGGGCGTTTCCTCGTTTTTAGTCTTGGTCCGTCGTCTTGGTATCAGTAGTTTTGCGGAGCGTTAGGCGTGGCCCTTGATCTCGTAGTGTCCCGGCACGCATTTGTAGCGATCGAGCCGCCAGTTAGCGTGGTAGATCGGATGTTCGCCCATCCATTTTGCCAATGGGGCCTGTGCGCCGATCGCACACTGCATCATCGACATCTCGGGCGTCATGTTGCTGTCGGTCACGATTTCCTCGATGCAACTGCCTGAGCTGGCTGCACTCAGCCGGCAGAGCACGGCAACGACGGTCACGAACATTCCAGTCACCTCATCGGTAGTTTCTGACCACGAAGAGGATGCAAGCGGAGTGCCAGAGCCTGTGACGCAAACAACACGCTGGCATGGCCGACTCGACCCGGCGTCCGGAGTCCATTTGACGTTTCGGATTGTAAAAAAATTGCCCCTAAACCGAAGCCGGACAAATACGGGGAACCGGCGGGGGTGAGTCGCAGGGATGATCGATTGTGGGGGCAGCGCCGCGCCGGTGGCGCTTCACAGGCCGCGCGCAGCCGGTAGGCTCGCAGGACCGTGGGCACCCGCCAAAAGAGCGGGAGCGCCACAAGGGATATGGAAACGCGAGGGCAGACCATGAAGGCACGACCGACCGGCGTGATCCCGCCGATGACGACGCCGTTCCGCAAGGATGGCGAGATCGACTACACGCTTGTGGCGCCTCAGGTCGACTGGATGATCGGGGCCGGCGCGCATGGCGTCGCGGCCGGCGGCTCGACCGGCGAGGGGCACACGCTCGATCACGAGGAATATCGCGACCTGATGGAGGCGACGGTCGCCGCGGTGAAGGGACGCATTCCCGTGATCGCCGGCATCATCGTCGATTCCACCCGCGATGCGATCCGCCGCGGCAAGCTGGTGCGCGACATGAATGTCGCCGCGCTCCAGGTCACGCCGGTGCACTATCTGTTCAAGCCGGACGACGAGGCGATGGTGGCGCATTTCCGCGCCATGGCGGATGAGACCGGCATGCCCATCATCATCTACAATGTGGTGCCGTGGTCGTATCTTTCGCCGGCGCTGCTGACGCGGATCATGACCGAGGTGCCGCTGGTGGTCGGCGTCAAGCAGAGCGCGGGCGATCTGAAGCTGTTCGC
Organism: Bradyrhizobium sp. F1.13.3; assembly: GCF_040548265.1. Lineage (NCBI taxonomy): Bacteria > Pseudomonadati > Pseudomonadota > Alphaproteobacteria > Hyphomicrobiales > Nitrobacteraceae > Bradyrhizobium > Bradyrhizobium sp. F1.13.3. The sequence continues at coordinate 342,436 of NZ_JBEPRI010000007.1, read as the reverse complement.
GGATCTCATGATGATGGCGCCTGACAAGCTGATCTACAGTGCGGTCGATGCCCTGATGTATCCGTCCTACACTTTAGGGGCCCATGGCTCGATCGCCGCGATCCTGACCGCGGCGCCGCATGCCTCCGTCGCGCTGTGGGATGCGGTGAAGGCGGGTGACCATCCGCGCGCGCTCGACCTGCACAAGAAGCTGCTGACGCTGTGGAACGCCGTGATCGCCGACAATCTGCCGGCCTGCACGCGCTATGCGCAGACGCTGCAGGGCCTGCCCAGGACTTATCCGCGCGCGCCGATGCCGGAGGCCTCAAGCGCGCAGCAGGCGACGATCCGCAAGGCACTGGACGGGCTCGGCGCGTTGAACGGGCGGCGCGTCGAGGCGGCCGAATAGTCCACGCCCCGAAATTACTGATGAGCACGGCAGCGCCGATCCGCTTTTACCTGCGGATGCGGCGCTGCTACATTTTGCGCGCGCTCCGATGCGCGGCTTAGCCATGAAGAAACATACCGACAAGGGGAGGGGCCGAAAGTCCCATGAAGGATTTTGCAGGAAAGATCGCCGTCATCACCGGCGGCGGCACGGGAATGGGACGCGAGCTCGCGCGGCAGCTCGTCGCCGAGGGCTGCAATGTCGCGATGTGCGACGTCTCGGAAGCCGCGATGGCCGAGACCAAGCGGCTGTGCGAGGTCGAGAAGCTGCCGCAGGGCCTGCGCGTCACGACCCACATCGCCGACGTTTCGATCGAGGATCATCTCAAGCGATTCCGCGACGAGCTCGCCGAGCAGCAGAAGACCGACCGGATCCATCTTCTGTTCAACAACGCCGGCATCGGTGGCGGCGGCAGCCTGTTCACCAACACGCGCGAGCAGTGGGAGCGCACCTTCAACATCTGCTGGGGCGGCGTCTATCTCGGCGTTCGCACCTTCCTGCCGATGCTGGTCGCAGCCGACGAGGCCCACATCGTCAACACCGCGAGCGTCAACGGCTTCTGGGCCTCGATCGGCATGAACCAGTCCCACACCGCCTACAGCTCGGCGAAGTTCGCCGTGAAGGGATTTACCGAAGCGCTGATCAATGATCTCCGCCTGCACGCGCCGCACGTCAAATGTTCGGTGGTGATGCCCGGCCATATCGGCACCTCGATCGTCTCCAATTCGCGCAAGGTGCAGAGCGCCGACGGCTCGGAGCGGCTCAACCCCGACGAGGTCGCGCTGACCCGCAAGCGCATGGTCGCGGCCGGCGTGCCGGATGCCGACAAGATGTCGGACGAGGACATCCAGGCGGTGTTCGCCGAGCGTGCCCGCAGCTTCCTCGAGGATGCGCCGACGACGGCGGCGCAGGCCGCCAGTATCATCCTCGATGGGGTCAAGGCGGAGCAATGGCGCATTCTCGTGGGCGAGGACGCAAAGCGCCTTGACGAGCGCGTTCGTGCTACGCCGGAGCAGGCCTACGAAAGATCCTTCTACGAAAGTTTTACGCAAGAGGTCGGCTGGCGGCTCGGTTGAAGCGGGCGCCGAGCGCGCGCGGATATAGGTATGATGCTCATCATGGCAAGAGGCGCTCGGGCAATTTCGCGTGCCATCTCTTGCCAGTTCGCTGCCGGCGTTTCCTGCCAGTGTCGACCACTCATGACCAATTGGAATGTCACGCATGCGATACGTCCCTTCGTTCAAGCGATGGTGATCTCGAACGGCTCTCATTCGGCGCACGGCAGCTTGGTCAGGGAACCAAAATAGTTTAGTCAATCATGTGTAAGGCGATGACCAGAGCGTAGCTCCCGATGATACCCGCATGCCTCTCCGACGACTGGATCCTTTGCCCGGAGCGAGAGGACATCTCCGCTGAGTTCACGCGGCTCCTGACCGCGGCCCAGGAGGGCGGCGCCACCATCGCGGAATGCCTGATGATCGCGCGGCAGCTGAAGCGGGGCGAAGACCAGTCCTGGCATCGCGAGTGGAAGAATCTGGCGCAAGCCAATCGGCTTCGTGCGGAGGCCGCGTTCGCGGAAGGTCACAGGGCGACGGCGCAGCGCAACTGGCTCCGCGCCATGAATTACTACAGTGCGGCCGCAATGCCGCTCGATCAGGCGGACGAGCGCCGCTGGGTCGCGGTCCTCGCGATGCAGGATTGCGCCCGCCGCTTTCTCGCCGCGCGCGATCCGGCCGGGGAAGTCATGACGATACCCTGGCTCGACGGCCATTCGTTGCAGGGCTATTTCCTGCCCGCGCCGTCGGGACGCGTGCGAGCTCCGACCGTGATCTGCATCGGCGAGCCCGGTCACCGCAAGGAGGAGTTTCTGTTCAAGCTCGCGCCGCATGCGCGCGAGCGCGGCTTCTCGCTGCTGGCGCTGGACCTGTTCGGTGATCAGCGCGACGATTATCTCGACGGGCTGTTGCGGCGCCGGGATCTCGAGAGTGCGATTCCGTGCGTCATGGACTATTTGGAGACGTGCAGCGACGTCGATTTCGGGCGCGTCGCGATCGTCGCCGATGGCTGGGGCTCTTCTTTCGTGGCCCGCGCCGTGCTGCAGGAGCCGCGGCTTGCCGCCGCCGTGTGCGATGGCGGCCTGTGGGACCTGCACGAACGGGCCTTCTTTGCCAGCCGATTCGCGATGAGCGACGTCAGCATCGTTCCGGTGCCGCATGCTCCGCTGATGGCCTCCAGCGCCGACTGTCCGGTGCTGATCACGCTCGGCGAGGACGGCTGGCTCAAGGCCGATCGGGCGCGTCAGATCGTCCAGACGTCCCGGCTCGGCAGCTCGGATGTCATGTTGAAGGTATTCACCGCGGCGGAAACCGGCGCGGCGCAGGCCCATGCGGACAATCCAAGCCTTGCCAATGAATACATTTTCGATTGGCTCGAATCCCGGCTCGGCGCGGCGGGCCGCATCTAAGGACGTCGCCTCAGAAGTCGAGAGTCAGGCGGACGCAGGCCTTTTCGAGACGGGTTTTCAACATCGCGAGCTTGGTGGTGAATTCCGTCAGTTCTTTCTCGTCGAACTCCTGGAAGACGAATTCCTTGATCGTCTTGTACTGCTCGGTGAGGCTGGCCAGGTGCTTCTGGGTCTTCTCGGTCAGGGACAGCCGGACCACCCTTGCGTCGGTCGGCGAGGGGCGGCGGCGCAACAGGCCCTTCTTCTCGAGCAGCTTGGACTGGGTCGTGACGAACGACGGGTCGACGTGGAGGAGTTTTGAGACGACGTTGACCGGAATGCCGTCGTCCTTGTCGAGGTCGGAGATCGCCATCAGGATCAGCCATTGCGGGCCGCTGATGCCGAGCGTTCTCGCCCAGAACTGACGCAGCTCCTCCAGATACATGTTGATCGACGATATCTCCCAGGTGAAGCGCCTGATGATATCCAGATTGCCGATGGGGCGGAGGCGCGCCCCTTCTTTCCTCGTCGCTGACACAGCGTCACTCCCGTGATCTGGTTTGTATGCGGCCGGTGTGGTGCAAGCCATAGTCCACGCAAGCCTGCTCTGACGCAAGTGCAGAGCAGGCTAATTTTGTCACTCAAACTACAAAGATGATTTGCTCACGGATCGCTTCGCCTGAGTGTTGCGTATGGGGTACAGGTTTAGTGAAACCACAAAGCTGACTAAATAAGGTATTTTGATTAGTCAACGGCGCAGGCATATTGCTTCGTGACGGTGGGGGGTTCTCGATCGTCCCGTTGCAGCTGGTTCGCTCACGTCCCTCGCGTCGAAAGCGGGTGTGTCCGAAAGCGCAAAGCGGCCGAACGGATTTGCAAGACGGGGATCTGGGGGGCCTCACGGTCCGGTCTTCGTAAAATGAGCAACTTGGAGGTTTTAATATGAAAGTGGTGAAGAGCCTTTTGCTCGGCACTGCGGCGGGTCTGATCGCCGTCGGTGGAGCTCAGGCGGCTGATCTTCCGGTCAAGGCCAAGGCGGTCGAGTATGTGAAGGTCTGCTCGCTTTACGGTGCGGGTTTCTACTACATCCCGGGCAGCGACACCTGCATCAAGCTGGGCGGTTATCTGCGTGCCGAAGTGGCGCTCAATGCCGGCGGCAACTACAGCGCCCAGTACAACAACGTCTTCGCGGCCAATAACCGCCTGACGAACTATTACTCGATGCGCGCTCGTGAAGATCTCAACATCGACACGCGCACCGCGACCGAGTACGGCGTTGTCCGCACCTATTTCGATGCGGTCTTCACCTGGACGACCGGCAACTATGTCGGCGCCGGTTCGGGAACGGGTGCCACCCAGTACAGCAGCACGCTCGGCCTCAACGCCGCAGGCACGGGTCTGATCGGGTCCAGCGGCGGCGCCGTCAACGGCACCGACGGGGGGATCTCGGGCGGCGCGCTCGGCGTCTACTACGCCTTCATCCAGTTCGCCGGCTTCACCATGGGTAAGGCGGTGTCGCAGTTCGACGCGCCCTGGATCAACTATCCCGGCAACAACTTCGACCAGCTCGTCGGCGGTAGCGGCACCACCAACGGTGTCGCCCAGTTCACCTACACCGCCGATCTGGGCCAAGGCATAACGGCGATCGTCTCGGCGCAGGACCAGACGCAGGTGTTCCAGACCGCGCTGTGGAATACGGCCGGCATGTCCACCACCGGCGTCCTCGGCGGTGCCTACGGCTCCAACGATCTCGGCGGCTCCCGCGCCCCCGATCTCGTCGGTACGCTCCGCGTCGACCAGGCCTGGGGCCTGTTCCAGGCCTCGGTCGCGGCGCACGACAACCACGTCGGCTATTACGGCGCGAGCGAAGCCACGGGTCATCCTGAAGACAAGTGGGGCTGGGCCGTCCAGCTGGCTCTGTCGATCAAGAACATCCCGACCGGTGCAGGCGACGTGATCAACATCTCGGGCGTCTACACCGACGGCGCGAGCCGCTACAACTTCCAGGAGCTGGCAGCGACCAACTACTCGATGTTCGGCGGTTCGGGCGGCGCGTATCAGAGCATCGGCTTCGCCGGCGTGTCTGACGCGGTGTTCGCACCCGGCAGCGGCCTCGAGCTGACCAAGACCTACGGCTTCCGTGGTGCCTACACCCACAACTGGAGCCCGTACTGGAACTCGGCGCTCTATGGTGCGTGGGCTGCCGTCAACTACAGCGGCACGGCCAAGGGCATGATCTGCGGCAGCGCCGCGTTCGCGACCCTGACCGGTACCTGCAACCCGGACTTCAACATCGGCCAGATCGGTGTCATCACCCGCTGGACCCCGGTCAAGAACCTGACCTTCTCGGCTGACTTCACCTACAGCCACCTTGACCAGAAGTACTCGGGCGTGATCACGACGCCGGCGCTCACGAGCGTTGCCAAGCCCGCGGCGACCTATGAGCTGAAGGACCAGGACACCTATAGCCTGCTCGTTCGCGCCCAGCGCAACTGGTAAGCCTTGGTCTTCTTACCTGGGTCTTCAGACGTGGGTCTTCGGATATGACGCAGCCCCGGCGGGACACCGCCGGGGCTTTTTTTACTAAGATCGCTTTCGGAAAATCCAGCAGCCCGTGCGGGCAACGAAGACGAGCCATGCGATTCGACCGGCCCAAGTTTATTTACTTACCTGAGTTACTAAGCTATATAGCTCTCAGCCGATGACGAAAGTTGCGGCTCTGACTTGATGCTAAACCTCCAGGAACCTCCGGCAATGCCCTGCCGGAGGTTTTTCGTTTTGGGACACGGCTTTAGAACGTGGCTCTTGGACATGGCTCTAGCCGCGCATGACGCGCGCGCGGGAATTCGGCCGGTAGGCGATGCGGCTGTGGCCGGCGCAATAGGACTGGCCGTCGGGCGCGGAGTTGCCGCAGAAGCAGAAATCGTCTGCGCCAGGTGTGGATATCGGCCAGCGGCAGCGGTTCTCGGCAAGCTCCAGCAGCGAGCAGCGATTGGCGTCGTCGATCGGACCGGCGACCATCGGCGCACCGGTCTCGCCGTAGATCGTGGCGAGCATCTCGTATTGCAGGCGCGGCACGGTCCGCGGCGCGCGCGAAGGTGCCAAGCCCCTGTCCTGAACCTTGCGGTCGTCGATGGTCCGGCCGCGCGTCAGATTGAGGCGAGACAGCTTGCCGATCACGGCATTGCGGCTGACGCCGATGTCGGCGGCGATCTCGCGGCAGGAGAGGCCGGCCTCGAAGTGCTGCCTCAGCAGTTCAATGCGTTCGTCGGTCCAGGTTTGTGAAGAAGTCGGTGAGAGAACAGGCATTGGTGCGGTCCCAGGTTGCAGATGTCGGCCATCCGCTTCTCGAGATCCGTCCGCCTCACGTTCGGCGCGCGCTCACGTCCTGCCATTGTCGCGAATCGACAAAAGCCCGTCCTTGATGGCGAGACGGATGCCTTCCTCGATCAAGGTACGTGCGACGCCGGGAACGCTGGTGCCGTGGGTGCCCTGTCTCACCAGCTTCTCCAGATAGGTGATGGTCGAGAGCGCCAAGGTTACGGGAATGCGGTCAGTCTCGGCTTTTTCGGTGGCCATGCCTAAACGCTAGCCTCTTACGCAGGTACATAAAAGTGACGATTAAGAGTCTATTTAGGTTTGAAGGCAGAAGTCAATTGCAGGCTGCGGCGCTCGCTCAGCCCGTTGGAATCGCGAAGGAAATTAGGCATGACGAGGCACGCCGCGCGAACAGGCCGGCGGCTGCGTGGCCTCGACAGGTCAGGAGTGGGCGGGTCGGCTCAGCCGTGCACGATCGCCTTGTCGATCATGCAATGGATGCCCTTGGAGCCGTTGACGGTCTGGGTTACCCGCAGATCGGCCGCCAGGCTGCACAGCGTATAGGCGTCCTCGCGCGACAAATTGCGCCTCTCGCCGAGCAGCACGATCATGTCGCGCAGCGCCCGCACCACGCATTGGTCGAGGTCGGGGTCCATCGCCATGGTCATGTAATGCGTCGCCGTCTCGCCGCGGGGATAATCGAGCCTGAGGTCCTTGCGCAGCGTTAGGCGAAAGCGGCCCTGGAGTGCGGTCTCGATCGCGGTGACGCACACCTCGCCGTCGCCCTGCACGCCATGGCCGTCGCCGCAGGAGAACAGCGCGCCCGGGACGAACACGGGCAGGTACAGCGTCGCGCCGGCGCCAAGCTCCTTGTTGTCGAGATTGCCGCCCATGGCGCGCGGGACCAGCGAGGAGATGCGGCCCCAGGCGGGAGGAGGCGAAACGCCCATCACGCCGAAGAACGGCTTGAGCGGCAGGTCCAGCCCCCACGGCATGCGGGCAACCATCCGCGACCGGTCGAGCGGGATGTTCAGGATACGCGTCTCGTGAAAGTCGTCGGGCAGGGTGCCGGACAGGGGCTTGATCATGTTCCAGCCCCAATCCTGCCGGAGCTGGACGTCGAGGATCTCGACCGCGAGCACGTCGCCGGGTTCGGCGCCCTCGAGCGCTATCGGGCCAGTGAGGATATGGCCGGGCAGCATGCGCTCGTTCTTGGCATGAACCTCGAACATCTCGGGCGGAATGTGAAATGTGTCGCGGTCGGGCAGCATGTCCGGACCGCCGCTGATGGTATCGACCGTGACCTCGTCGCCACTCGCGACGGTAAGGACGGGTTTGAGCGCGGCTTCGAAGAAGCCCCAATGGCAGGTCTCGGGGCTGGAATGCAGGTGGTGATGGGTCATGTGGCGTCCGTCCGTTTCACAGGCCCGGGCTTGACCAGGCAATCGATCCTCTTCCAAGAAGCTTTCTGAAGATCGACGGGCGGGTCAAGCCCGCGCGCAACAGGCACGACCATTCCAGCGAGGCTCCCCTGCTTTTTGTCCTGTCAAAGACCCTCGGCACCGCGGTGCTGCCGATCAACTTCATGATCGAGCTCGGAATCGTCTCGGTCGTCCTGATGGCGACGCGCTTTGCCGCATTCGGCCGCAAGCTCGCCGCGGCCACGCTGATCCTGCTGGCGCTCGCCGCGTTCTCGCCGCTCGGCAACCTTTTGCTCTATCCGCTGGAGTCGCGTTTTGCGCCGTGGGATCCGTCGCGGGGTGCGCCCGACGGCATCATCGTGCTCGGCGGCTCCGTCGACACCGATCTGTCGGCGGCGCACCGCACGCCGGTCGTCGCGCACGCGGCCGATCGCCTGTTTGCGCCGGCTGAGCTCGCGCGCCGCTATCCGAGCACGCGTATTGTTTTCACCGGGGGCACCGCGAACCTGGTTTCGACGGACTCGCGGGAGGCCGACTACTCCGCGCCGATCCTGGAGAATCTGGGTATCGCGAAGCAGCGCCTGATCCTCGAGCGGGACTCTCGCAACACCTACGAGAATGCCATCTTCACCAAACAATTGGTGGCGCCCAAACCGGGCGAACGCTGGCTCCTGGTCACCTCGGCCTTTCACATGCCGCGTTCGATGGGGATCTTTCGCAAGGCAGGATTTGACGTCGAAGCCTATCCCGTGGACTGGCGAATGGGCGGGCGTGACGATCTTCTCTCTTTCACCAATGTCGCCACGGACGGGCTCCGCCGAACCGAGGTCGCCGTGCGCGAATGGATCGGGCTCGTCGCCTACCGCCTGATGGGCCGGACCGGCGAGTTGCTCCCGGGGCCGGCGAGGGACTAGAACCGTTCAAGAAACAAGAACAGCGCCGGCGCGCGACTGCCGGCCGGGAGGACGCCATGCAACAGCAGAGTGCAGACCGCATCGATCTTGCCGGCCTCGTCGCCGATCTCAACGGCCTGCTGCGGCTGAAGACCACGGTGATCGGCATGAAGCTGTTCGCGCGGACCGCCGACATGGAGGCAATCCCGAAAATCCGGCGGCCGACCGCGGTCCACACCACCGACCAGATCGTCAGCATGGCGGCGCGTCTGGGCTGGACCGTGGGCATCACCGCCGACGATCTCGTCGGCGCGCAATGCCGCGCGGTGATCGGCCTCGCACCGCAGGACGAGAAATGGCTCGCCGGAGAAAACTATGTCGGGGTCTGGCACGGCACGGCGGAGGACGCACGCAAGCGCCAGGAGGCGCTGGACGTGGTTCCGTTCGGGCAATATCAGGCGCTCGCGGTCAGTCCGCTGGCGAGCGGCCGGCTCGATCCGCCGGACATTTGTCTCGTCTATGCGACGCCGGGGCAGATGATCATCCTGATCAACGGGCTGCAATATACCGGCTACAAGAAGTTCGAATGGGGCGTGGTCGGCGAGACCGCTTGCGCCGATTCCTGGGGCAGGGCGCTCAAGAGCGGTGAGCCCAGCCTGTCCTTGCCATGCTATGCCGAACGGCGCTATGGCGGCGTGCCGGACGAGGAGATGCTGATGGCCCTGAAGCCGGAACATCTCGCCAAGGCGGTTGTGGGCATGAAGGCGCTGGCCAAGAACGGCCTGCGTTATCCGATCCCGCCCTATGGTATTCAAAGCGATGTCCGTGCCGGCATGGGCGTGAGCTACGCGAAGAAGTGAAGTAAAGGCGGACCATGAGCTCTGCGAAATTCGACATCGTCGTCTATGGCGCGACCGGTTTTACCGGCCAGCTCGTCGCCGAATACCTGACCCAGCACTACAAGAGCGACCACGCGCTGAAATGGGCGATGGCAGGCCGCAGCCTCGGCAAGCTGAAATCGGTGCGCGATGCGATCGGCGCGCCCGGGAATACGGAGCTGATTGTCGCGGATGCGTCGGATGCGGCTTCGCTGAAGGCGATGGCGGAGCAGACGATGTCGGTGATCACCACCGTCGGACCGTACCAGCTCTACGGCGAGGAGTTGCTCGCAGCCTGCGTGGCCACGGGCACGGATTATTTCGATCTCTGCGGCGAGCCGATCTGGATGCGCCAGATGATCGACAAGTACGAGGCGGCTGCAAAAGAGAGCGGCGCGCGGATCGTGTTTTCCTGCGGCTACGATTCCGTGCCGTTCGAGCTCGGTACGTTCTTCGTCCAGGAAGAGGCCAAACGTGTCTTCGGCGCGCCGGCCCCGCGCGTGAAGGGCCGCGTGCGCGACATGCGCGGCACGCTCTCGGGCGGCACCGCCGCGAGCGCGAAGGCGACCTTCGATGCCGTGGCGAAAGATCTCAGCCTTGTCGCCATTCTCAACGATCATTTTGCGCTGACGCCCGGCTTCAGCGGCCCGAAGCAGCCGAAAGGCAACAGGGCAGCTTTCGAGGAGGATCTGCAATCCTGGGCGGCGCCGTTCATGATGGCGCTGATCAACACGCGCAACGTTCACCGCTCCAACATGCTGATGGGATTCCCCTACGGCCAGGACTTCGTTTACGACGAGATGGTGCTGACCGGTCCCGGCGAGAAGGGCGAGGCCAACGCCAAGCTCGTGATGGCTGCCAATGCGGGCAAGACCGGCCCCGACGCTCCGAAGCCAGGGGAGGGGCCGTCGAAGGAAGAGCGCGAAAACGGTCTGTTCGATCTGCTCTATATCGCGATCGCACCCGATGGCCGCATGGTACGCGCCGGCGTCACCGGCGACCGCGATCCCGGCTACGGCTCGACCTCGAAGATGATCTCCGAATGCGCCATCTGCATGCTGCGTGACACGACCGACGTCGCAGCCGGCTTCTGGACCCCGGGCGCGGCGATGCAGCACAAGCTGATCAAGCGGCTGGTCGGGAACGCGGGGCTGACGTTCGCGGTGGAGGCCCAGACGTAGCTTCCGTAGGGTGGGCAGAGCGAAGCGTGCCCACCACGTCTGTCGCGATTGCGGGGAGATGGTGGGCACGGCGCGTTGCGCCTTTGCCCACCCTACTGCACCGTGCCACTACACCGCCCGCGCGTCGTACGCGTACATGAAATCCATGCCCTTCGCGCCCAGCGGCAGCAGCCATTTCATCATCTGATTGCGGATCCACGCGCCGGTGGCGCTGAACTCGCGCTTGCTGTTGCCGTTGCGGCGGGCCATGGCGACGATCTTTTCGGTGCGAGGGCGCCGTTCGGCCTCGAAGGCCTGGAAGGTGGCGCCGAGCTCCTGGCCTTGCTGCATCAACCGGGCAAGGCGCATCGCATCCTCCAGCGCGAGCGAGGCGCCCTGGCCGGCATGGGGGCTGGTCGCATGGGCGGCATCGCCGATCAGCAGCGAGCGCTTGCGCGACCAGGTCGGCAGGGTGGCGACGTCGAGCGTGTCGGTGACCACGATGTTCTCGGCTGCCTCGATGATGCCAGGGATTGGATCGTGCCAGCCGCGGTGGAAGCCGCGCAGGTGCTGCTTCAGCGTTGCAGGGTCGAGCGCGCGAAACATCGCCGCGTCCATGCCGTGCGCCGGCTGCGTGCTCCACCACATCACGCCGTCGTCCGGATCGGGGCTGCAATAGCCGTAGCCGAAGAAGCCGCTCTGTCCGAACGTGGTCTCGATGTGCCGGCCAATCGGCCGGCCGTCGAGGACGGCGCGCGGCACGAAGCCGCCGAAGCCGATCAGTCCGGTGTCGAACGGTTGCGGCCCGTCCGGCACCACCTGCCGCCGCGCCACCGAGTGTACGCCGTCGGCGCCGATCAGGAAGTCGCCTTCGGCCGTGGTGCCGTCGGCGAAGTAGGCGATGATCGGCTGGTCGCCGCGATCCTCGATCTTGATCAGGCGCTTTTCGAAATAGAGTGAAACGCACGCGCACCAGGCCTTGTCGATCAGCATCTCGTTCAGCGTGGCGCGGCAGACATTGACCGCGGGCTGGCCGAAGCGTCGCGCCATGTCGCGATTGATCGAGCCGAGCCTCTCTCCGCCTTGCGAATAGAAGTCGAACGATTCCGCGATCGAGCCGCGGCTTATCAGCTCGTTCGAAAGGCCGATCTCGTCCATGATCTGCATGCCGTTCGGCGCGATCTGAAGGCCGCCGCCGATGCCTTTCGAATAAGGCCAGGCCTCGTAAATCGCGGACTCGATGCCGGCACGGCGCAGCAGGACCGCCGCGACGGGCCCGGCGATACCGGCGCCGATGATCAGGGCCTTGCGGGGACGATAGGACATGGCTTGCTCCCGACGTTTCCGTGGTGCTAGGAGAATTACGGTCGCTAAATATCTTAGTGACTAAGATATATATCGACTAAGAGATGAGGTGGGCCTTGTCAAGGACGAAGGCGCGCGTTGCGCTGCTGCAGGAGCTCGAGGAGGCGATGCGCAGGTCGTCCGCGCAGGGCGTGCTCTATGGCCAGACCGTTGCGAACGTTGCCGGAATTGCCAATTCCGACCTCGAATGCATGGACATCCTCTATCTCGAGGGACGTGTCACCGCCGGCCGGCTCGCCGTGGTCACGGGCCTGACGACGGGCGCCATCACCGGCGTGGTCGACCGGCTCGAAAAGGCCGGCCTGGTGCGCCGCGAGCGGGATGAAAACGACCGGCGCAAGGTTTTCATTGCCGTCGTACCGGAAGCAGCCATGAAGATCGGCCAGTTCTACGTTCCGATGCAACGGGCAATGGAGAAGGTGTTCAACACCTATTCCGACCAGGAACTACGCCTGCTGCTGCGTTTCGCGACCGAGGGCTACAAGGGTGTGCTCGCGGCAACCGCGGCGCTGAAGGGCCTGCTCGATACGCCGCCGGAAAAGCGTCCCACTCTCAAGCTGAAGAAGCTTCGTCGCGAGCCCTAGCCTTGTAGATCTGCGCAGCCGCGATCATGCCCCACATCGCGCCCAGCATCATCCAGAAATGCCGCCAGTGGTCGGTGTCGATCACGAAGCTTTCGCCGACGGTGCCGACGAAGGCGGAGAACACCGCGAGATAAGCGCGCTGCCAGGGCACAGGCACGAAGATGTGCCTGACACCCACGATGACGGTCGTGAAGACCAGCGCGGGATAGCAGATGCCGGACAGCCAGCCGCCGGACATGAAGGCGTTGAGATAGGAGTTGTGGGTGTCTTCGGGGAAGAAGCGGTGGAATTGCAGAGGGCCGATGCCGAACGGCAGGTCGAGCGCCATCTCCGCTCCCAGGATGTGCCGGCCGAACCGGCCGAACCTGCCTTCGTCATAGCTCTGGTCGAAGCTCGCGCGCTGCTTGAACATCTCGGCGGTGGAATCGAACGACAGCAGCACCGCGATCAGCGCGAGGCCCAGCACCGCGGCCAGGATCGCCATGACGATGATGCGCGAGCGCTGCGCGTTGGTGCGGCTGGTCAGCACCATCAGCGCGAGCATGAAGGCGGATGTCAGCACCAGCCCGCCCCAGGCGGCGCGGGAGAACGCGAGCAGGATCGCCAGCGACATGATGCCGAAGGCGATGACGTTGCGGAACGCCTTGCCGGCCTTGTCGGAGACGACGCTCTGCAACGAGAACAGCGCCGGCAGGATCAGGAAGGCGCCGAGAACGTTCGGATCCTTGAAGGTGCCGCGCGCGCGTCCGTACAGGGTGAGGAGGTCGTCGCCGCCGGGCACCAAATGGAAGTAGCCGGCGACCGCCAGGAGCGAGGCGCCCATCGCGCCGACCACGAGCCCGCGGCGGAGCATGTCGAGCCGGGCCGCGGTGTCCTCCGACGTGACCATGGCGAAGAACACGACCGTCACCGCCATGTACCAGGAGGTCGCAATCCAGCTGACCACCTCGGACTGCTCGAACAGCGGAATCGCACTGATCATGTAGCCGATATTGAGCAGGACCAGCATCAGCAGCAGCGGCATCAAAGCGAGCCGCAGACGCAGGCCGGTGGCGAAGAAGGTGACGGTGGCCAGCAGCGTCACGATCTCGTAGGGGCTCGGCTCGATGAAGACGATCGCGCCGGAGGCGCCGACCAGCCATACCAGCGCGCGCTGGAGCGCCAGCACGCCGGGCGCAGCCCGAACCGCTGCATTCATCTCCCCGGCTGTTGCCGCATACGCCATCACACGCTCATACGTTTACGCAACTGATACGCCGACAAACACCGCTGTCATCGCCCGGCTTGACCGGGCGATCCAGTATTCCGCGGCAGCGCGGCTGAATCTCAGCGCCGCGGCGTACTGGATACCCCGCCCCAGTGCGCAACTACGCACAAGGCGGGGCATGACCACAAAACTCAATACGCGTTCTCGTTCTTGGTCAGCAGCGAGATCGGCGTCTTCAGCAGAATGACGAGATCGAACAGCACCGACCAGTTCTCGATGTAATAGAGGTCGAACTCGACGCGTTTCTGGATCTTCTCTTCATTGTCGATCTCGCCGCGCCAGCCGTTGATCTGGGCCCAGCCGGTGATGCCGGGCTTGACCCGGTGGCGGGCGAAATAGCCGTCGACGGCTTCGTCGAACAGGCGGCTCTGCAGCTTGCCCTGCACCGCATGTGGACGCGGGCCTACCAGAGAGAGATCGCCGGAAAAGACCACGTTGAAGAGCTGCGGCAGCTCGTCGAGGCTGGTCTTGCGGATGAAGCGGCCGACGCGGGTGACGCGCGAGTCGTTCTTGGTCACGACCTTCGAGGCGGTCGGATCAGCCTGATGATGGTACATCGAGCGGAACTTGTAGACGTCGATGCGCTCGTTGTTGAAGCCGAAGCGCTTTTGGCGGAACAGCACGGGCCCGGGGCTGTCGAGCTTCACGGCCAGCGCCACCAATCCCATCACCGGTAAGGCCACGAGCAGCGCGAGGGCGCCGACGACGCGGTCGAACAGCCATTTCATCACCAGGTCCCAGTCGGTGATCGGCGCCTCGAACACGTCCAGCGTCGGCACCTCGCCGATATAGGAATAGGAGCGGGGGCGGAAGCGCAGCTTGTTGGTGTGTGCGGAGAGGCGGATATCCACCGGCAGCACCCAGAGCTTCTTCAGCATCTCCAGGATACGCGTCTCGGCGGAGATCGGCAGCGCGAACAGCACGAGATCGACGCGGGTGCGGCGGGCGAACTCGACGATGTCGTCGACCTTGCCGAGCTTGCGCGCGCCGGCACAGGTGTCGAGCGCGCGGCTGTCGTTGCGGTCGTCGAACACGCCGAGCACGTGGATGTCGGAATCCTCCTGCTCCTTCAGCGCCTCGACCAATTGCTCGCCGTTGCGGTCGGAGCCGACGATGATGGTGCGGCGGTCGAGCCGGCCCTCGCGCCCCCAGGCGCGCACCAGCGAGCGCAGCACCAGACGCTCGCAGAGGAGCGCGGCGAGCCCGAGGACGTAGAAGGCCGCAAGCCACAGCCGCGATATTTCGCTGCCGAACTTGGCGAAGAAGGAGATGCCGATGAACAGCAGGAAGACGAACGACCAGGACGAGATCATCCGCGTCATCTGCCGGAGCTGACCGCGGAACAGCTGCACCTGATAGATGTCGGCGGCCTGGAAGCAGACCACGGCGGAAACCGCGACGGCGATGATCTGCGCGGGATAGATCCAGCTGAAGGAGCCGGCGTGCGGCATGACATAGCCGAGATAGAGGACGATGCCGACGAGGCTCAGCAGCGCGAAATCGGCGAGGCGTACGAAGCCGGTGATCACGATCGGCGAATAGGCGCGGGCGACCTTCTGGTTGACGACGTCGAGCGCGGCGGGCGAGAGCCGCTGGCGGCGCTCCACAAAGGGCCGGTCAGCCGGCTTCGCCGCAGCGCTGGTCGCGGCATCGAGCATCGAGCGTGCGTTGAGCGGTTCCACGGGCGTCCACGTCCATTCCAAAAACCCGCGGGGCGCATCCTTGCGCCCCGGGCGAGCATCCCCTGGGTCTCGGATTATCGGACAAATCGGAAGATTCTCTAAAGCGGCCTTAAGGATGGTTAATGATTGGCAAATGCGTCGCGATAGCCCGCGAGCACGCCGTCGACCATCGCCTGCTGGGAGAAATGCGCGGAGATGCGCTCGCGAAGGGACGAGGCGCGCTGCGCTGTTCCCAGCGGATTGTCCAGCGCGGCCGCAATTGCCTCCGCCATGGCTTCCGCGTTGCTCGGCGCAAACAGCGCCGGGTTCTCCGCACCGAAAATCTCGGGAATGCCGCCGATCTTGGACGCAATCATCGGAATGCCGGCGGCACCGGCCTCGATCACGACATAGGGCATGGAATCGCCACGCGAGGGAACGACGAGCAGCCGCCCCTTGGAGAAACCGTAGCGTGCCTTGACGTGACCGATGAAGCGGATGGCACCGGAGAGGCCGAGCCTTTCGACCTGCGCTTTCAGCGCCGCGGTCTCCTCGCCGTCGCCGCCGAGCGTCAGTGTGACCTTCCTGCCGCCCTCGTGCAGGCGCGCCACCGCTTCGACCAGCAGATCGGCGCCCTTGATGTGCCTGAACTCACCGACATAAGCGAGGTCGGTGGCGTCGTCGGCGATGACGACAGGTTCGAATTCCTCCGGCGTCACGCCGTTGAAGACGCAATGCACCACGCCCTTCGGCTTGCCGACGATGCGCTGATAGGTGTCGCGGGCAAACGCGCTCTCGAACAGGAACAGGTCGGTCGCGTCCATCAGCGTACGTTCGAGCCGCGCGTAAAACTCGCCCTTGAAGGTGTTGAGGGGATAATGCAACGAGCCGCCATGCGGGGTGTAGATGCGGATGGTATCGTCGGATCGCCGCCGCATGCGGATGAAAGCGCCGGCCTTGGCGCCGTGGCCATGCATGACGTCGGGCTTGAGCGTGGCGATCAGGCGCCGCAAGCGGAACCAGACCAGGACATCGTCAGGCGAGGGTTCGCGGCGGATCGCCATCCGGTGCACGCCGAGTTTCAGCCGCGGTGCGAGCTCGGCAAGGGCCTTGTCGGCGCGCTCACCGCCGGTGAGACTGTCGGCGAGGATGCCGACGTGATGGCCACGATCGACCTGGCCGTTGGCGACGTCGAGGATGTGGCGGAAGATGCCGCCGACCGGAGCGCGCACGGCGTGCAGGATGCGAAGCGGCTGGTCGGGAGAGGGGGGCATGATCAAAACCAGCGCTCGACGGCGAATGCTCGAACAATCTCACGAAATATCGAGACGGATTAAGAGCCTTCGTGGTTAACAAACGGTGACGGACGTGCACGCGCGAGTTGCCGCACGCCGCGATTAACCCAGCGGCAACCTTAATGGAGTGTAATCGCCCCGGTTGAGGTAGGTCGTGGCGTTGCGCCTGCGGGAGTGTTCGATGCGTTTAGCGTTCTGGCGTGCCGGCAAGGACAAGGCGGTGGTCGAGCGGGCTGTCGCGAAGGCCGCAGCCAAGCGGGCCGAAATCGAGCCCCGGATTGAAGCAAAGCCTGCGCCCATCGCTCCGAGGCCGGCGCCGGTCGAATCCGGTGACATCGACCTGCACGCGCTCAGTGCGGCATTGGCGCGCAAGCGTGGCTGGATCATCGTGCCGACGGTGCTGGCGCTCGTCGCATCCATCGCGATCGTCAATCTCATCACGCCACGCTACAAGTCCGAATCCCGCATCCTGATCGACGGCCGCGAGAACGTGTTTCTTCGCCCCAACAGCGACCGCGCCGAGGAGCGGCAGGCGCTCGACGCCGAAGCCGTCACCAGCCAGGTGCAGCTCGTGCTGTCGCGCGATCTCGCGCGCGAGATCATCAAGAAGAACAAGCTTGCGGAACGGCCCGAGTTCGATCCTGTGCTGCAAGGCATTTCGCCACTGAAGTCGCTTGCGGCGCTGGTCGGCATCGGCCGCGATCCGTTCTCGATGACGCCGGAAGAGCGGGTGCTGGACGCCTATTACGAGCGCCTCCAGGCCTACGCCGTCGACAAGTCGCGCGTGATCGTGATCGAATTCCAGTCTGCCGATCCCGATCTCGCCGTGCGCGTCGCCAATTCGATCGCCGACGGCTATCTCCTGCTCCAGCAGGATGCGCGTCAGGATCAGGCCCGGAACGCCAGCCAGTGGTATGCCGGCAGGATCGACGAGCTGCGACGGAATGTCTCCGAGGCCGAAGCGAAGGCCGAGGACTTCCGCTCCAAGTCGAGCCTGTTCGTCGGCACCAACAACACGACGCTGTCGAACCAGCAGATGGGCGAGGTTAACACCCAGCTCAACAATGCACGGGCACTCAAGGCCGATGCGGAGTCGAAAGCGCGCCTGATCCGCGAGATGATCCAGAGCGGCAAACCGATCGAGTCGTCGGAAATTTTGAACTCGGAATCGATGCGCACGCCTTCGCAGCAGCGCGTGGCGTTGCGGGCGCAGCTGGCCGAGCAATCGTCGACGTTGCTCGGCAACCATCCGCGCATCAAGGAATTGAAGGCGCAGCTCGCCGACCTCGACACCCAGATCCGCGACGAGGCCGCCAAGCTCGCCCGCACGCTCGAAAACGACGCGCGTGCCGCCAGCGGGCGTGTCCAGGAATTGTCGGTGAGCCTCGAGCAGCTCAAGAAGCAGGCGACAGCCACCAACGGCCAGGACGTGCAGCTCCGCGCCCTCGAGCGTGAGGCCAAGGCCCAGCGCGACCTGCTCGAAACCTATCTCGCGAAGTACCGTGAAGCCAACACCCGCGAGACCATCGACACCGCGCCGACCGATGGCCGCATCATCTCGCGCGCCATCGTCTCGAACACGCCGGCCTATCCGAAGAAGCTGCCGATCGTGCTGATCGCGACGATCGCGACACTGCTGCTCTCGTCCGGCGTCGTCGTCACCGGAGAGTTGCTGCGCCAGACTGCACCCCGTGCGGTCGCGGTGTTCGCGCCAGCGCTGATGCGGACGTCGGCTCGCCAGGAGCAAATCGTCCAACCGGTGGTCGTCGAGCCCTTCGCCGATCCGGTCGTCGATCCGGTCATGGCAGAACCTGCGCCGCTGCAGCCGGAGATGACGGCTGATGCCGATGTCTCCGAATTCGCGGAGATCGAGCATCTGGCCGACAGCCTGCGCGCCGCCGGAACCATGGCGAAGAAAGTCACGGTGCTCGGCACCGCAAGCGGCGAAGCCATCACGCTGTCGACGCTGACATTGGCCCGGCATCTCGCGCGCGATGCGCGGGTCGTCGTGGTCGATCTCGCCGCGTCCTCGCCGGCCATGGCCGCCGTGTCCGTCGATGCCTCGGCGCCCGGTCTTGCCGAATTGATGCAAGGCGAGGCATCGTTCGCGCAGATCATCACCCGGGACAAGCTCTCGCGGCTGCATCTGGTCATGGCCGGCCGTCCCGGCTTCGATCGCAGCCTGTTGCAGTCGCCCCGCGTGACGCTGGCGATCGACGCGCTGCTGCGCGCCTACGACCACGTGCTGCTCGATGCCGGCAGTGCCTCCGACCTTCCCGCTGAGCTCCTGACGGCGAATGCCCGCGCCGTCGTGGTGCCTGACGCGTCGATGGCGCCGGATGCGCGCGCGCTGATGTGCGAGCAACTCGGCGCCGTCGGCTTCAGCGAAGTGACGATGCTGAACAGGTCCGTGCAGCCGTCGGAAGCGAGAGACGCGCCGCGCGTCGTGGCGGCGTAGGCAAACGCGGATTACCCGAACGCTCGCCGCAGCCGCTGCGCCAGGTCGAACAGCATCTGGTTCTGTTTCACCAGCCGCTTGCCGTGGCTCAGCGAGGACATCGCCATCGCGGCGAGTTTTCCGCGTGACGTTAGCGGAACGAAGCTGTCGAAGATGTCCTGGTCGTCCTTGCAGAACATCCGCTTGTACTCGTCCGAGCCGATGCCGAGGTCGAGCGAGCGGTAGCCGCGCTCGGCGCAGCGGTCGATGATGTAGCGCATCAGGATCAGCCCGGGGCTGTAGCGGGCGTGCTCGGACATCGTGTAGGTGTTGAACATCATCGAGAAGCGCTGGCCGTCGGCGACGCCGGCGAAGATCGCGATCACCTCGTCGTCGCATTCGAGCGCATGGATGTCGATGACGCGGCCGTCACCGCGTGGCGCAAGGCAGGCGCTGCGGACGAATTGCTCGACGCCGGGCTCGGCGAAGACGTTGGGAAGCTTCTGTTCGGCCATCCGCGCCGGCTTGACGCGGAAGAACCAGTCGAGCAGGCGGGTGATGTCCGCGTCGGTGGTCGCCAAATGATAGCGATAGCCGGCGAGCGCCTGCAGCTTCTTCTCCTTGCTCTTGAGGCGGCGACGGAAGGAGTTGCTGATCCGCGATGCCGGCGGGCCGCCCGCTTCCATCGTGAGCAGCGGGCAGCCATTGATCGCGCTCTGGCGCGGCAAATGCGCGAACGGGTTCTGCAGGTCGTTCCAGTGCAGCGGCTGCTGCGTCAGCGCGAGCACGTCGGCATGTTCGCTAAGCGGTGCAAACAAAGCGTCGAGATCGCCGATGGCGATCTGCGCTGCAAATTCGGCGTTCCACAGGCCCATGTTGAAGGTCGTATGCTTGCCGCCCATGAAGCAGGCCGTGCGCACGCCGTGGTTTTGGCGCAGCGAGAGCGGCAGCAGCAGGAGCGGCTGATGCTCGGCGTCGCGGGCAACGACGATGAAAGGGCGGGCGCGTTCGTGCTCGCCGACTAGGCGCTGCCAGGGATTGAGCAGATCAAACCGCTGATAGGGCGTGAAGAGGTGACCGGGCTGCTCGAAGGCGCGCCAGACGGCCTCGGCCGTGCCAAGATCGGTCACGATATCGACATGCGCGATACGGCCCGCTTTCGACCGCGCTGGCAATTCTGCCGTCCGGCTTTGCATCGCCGCAGCCATGGTCATTCGCGAACCTGTCGAGAAACAAAAATATGCGTAATTCGGCCTGTGGCCGACCTTTGCAAAGAAATGTCAACAAAGGGTAATGACTATAAGAAGGGGAACGGCCGCCGACGGACGCGAGGTGGGACATTGGCATCCGACGACAGATGGCTGGAACGGCTGCGCCTCGAGCTGACCTGGTTCACAGGCCAGGCTGCGCTGCGCAGTCGTGGTGCCGGCGCCATCCTGCGCTTTGCGCATGTGCGGCCGCGGCGGCGCGGCGGGTTTCAGCCTTTGCGCGAGAACGAGATCACGCCGCATTTCCTCGATCGCGCCATTCGGGCGCTGAAGCGGTGGAAGTATGATTTTCTCGGCATGGACGAGGTCTGCCGGCGCGCGGTGACGCTGTCGGAACACCGCCGCTTCGTGGCACTCACCTTCGACGGCGCCGGCAAGGATCTGATCGAGTTTGCCTATCCGGTGCTGGCGCGCCACGCCGTGCCCTTCACGATCTATGTGCCCACGGCGTTTCCCGATGGCGTCGGTGAGGCGTGGTGGCTCGGACTCGAACAGGTGATCGCGCGCGAGAGCCGTGTCAGCCTGATGATGGGCGAGAAGGAACAGCGCTTCACTGTGACTGGCAACGCCGAGAAGCAGGCGTTGTTTTCGTTCGTCGAGGCCTGGCTGCGCTCGCTGCCGCCGGCCGATGTGTCGGCTGCGATCGCAGACCTCTGCACGCGCTACCGGGTCGACCTTGCCGCGCTCTCACGCGAGGCATCGATGAATTGGGAGGATCTGGCGAGGCTTGCGGCCGATCCGCTGGTGACGATCGGCAGTGCGACCGTGAACTATCCCGTGCTCGCCAACATGAAGGATGCGGCCGCCCTGCGCGAGATGACGATGGGCAAGGCCGTGGCGGAAGCAGCCTTCCAGCGCGATATCCGCCATCTCGCCTTTCCGTTCGGCGATCGCGCCTCGTTCCGGCGCAGCCATGTCCTCATGGCGGAGGAGGCCGGCTTTGCCAGCGCGGTGACGACGATCCCGGGCGTCGTGGACGCGGAGGGACGCACCAATCTGCGCGCGTTGCCGCGCATTTCCTGGGATGGCCGGGTGCGCTCGCTGCGCATCATGCGGGTGCTGGTGTCGGGGGTTGCTTTTGCGCCGGTGAAGCCAACGGGCGGAATTACGAGCTAGTTTTCGCGCGGTCGGGTCGCTGCATCCAGCTCACAATCGGCATCGCTGGCAGCACCCAGCCCATGCCGACCACCACATAATAGATTGCCTGCCGCCAGCCGGACTCGGCGATCCACGGCATCTGCGCCAGCGCCATGCCAAGCAGGGCCCAGACGGTGGCGAGCACCAGGAGCAGGATGGTGCCGAGGAACTTGCGGGTGCGGATCGTCATGACGGAATATCGTGGCTTTCGCGTAACTTGCGCTGCGGGAGCGGGGGACTATAAGGGGCACGCAGTTTGGTTCAAGCCTTGCCGGTTCAAGCTCTGGTTTTTGCCTCGAATGACGACGATTTCCACCCCGTCCGAGCCGCATCGCGCCGTGCGCTGGTGGCTGATCGCAGTGGCTGCGCTGATCGCGCTGATGGTGCTGGTCGGCGGCGCGACGCGGCTGACGGAATCCGGGCTCTCGATCGTCGAATGGAAGCCGGTCACGGGCAGCGTGCCGCCCCTCTCGGAAGCGCAGTGGACGGCGGCCTTCGAGGCCTACAAGACGATCCCGCAATATCGCGAGCTCAACGCGGGCATGAGCCTGTCCGAGTTCAAGGAGATCTTCTGGTGGGAATGGAGCCATCGGCTGCTTGGCCGTTTCATCGGAGTCGCCTATCTGTTGCCGTTCCTGTTCTTCCTCTGGCGCGGCGGCCTGTCCGGTGAGTTGAAGCGGCGGTTGTGGCTGTTGTTCGGGCTCGGCGGGCTCCAGGGCGCGGTGGGCTGGTGGATGGTGGCCTCAGGGCTGTCTGAACGCGTCGAGGTGTCGCAATATCGGCTGGCGACACATCTTGTGCTCGCGCTCGTGATCTTCGCCGGCATCGTCTGGACGGTACGGCGGCTCGCCGGGCGTGCGCAGATCGCAGCATCGCCGCGGCTGCGCTTCACGAGCGCCTTGCTCCTCGTCGTGACCTTTATCCAGATCTATTTCGGCGCGCTGGTTGCCGGCCTGCGTGCCGGCCGCGCCTACAACACCTGGCCGCAGATCGACGGCGCGTTCATTCCCTCAGGGGAGCGATTGTGGTTCGAGACGCCGTGGTGGCGCAACATGTTTGACAATGTGCTGACGGTGCAGTTCGAGCACCGCATGACGGCCTATGCGCTGTTCGCGCTGGCAGCGTTGCACGCGTTCGATGCGGTGCGTTCACGCGCGGGGTCCGCGGCAAGCGGGGCGCTTTTGCTGTTGGCCGCGGTGAGCCTGCAAGCATTGCTCGGCATCCTTACGCTGCTCAACCAGGTGCCGATCGATCTCGCGCTCGCGCATCAGGCGGTCGCGATCGTGGTGCTGACGCTTGCGGTGTTGCAGACAGAGCGGCTCGCGACGCGTGGCGCAACCGAAGCGCAGCCGCGCGCGGTTCCCGTCGGTCAACCCGGCTGATCACTACCAGCCCGGCTGATCAGCAATAGCCGTAGATGCCGCACGAATAGGGCAGGCGCCAGAAATAATCGACCTGCTTTCCGCCGTAATACGCGCCCTGATAATCGTAGTCCCAGGGACGGCCGTAATAGCCCGGCAGCGTGTGCGAGCCCGGCAGCAGTGGCGTACCCGGCAAATTGCGGATGTAGCTGCCGATGCCGTAGGCCGGCGAGATCAGCGCATCCGGATCGGTCTCGACATAGACCTGCGGCGGCTCCTGTGGCGGAACGGCGGCCCGCCGCCTCGGCGTGGCCGGCAGATCGGCGGCAAACGCAGCTGAGACCGTCAGCATTGCCGCAAGGGCAGGCACTATCCAGCGCAGCATCGTCGGCTCCGAATCAAAGGGGCGGTCCAGTGACGATATATGCGGCAGAGATGGTTAATGACTGTTAACTGACGGCGCCAAAACGGCTGCCGTCATTCCGGGGCGGTGCGAAGCACCGAACCCGGAATCTAGAGCTTATGCTGCGACGTCGAGATTCCGGGTTCGCGCTGTCGCGCGCCCCGGAATGACGGTGATGCTACGTACCCAGCGCCTGTTCCAGATCGGCGATCAAATCTTCCTTGTCCTCGATGCCGATCGAGAGCCGCACTACGTCGGGGCCGGCGCCGGACTTGACCTTGGCGGCGTCGTCGAGCTGGCTGTGCGTAGTCGAGGCCGGATGGATGACCAGCGAGCGGGTGTCGCCGACATTGGCCAGATGCGAGAACAGCTGCAATTTCGACACTAGGCTGACGCCGGCATCGTAGCCGCCCTTCAGGCTGAAGGTGAACACGGCGCCGGCACCCTTCGGTGCGTATTTGCGCGCGAGCTGGTTGTACTTGTCGCTTGCAAGGCCCGCATAGTTCACCGCGGCCACCGCCGGATGGCCGGCGAGGAATTCGGCGACCGCTTTCGCATTGTCGCAGTGCTTCTGCATGCGCAGCGGCAATGTCTCGATGCCGGTGAGGATCATGAAGGCGTTGAACGGCGACAGTGCGGGTCCGAGGTCGCGCAGGCCGAGCACGCGGCAGGCGATCGCGAAGGCGAAATTGCCGAACGTCTCCTGGAGCCGGATGCCGTGATATTCGGGCCGGGGCTCCGACAGCATCGGATATTTGCCGCCGGTCGACCAGTCGAAGGTGCCGGCATCGACGATGATGCCGCCGATCGAATTGCCGTGGCCGCCGAGAAACTTGGTCAGCGAGTGCACGACGATGTCGGCGCCGTGATCGATGGGGCGGATCAGATAGGGCGAGGCCAGCGTGTTGTCGACGATCAGCGGGACGCCCGCCTTGCGCGCCACCGTCGAGATCGCCTCGATGTCGGTGATGCTGCCGGCAGGATTGGCGATGGACTCGATGAAGATGGCCTTGGTGCGCGGCGTGACCGCACGTTCGAAGCTCGCAATGTCGTCGGGATCGGCCCACACCACGTTCCAGCCGAAGCTCTTGAACGCGTGCGTGAACTGGTTGATGGAGCCGCCATAGAGCTTTCGCGCGGCGATGAACTCGTCGCCGGGCTGGAGCAATTGCTGCAACACTACGACCTGCGCGGCATGGCCCGAGGCTACTGCGAGCGCGGCCGTGCCGCCTTCGAGGGCCGCGACGCGCTCTTCCAGCACCGCATTGGTGGGATTGCCGATGCGGGTATAGATGTTGCCGAACGCCTGCAGGCCGAACAGGGAGGCGGCATGGTCGGCGTCGTTGAAGACGAACGACGTCGTTTGATAGATCGGAGTCGCGCGCGCACCGGTGGTGGGATCGGGCTGTGCACCGGCATGCACGGCGAGGGTCGAAAATCCCGGAAGGCGATCGCTCATTGAGGGCGTCCTGTTCTCGTGGTCTGAAATCGCGCGGCATGCTGATTGGCGCCGCGGCTGCCGTCAAGGCGCGGCTTCACATCAGAACGATCGTGCTACGCATTGTCGCGTTCGCGAAATGAAATCTTCGCAACTGCGTCAGCTTTGCTCGCTCTTGTTCTTGGCGGCGCGGTCCGATGCCGCGGTATCGCCGCCGCCGACACTCATCCTATTGAGGGATAGTCGCATGCCCTGCGTCGGCACCGGGGCGCGTTTGGAGCTCAGCGTGCGCGAATTGACGCCCATCCAGGAGATTTCCGACGACAGGCGGCCATATTCGATTTTGGGGCAGCGGTTCATCACCACCTTGATGCCAACCGATTCCGCCTTCAGCGCCGCCGCATCGTCGCGCGCCCCCAGCTGCATCCAGATCACCATCGGCAGCGGATCGAGCGTGAGGGCTTCCTCGACCACCGGCATGATGTGACTGGAGTTGCGGAAAATGTCGATCATGTCGACGGGACGGCCGATGTCGGACAGCGAGGCGACGAAGGGTTTTCCGAGCAGCTCCTTGCCGACATGGCCGGGATTGACCGGAATCATGTCGTAGCCGCGCTGGGCCAGATATTTGAACGCGAAATAGCTCGGCCGCACGTTGACGGGCGAGGCGCCGACCATCGCGATCGTTTTCACGTTGTTGAGGATGCCCCGGATGTAATTGTCGGGATAGGCGTCGTGGTTCATTGGCTCATCTTTTTTGGCTCATCTTCTTGCTGTCATTGCGAGGAGCGAAGCGACGAAGCAATCCAGTCTGTCTCCGAGGAGGGATTCTGGATTGCTTCGCTTCGCTCGCAATGACGAATTACTCATCCCGCCATGTCGGCGTGCGCTTCTCGATGAAAGCGCCGATGCCTTCCTCGGCGTCGCGCGCCATCATGTTCTGGGTCATCACCTCTGCCGCATAGCGATAGGCGTCTGCAAGGCTCATCTCGGCCTGGCGGTAGAACGCCTCCTTGCCGAGCTTGACGGTATAGGCGGATTTCAGCGCAACCTTTTCGGCGAGCGCAATGGCGGCGTCGCGCTCGGTGCCGGCGGCGACGACGCGATTGACGAGCCCGATCTCGCGGGCGCGTGCTGCCGGGATCGGCTCGCCCGTCAGCAGCATTTCCATCGCCTGCTTGCGCGGCACGTTGCGCGACAGCGCCACCATCGGCGTCGAGCAGAACAAGCCGATGTCGACGCCGGGAGTGGCGAAGCTCGCTGCTTCCGAGGCGATCGCGAGATCGCAGCTTGCCACGAGCTGGCAGCCCGCGGCGGTCGCGATGCCCTGGACGGATGCGACCACGGGCTTGGGCAGGAGCACGATTGCCTGCATCATCGCGCTGCAGGCGGTCATCATCTCGGCGAAGAAGGCCCGGCCGCGATCCGGGTCGGTGCGGCGCGCGGTCAGCTCCTTCATGTCGTGGCCGGCGGAGAAGGCGGGACCGTTGGCCGCGATCACGACACCGCGGACGGCCTTGTCGTCGCGGATTTCGTTGAGCTCGGCATGCAGGCTTGCGATCATCGTCTCCGACAGGCTGTTGCGGGCAGCCGGGCGGTTGAGGGTCAGGACCGCGATGGGGCCTATGGTCTCGCGCAGCAGGATTGGCGATTGCGGGGAGGGGGCGCGGGCGGCCTGGACCGACATCAAAGCGTTTCCGGTTGGATTATTGCGATTGGATGACGCAGATAACTTAATGTAACAGGGGACGTGAAGCGAGGGTGAGGGGTAGCATGGCGTTAGCGAAAATGAGCGTGGCGGAGCTCGAGCAGTTCCTCCGCAACGAGTTTCCCCAGGCCTTCAGCGGCGACGACATCACGATCGAGAGCGCGGACGGTCAGGCCTGCCTTTTGCGTCAGCGCTATAGCGAAAAGATGCTGCGGCCGGGCGGAACCGTGTCCGGCCCGACCCTGATGGCGCTCGCCGATTTCGCGATGTACGTAGTGCTGTTGTCCGCGATCGGGCCGATCGGGCTCGCCGTGACCACCAATCTCAACATCAACTTCCTGCGCAAGGGGCAACCCGGGCAGGACGTGCTGGCGGAGGCGCGGCTGCTCAAGCTCGGCAAGCGCCTCGCAGTCGGCGAGGTGAAGCTGTTGTCCGGTACCTCGCCCGATCCGATTGCGCATGTCACCTCGACCTATTCCATTCCAAACGTTTGAGCTTTTTGCGGGTATCTCAATACCATAATTCTAAACCATTGATATTTAACATGTAAATTCCGCCTTTGGGCATTGACCGCGGCGCCGCTGTTCTCTAGAAAACCGCCCA
This sequence comes from Bradyrhizobium sp. F1.13.3, assembly GCF_040548265.1. Classification (NCBI taxonomy): domain Bacteria; kingdom Pseudomonadati; phylum Pseudomonadota; class Alphaproteobacteria; order Hyphomicrobiales; family Nitrobacteraceae; genus Bradyrhizobium; species Bradyrhizobium sp. F1.13.3. The sequence goes on along the minus strand of NZ_JBEPRI010000007.1, from coordinate 315,369 downwards.
GTCCGGTGCGGTGTTCGCGCCGATGCTCCCCGTCCACGGAAACTCTGACATGAAAACCTTTTCGGCAAAGCCGGCTGAGGTGACGAAGAAGTGGGTATTGATCGACGCCAAGGGTCTGGTCGTCGGCCGTCTCGCCACCATCGTCGCCATGCGCCTGCGCGGCAAGCACCTCCCGACCTACACCCCGCACGTTGATTGCGGCGACAACATCATCATCATCAACGCGCAGTATGCGGTTCTCACCGGCCGCAAGCGCGAGCAGAAGACCTATTACAAGCACACCGGTTACGTCGGCCACGTCAAGGAGCGCACCGCGCGCCAGATCCTCGAGGGCAAGCATCCCGAGCGCGTGCTCGAGAAGGCCGTCGAGCGCATGATCCCGCGTGGTCCGCTCGGTCGCGTCCAGATGGGCAACCTCCGCGTCTATGGCGGCGCCGATCATCCGCACGAGGCCCAGACGCCCGAGAAGATCGACATCGCCAAGTTGAACCGCAAGAACACGAGGGCCGCATAACATGGCCGAATCCATCCAGTCGCTCGACCAGCTCTCGCAGCTCAAGACGGCGGCCGCGCCCGACGCGCCCAAGCACGAGAAGAAGGTCGACAAGTTCAACCGCGCCTACGCCACCGGCAAGCGCAAGGACGCGGTCGCCCGCGTCTGGATCAAGCCGGGCGCCGGCAAGGTCACGGTCAACTCGCGCGAGGTCGATGTCTATTTCGCCCGTCCCGTGCTGCGCATGATGATCGAGCAGCCGTTCTCCGTAGCCGCGCGTTCCGGCCAGTATGACGTGATCTGCACCGTCGCCGGCGGCGGTCTGTCCGGCCAGGCCGGTGCCGTCCGTCACGGCATCTCCAAGGCGCTGACCTATTTCGAGCCGGAGCTGCGCACCGTGCTCAAGAAGGGCGGCTTCCTCACCCGCGACTCCCGCGTGGTCGAGCGCAAGAAGTACGGCAAGGCCAAGGCCCGCCGGTCCTTCCAGTTCTCGAAGCGTTAATCGCTTCGGTCGCATTCGCCGCGAAAGCGGCTTCAATGAGATGCAAAAGGGCGCTGATTTCAGCGCCCTTTTTGCTGTTCGTTTGTATGCAAATTGATGGCGTGTTTCCTGAAAACTTGGGCCCGCATGAAAACCTGAATGGAACCCGCCGGACATAGCGTCGCATTTGGAAGGGCGCGCAAATCGGCTGAGCCGATCGCGTAACTGCTATGTCTAGAAGGGGGCCGACATGATGTCGCTCGATAGCATCACGCTCTATTTGGTCGCCACCATGGTCGCCGCACTGCTCGGCGCCATGATGGTGTTTTTCGGAAGGCAGGAGAACAGCCCTGCGCTGAAATGGTGGGGCACCGCGTATCTGCTCGGCGCCGCATCGGTCGCGCTCTGGACGGCGGCCGGCGACAGATTGGGGCCGCATCTTTACCTTGCGCTGAACGCGGTCGGCTTCGTCGCCTGCGGCATGGTGTGGAATGCGGCGCGTGTCTTCCATGGTCGCAAGCCGAACTGGCCGGGTCTCCTGGTCGGCGCGCTCGCCTGGGCCGCTGCCGCCACGCTGCTCGATCCCACCGCGTCCATGCTGCGCATGATCATCGGCGCCGGCATCGTCTCGGTCTATGCGGCGCTGACCGCGAGCGAGCTCTGGGTCGAGCGGCGCAAGAGCCTGCAACGGCGCTGGCCGGCCGTTGTGGTGCCGGTGATGCACGGCTGCGTCTTGATGCTGCCGATCCTGCTCGGCAGTTTCCTGCGCCCGAACGATGCCGGCTTCTCCACCAGCATCTGGGTCACGGTGTTCGCGGTCGAACTCGTGCTCTATGCCGTCGGCACGGTGTTCGTGATCTTCATGCTGGTATCCGAGCGCACGGTCACCGCGCACCGGACCGCCGCGTCCACCGATCCGCTGACCGGCATGCTCAACCGCCGCGGCTTCTCGGAAGCCTGCGGACGCGTGATCGAGCGCGAGGCCAAGGCCGGCCGTCCCGTGACCGTGATGATCTTCGACATCGATCATTTCAAGTCGATCAACGACCGTTTCGGCCATCCCGCCGGCGACGAGATGCTGAAACTGTTCTCGACCGTCGTCGTCAGCAATCTGCGCATCAGCGACATGTCGGGTCGCATCGGCGGCGAGGAGTTCGCCGCCCTCCTCCCGTGTTCGTTGGAGGAGGGCGTGCTGGTCGCCGAGCGCGTGCGCGAGGCCTTCGAGACCTCCGGCGTCGTCGTCGACGAGGGCCCGGTCGACACCACCGTCAGTATCGGCGTCGCGGGCGGTCCGGCCGGCACCGAGCTCGAAGTGCTGCTGGCCTCGGCCGACACCGCGCTCTACCAGGCCAAGCGCGGCGGCCGTAATCGCGTCGAGGCGGCGGAGGAGCTGCCACTGTCGCTGGAGAATTGGCGCCGCCAGAGCGCCGCGCGGATCGGCGTGCCCAACGCGCAATCCAAAGCGCGGCCGGCGACCGCCTAGGTAAGGGAGGCCTCGCGGTAATCCCCTGTTTACCATTCGATCCCTACCATTGCGGACATGGAATCGATCCATCGACAGAACCCGCAAGCCGCCCTGATATCGCTCGAAGCCGCGGCGGTCTCGGCACGCGGCGGCTTCGCCTGCCTGTTCTCGACCGCTGACGAATACGAGAGCGCGCTGATCACCGAGCGCCGCGCCCAGGGGCGTTACACACAAGGCCGCAATTACTGGCCGCTGGCGCTGTTCGCCGGTTGTGCGCTGACGGTGGCGGGCACCGTTCTGCTGCTCGCCTGAGTGATCTGCATTTTTGGACCGGGCAGGGCGCCGTTTCGGCGCCTTTTTCTTTGGCGCGGGCTGCGGTAGACACGCCCATCGGACAAAAATGGGTGGAAACAGATGATCACCGAGATCGCGCAAATCGACGTCAAGCCGGGCAGCGAGAAGGACTTTGAGGCCGCCGTCACCAAGGCAAAGGCCGCTTTCGGTCGCTCCAAGGGTTTTCACGGTTTCGAGCTGCACAAGTCGATCGAGAAGCCGCAGCGCTATCGTCTGATGGTGAAGTGGGAGACGCTCGAGAACCATACCGTCGATTTTCGCGGCTCCGAGAATTTCGCCGAATGGCGCGGCCTCGTCGGCCAGTATTTTGCGGCACCCCCTGAGGTCGAGCACACCGAGACCGTGCTCACCACCTGAGGCGGCTCAGGCCGCCTCAGCCAGAGGCGGCGCTTCATACGTCTTGAAGTGGTCGATCATGACCTTGGCGATGGCGACCAGTGGCAGCGCCAGCGCCAGGCCCCAGATTCCGAACACGACGCCGAGCAGGATTTGGAACGCGAACAGCGTGGCCGGCGGAATGTCCAGTGCCTGCCGCTGAAGGATCGGCGTCAGCACATAGCTCTCCATCGCGTGCACGCCCATGAAGAGGAGAAAGGCCGACAGCGCCGGTATCCATCCCGAGGCGAGGCTCGCCAGCACGACCACGACGCCGGCTATGATGGCGCCGACGGTCGGGATGAAGGCGAGCAGGCCCGCCTGAATCCCCAGGATGAACGAGCCTGGAATGCCGATGACGGCGAGACCGATCCAGGTCACCACGCCGACCGCAAGCATCACGACGATCTGCGCGATCAGCCAGCGCTCCAGCGTCTCGCCGATTCGGTCGATGATCTGGGCTACGCGAGTACGATGTCTCGCCGGCGCGAGAAATAACAGGCCGTCGTGATAGACGCTGGGCTGGGCGGCGAAGGCGAGCCCCAGGAAAAGCACGATGAAGATGTTGCCGACCGCGCTGATGGTGCCGAGCAGCAGCTTGAAGGTCTGGCTCACGATCGCGCCGCCGCTCGAAGCCAGCGCACCCGCGCCCGGCAATCCGCCGTGCGAGCCCGAGTTCGGCGCGGGTGCCGGCGCCGCATCGCTGGCGGTGGGTGCGGCATTGCCGAGATCGAAGAAGCTGGTGTCGATGCCATGGTTTTCGAGGAAGGATCGGACGTTGGTGATCTGCGACTTGATCGTCTTGCTCAGCAGCGAGGCCTGCTCGGCAATGGTGGCGCCGCCGAGATAGGCAACACCTGCGAGCATCACCGCCAGCGCGGCACAGACGATGGCGAGCCGCACCGCGTGGGGCAAGTGCACGCGGCGGCCAAGCGCGTTGGTCAGCGCGTTCAGGCCAACGCCGAGCAGCATTCCGGTGAAGATCAGGAGCAGGGTAGCGGCAAAATACCAGGTGAAGACCAGCATTGCCGTGAACAGCACGATGCCAATGCCCCCGACCGAGATCGCCCAGGCCAGATCGCCGCGGGTCCGGCGCCGTTCATCTGCGGGAATGGTCACATCGGGTCCTTTTCAGCGCGGTGCGCACCGCACTCTTTCGACAAACGCGATCCGGATCAAGACCGCGTCAACGCGCTGGTTTGACGCTGGCGCGTGAACGGTGCAGAGCGATGAGGAAAGAACAGGTGAGGGCGCTTGAGTTTCATCAGCAAGTGGGCCGGTCTGCTCGGCCTTCTCGCCGTGCTCGTGATAGGCGACCAGATCCGGATCAACCGGCCCGGTCACAAATATCGCCTCGCGGTCGAGGTGACGACGCCTGACGGGATCAAGACCGGGTCGGGCATTCTGTCCGTCGTGCCCGATCGTGGCTATAGCCGGGGCGGCCGCACCACGATGCGCGGCGAGGCTGTGTTCGTCGACCTCGGCCGGGGAAAGAACGTGGTGGCATTGCTCGCGCATCAGCAGGGCGCGAAGCTCGATCTCGACGACATCAACTATGTCGCGCTCCGCGCTTATGGCGCCGCGCGTGGCAACCGCGTCTCGTTCAACGAGCTCAACCGGCAGACCGGCGTCGTCGCGGTGCAGGGGGACCTAATGCCCGTGCTCGTGAGCTTTGGCGATCCCCTCGACCCTGCGACCGCGCGCCTTGTCGCCGGCGACCATGCGGAGGCGGTCCTGGGCGACGGCTATGCACTCCGTGGCCTTACCGCCGAAATGGTGCCCAACGGGCTCTGGCCGATTGATTTCGGTGGCGTGCTCGGGGAGTCCGTGACGCGCGGGATCGAGACGAAACTGCCCTGGCTGGCCGCGCCGGGCGACGCGGCGGCGACCGCGCTGAAGGCCGCCGGCCTGCCCCTCGGCGGCCCGGCCGCGGCCGCGCCATTTGCGCGAAAATAGCATTGCCGTCCCGCGTACCCCTCTGTTGAATTTGTTCCCTCCGAGGGGCATGTTTGGAGAATCTTCTTACGGGAGAGGTCTGAACGGGAGATGAGAAAGCCGGTCGTCGGCGTGATCGGGAACGCCCATCGCGTTGAAAATCGATTTCAGGTCCAGATGGTCGGCGAGCGTAATCTGCGCGCCGTGGCCGAGGTTTCCGGCGGCCTGCCGGTGATGTTCGCGGGCTCGCCCGACATCACCGATATCGTCGCGCTGCTCGATACCGTCGACGGCATCGTGCTCACAGGCGCCCGCGCCAACGTGCACCCGACTCGCTTCAACGTCGATCCGTGTGAGGCGCACGAGCCCTACGACATCCACCGCGACGAGGTGGCGTTGGCGCTCTCGGTCGCATGCGTTGCCCGCGGTATCCCGCTGTTCGGCATCTGCCGGGGCCTCCAGGAGATGAACGTCGCCTTCGGCGGCTCGCTGCATCCCGAGATCCGCGAAATCCCGGGCCGCATGAACCATCGCATGCCCAGGCTTGAGAATGGTGAGATCCATCCTGACCCGACAGTGGTGTTCGCCGATCGTCACGACGTCGATCTGACGCCGGGCGGCGCGTTCGCAGAATTGCTCGGCTGTGACAAGATCCGGGTGAATTCGCTGCACGGCCAGGGCATCCTCGATCCCGGCAAGCGCGTGCTGATCGAGGGCATCGCCGAAGACGGCACCATCGAGGCGATCCGCATCGCGGAAGCCAAGGCCTTTGCGCTCGGGGTGCAATGGCACGCCGAATACGACCCGCAGCACAATCCGATCAACCGAAAGCTGTTCGAGGCTTTTGGCGAAGCGATGGTTGCGCGGCAGAAGGCGGCGGCGTAGGCGGACGCGCTGGAAGAAGGCAGGCACGCCCGCGCCACACCGTCATTGCGCTGGTGAATGGGCGCTGGTGGCGACGGAGATCGGGTGAACTTTCCGGACAAGTGACGCCGCGGGGAACGGGAGAGCGGCGTTCCAGCCTGCTACGCCGCCCGCTCCATCCGTCGCGCGCGATAGGCCTGCGGCGACATCAGGGTGAGCTTGCGGAACGCCTTGCGAAAGCTGCTCTCGTCCTCGTAGCCGGCCGATCTCGCGATGGTCTTGACCGGCTGCATCGTCGTCTCCAGCAACGTGCGGGCGTGCTCGACGCGCCGACGCATGATGAAGGCCTGCGGCGGCTCGCGGGTGAGTTCCTGAAACTTCCGGTTCAGCGTGCGCTCGCTGAGGCCGAGCGCATCGGCGAGCCGCTTCACCGTCATCGGACGTTTTCCGGAGCGTCGCACCAGCAGGTCGGCCTGGGTCAGCATCGGGTCCTGCGTCAGCAAATAGCCGACGGGCATGAAGATCGACTGGGTGCGCTGCGCGGTGTCGATGACGACGTAGTCCGCGCATAGTTTTGCGATCTCCTTGCCGTCGACCATCTCGATCAGCCTGAGCAGGAGATCGACCCACGACATCGGTCCGGCCGCGCAGACGATGCGGTCGGCGGTGGTGATGACGGCGTCCGGGGCGAGGTCGATGGCGGGATGACGCTGCCGCAGCTCGCTTTGCAGCCACCAGGTGATGGTGGCGCGGCGGTTGTCGAGCAGACCGGCGCCGGCCAGCAGGAACACGCCACTGCAGAACGCGCCGATCAGCCGTCCGTTCGCGTGCTGCTGCCGCAGCCAGGCGCCGGCCCGGGCATATTGCGGCTGCAGGCGTTCGGCCGTGACGTGATCGACAAGGTTGCCGGGGACGAGGATCGCGTCAAAGCGACCTCGTCTGCCAATGGCGCCGTCGACCGCGACCATCTGGCTGCCGCCGGACCGCACGGCCTTGCCGTCGAGCGAAAGCGTCTGCCAGGCGAAGCCGGGGTTGGCGCCGCTCTGCTGCATCACGTGGTTGGCGAGCGACAGGATGTCGGCGACGCCTGAGATCGCCGAATGCATGCAGCCTTCCAGCGCCAGTATTGCGAGCTTCATGGGACCTCCAGACAGGACGCGGCAATCCTACCCGATCGGCGCGCGGGCGCCATGGCGGAAATTGCCCGATCTCTGTCTTATCCGCCACTGCCGTCTCCGGCAGGCCCGGTTCAATCTCTCAACCATCGTCACACGACATATCGGAGAGAGACATGCCTTACGTCACCATTTCCACCGTCCGCGGCATCCTGGATGTCGCGCAGAAGAAGGCACTGCTCGAGCGCGTCACCGACCTCCTGGTCGAGGTTGAAGGGCAGGGCAACCCGGAATTCCGCCGCAACGTCTGGGTCAGGATCGAGGAGCAGGAGCCCTCACATTGGTCGCTCGGCGGCATGCAGCCGACGGCGGAGATCATCGCCGGCACGTTCGGCGCGATCGGGACGGATGGGGTGCGGATCGCGAAGACGTAGAACGGTAGGAGGGGTAGAGCGCAGCGAAGCCCATCGCCATCGCGAGTTGCGAGATGATGGGTTTCGCAAGGGCTCCACCCACCTACGGTTTCCCCAATACGAAAGGCGCCTCCTTTTGGAAGCGCCTTTTGCTTGTCGCAGGAATTTCGGGCGGCTTAGCCCGAATAGTACATCTCGAACTCGACGGGATGCGGGGTCATTTCGAAGCGGGCGACTTCGGTCATCTTCAGCTCGATATAGGCGTCGATGAAGTCGTCGTCGAACACGCCGCCGTTCTTCAGGAAGCCGCGGTCCTTGTCGAGGTTTTCGAGCGCCTCGCGCAGGCTGCCGCACACGGTCGGGATCTGCTTCAGCTCTTCCTTCGGCAGATCGTAGAGGTCCTTGTCCATCGCCGGACCCGGATCGATCTTGTTCTTGATGCCGTCGAGGCCGGCCATCAGCATCGCGGCGAAGCCGAGATAGGGATTGGCGAGCGGATCTGGGAAGCGCACCTCGACGCGCTTGGCCTTCGGCGAAGCGGTGTAGGGGATGCGGCAGGAGGCCGAGCGGTTGCGCGCCGAATAGGCGAGCAGCACGGGGGCCTCATAGCCCGGGACCAGGCGCTTGTAGGAGTTGGTCGACGGGTTGGTGAAGGCGTTGATCGCCTTGGCGTGCTTGATGATGCCGCCGATGTAGTGGAGGCAGGTCTCCGACAGGTCGGCGTATTTGTTGCCGGCGAACACCGGCTTGCCGTCCTTCCAGATCGACTGGTGCACGTGCATGCCCGAGCCGTTGTCGCCGAAGACCGGCTTCGGCATGAAGGTGGCGGTCTTGCCGTAGATGTGCGCGACCTGGTGGATGCAGTATTTGTAGATCTGCATGTGGTCGGCCATCAGCGTCAGCGTGTCGAACTTCATGCCGAGTTCGTGCTGGGCGGAAGCGACTTCGTGATGGTGCTTCTCGACCTTCACGCCCATCTTGGCCATGGCGCCGAGCATCTCCGAGCGCATGTCCTGCACGGAGTCCTGCGGCGGCACCGGGAAGTAGCCGCCCTTGGTGCGGACACGATGGCCGAGATTGCCGCCTTCGTATTCGGTGTCGGAGTTGGTCGGCAGCTCCGAGGAGTCGAGGCGGAAGCCGGTGCTGTAGGGGTTAGCGGAGAAGCGCACGTCGTCGAACACGAAGAACTCGGCTTCGGGGCCGACGAACACGGTGTCGCCCACGCCCATCGACTTCACCATCGCCTCGGCCTTCTTGGCGATGCCGCGGGGGTCGCGATTGTAGGGCTCGCCGGTGGTCGGCTCGAGCACGTCGCAGGTGATGACCATGGTGGTCTCGGCGAAGAACGGATCGATCGTCGCGGTCACCGGATCGGGCATAAGGCACATGTCGGACTCGTTGATCGCCTTCCAGCCGGCGATCGAGGAGCCGTCGAACATCGTTCCCTCAGCGAAAATGTCTTCATCGATCATGCTGATGTCGAAGGTGACGTGCTGCCACTTGCCGCGCGGATCGGTGAAGCGCAGGTCGACGTATTTGACGTCGTTGTCCTTGATCGATTTCAGGACGTCTTTGGCGGTCTTCATGCATACCCCTTTTGGCTCTGCGGGTCGGTTTCCAAGCTTCAAGCGACCGTGTTCACGCTTCTTGAGGCGCGCGAGGCACAAACAAAATGAGGCCGCCGAAGCAGCCTATTTCTTGTCAGAATGTCGCAAAATGCGGGATAGCACCCGGCTCAGATAGCGTCCAGCCCGGATTCGCCGGTTCGGATGCGGATCGCCTCTTCGATGTTGGAGACGAAGATCTTGCCGTCGCCGATGCGCCCCGTTTGCGCGGCGCGGCGGATTGCGTCGATGGCGCGCTCGACCAGATCGTCGCCGATCACGATCTCGATCTTCACCTTGGGCAGGAAGTCGACGATGTATTCTGCGCCGCGGTACAGCTCGGCGTGACCCTTCTGCCGGCCGAAGCCCTTGGCTTCGGTGACGGTGATGCCCTGAAGGCCGACTTCCTGAAGCGCTTCCTTCACCTCGTCGAGCTTAAATGGCTTGATGATGGCTTCGATTTTCTTCACTGCGCGCCTCCCGGCCTTTCGAACAAATAGCAACGTCTTCGTCAGGATGCGCTTTTCATGACGCACGATCTTGTCTTCGCTATGCCGGGATCCCTGACCAGTCCGGCAACAACGGCCGGCCACACCCTGATAAATGCCAGTGAGCACGACGAACCGAAGCGACTTCCGCGAAAGCAGGGTCTATGCCAATTTGCAAATGCCCTGATTGTTGGAGCGTTATCAGCCTTTTAACGTGCAGCTCTGATAGGTGGCGCCGACCCGCACAAAATACCGCAGACTACGAAATAGGCAAACGGTTCAATATCTGTGCAGATCGCTGTTCCGTCGGATAGCCCGGTGCGGAACGTGCCTCTTGAAAAGGCTTTTGGACAGGGAAGTGGCATGGAAGTTCTGACCAACGCCGAAATGCAGCGCGCCGACCAGCTCAGCATTGCGGCAGGCACCCCCGGCTTCAAGCTGATGCTCAGCGCCGGCCAGGCGGTCGCCGAGGCCGCCCACGCACTGGTGGAGGAGGGGCCGATCCTGATCGTGGCCGGCCCGGGCAATAATGGCGGTGACGGTTTTGTTGCAGCCGCCGAGCTGGCCGCGCAAGGCCGCGAGGTCTCGGTGATCCTGATGTGCGAGCGCGACCAGCTCCAGGGCGACGCGGCCTCGGCGGCGCGGGGCTGGAAGCACCCGGTGCTTCCGTTCAACCCGCAGGCGATCGGGCGACCGGCGCTGATCATCGATGCGCTGTTCGGCGCGGGCCTCAGCCGTCCTGTCGACGGCGAGGCGCGTGAGATGATCGAGGCGATCAACGGCAACGGTGCGCCGGTGCTCGCGGTCGATCTGCCGAGCGGCATCAACGGCACCAGTGCGGCCGTGCTGGGCGTGGCGGTGAACGCCACCGAGACCGTCACCTTCTTCCGCAAGAAGCCGGCGCATCTGCTGCTGCCGGGGCGGATGCATTGCGGACACGTCCGTGTCGCCGATATCGGCATCGAGGCGCAGGTGCTGGACGAGATCGCGCCGCAGATTTTTGAGAACGATCCGGACTTCTGGGGCGCCGCCTTTCCGGTGCCGCGCATCGACGGCCACAAATACGCGCGGGGCCATGTGCTGGCGGTCTCGGGCGATGCGGCCGCGACCGGTGCAGCGCGTCTCGCCGCGCGCGGAGCGCTACGCGCCGGCGCGGGCCTGGTGACTCTGGCCACTCCGCGTGATGCTCTCGCGATCAATGCGGCTGCGCTCACCGCGGTGATGGTTCGCCCCGTCGATACCGCCATCGAGTTCGGCGAGCTGCTCGGTGACAAGCGCTACAACACCTGCATGATCGGCCCCGGCGCGGGTGTCGGCGAGCGCACCTGCGATCTCGTCCACACGGCGCTTAACGCGCAGCGGCGCCTGGTGCTCGACGCGGATGCGCTGACGAGCTTTGCCGCCAATCCCGAGCGCCTGTTCGAATCGATCAAGACGTCGCACGACAAGGTGGTGGTGCTGACACCGCACGAGGGCGAGTTCCCGCGCCTGTTCTCCGACCTCAGCAACAAATATCCGGGACGCTCGAAGATCGAGCGCGTGCGCGCCGCCGCCGAGCGCTCCGGCGCGGTCGTGCTGCTGAAGGGCCCGGACACCACGATCGCCGCGCCCGACGGCCGCGCCACCATCGCCGCCAACGCGCCGCCCTGGCTCGCTACCGCGGGCGCCGGCGACGTGCTCGCCGGCATTATCGCAGGGCTGCTGGCGCAAGGCGTGCCGGCATTCGAAGCCGCCAGCATCGCCGTGTGGATGCATGGCGAAGCGGGGAGCGAGGCGGGGCCGGGCCTGATCGCGGAGGATCTCACTGAGACGCTGCCCGCCGTTCACCGGCGGATCTATGGTGCGCTGGGGGTGGAATACTGATGCTCAGGCAGCTCGCGCTCACCGATATGGGCGCGGCGGCGCAGGTTCACCGGGCTGCATTCGACCATGCGATGCCCTGGCTCGCTGGGCTGCATATGCCGGACGAGGATCGCTGGTTCTACCGCGAGCGTGTGTTCGCGACGTGCCGCTTGTGGGGACGCTTCGACGGCGATGTACTGAGCGGGATCATCGCTTTCCGTGACGGCTGGATCGAGCAGCTTTACGTGCTTCCTGCTGTTCAAGGGCGCGGCGTCGGCACCGAACTGCTCGATGTCGCCAAGCAAGCCAGCGAACGGCTGGAGCTCTGGACTTTCCAGCGCAACACGTTGGCGCGGCGCTTCTATGAAGCGCGCGGGTTCACGCTGATCGAGCAGACCAACGGGACCCGAAACGAGGAGAAAGAACCCGACGCTCGGTACCTCTGGATGCGTAGGCCACTTGATTTGTGAAAAATTGTAGTCTAAAAACTACATGTGATTGAGCTCAAGCAAACTGAGACGTTTCGGAAGTGGCGATCACGTCTCAAGGATGAGCGTGCAAGAGCGCTGATTGCGTCGCGATTGGATCGGTTGGCTCATGGGCACCCAGGCGACGTCGAACCGGTAGGCGACGGTGTTAGCGAGCTGCGGATTCATCACGGGCCCGGATATCGCATCTATTTTCAGAAGCGGGGCAACGCGATCATCGTTTTGCTGTGTGGGGGCGACAAGAGCACGCAGGTGAAAGACATCAAGGCGGCGAAGCGCCTTGCCGAGATGTGGAGCGAATGAGATGGGCGAGAAACTGACGACCTATGACCCGGCCGAAGACCTGCAGTCTGACGAGGCCATTGCCGTGTTCATGGAAGAGGCGTTCAAGACCGAGGATGCGGCCTATATCGCTCATGCACTTGGGGTCGTCGCCCGCGCCAAGGGGATGACGCAGATCGCCAAAGAGACTGGTCTTTCTCGCGAGCAGCTCTATCGCTCGTTCAGCACCAACGGCAATCCGACGCTGAAAACGACTATTGCGGTGATGAAGGCGCTCGGGATCGAACTCACAGCCAAGCCGCACGCCTGATCGGCGCGCCTCACTCCACCCAGTACCAGCGCACCAGTCGCGGCGCTGCCCAATCGGTTACGACGGATTCCATCAGCCATCGGCCGGGACCTCTGGCCTCGAATGCGATGCGCTGGGTCTGGCCGGGTTCGATCGCGAGCGTGTCGAGCCAATACGGCTTCCAGCCGTCGTCGAGCTTGTCGAGCAGGCGGAAATGGTGGCCATGGAGATGGAAGACGGTGGCGACGGGTGCGGGGTTCTTGAGGGCCAGCACGACGGAGCGGCCGGCCTTGGCGCGAAAGGCGGGGGCGGACGACGTCGAGAAATTTGCGGGCCGTATCCACCCGGCGTCGGCTACCCCGAGCGCGACATCGAATCGAAGGGCGCCTTTCAGATCAAGCCGGTCGGGCAGCTCATTCGGAGGGAGCGGCTGCGGTGGCAACAGCGGCGCGCGCCGGTCAAGCTTGCCTGGGACAGTAAGTCGGCCGACCTGACGCGCCTCCTTGCCGTCGTGCAGCAGGAATGGGGCCGAAGCGGCCGCATCCACAAAGGCGTCGGCGCGTGCGCCGGGGGCCAGCACCAGGGCGCCGTTGCGAGCCGTGAACGGCTCGGCTGGCTGTCCGTCCAGGGCCAGCACCTGGATCTCGTGACTTTCCAATTTGATCGCCAGAACAGAACGTTGCGAGCCGTTGATAAAGCGCAGCCGCAGCCGCTCATTCGCCGAAGCTGAGAGTTCGAATGAAGTCGTTCCGTTGATTGTATAGAGCGGGGATGTGTCCTTCGGGTCCCGGCCCGGGACAAGCGCGGTCCCATCCGGCCGCAGCCGCCATTCCTCGATCAAGAGGACCACGTCGCGATCAGCGGCGACCGCGTTGGTCTCGGTGGCGATAATCGGAAGGGGGCGGGCGGGCTGCTTCAGGCCGTCCTCGAACAGCCGGAAGTCGGCCAGCAGGGTTCCGGCGTTTGGCACTGAAATGATTGATGTTTCCGTCGCCTCCGGGGCCGTCGGCGCGCGTCCGCGAAGCGGGTCGGCGGCGGCCGGGCCATTCAGGCCGTACCAGACTGGTGCAAGCGGTACAGGCAGGTCGTTGCGAAAGACCACCTCGCAGCGGTCGCCACGTTTGAGACGGACGTCCCCCAGGTGGCTTACGGCGGCCAGCTCCCAGACGGGTGTCGGCGGTTGATTCGGCCTCAGAGCCAGCGTTGCCGGCCTTGCCTGCAGCGCGAGCTGGGCGGTCACGAGCGGACCTGCGCCGCCGGCGATCAGCCCGGCCGCAGAGGCCCCGACGCCGAGTCCAAGTCCGGCCAAAACCTCGCGCCTCGTCGGGTCGAATATCCGCGTTTTCATCGCCGATCCGGACCACGCCGTGCTGGATAAGTCCAGCCGTCGTGCCTAGGTGAAGCCTGCCTCGATCGGGCCATTTTTTTGCTGCGAACAGGCGGGCACATGCTATAAGCCCGCCGCCCGCGGCATCGCGGCCGGTCTTGATGCAAATTTACGCGGGCGTGGCGGAACTGGTAGACGCGCTGGATTTAGGTTCCAGTGACGAAAGTTGTGGGGGTTCGAGTCCCTCCGCCCGCACCAAGCGCTTTCAGCGTTTGCACGGATTACGCGATCTGCTCCCGCGCGGATGTTTGTCCGCCGGAAGCCGGTCCGATGAACCACCGGCGTTGAGGCGTTCGCCTCGCGCCGGATCGATTAATGACAGCGTCCCGACGCATGCGCGCCGGGACCGAACGAGAAGAAGATTGGACACCATGCAGGTCACAGAAACCCTCTCGGAAGGTTTGAAGCGCGAGTTCAAGATCAGCGTTCCCGCGTCTGATCTCGACGCCAAGGCCGGTGCCAAGCTCGTCGACCTCAAGGACAAGGTCCGCATCAACGGCTTCCGTCCCGGCAAGGTGCCGGTCACGCACCTCAAGAAGGTCTATGGCCGCTCGGTGATGGCCGAGACCATCGACCAGACCATCCGCGACACCAACACGCAGCTGTTCTCCGAGCGCGGCTTCCGCCTGGCGACCGAACCGAAGATCACCATGCCGACCGAGCAGGCCGAGGTCGAGGAGCTGCTCAACGGCAAAACCGATCTGACCTACACGGTTGCGATCGAGGTGGTACCGTCGATCGCGCTCGCCGACTTCAAGACCTTCGAGGTCGAGAAGCCCGTCGCCGAAGTCACCGACGCCGACGTCGACGAGGCGATCAAGCGCATCGCCGATTCGAACCGTGGCTATGCCGCGAAGGGCGAGGGCGCCAAGGCCGAGTCGGGTGATCGCGTCACCGTCGCCTTCAAGGGCACCATCAACGGCGAAGCCTTCGAGGGCGGCGCCGGCGAGGGCATCCAGGTCGTGATCGGATCCAACACCTTCATCCCCGGCTTCGAAGAGCAGCTCACCGGCATCGCCACTGACGAGACCCGCACGCTGAAGGTGGCGTTCCCCAAGAACTACATGAACGACAAGCTCGCGGGCCAGCCGGCCGAGTTCGAGACCACCGCGACGCTGATCGAGGCGCCGCAGGATCTCGCGATCGACGACGAGTTCGCCAAGACGCTCGGCCTCGAATCGCTGGACAAGCTGAAGGAAGCGGCACGCGAGCGGCTGGTCGCCGAGTTCGCGACCGCGACGCGCCAGCGCGTCAAGCGTGCGCTGCTCGACCGCCTCGACGAGGCCCATCGCTTCGAGGCTCCGCCCTCGCTGGTGGACGAGGAGTTCAATCTGATGTGGAACTCGGTGAAGGCCGAGATGGACTCCGCCGGCAAGACCTTCGCCGACGAGGACACCACCGAAGACGCCGCCAAGGAAGAGTACCGCAAGATCGCCGATCGCCGCGTGCGGCTCGGCCTCGTGCTCTCCGAGATCGGCGAGAAGAACAAGATCTCCGTGACCGACGACGAGGTCGGCCGCGCCGTGATCGAGCGGGCGCGCTCGATGCCGGGCCGCGAGAAGGAGGTCTGGGACTATTACCGCAGCAACGCCCAAGCGTTGGCCCAGCTTCGTGCACCGATCTATGAGGACAAGGTGGTCGACTTCATCCTCGAGCTTGCCAAGGTGACCGAGAAGAAGGTCTCGCGCGACGATCTCTACAAGGACGACGAGGCGGAAAAGACCGCCGCCTGAGGGCTGCAGGAGAGCCTTTAGGATAGCCGTGCATTAAGGATGATCAGCGAAGAGGTCGAGCTAGCCAGGTGGCCGGCTGGGCCTCTTTGTACGAATCAGCTTCAACTGCCGCACGGATTAAGCCTTAATTCGCTCCGCACTTGTCAGGAACGAATTGGGCTATATCTGTCGCTACGCCTTCTGCTTCTGCCAAGTTCTTCTACTAAGTCTTCTGCCAAGTTCCTGCATCACGGGACGTCCATCGGCCTTCCGGCAGATCCAGCCCCGACTGGCAGCCGGGACTGGCGGTGTCCGCCTCTTCAAAACCCTAGGTGACTCATGCGCGATCCGGTTGAAACCTACATGAACCTCGTGCCCATGGTGGTCGAGCAGACCAACCGTGGCGAGCGCGCCTACGACATTTTCTCGCGCCTTCTGAAGGAGCGCATCATCTTCCTGACCGGGCCGGTCGAGGACGGCATGTCGACGCTGATCGTCGCGCAGCTGTTGTTCCTTGAGGCGGAAAATCCGAAGAAGGAAATCTCGATGTACATCAACTCGCCGGGCGGCGTGGTGACGTCGGGCCTCGCGATCTACGACACCATGCAGTTCATTCGCCCGCCGGTCTCGACGCTGTGCACGGGACAGGCCGCCTCGATGGGCTCGTTGCTGCTCTGTGCCGGCGAGAAGGACATGCGCTTCTCGCTGCCGAACGCGCGCATCATGGTGCATCAGCCCTCCGGCGGCTTCCAGGGCCAGGCCACCGACATCATGCTGCACGCCCAGGAAATCCTGAACCTGAAGAAGCGGCTCAACGAGATCTACGTGAAACACACCGGCCAGACCTACAAGGCGATCGAGGATGCACTGGAACGCGACAAGTTCCTGACCGCGAGCGACGCCAAGGAGTTTGGCCTGGTCGACAGGGTTATCGACAAGCGCGCCGAGGAAACCGCGGCGCCGAAGACCCCGTAGCACTACTGTGACGGCGACCCCTTTGGGATCGCCGGCACCATCAGGGAGCGTTCACGTTAAGGACACGTGCGCGCGTCGCAAAACGCAGTTTTGCGCCCTGCGACAGGCAGAAAGTTCCGCTTTCGTGCTTGTTTTTCGTGGCAATCCAGCAACGCCGGGGTGATTTCGATCACTTCGCCCGTGCCAAGACCGGAAATCACGGTATTGTCACGGGTAGCCGGCGCCCCTCGATTAGCGAATTCTTGATAGTCGGGTGACAGCATGGTTCGCTACGACTGATCGGCTATGATCGCGGAGATATCGAGTGACCGTGATTCGCACGGCATGTAACGCGTAGGGTCTTTTTTGGTACGGAATTTGCTCTATTTGAAGGACTGTACCGGCTGTCGTGCCGGAATAGGGCGATCGAGCGGACGGGATCGAACCGCGGACGGAGACATGAATGAGTAAGGTCGGCACGAGCGACTCCAAGAACACGCTGTATTGCTCGTTCTGCGGCAAGAGCCAGCACGAAGTGCGCAAACTGATCGCGGGTCCCACGGTCTTCATCTGCGACGAGTGCGTTGAGCTCTGCATGGACATCATTCGCGAGGAGAACAAATCCTCGCTGGTGAAGTCGCGCGACGGGATTCCGACGCCGAAGGAAATCTGCAAGGTGCTGGACGATTACGTGATCGGCCAGAACCATGCGAAGAAGGTCCTCTCGGTCGCGGTGCATAATCACTACAAGCGCCTCAACCACCAGACCAAGCACAACGACGTCGAGCTTGCGAAGTCGAACATCCTGCTGATCGGTCCGACCGGTTCGGGCAAGACGCTGCTCGCGCAGACGCTCGCTCGCATCCTGGACGTGCCGTTCACGATGGCGGATGCGACGACGCTGACCGAAGCCGGCTATGTCGGCGAGGACGTCGAGAACATCATCCTGAAGCTGCTCCAGGCCGCCGACTACAATGTCGAGCGTGCCCAGCGCGGCATCGTCTATATCGACGAAATCGACAAGATCAGCCGCAAGTCCGACAATCCCTCGATCACGCGCGACGTGTCGGGAGAGGGCGTGCAGCAGGCACTGCTCAAGATCATGGAAGGCACGGTGGCTTCGGTCCCGCCGCAGGGCGGGCGCAAGCATCCGCAGCAGGAATTCCTGCAGGTGGACACCACCAACATCCTGTTCATCTGCGGCGGTGCGTTCTCGGGTCTTGAAAAGATCATCTCGGCACGCGGACGTTCGACCTCGATCGGTTTCGCCGCCCAGGTGCTCGCGCCGGAAGACCGCCGTACCGGCGAGATATTCCGTCACGTAGAGCCGGAGGATCTCCTGAAGTACGGCCTGATCCCGGAATTCGTCGGCCGTCTGCCCGTCGTGGCGACGCTGGAGGATCTGGACGAAGCTTCGCTCAAGAAGATCCTGGTCGAGCCGAAGAACGCGCTGGTGAAGCAGTACCAGCGGCTGTTCGAGATGGAGAACATCGAGCTGACCTTCGCCGACGAGGCGCTTGGCGCGGTGGCCCGAAGGGCGATCGAGCGCAAGACCGGTGCGCGCGGGCTGCGTTCGATCCTCGAGGCGATCCTGCTCGAGACCATGTTCGACCTGCCGGGCCTCGAAGGTGTGGAAGAAGTCGTGATTTCCCGCGAAGTCGTGGAAGGAACGGCGCGTCCGCTCTACATCTACGCCGATCGGTCCGATCGCGCCGTTGAGAACGCCAGCGCCTGATTTGCGGCGCTGGAACGCTCCAATCGTCTCCTCAAGCAAGGGCTGCGGAAAGTATCTCCGCAGCCGGTGTTGCGTCGCTTATTTGCGTGCGTAAGCGCCTGATGGCGCGCGTCTTCAATGACTTGACACCCCCCGGGTCGATAGCCACCTAATGTCGGCGGCGAGCAAAAATTCTCTTCAAGATTCGCCTCAGTTCCGATCCGGCGAGCCGGTCCAACCTCAAAAGGACCGACCGGTTTTGCCGATCACCTCGGCACCTTGTGGCGGTTGCGCATGAGCATGGCGGGCTGCGTGCAAGGGGGCAAAGCAAAAGGAAAAGGCCATGACCAATCCAAAACCCAGGCCAACCATCGTTCATGGCGAAACGCACGCTTATCCCGTGCTGCCGCTGCGCGACATCGTCGTCTTCCCGCACATGATCGTTCCGCTCTTCGTCGGCCGCGAGAAGTCGATCCGCGCGCTCGAAGAGGTGATGAAGAACGACGCGCTGATCATGCTCGCGACCCAGAAGAACGCGTCCGACGATGATCCGGCACCCGATTCCATTTACGAGACCGGTACGCTTGCCAGCGTGCTCCAGCTCTTGAAGCTTCCCGACGGCACCGTGAAGGTGCTGGTCGAAGGGCTCGAGCGAGCGCGCGTGCAGAAGTACACCGATCGCGCCGACTATTACGAAGCAACGGCGATTGCGCTCGCTGACACCGATGCGAAGTCGGTCGAGGCGGAGGCCATGGCGCGCTCGGTCGTGTCCGACTTCGAGAGCTATGTGAAGCTCAACAAGAAGATCTCGGCCGAGGTGGTCGGCGTCGTGCAGGCGATCACCGATTTCGCCAAGCTCGCCGACACCGTCGCCTCGCATCTCGCCGTCAAGATCGCGGATCGCCAGGGCATCCTGGAGACGCTGTCGGTCACGCAGCGCCTCGAGAAGGTGCTGGGCCTGATGGAGAGCGAGATCTCGGTGCTCCAGGTCGAGAAGCGCATCCGCTCGCGCGTCAAGCGCCAGATGGAGAAGACCCAGCGCGAGTACTATCTCAACGAGCAGATGAAGGCGATCCAGAAGGAGCTCGGCGACGACGACGGTCGCGACGAGCTCGCCGATCTCGAAGAGAAGATCTCCAAGACCAAGCTCTCCAAGGAAGCGCGCGAGAAGGCGCAGCATGAATTGAAGAAGCTGCGCCAGATGTCGCCAATGTCCGCGGAAGCGACTGTCGTGCGCAACTATCTGGATTGGCTGCTGTCGATCCCGTGGAACAAGAAGTCCAAGGTGAAGAAGGATCTGGAGGCCGCGCAGGCGGTTCTGGATGCCGATCACTATGGGCTGGAGAAGGTCAAGGACCGCATCGTCGAGTATCTCGCCGTGCAGTCGCGCGCCAACAAGTTGACCGGCCCGATCCTGTGCCTGGTCGGCCCTCCCGGCGTCGGCAAGACCTCGCTCGGCAAATCGATCGCGAAGGCGACGGGGCGCGAATTCGTTCGCGTCTCGCTCGGCGGCGTGCGCGACGAGGCCGAGATCCGCGGTCATCGTCGCACCTATATCGGTTCGATGCC
Source organism: Bradyrhizobium sp. F1.13.3 (assembly GCF_040548265.1). Classification (NCBI taxonomy): domain Bacteria; kingdom Pseudomonadati; phylum Pseudomonadota; class Alphaproteobacteria; order Hyphomicrobiales; family Nitrobacteraceae; genus Bradyrhizobium; species Bradyrhizobium sp. F1.13.3. The sequence goes on along the minus strand of NZ_JBEPRI010000007.1, from coordinate 295,545 downwards.
CGGCAAGATCATCCAGTCGATGCGGAAGGCGAAGTCGTCCAATCCGCTGTTCCTGCTGGACGAGATCGACAAGATGGGCGCCGATTTCCGCGGCGATCCGTCCTCGGCGCTGCTCGAGGTCCTAGACCCCGAGCAGAACGCGACCTTCAACGACCACTACCTCGAGGTCGACTACGATCTGTCTAACGTGATGTTCATCACGACCGCGAATACGCTCAATATTCCCGGCCCCCTGATGGACCGCATGGAGATAATCCGGATCGCGGGCTACACCGAGAACGAGAAGGTCGAGATCGCGCGCAAGCACCTGATCCCGAACGCGGTGTCCAAGCATGGCCTGGACTCCAAGGAGTTCTCGATCGACGACGACGCGCTGCTGCTTCTGATCCGCCGCTACACCCGCGAAGCGGGCGTGCGTAACCTGGAGCGTGAGCTCTCCACACTCGCCCGCAAGGCGGTGAAGGAGCTGATGATCTCCAAGAAGAAGTCGGTCAAGGTCACCGAGAAGACTCTGGAAGAGTTCCTCGGCGTCCCGAAGTACCGCTTCGGCGAGATCGAGAGCGAGCCGCAGGTCGGCATCGTCACCGGACTTGCCTGGACCGATGTCGGCGGCGAGTTGCTGACGATCGAAGGCGTCATGATGCCCGGCAAGGGCAAGATGACGGTCACGGGCAATCTGCGCGACGTGATGAAGGAGTCGATCTCGGCAGCGGCGTCCTACGTCCGCTCGCGCGCGATCGTCTACGGCATCGAGCCGCCGCTGTTCGACCGGCGCGACATCCACGTGCACGTGCCGGAAGGCGCGACGCCGAAGGACGGTCCGTCGGCGGGCGTGGCGATGGCCACCGCAATCATCTCGGTCATGACCGGCATCCCGGTCCGCCACGATGTCGCGATGACCGGCGAGATCACGCTGCGCGGCCGCGTGCTGCCGATCGGCGGCCTGAAGGAGAAGCTGCTGGCTGCTGCCCGCGGCGGCATCAAGACGGTGCTGATCCCCGAGGACAACGCCAAGGATCTCACGGAGATTTCCGATGCGATCAAGGGCGGCATGGAGATCATCCCGGTCTCCCGCCTCGACGACGTCGTCGCCAAGGCGCTGGTGAAGAAGCCGGTGCCGATCGTCTGGGAAGAGGACACCAAGGTGACGGTGAAGCCGGACGGCGACGAAGCCGCTGGCGGCCTGACCGCTCACTGAGATCGCAGCTCGAAAAAGATGATAAAACGGCGCCTTCGGGCGCCGTTTTTGTTTGGGGGCAGCGGATGACGACAATGCACATCGACGGGCAATGCCATTGCGGCCAGATCACCTTTGAAGCGGAGATCGATCCCGAGACGGTGTCGGTCTGCCACTGCCGGGACTGCCAGACCCTGACGGGCTCGCCGTTCAGGGTGACCGCGATCTGCACCAAGGTCGACGTGAAGCTGACCAGCGGAACCCCCAGGATCTACGGCAAGCGTGGCGCCAACGGCCGGATGCGCTTTCAGCACTTCTGTGCCGAGTGCGGTTCCCCGCTGTTCACGAGCGGCGAGGGCGACCAGGAGGACGACTGGGGTATCCGCTGGGGCAGCATCCGCCAGCGCGACACATTGCGGCCCATCAGGCAGATCTGGTGCCAGTCGGCGGCGGTCTGGATCGACGCGGTGCCGCTGCTGCCGGGCCGGCCGGGGGATTGAGCTTCGGGTTGCCCAGCCGTAGCCCGCGAGCGAGCGAAGGCTGGTGGGCGGTCACGGATTCGAACCGCGGACCCTCTCGGTGTAAACGAGATGCTCTAACCAGCTGAGCTAACCGCCCCACGGCGCCTCTTTAGCGCCCCCGCGGGTGTTGGAGCAAGAGGCGGCCACACCGCAAACTGCTCTCATTTGGGCCGCTTGATGAGCTTCCGGCGTGGTATCACGACCGGCAAAACGACAGAGGCTCCAATGGAACAACCGAGCGGACACGAGCAGAACGCCGATCAGATCGCTTACTGGAATGGCCCCAGCGGGCAGCGCTGGGCCGATCGCCATGCGGCGCAGGAGAGCCTGCTCGGGCCCATTGCCGACGTGCTGATCGCCCGCGCCTGGCCGAAGCCGGGTGAGCGCGTCCTCGACGTCGGCTGCGGCTCCGGTGCGACGACGTTCGCGTTCGCGAAGGCTGTCGCGCCTGATGGCTTCGCGCTCGGGCTCGACGTCTCCGAGCCGATGCTGTCGCAGGCACGCGCGTTTGCGCCAAAAGGCCTGCCGCTCGATTTCGTGCTGGCGGATGCGACGGTGCATTCGTTCGAGCCGGCGAGTTTTGACCTGCTGGCCTCGCGCTTCGGCGTGATGTTCTTCGCCGATCCGATCGCGTCTTTCACTAATCTCCGCCGCGCACTGAAGCCGACGGGGCGGCTGGCGTTTGCCTGCTGGCGCGAGCCGAAGGAAAATCCCTGGATGATGGCGCCGTTGATGGCGGTCTACAAACATGTGCCCAAGATGCCACCGGTCGGGCCGGACGAGCCGGGCCCGTTCGCCTTTGCTTCCGAAGAGCACCTGACACGCATCCTGAAAGGCGCGGGCTTCGTCGACGTCGCGATGGAGCCGCACAATCTCGCGATGGATGTCGCGATCGGCGGCGGGCTCGATGCCGCCGTCGAGGGCTCGCTCCAGATCGGCCCGGCCAGCCGCGCGCTGCAGGGCCATCCTCCGGAGACATATACCGCGGCAAAAGCCTCGATCCGCGAGATGCTGGCGCCGTTCCTGAAGGGGCAGAGCGTGGCGCTCCAGGGCGCGATCTGGATCGTGACGGCGAAGGCGGCGTAGGCGTCGCTGTCTAGGCGTCGCCGTCGCCAAACACTCGGTGTCGTCCCGGCCTAGTGCGCAATTGCGCACGGGGCCGGGACCCATAACCCCAGCGAGAAGTTGCGGCACGAGGCTGATAACCACGAGTCTTCGTTAAACTACTCCCTGTGGCTATGGGTCCCGGATCAGCGCTCCGCTTCGCTGCGCTTGTCCGGGACGACAGCGGAGATTGCAGCCCCCACGCAGCTTCCTCACACCACATCATCCGGCGCCAGCGCGCAGCCGTTGTCGGGATGGGTCTCGACCTGAAGGGTGGTGTGGCCGATGCGGTGGGAGCTCTTCAGCATCTGCGCGGTCTCCATCAGGAAGGCATCGCCGGCGCCGGTGGGCATGACGAGGTGGCAGGTCAGCGCCGTCTCGGTGGTCGAGATCGGCCAGACGTGGAGATCGTGGATCGCAGTGACGCCGGGCCTCCCCAGCAGAAGGATCTTGATCGCGGCAATGTCGGTGCCCCTGGGCGCCGCCGCCATCGACATGTCGAGGGAGCCGCGCAGCAGGCTGGTGGTGCTCCAGAGGATGGTGGCGCAGATGACGAGGCTGGTGACGGGATCGAGCCAGAGCCAGCCGGTCCAGATGATCAGCGCCGCCGAGACGACGACGCCGAGCGAGACCGCGGCGTCGGCCGCCATGTGCAGATAGGCGCCTTCGATGTTGATGTCGTCCTTGCGTCCGCGCGCGAACAGCATGGCGGTAAAACCGTTGATGAGGATGCCGATGCCGGCGACGACCATCACGGTGATGCCGGCGACAGGCTCCGGTTCACGGAGGCGCAAAAACGCTTCCCAGCCGATCGCGCCGGTTGCGACCAGCAGGAACACCGCGTTCGCCAGCGCCGCCAGGATGGTGGAGGCGCGCAGGCCATAAGTGAAGCGTCCGCTCGGCGCGCGCCGCGCCGCGATCGATGCGCACCAGGCCACGACCAGGCCGAGCACGTCGGAAAGATTATGGCCGGCGTCGGCAAGCAGGGCAGTGGAGTTGCCGATATAGCCGTAGACGGCCTCGGCCACCACCAGCGCCGTGTTGAGCGAGATGCCGATCGCGAACGCCTTGCCGAAACTGGCGGGCGCATGGACATGCGCGTGGCTATGCCCATGACCATGCGAATGACCGGCATGATCATGGTGATGATGACCGTGATGGTCGTGGCTGCCCACCTCTAGCGCTCCCCGGAAGCTGCCAAATCAGGCGTCATTGTAGGCGTTTCGGCAGCCCCGTCACGGCGGAACAGCACGTAGAGCGCCGGCAGCACCAGGAGCGTCAGGACGGTCGAGGAGATGATGCCGCCGATCACCACGGTTGCAAGCGGCCGCTGCACCTCGGCGCCGGCCCCGGTGGCAAGGGCCATTGGTACGAAGCCGAGGGACGCCACCAGCGCCGTCATCAGCACCGGACGCAGGCGTGTCAGCGCGCCCTCGCGGACCGCGTCGGCGACGGGGTGCCCCTCGCTGCGCAGCCGCTCGATGAAGGCGATGATGACGAGCCCGTTGAGCACGGCCACGCCCGACAGCGCGATGAAGCCGACGCCGGCGCTGATCGACAGCGGGATGCCGCGCAGCAGCAGCGCCATGACGCCGCCGGTCAGCGCCAGCGGCACGCCGGAGAACACGAGCGCCGCATCCGCCGCCGATCCCATGCCCATGAACAGCAGCAGGAACACCAGCAGCAGCGCCACCGGCACGACCAGCGTCAGCCGCTTGGTCGCCGAGACCAATTGCTCGAACTGTCCGCCCCAGCCGATCCAATAGCCCGGTGGCAGCTTGACCTTCTCTGCGACGGCTGCCTCCGCCTCGGTGACGAAGGAGCCGAGATCGCGCGCGCGGACATTGGCAGTGACGACGATGCGCCGCTTGCCGTTCTCGCGGCTGATCTGGTTGGGGCCGGGCGTCGCATCGACGGTTGCGACCGACGACAGTGGCACATAGCGCATCTGGGCGAGGGGCGGGGCGGGCAATGCCGTCCGGATTGGCGCACCGACTGCTGCTTCCTCGCCCGGCGGCAGCGGGATCGGGATCGCCCGGATGGCCTCGAGATTGCCGCGCAGGTGTTCCGGCAGGCGCACGACGATGTCGAAGCGACGGTCGCCCTCGAACAGCTTGCCGGCCGACTTGCCGCCCACCGCGATTTCGACAATGCCCTGCACCTCGCTGATGCTGAGCCCGTACCGGGCGAGCGCCTGGCGGTCGAGACGGACGGTGAGGATCGGCAGGCCAGAGATCTGCTCGATCTTGACGTCGCTGGCGCCGCGAATACGGCGGATCGCCGCCTCCACCTGTTTTGCCGCGCCTTGCAGGATATCGAGATCGTCGCCGAAGACCTTGACGCCAACGTCGCTGCGCACACCGGAGATCAGCTCGTTGACGCGGAACTGGATCGGCTGGGAGATCTCATAGGCGCTGCCTGGGATGTCGTCTGCGGCACGGTCGATGGCCTCGATCACGTCCGACTTGGGCCTGCCCGGGTCGGGCCATTCGGCGCGCGGCCTCAGCATGATGTAGCCGTCGGTCTGCGCCGGCGACATCGGATCGGTTGCGATCTCCGCGGTGCCGATGCGGGTGAAGAACTCCTTCACCTCCGGAATCTGCTTGATGCGCTTCTCCAGCGCCTTTTGCAGGTCCAGCGACTGGGTCAGGCTGGTGCCGGGAATCCGGATCGAGGCCAGCGCGACGTCGCCTTCGTCCAGGCTCGGAATGAACTCACCGCCCATGCGCGCGGCGGCAACGCAGCTTGCGACCACGATGATGGCGGCCATGATTGCGACGCCGAGGCGATGGTCGATCGCAAGCCGGAGCAGGGGGAGATAGGCGCGCTTCGCCAGCCGCATGAACAGGTTTTCTTGTTCGGATACCTTGCCGGTGACGAAGATGGCGACCGCCGCCGGGACGAAGGTGATTGAGAACAGCACCGCGGCGCCCAGCGCCATCAGCACCGTCAGCGCCATGGGCGTGAACATCTTGCCTTCGACGCCGGTCAGCGTCAGCACGGGCAGGTAGACCACCGCGATGATCAGTGTTCCGAACAGGCTCGGCTTGATGACCTCGCTCGACCCGCGCCGGATCGCGCGCAGCCGTTCGGAGATCGTGAGCAGGCCGCCTTTCTCGCGCTGGGCCTCGGCCAGCATGCGCAGGCAGTTCTCGACGATGATCACGGCGCCGTCGACGATGATGCCGAAATCGATCGCGCCCAGGCTCATCAGGTTCGCACTGACCCTGGTCTCGACCATGCCGGTGACCGTCATGGCCATGGACAGCGGAATGACGCAGGCCACCACCAGCGCGGCGCGGATGTTGCCGAGGATCAGGAACAGCACGGCCACGACCAGCGCCGCGCCCTCCACCAAATTGTTCTCGACCGTGCGGATGGTGGCTTCGACCAGATCAGTGCGGTCGTAGACGGTCCGCGTCACGACGCCGTCGGGCAGCGATTTGGCTATATCCTCAAGCCGGGCCGCGACACGGCGCGCCACGGTGCGGCTGTTCTCGCCGATCAACAGCATGGCGGTGCCGAGCACGGTTTCCTCGCCATCGCGCGTCGCGGCTCCCGTGCGCAGGTCGCGGCCTTCGGTAACGGTCGCGATATCCCTGATCCTGACGGGATTGCCGCCGCGCGAGCCGATGACGATGTCCCTGAGTTCGCCGACATTGCCTACCTGGCCCGGCGAGCGGACCAGATATTGTTCGCCGTTGCGCTCGATATAGCCGGCGCCGACATTGGCGTTGTTGGCGGCGAGCGCCGTCATGACGTCGCGAAAGCCGAGCCGGTAGGCCATCAGCTTGCCGGGATCGGGCAGCACGTGGAATTGCCGCTCGAAGCCGCCGATGGTGTTCACCTCGATCACCCCCGGCACGTTGCGAAGCTGCGGCTTGATGATCCAGTCCTGCACGGTGCGCAAATCGGTCAGCGAATAGTCGTGGCCAAGTTGGGTCTTCGCGCCCGCCTTGGCCTCGACGGTGTACATGAAGATTTCGCCGAGCCCGGTCGAGACCGGTCCCATCGCGACCTCGACGCCGACCGGGAGCTGGTCCTTCACCTGCTGGATCCGTTCGCCGACGAGCTGGCGGGCAAAATAGATGTCCGTGCCGTCCTTGAAGACGACCGTCACGTGGCTCAGGCCGTAGCGCGACAGCGAGCGGGTGTAGTCGAGCTTGGGCAGCCCGCCCATTGCGGTCTCGACGGGAAAGGTGATGCGCTGCTCGGTTTCCAGCGGCGAATAGCCGGGGGCGCGGGTGTTGATCTGGACCTGGACGTTGGTGATGTCGGGGACGGCGTCGATCGGAAGGCGCTGGAAATTCCAGGCGCCGAAAGCGACGGCGCCGAGCGCGAGCAGCAGGACGAGCCAGCGCTGCTGCAGCGAGACGGCGATGAGACGCTCAATCATGCTCGGCCTCGCCCTTGCCCATCTCCGCCTTCACGACAAAGCTGTTTTCCGCGACGTAATGCTCGCCAGCCGATAGGCCGGCCCTGATCTCGACGTGGCGGGGATCGAAATCGCCAAGCTCCACCGGGCGCGCTTCGATCTTGTCGCCATCCTCGCGGACGAACACGATGGTCCTGTTCTCCAGCGTCTGGATCGCGCTTCGGCGCACGGCAACCGCGACGTTGCGCGCGGCGAGGATCAGCCGTGCCGTGACGAACAGGCCGGGACGCAAGCGTCCGTCCGGATTTGGCAGCACCACGCGCGCCAGCGCGGTCTGGGTCTCGCTGCTGCCGATCGGGGCCATGTAGGAGATCGTGCCCTTGATTTCGCCACGGCCGTCGTCGGGATCGATCAGCACCTCGTCGTTGAGGCGAACGCGCCGCAGGTCCTGTCGGTAGATCGACAGATCGACCCAGATGGTGGAGAGGTCGGCGACGACGAAGGCCGGCTTTTGCTCGGAGGCGTATTCGCCGAGCGAGATCTGCCGTTCGATGACGGTGCCGGCAATCGGCGCCTTGAGCTCGTAGACGGTGAGGCTCTGGTTGCTCTCGATCGCGGCGAGCAGATCGTCCTTGCCGACCTTGTCGCCGATGCGCTTCTGGATCGATTTGGCGACGCCCGGAAAGCGCGGCGTCACCTGCACCACGGCTTCCTGGTTGGCGCGCAGGATGCCGTTGAAGGCGAGCGTGTCGGTCAGCGTGACGCTCCCGGCTTCTGCCAGCGTCACGCCTGCGGCTGCGAGCTTGACGTCGGAGATGCGGATCCGGTCGGCGCCGTGCTCGTCCTGCTCGACATGGTCGTTCGGCTTCTCCGGCTTCTTGTCCGCGGCGTGTTGGGCGTGCTCCACCCTGGCCGGGCCTAGCAGGGAATAGCCGTATGCGCCGAGTGCGGCGGCAAACAATGCGACGAGGATGGTGGAGGACGTCTTCATCGTGCGCTCTCCCGCGCCAGCGTGAAGGGATTGCCGACGAGGCCTTCGATGGTCGCCACCCCCGCGTGGAAATTCTGCAGCGCCTCCTGCTCGCGCAGCCGCGCCTGGGTGACGCTCGCCTGGGCGTCGAGCACTTCGAGCAGGCTGAAGCGGCCCTGGCCGTAGCCTTGCGCGATGGCGTCAGAGGCTTCGGTCGCCTTGGGTATGGCGCTCTCGCGCAGCACCGCGAGTTCGCGCAGCGAGCCTTGGAGCGAGTCGTAGGCGCGGCCGGCGACCACGATCAGCGTGTTGCGGTTGGCCTCGCGCTCGGCCCTGGTCTTGGCGAGGCTTTCCTGCGCCGAGAGGATATTGCCCTGGTTCTGGTCGAACACGGGGATCGGCACCGAGACGGTGAGGCGCGCCGCGTCGTCATTGGTCTCGTTGAAATGGCGCCAGCCGGCGGCGATCCGGACGTCGGGGTAGGGCCGCAGCCGCGCCAGCAGCAGCTCGGCGTTGCGCTGGGCATAGATCGCGGTCCAGCGCACCAGCTGCGGATTGGCATCGATCGCGGCGACGACCGACTGGAATGTCGGGGGGCGTCCCATGGTGTCGAGCCGTCCGGAGACCTCGCCGAATTTCGGAGCCGCGTCGCCCATCAAGACCGCAAGCTCGCGCCGGGCGCTGGCCAGCGTCGCCTTGAACCGCTCGCGGTCGGCCTTTACGAGGGCGGATGCCACTTCCGCACGGCCGGTCTCGGCCGGCGAGGAGGCGCCGGCCTCGACGCGGCGGCGTAAAAGGGGTGTCAGCCGGTCAATGGCGGTGATCTGCTCGTCGAGGATCTGGATGCGCCGCTGTGCGCCGAGCACGCTGAGGAACGCGATCGCGGTCTCCGACAGCACCTCCAGCCTGACGGCCTTGCGCTGGATCGCGGCGACCTCGATGCCGGCGACACCAGCTGCAATCCGCGCGTCGCGCTTGCCGAACAGCTCGAAGGCCTGGCTGATCTGCAGCGTGGTCTCGGCCGATCGCGTGCCGCGATAGATGCCGGACCCGAACGAATTGTCCTGTTCGTAGGTCAGTTCCGGATTGAGAAGCGCACCTGCCTGGATGCGCTGGCCCGTGGCGATACCGACATCGCGCTCCGCCGCGGTCAGCCGCGGGCTTGTGGCCAGCGCGCGCGAGAGCGCACTCCGCATCGTCAGAGTCTGGGCGTGAGACGGCGCAAGCGCCGATCCGGCAATCAGACACGCTGCCGCGCACGCCAGGCGCGCGGCCATTCCCCTGCAAAACATGAAACCGACCTGTGAAGGATGAACCTCATGGGCGCGAATGGCGCCCGACCAAATCCGTTCAGGCGATCTGTTTGGGAGGCGGGGAGTCGGTATCGGGAACAATGCCGGCGAGCCGGGGTGCGGGTTGCGGGCGCGATGCGGACACGAGCCCGATCGATGTGGCCGGTGGCGCCGGCTGCGCCACCGTCACCGAGAAGCAGCCATGGCAATGATGCCCACCGATTGCCTTGTGGTCGTTGTGATCTGTGGAGCCGTCAAGGACCGCGCTGATCTCCGAGCCGCCACCCGGCGTGGTGACGTCGATGTCGTGCAGACCATGCAGCGCGCCCGCGAGCAGGTAGACAACCGCGATCAGCACAGACAGCAGCCCGCGCCAGTTGCGCGGCCGGCAAGATCCTGAGGGCTGGCGGTTGGCGAGCACGACGTCACTCTGGTTGCGGTCTGCGCCCGGCCTAGCATGGGGGCCGGAACAGTGTCGACCCGCAACATTGTTACGTGCCTGGAACAATTGCCGCAGCGATGGCGAAGACGGCAGCTCTTCTCATTGGCGCGTGATCAAACTCAGCTGAGCATCGGCTACCGCTCCGCGTGCTGCGTCCGGCATGTCGCCGGTGTGGCCGGCTTCGACCGTGACGACGGCGCGACAGCCGGCTTCCATGGCGCGTTCCAGCCATTTGATGGCTTCATCGATCCACTGGTCGTGGTGCTCGGGATCGGCGATTGCCTTTTCCCGGAATGCATCTGCCTGATGAAGGCACGCGGTCCTGCGATCCACGCTGCTCTCCCGATCCGGAAGTTCCGCCCCGACCGCATCCTTGATGATCGGCGAGCCGGCGTCGTTAACATAGGACAGGAACCGCCGCCCAACAAGAAAGCCCCAGCCGGGACTGACCGGCTGGGGCTTTCGTGCTCACAAACTTCATCCTTGGGACTTGGACAGATAATCCGCATCGCGCCGGTTCGTTCCCGCAGGTTCGGTCCAATTTGGAACGTTCCTTGTTCGTTGTGATTAGCGACGAGGAGAAACTGAGGAGGACAGACCATGGACGGATTGATTTATCTCATCGGCTTGATCGTGGTGGTCATGGCGATCTTGTCGTTCTTCGGCCTGCGTTGAGAGAGCGGCGATGACGATGGAAACTCTCATACGGGAAGACATCATGGAAGGTGGCGGGGTCGCTGCCGACGACCGGCGCACCATCCAGTGGAGCTCGGTCATCGCAGGCGCTTTGGCTGCCGGCGCAATGTCGTTCATCCTGGTCGGATTTGGAGTCGCCGTCGGCCTAGGCGTCAGTTCAGCCTCGCCGACATGGCGCGATGCATCGGCGGCACTGGCTTTGCTGTCGGGGCTGTACCTGATCATTCAGGCGATCGTCAGCTTCGGCTTTGGCGGCTATATCGCCGGCCGGACGACGCGACCAGCCCCGGCGGTCACAACGATCGAAGACGACGGCGAACGGCGGGATGGGCTGCATGGGCTGATGTCCTGGGCGCTTGCCGTGCTGCTTGGTGCCGCGCTGCTCGCCATGCTCGGCGCGGCTGCGGTTGACCGTTCGCCGATGCGCAGTTCGGCCAGCAATACGTCCGCGGCCGAGCCTCTGTTGAGCTACGAGTTGGACAAGCTGTTTCGTGTAGCGCGGCGGCCCCCCAACACCGACCTCAGGGAACCTCGTGCCGAAGCCGGGCGCATCCTGATGACGTCATCGAGCCACAGCGGCGTCAGCACCGATGACCGGACCTACCTGGTGCAGCAGGTGGCCGCGCTGACGGGCCTCGCGGCACCCGACTCGGAACGACGGGTCGACGCGGCGATTGCGGATTCGAGGACGGCGATCAACCGGGCACGGCGTAACTCCATCATCGTCGCCTTCTCGGTTGCGGCAGCAGCCCTGATCGGCGCTGCGGTGGCCTGGGCTGCGGCGGTGGCCGGCGGCCGCCATCGCGACGGCGAGCCGCTGCCGAACTGGATGGCGAGCTCGAACCGCTTCCATCGCTCTCCGCGTGCGATGCCGGTGCCTTGACATGCAGGACGATGGCCGGGAGCGATCCCGGCCATGTTGCCTTGACGAGAACGCCAATACTTCTGTTGCCAGATCACTCAGGTGGGACATCGGATCACGACGTCACGCGGGCTTTGGGCCAGTTGCGGTAGCGCGCGCGAAAGTCGTGCAGAGAAGGTCGACCTCGCCGGCCGCGATCGGCGCGCGGTGAAGGCGGCACCGAAGCTCCGTGTTTGTCCGCGCCCGGCCATGGGACGGCCGCTTTATGCCAGATTCGGCGAGAAACATGCAGTCGCGGCAGGCGCCCACCGCCGGCTGACGATCCGCGGTATCGATGCGATTCAAGATTTTGCCAAGCGAGTCCCTTAGCCTGAGACATTCTTCGGGAATCAGCGAAGTGATTGCGTCCAACAAACCGTTGAGCGGATCGTGCAGGGCCAGAAGCCTCTCACCCTGAGAGGTCACGACAAGTGTCGTCGAGCGCCCGTCTCGTTTTGAAGGTCTTCGCGCCAGGTAAGACTTTGCTTCAAGGATCTTCACGATCTGCGAAGCGGTTGCCCTGGCCGTGCCAGTGAGGGCGGCAACCGCCGAGGGAGTTCGTGAAAACCTGTTGGCGCGCGACAGAAAACGCAGCACCATCCATTCCCGATCGTGCAATCCCTGTCGATCGTTTCCGAAATAGCAGATTTTCACCGCTTGAACCAGCAGCTCAACCGTTTCACGCTCCAGCGCCATGGTCTATCTGGCCCGGGGCTTCGGTTCTTCAGGATGTCGAAGTGGTCTTTGCACTGCGGTCTCGCCCGGGGTCAGTTTCGTTGATCCAAATCAACGAAGATTGTCGTCGTCGCGATCCTGTAGAAACAGCGCGCGGGGCGATCGACCTCTCGTACGGGAGGATGGGAGGTCCGTCTTGCGATCAAGTGCCGAGAAATTGGCTTTTTGAGCCAACGTGCCAAGGCACGCCCTGCCATGCGCTATGTCAAACCCGATCGTCTCGGTGCTGTACCCAACTCGACAGGCGGGATTGCGAGGCTTGCGTGCGAGCGGATCCGCAAAGCCGGAAAGGACCTGGCGCGATTTGTGTCGAGAGCCGGATTGACGCTCGAGGTGATCGAGGATCCAAGTCATCGTCTCGGGGTGGAGACCCAGATCAAGTTGCTCGAAGCCGCCGCACGGGAGTTGCGTGACGATCATCTGGGGTTTCATCTGGCGCGGGATTTCGATCTCCGCCAGATCGGGCTGCTGTACTACGTCATGGCGTCATCGGAGAGTCTTGCCGAAGCGCTTCGGCACGCCGAGCGTTACTGCTCGCTCAACAATGAGGGCGTCCGCATCCGGGTCGGTTTCGGCCGCGCCGTCGTTGTCACGCTCGAGTACGTCAACGTGGAGCGTGGTTCGGACCGCCATCAGATCGAGTTCTGGTTCGCAGCCTTGATCCGCGTCTGTCGGCACTTGACCAACCGCCAATTGACGCCGCGCCAAATCAGAACGAGACACCATCGCACGACGGTGCCTCTCGACGTTCGTGCTCTTCTAGGCTGTGCCATCGACTTCGAAGCCGACGCCGATGAGATCGTGTTTGCCGCCTCGGACGCGTGCTTGCCCTCCGTCGGTGCTGACGCTTATCTCAATCGGCTGCTGCTCGACTACGCGAATGAGGCACTTGGCAAAGGAAAGCTTTCCCGATCAACCCTTCGATTCCGCGCGGAGCAGTTGATCGTCCAGCTGCTGCCCCACGGCACGGCGAACGTAGGGGAAGTGGCCGGCCGCCTCGGCATGAGCCGCCGCACGCTGGCGCGGGGGCTGGCGGCGGAGGAAGAAACATTCTCCGAGCTTCTCGACCGGATCCGAGCAGCTTTGGCCGAGCGATACCTGCGGGAGCGGGAACTACCGATCTCCCAGATTGCGTGGCTGCTCGGTTACCGGGAGGCCAGTTCTTTTACGAACGCCTTTGTCCGGTGGACCGGATCGACCCCAAGGCGGTTTCGGGCGGACCACGCAATATCGCAGTGGTAGCGAGCGTAAGGAAAGCGCCAGCCTAAGTCTAAGCGACTGAAGCTTGCCATGCTCAAGATGTCGGTCCTCGAGACTTTTCGCGAAACGCGCTCCGCCTGCGATGACGGCATCCCGTCAGCCCTTACGCCTTCTCCTCCCAGATCATGGCGAGGTGGACGATCGTCTGCACCGCCTTCTCCATGTCCTGCCGGCTGACCCATTCGAGCCGGGAGTGAAATGCGTGCTCGCCGGCGAAGATGTTGGGGCAGGGCAGGCCCATGAAGGACAGGCGCGAGCCGTCGGTGCCGCCGCGGATCGCGGTGCGCATCGGGCGCAGGCCGGCGCGGCGGATCGCTTCGATGGCGTATTCGAGGATGTGCGGGTGGCGATCGATCACCTGCTTCATGTTGCGGTACTGCTCCCGCACCTCGAATGTGTAGGTCGAGCGGGGAAAATCCTTCATCACGTCCTTGACGATGTTCTCGAGCAGGATCTCCTTTTCCTTCAGCCCTTCCTCCGTGAAGTCGCGCACGATGAAGGAAAGCGTCGCCTGCTCCAGCGCACCCTCGATGCCGATCGGATGCAGAAAGCCCTGCTTGCCTGATGTCGTCTCGGGCGAGCAGCCTTCGCGGGGCAGGCGCTCGACGATGGCGGCGGCGATCTTGATCGCGTGCTCCATCTTGCCCTTGGCATAGCCGGGATGGGCGCTGACGCCATTGATGGTGATGGTGGCGCCGTCCGCCGAGAAGGTCTCGTCCTCGACGCAGCCCGCGCTCTCGCCGTCCATGGTGTAGCCGAAATCGGCGCCGAGCTTCTTGATGTCGACGTTGTCGACGCCGCGGCCGATCTCCTCGTCGGGCGTGAACAGGATCTTGATGGTGCCGTGCTTCACTTGCGGATTGTTGATGAAGAAATGCGCGGCATCCATGATCTCGGCGACGCCGGCCTTGTTGTCGGCGCCGAGCAGCGTGGTGCCGTCGGTGGTGATGATGTCGTTGCCGATCTGGTTTTTCAGCGCGGGGTGTTCGGCGAAGCGGATCACCTGGCTGGTGTCGCCCGGCAACGTGATGTCGCCGCCACGATAGTTCTTCAGGATCTGCGGCTTGACGTCCTTGCCGGTGACGTCGGGCGAGGTGTCCATGTGCGAGCAGAAGCAGATCACCGGCACCTTCTTGGTCGTGTTCGCCGGGATCGTTGCATAGACGTAGCCGTAATCGTCGAGATGCGCGTCCGCAACGCCCATGGCCTTCAGTTCAGCGACGAGCACGCGGCCGAGGTCCTTCTGTTTCTCCGTCGAAGGCGAGCTCGGGGATTCCGGATCGGACTGGGTGTCGATGGTGACGTAGCGCAGGAAGCGCTCGGCCACGGTATGCGAAAAGGTGAGGGAGGACATTTCTGGTCAAACCGCCGGGTCAGGGGAGAGAGGCGGTATACCAGAAAACCGGGCCGCGTTGCGGCCGGAGGACGCGGATCAGGCTTAACGAAACGTGAGTGGTCAGATCGCCTCTTTCAGCTCCTTGACCGGGCGGAAGGCGACCTTCTTGCTGGCCTTGATGTGGATGGGCTCGCCCGTGGCAGGATTGCGGCCGGTGCGGGCGGCGCGCTTGCGGACCTGGAGGATTCCAAGCCCGACGATGCGGACCCGGTCGCCTTTCTTCAGGTGCTTGGTGACGAGCTCGACCATGTCGGTCAGGACGGCCTCGGCGCGCTTCTTCGACAGATCCTGGCTCTCCGCAATGTCGGCGGCGAGGTGCTTGAGCGTGATGGTGGCGGGAGCGGCAGCCTTTTTCCCCAAATCCTTCTTGGCCGAGTCCTTCTTAGCCATGTCCTTCTTAGCCATATCTGGGCTCCTCAATCACAAGGGGGCCCCGGAAAAGCCGGTAAAGCGTGGGGTCCCTCCAAGTCCTGGAAGGCCTAGACGATTCGGGCTTAGGCTGACTATGGCGCGAGTTCTCGACGGATGCCGGCAATCACCGTCAGAGCCGCGAAAAGCATCTAGAAGTTTGTTCTAAGGCTATGAAGGAATTGCCAAAATGGCGCGAGAGACGGGGCTCGAACCCGCGACCTCCGGCGTGACAGGCCGGCGCTCTAACCAACTGAGCTACTCCCGCGTGGTTCGCTGAAAGCGCGCGGAACGAGGGGGGACTTAAAGGCGGGGCTGGGTGAAGTCAAGGACGTTGCGCTTCGCCGGCAGGTCTCGGCTAAGCATTGCTCTGGAAAACGAAAAAAGGCCGCCAGGCGGCGGCCTCTGTCAGCCGGGAGCGGGGCGGTGTCAGCGGATCTCCGACATCCCGGCGCTGGTCACGACGACGGGCTTGCCGGCCTTGATTACGTGGGCGGACTGGGTGGTCTGGCTGTAATCGGCATTGGTGCGAGCTGCGATCCCGAAGCCGGCCACCGTAATGCCGGCCACCAGCGCCACCACCACGATCTTCAGGTGGGTCGCACGATCAGCGGAGTGAATTGAGTGGTTCATGTGAGCCTCCCGACGGGCTTTGCCGCCGTCTATGGCTCTTCTTGTAAGGACGGTCTGTTTCCGGATGGTTTCGCGGGTTCCGCAAAACGGTTTCATCCGGCCGTTTGTCTGGTTTCGCCTGCGGGCGGCGGGAGCGCCTTAAGCGATCTTACCTGGCGCGTAATCGCGGAGGTGATCCCGCCTTGTCATGATCGTTTTCATCGGCCGAGACCGATGGGCCGACAGATCCGCAAGGGTATCGGCAAGGGAGAAGCGCCATGAACCGTCGAACCGTCCTCGAAGCCACGTTGTTTGGGACCGCCTTCGCGGCAGCGTCTGGTGCGAGCGCGCCAGTGGCAGCAGCGGCCCAGCGGAATGAACGGCCGTCCTTTGTGACGGCCAGGGACGGCACAAAACTCTTCGTGCAGGATTGGGGCAGCGGCCGACCGGTGCTGCTGCTTTCGGCCTGGACGTTCAACGCTAGCACGTGGGGCAGCCAGATTGCCGCCCTCAACGCAAATGGCTTCCGCTGTGTTGCGCCCGATCGGCGCGGGCATGGCCGGTCCGAGATGCCGTCCTCGGGTTATGACCTGAACACGCTGACCGACGACGTCGCCGCGTTGATCGAGGCGCGTGACCTGCGCGACGTGACACTGGTCGGCTTCTCGATGGGGACCGCCGAGGCGGTGAACTACCTCGGGCGATACGGATCGGACCGGATCGCAAGGGTGGTGCTGGTTGCGCCGACGACGCCATTCCTGATCAAGACCGAAGACAATCCGGATGCGGTGCCGAAGGCAATGATCGAGGCCGACAACGCGGCCATCGCGCGCGACTTCCCCAAATGGATTGCGGCGAACGAAGCGCCGTTCTTCACTGCCGAGACACCCGAGATCAGGCGGACCTGGATCCGCGAGATGATGCTGAGCGTGCCGTTGCCGGTGGCGCTGGCCTGCCGCAAGGCCATCGCCTTCGCCGATCTCCGAGCGGCAGCCGCCAAGATCGATCGCCCGACGCTGATCGTTCAGGGCGACAAGGATGCCAGCGCGCCGCTGCCGTTGACCGGTGCAAAGACGGCAAAACTAATCAAGGACAGCAAGCTGACCGTCTACGAAGGCGGCCCGCATCCGCTGCCGCTGACGCACAGCGAGCGCCTGATCGCGGACATGCTGGCGTTCATGGGCGCCTAGCTCGCTCGCTTGATGTCGGTGCGGATGGTTTGCGCCGCCCAGACGAACAGGAGCGCCCCCAGCGTGGTCGTGACCGCCGCCGAGAGCAGGGAATAGCGCACGGCGTCGGCGCCGTAAGCGCCCTTCAGGGCATCATTGACCACGCCCACGGCGAGCGGACCGACGCCCTGGCCGAAGCAGGTGGCGGTGAGCGCGATGAGGGCGGAGGCCAGCGCGCGCATGCTCGGCTTGGCGACGGTCTGCGCGATCGCGAAGATCGGTCCGAGATGGAAGCCGACCAGAAACGAGGTCAGGGCCAGCATGGCGACCATCATCGCAAAGTCCTGAGTCAGCATGCAGAGCGCGAACACCGGCCCGGCGAGGCCCGAGGTGATGGCGGGAGCCCATAGCTTCCAGCGGTCGTCGCGGCGGCTGACCTGCGCCACCACGAAGCCGCCGAGCAGGGTGCCGGCCATGCCGGCGAGGCCCTTGAAGGTGCCGGCATAGGTGCCAATCTCGGCGCTCGACAGATGGTGCACGCGCGCCAGGAACGGCGGGATCCAGGCCGCGGTCGCGTAGTTCGTGTAAGTGGTGAGACAGAAGCCGATCAGCACGATGATGAAGCTCTGCTGCGAGGCCAGGAAGCGCAGCGTCGGCCCGAGCGGCTCGGGCACGAAATTCTCCTGCATGGCGCCGCGCTTCGGCTCGGAGATCGTCAGCCACAGGACAATAGCGAGCAGGATGCCGGGCAGGCCCGCGACGTAGAACGCCATCCGCCAGCCATGGTGCTGGTTGACGTAGCCACCGACGAAATAGCCGAGGAAGACGCCGAGATAGGTGCCGACGGCGTAGATGCCGAGCGCGCGCGGACGCTCATTCTTGGCGAAGAGATCAGCGACCATGGATTGCGAGGCGGGCGAGCCCGCGGATTCGCCGATGCCGACGCCGATCCTCGCCAGCGCCAGCGAAGTGACGCTCGAAGCAGCGCCGCACAACGCCGTCATCGCGCTCCAGAACGCAAAGGCGACGGCAACGATGTTGCGCCGGTTGAGCCGGTCGGCGACCCGCGCGATGGGAATGCCGAGCAGGGAATAGAACAGCGCGAAGCCGAAGCCCGCGAGCAATCCCATCATGGTGTCGCTGAGCTGAAACTCCTTCTTGATCGGCTCGATCAGCACGTTGAAGATCGTGCGGTCGAGGAAGTTCAGTGCGTAGATGATCGTGAGCAGGCCCAGCACGTAATAGCGCCGCGCCGAGGGCTTTGCCGCGGCGGCCGTTTGCACCGACATTTGTGACGTCACATCGACCATCGCTTCCCCCAATTAGTCTTTGTTATCGTTGTCGGTCCAGCCCTGATTGGAGCTGGCAGGTCAGCCCTCGCGGATGTAATTCCCCGCTTCGAATTCGACCGGAGGCGCGCTCACATCGAATGAGATTCCGATCGGATCGCGGCCTGCTTCGATCGTTTCGAGCTGGTCACTCAGCATGCGCCGGATCATGAGGATGCCGCGGTCGCTCTGGCCGAAATGTTCCTCGGAATGGATGGTCTGCGGTCCCTGGCCGACCTGAGCCTCGTAATCGCCCGGGAATTGCTGGTGCTCTTCCTCGGTCATCTCCCACCAGAATTTGCCGTTGAACTTCGAGCGCATGCGGCCGATGTCGCCGGCGTTCTTGACGCGGCCGGCGACGTAGATGCGGAACGAGGTGTCGTCGATCGGCAGCGTCCAGCCGATCGACTCGACGCGGGCGAATTGCGCCACGCGCGGGTTTGGAACGACCCGCAGGGTGGGGAGCGCCGCCTCGGTGACGCGGTAAAACACACGGCCGTCATCCTGCTTGCGGATCGAGCGCACCGCGATCCCGCGCGGCGTCTTGTCGAACGTCACCTCCGGCATCGACGCCATCATGTTGGTGAATTGCGGACCGGAGAACGAGCCGTGCAGCACCGGCACGTGGTAGGGATCGACCACGTTCTCGAAATGCTGGAGCCAGTTGCACGGGATGATCGCCGGCCCGCCGCCGCCAATCGAGGAATCGTCGGCCTCGACGAACTCGCTGTCGTCCATGGTCTCCAGGCATTGATAGGTCGGCAGCACCGGGCGTTTCTCGGCCGGGCCCATATAGGCGAAGATCAACCCGTAGCGTTCGTCGACCGGATACCAGGGCTGGCGCACTTTGTCCTTGAACTTGCCGCCGTCGGGCTCGCAGGGCTGCTCCAGGCAGTGACCCTCGGTGTCGAACTTCCAGCCGTGATAGCAGCAGCGGATGCCGTCCTCCTCGACCTTGCCATAATAGAGCGTGGTGCCGCGGTGGCAGCAGCGGGCGTGCAGCAGACCGGCGCGGCCGTGCCTGTCGCGGAACAGCACCAGGTCCTCGCCGAGCGCGCGAACCTTCTTCGGGGTGTCGGTGGCGTCGCTGATGAGCCCAACCGGATGCCAGTAACGTCGCAGCAGTTCGCCCATCGGCGTGCCGCGCATGACCGAGGTGAGCTCGGTGCGCGTCTGCGCCGGCTTCATCGCATAGGCCGTTCCGAGATCGCGATCCCGCTGGGTGATGCTCATACCGGTCCTCCCGTAGTCGGCCGCTCCGGCCGGGCTTTTTTTGATTGGGCTTGTACCTAGTGAAGGGTAGATCGATGACAATGTCAACGATACTCCAAGTGCCTCTTAGTCGCATTTGACGAGGCCGGCGAACGGCGGCCGCCTGGGTTTGGCCCCGCCCTGCCTGGGCTTGGCAGGCTTCGCCTTTCTTGGCAGAGGTGGATCATGAGCCAGACCGAGAGCAGGGGCGGGGCGTCGCCCGAGACGGACGAGAGCGATCCGCCGGCGCCGATCACCGTGATGCTGTCGTCGCGGCTGATGGTGCTGGCCAATCTGCTCAAGCGCGGCGCGATCCTGCGCTACAAGCGTCTAGCCGGATTGTCATCGGTCGAGTTCGGCCTGGTCGCCTCGCTCGGGCGGCGGCCGCCGATGAGCGTGGCGCGGCTTGCCGAAGCTGTCGGCCAGGACAAGGGGCAGATCAGCCGCGCGCTTGCGGAACTCGTATCGCGCAAGCTGATCGCGAAATCGGCCAACCCGAAAGACAGCCGCGAAGTTCTGGTCTCGCTGACTGCAACGGGCCTTGCGGCGCATGATGCGATCGTCGCCGGCGCGCAGGAGCGCAATCGGCGCTTGCGCGAACATCTGAGCGAAGCCGAGTTCGAGGCGCTGCTGCAGCAGGTCGATCAGCTGACGGCGATCGCCGCCGAGATGCTCGAGAGCGAGAAGATTTCGCGCTGACGTTTCCGCAATCCCGGACATGTGGGATCGCTTACAAGACCCTTTCCAAAACTCATTCTAAGACTCTTTCTAAGACTCTTTCTAAGAGGCTTTCAATTAGGGAATTCGCGCGCGCTCCCCTAAGCGTCACCGCAAGCACATGCCGTCACGGGACAGACGGCATGTGCAAATCAAAACACGAAGTTTTGGGGTTGCGCGTTGAACAGTCTTGGAATGCTGCGGTCGGCCGTATTGGCGACCGCATCCGCTTGGGTGTTGGCGCCGCAGGCATCGCTTGCGCAATCTGCTGCGCAGAGTGGCGCGCAGAATATTCCGTCGGTGACCGTCACCGCGCCGGAAGCGCGCCGCGGGGCGGCGCCCTCCGTCCAGCGCCGCGCGCCGCGACGTCCCAGCAGGCCGCCAACCGAAGCAGGCCGCAGCCGCCGCGCAATGTCGGTTTCGTCGAAACCCCGCTCGGCCCGGTGCACGGCTACGTCGCCGGCCGCAGCTCGTCCGGCACCAAGACCAACACGCCGATCATGGAGACGCCGCAGGCGGTGTCGGTGATTGGCGCGGAGCAGATCCGCGACCAGAAGGCGAACAAGCTCGACGAGGTCCTGCGCTATACCGCCGGTGTCCGCGCCGGGACTTTCGGCGCGGACACGCGCAACGACTGGTGGCTGATCCGTGGCTTCAAGTCCGACGATATCGGACTGTTCCTCGACGGCATGCAGCTGTTCTACACCTCCTATGCGAGCTGGAAGCTCCAGACGCCCAACATGGAGCGCGTCGAGGTGCTGCGCGGTCCATCGGCCGTGCTCTATGGCGGCTCGAGCCCGAGCGGCATCGTCAACGTCATCAGCAAGATGCCACCCGCGCAGCCCGTCCGTTTCATCGAGACCGGCGTCAACAGTTTCGGCAACGCCTATGTCGGCTTCGATGTCGGCGGTCCGGTCGCGACGAGCCCTGACAACGGCAAGCTGTTCTACCGTGTCGTCGGCCAGGTCCAGAACGGCCCCACGCAGGTCAATTTCACGCCGGACAACAACTACTTCATCGCGCCGTCGGTGATCTGGAAGCCGGACGCCGACACGACATTCACGGTGCTCGCTTCAGCTTCCCGGCAGGAAACCCGTGGCATCAACTTCCTGCCCTATGAGGGCACGGTGACCAACGCTCCATTCGGCAAGATCCCGACCAGCTTTTTCGCCGGCGATCCCAGCGTCGACAAGTTCACGCGCGAGCAGGAGATGCTGGGCTATCAGTTCGAGCGCAATCTCACCGACGATTTGACGTTCCGGCAGAATGCGCGCTTTGCCCATGTCGACGTGACCTATCGCGGCTACATCGGCAACAATTGGGCTGACATCAACACGGCCAGTCTCGGTCGCTATAATTGGTACGCGAAGAACACCGCCAACCAGGCCAATCTCGACAACCAGCTGGAGTACCGCTTCAACACCGGCGCGGTGCGGCACACGATGCTGTTCGGGGTCGATTTGAAGGGCTACCAGATCGACGACTATCAGGCGTTCAACTTCGGCACGGTTCCTCCGATCAACGTCTTCAATCCCGCCTATGGACTGGACATTCCGTTGACGGGCGCGCCGTTCCGCAACTTTCAGATTACGCAGAAGCAGGCCGGCACCTAGCTGCAGGACCAGATGAAGCTCGGCAACTTCACGCTGGTGCTGAGCGGCCGCAATGATTGGGTCGAGACGACGCAGGCTGCCCGTGATAGCGGCGCCACGCTTGCCAGCCGCGACGACAGCAGGTTTAGCGGACGCGCCGGGCTGATCTACAATTTCGACAGCGGCATCGCGCCCTATGTGTCCTACGCCACAAGCTACAATCCGATCATCGGCCTCAACGCGCAAAACCAGCTGTTCCTGCCGGAGACCGGGCAGCAGACGGAAATCGGCGTGAAGGTCGCGCCGCGGGGGTTTGACGGCTACTTCACCGCCTCGGTGTTCGACCTGAAGCGCCAGAACGTGGCAACCACTGATCCGGTCGTCATCACCTTGCAGAACCAGACCGGCGAGGTGACCTCGCGCGGCATCGAGCTCGAAGCGGTGGCGAACGCCACGCGTGAGCTGAAGCTGATCGGCTCGTTCACGGCCTACCATTTGTTCAACAGCAGGGATCTGGACCCGTCGTTGGTCGGCAAGACCCCGACCAACACGCCTGAGCTCCTGGTGTCCGGCTGGGCGGACTACACCTTCAAGGACGGGCCGCTCGCAGGGTTCGGTTTCGGCGGCGGTGTCCGCTATATCGGTTCGTCGTGGGCGGATACCGCCAATACCCTCGAGGTTCCCGCGGTCGTGCTCGGCGATCTCGCGCTCCACTATGAATGGCAGAACTGGCGCACCGCGCTGAATCTGGTCAACCTGACCGACAAGATCTACGTCGCGAGCTGCGCGGCGGCAGCCTCCTGCTTCTACGGCGACCGCCGGCGCGTCACCGCCAGCGTCTCCTACAAATGGTGAGGCAAATGACGAGAACAGGCGAGGGAAGGCCAGCGTGAGAGCCTGACCGGCTCGTCACTCGGCTTCCACCACGAGATCGATGAGCTCGCGGGCGATGCCCCCCGGCCCGAAGCTCATGCGAGCGCGGCGCGCGACGACCCAGCCACGTCGCCGCCGCGCTCGCCACCGATTTCCGCTGCGGCGGAAGCGGGCGCCGCCCGCCCGACGCATTCGCCAGACGAGCCCGGGTCCGATCGTGATGCATGGCTCCCGGATCGCTCGCCCGATAATGGGCGCGCCTGTCCTCGTTGTAATCTGGACTTTGCTGCGTCGCGGCCTAGATAAAGTGAGCCTTCCCAACCACGGACGTCACGGCCCAGCGCGTGTGGACTGATCGGGGCGCCCTTGCTGGGGCGGTCGATCTGCTCCATACCAGCCGCGGGGTGATTCCGGGATTTCCACCGTTCTGAGGGCGACAAAGGGCCTAAAAAGAGCGTGTCTTGCGCCCATTGGTGCACTGCGCTAAGGCTCAGAACAATTCCAAACTGGACGAATCCGTGGCTGTCCCGAGGCTGCGGGAAAAAGGGCTCGTCAATGAGCGGCATTCTGCAGAACTATCTTCCACTCGTCGTCTTCATAGGGGTCGCGGGCCTCATTGGCCTGGTGCTGCTGATCGCGCCGTTCATCGTGGCGTTCCAGCAGCCGGACCCGGAAAAGCTGTCGGCGTATGAGTGCGGTTTCAACGCCTTCGACGACGCCCGCATGAAGTTCGACGTCCGCTTCTATCTTGTCGCCATCCTCTTCATCATCTTCGACCTCGAGGTGGCGTTCCTGTTTCCCTGGGCGGTGGCGTTCGGCAAGCTTGGCGCGACCGGCTTCTGGTCCATGGTGGTGTTCCTCGGCGTGCTGACGGTCGGGTTCGCCTATGAATGGAAGAAAGGCGCACTCGAATGGGATTGAACCCTGTGTCGTCCGCCGGTCCGGTTCTCGCGCCGGCCCCCAAGGGCATCCTGGACCCGTCGACCGGCAAGCCGGTCGGGGCCAGTGATCCGTTCTTCCTCGAGGTCAATTCGGAACTGTCGGACAAGGGCTTCTTCGTGGCCGCGACCGACGACCTCATCACCTGGGCGCGCACCGGCTCGCTGATGTGGATGACCTTCGGTCTCGCCTGCTGCGCGGTCGAGATGATGCAGGTGTCGATGCCGCGCTACGACGTCGAACGCTTCGGCTTCGCGCCGCGCGCCTCGCCGCGCCAGTCGGATGTGATGATCGTCGCGGGGACCCTGACCAACAAGATGGCGCCTGCGCTGCGCAAGGTCTACGACCAGATGCCCGAGCCGCGCTACGTCATCTCGATGGGCTCCTGCGCCAACGGCGGCGGCTATTATCACTATTCCTACTCGGTCGTGCGCGGTTGCGACCGTATCGTGCCGATCGACATCTACGTGCCGGGCTGCCCGCCCACGGCGGAAGCGCTGCTCTACGGCGTGCTGCTGCTGCAGAAGAAGATCCGCCGCACCGGCACCATCGAACGCTAAGGTTTTACGTCATGGACGACGCCAAGCTCGACGCCCTGGGGCAGACGATCGTTAGCGCGCTTCCGGGCGCCGCAACGGGTCATTCGGTAGCCTTCAACCAGCTCACGGTCGATGTCGAGGCCAGCAAGATCGTCGAGGTGGTCAAGTACCTCCGCGACGACCCGAACTGCCGCTTCATCAACTTCACCGACATCACGGCGGCGGACTATCCCTCGCGCGAGAAGCGCTTCGACGTGATCTATCACTTCCTGTCACCAACCCTGAACGCCCGGATCCGGCTCAAGGCCCAGGCCGACGAGACCACGCAGGTGCCGTCGCTGATCGAGGTGTTCCCGGGCGCCGACTGGTTCGAGCGCGAGGCCTACGACCTCTACGGCGTGATCTTCGTCGGTCATCCCGACATGCGCCGCCTCCTGACCGATTACGGCTTCGAGGGCCATCCGCTGCGCAAGGATTTCCCGACCACCGGCTTCCTCGAGGTCCGCTACGACGACCAGGAGAAGCGGGTGGTGTACGAGCCGGTCAGGCTCAACCAGGAATTCCGCAAGTTCGACTTTTTGTCCCCGTGGGAGGGCGCCGACTATCCGGTCCTTCCCGGTGATGAAAAAGCGGGGCCGAAGGTCTGAACATGAACGAGCAACCCGAAGTCCTTCGCAACTTCACCATCAACTTCGGTCCGCAGCATCCGGCCGCGCACGGCGTGCTGCGCCTGGTGCTGGAGCTTGACGGCGAAGTCGTCGCCCGCGTCGACCCGCATATCGGTCTGCTCCATCGCGGCACCGAAAAGCTGATCGAGCAGAAGACCTATCTGCAGGCGATCCCTTATTTCGACCGCCTCGACTACGTCGCGCCGATGAATCAGGAGCACGCCTTCTGCATGGCTGCAGAAAAGCTGCTCGGCATCGAGGTGCCGCGCCGCGCGCAGCTGATCCGCGTGCTCTATTGCGAGATCGGCCGCATCCTGTCGCATTTGCTCAACGTCACCACGCAAGCGATGGACGTCGGCGCGCTGACCCCGCCGCTGTGGGGCTTCGAAGAGCGCGAAAAGCTGATGGTGTTCTACGAGCGCGCCTCCGGCAGCCGCATGCACGCAGCCTACTTCCGCGTCGGCGGCGTGCATCAGGACCTGCCGCAGAAGCTGGTCGACGACATCGACGCCTGGTGCGATCCGTTCCTGAAAGTGGTCGAAGATCTCGACCGGCTGCTCACCGCGAACCGCATCTTCAAGCAGCGCAACGTCGACATCGGCGTGGTGTCGCTGAAGGAGGCCTGGGAGTGGGGCTTCTCCGGCGTGATGGTGCGCGGTTCGGGAGCGGCCTGGGATCTGCGCAAGTCGCAGCCCTATGAATGCTACGCCGAGATGGATTTCGACATCCCGATTGGCAAGAACGGCGATTGCTACGACCGCTATCTGATCCGCATGGAAGAGATGCGCCAGTCCGTGCGCATCATGAAGCAGTGCATCCAGAAGCTTAACGCGCCAGACGGGAAGGGCCCCGTCGTCGTCGAGGACAACAAGGTCGCGCCGCCGCGCCGTGGCGAGATGAAGCGCTCGATGGAAGCGCTGATCCATCACTTCAAGCTCTACACCGAAGGCGTTCACGTGCCGGCCGGCGAGGTCTACGCCGCGGTCGAGGCGCCGAAGGGCGAGTTCGGCGTCTTTCTCATCTCGGACGGCACCAACAAGCCGTACAAGTGCAAGATCCGCGCGCCGGGCTTTGCGCATCTCCAGGCCATGGATCACATCTGCCGCGGTCATCTGCTCGCCGACGTCTCGGCGATCCTCGGCTCGCTCGACATCGTGTTCGGAGAGGTCGATCGGTGATGGCGCAGGCGCCGATCCAGTTTGACCGTGCCTCGGGAGCCCTTGAAGGGGCCAACCTGTGGGAGCGGACGGCTGCCTTGGCGCTGGTGACGGGATCGAAGATCTCGTCGCACTTCTCGCATATGGGCTATATCGCCTGCGCCAATCTGCTGCGCAAGACGCTGCCCGAGCGCAACATCGCGATCAAGCTCAACCCCGACGCCGTGTTCGAATTTCCCTACGGCGACGGCTATTGGAGCAAGCTGCTCAACCGCTCCTACAACTACGAGGACGAGCTGGAGCTGTTGTTCGCCGACTCCATCGATGTCGACTACACGCTGCTCGATTGCGGCGCGAATTACGGCTATTGGTCGGTGCTGGTGTCGAGCAAGCCGTTCGGTTCGCACAAGGCGATCGCGATCGAGCCGTCGGGGCAGAACTATCCGAAGCTCGCCAACAACGCCCGCATCAACGGCAGCCGCTTCGAGACCATGAAATGCGCGATCGGCGCGGCCCGTGGCACCGCGCGTCTGTCAGGCACCAAGCACGAGGCCTTCAGCATCGCCGGCGATGCGTCGGCGGGCGGCGAGGACGTGCCGGTCATCGCGCTCGATAACCTCATCGACGACGGCAAGATCGCCGCGAGCGGCAAGTACCTGATCAAGCTCGACGTCGAGGGCGTCGAGATCGAGGCGATCAAGGGCGGCGCCCGGCTGCTCCAGGCCGACAGCGTCGTCATGTGCGAGGAGCACGGCAGCGACCGCTCGCACGCGGTCTCGCGCTACATCCTCGAACACACCCCGCTGAAGCTGATCGTCTACGATCCCAGCACCCGGCGTATGGAAACGGTGACCGAGCTGTCGATCCTCGACCGCATCAAGGTCTCGACCCACGTCGGCTACAATGTTTTCGGCACCGCAAGCGCATTCTGGCAGGACAGGATCAATGCCCTGAATGCGAAAACCGCGCGCCGTATGCAGTGAGAGATTGAAGAGATGTCCGTTCGCCGATTAGCACCGAAGGAAGTCCAGCCCGCGAGCTTTGCGTTCACGGAGGAGAACCTCGCGTTCGCCAAGCAGCAGATCGCGAAATATCCGGCCGGGCGCCAGGCTTCGGCCGTCATCGCCATCCTCTGGCGCGTTCAGGAACAGCACGAAGGCTGGGTCTCGGAGGCCGCGATCCGCGCTGTCGCCGACATGCTCGACATGCCCTATATCCGCGTGCTCGAGGTCGCGACCTTCTACACGATGTTCCAGCTGGCCCCGGTCGGCAAGAAGGCCCACGTCCAGGTCTGCGGCACCACGCCGTGCCGCCTGCGCGGCGCCGAGGATCTGATCCACATCTGCGAGCACCGCATCCATCACGAGCCCTTCCATCTCTCCAAGGACGGCAATTTCAGCTGGGAAGAGGTGGAGTGCCTCGGTGCCTGCGTGAATGCGCCGATGGTGCTGATCGGCAAGGACACCTATGAGGATTTGACCAAGGAAAGCTTCGGCAAGGTGCTCGATGGCTTTGCTTCGGGCAATCCGCCCAAGCCCGGTCCGCAGAACGGCCGCCAGTTCTCGGCGCCGACCGGTGGGCCGACCACGCTGAAGGAGATCACCTGATGCGTGATCTCTCGTCGCCGCCAGATGAAGGGAGCAGTGTTGTGAAGAAGTGGGGCTTCGTCGCAATGCATTCCGCCGTGGCGGCCACGTTCATTTTTCTGCTTCAGCGCTTCGCCCTGAACGCGACGCTGGAATCCAGTCTGCTCTGGGCGCTGACCTTCGCCGTCTGCGCCGCCGGGCTTGCCTACAAGCAAGCCAACCGTTGATCGGAAAGCACTGACATGCTCGAGGACAAGGACCGCATCTTCAAGAACCTCTATGGCCTCCACGATTGGGGGCTCGAGGGCGCGCGGCGCCGCGGCGCCTGGGATGGTACGAAGAACATCATCGACAAGGGCCGTGACTGGATCATCAACGAGATGAAGGCCTCGGGGCTGCGCGGCCGCGGTGGCGCCGGCTTCCCGACCGGTCTGAAATGGTCGTTCATGCCGAAGGAATCGACCGACGGCCGGCCGAGCTATCTGGTCG
The DNA here is from genome assembly GCF_040548265.1 of Bradyrhizobium sp. F1.13.3. Taxonomy (NCBI): domain Bacteria; kingdom Pseudomonadati; phylum Pseudomonadota; class Alphaproteobacteria; order Hyphomicrobiales; family Nitrobacteraceae; genus Bradyrhizobium; species Bradyrhizobium sp. F1.13.3. The sequence continues at coordinate 267,348 of NZ_JBEPRI010000007.1, read as the reverse complement.
TCAACGCCGACGAGTCCGAGCCCGGCACCTGCAAGGATCGCGAGATCATGCGGCACGATCCGCATCTCCTGATCGAGGGCTGCCTGATCGCGAGCTGCGCGATGAACGCGCACGCCTGCTACATCTATGTCCGCGGCGAATTCATCCGCGAGCGCGAGCATCTCCAGGCGGCGATCGACCAGGCCTATGAGGCCAAGCTGGTCGGCAAGGACAACGTCAACGGCTGGCCGTTCGACATCTACGTCGCCCACGGCGCCGGCGCCTATATCTGCGGCGAGGAAACCGCGCTGCTTGAGAGCCTCGAAGGCAAGAAGGGCCAGCCGCGTCTGAAGCCGCCGTTCCCCGCCAACGTCGGCCTGTACGGCTGCCCGACCACCGTCAACAACGTCGAGTCGATCGCGGTCGCGCCGGACATTCTGCGCCGCGGCGCGGCGTGGTTCGCCGGCATCGGCCGTCCGAACAATGTCGGCACCAAGCTGTTCTGCATCTCCGGCCATGTCGAGCGGCCCTGCAACGTCGAAGAAGCCATGGGCATCCCGTTCCGTGAGCTGATCGAGAAGCATTGCGGCGGCATCCGCGGCGGCTGGGACAACCTCAAGGCCGTGATCCCCGGCGGCTCCTCCGTGCGCATGGTGCCGGCCGAGCAGATCATCGACACGCCGATGGATTTCGACAGCTTGAGCAAGCTGCGCTCGGGCCTCGGCACCGCGGCCGTGATCGTGATGGACAAATCGACCGACTTGATCCGCGCCATCGCCCGCATCTCCTATTTCTACAAGCACGAGAGCTGCGGCCAGTGCACGCCGTGCCGCGAAGGCACCGGCTGGATGTGGCGCGTCTTGACCCGCATGGCCGAAGGCCGCGCCCACAAGCGCGAGATCGACATGCTGCTGGAAGTCACCAAGCAGGTCGAAGGCCACACCATCTGCGCGCTGGGCGACGCCGCGGCGTGGCCGATCCAGGGCCTGATCGCGCATTTCCGTCATGAGATCGAGGCGCGCATCGACCAGTATTCGCACAAGGCCGACATCGACGATGCCGGCGTCCGCGATCCCGTGAACATGGTCGCGGCGGAGTAGAGACAATGACCAAGCTCATCATCGACGGTAAAGAGATCGATGTCCCCGCCGAATACACGCTGCTTCAGGCGTGCGAGGCGGCCGGCGCCGAGATCCCGCGTTTCTGCTATCACGAGCGGCTGTCGATCGCCGGCAATTGCCGGATGTGCCTCGTCGAGGTGAAGGGCGGCCCGAAGCCGGTCGCGAGCTGCGCCTGGGGCGTGCGCGATTGCCGTCCGGGTCCCAAGGGCGAGCCGCCGGAAATCTCCACCCGTTCGCCGATGGTGAAGAAGGCGCGCGAAGGCGTGATGGAATTCCTTCTCATCAACCATCCGCTGGATTGCCCGATCTGCGATCAGGGCGGCGAGTGCGACCTCCAGGACCAGGCGATGGGCTATGGTGTCGACACCAGCCGCTTCGCCGAGAACAAGCGCGCGGTCGAGGACAAATATCTCGGCGCGCTGGTCAAGACATCGATGAACCGCTGCATCCAGTGCACCCGCTGCGTCCGCTTCTCGGCGGAAGTGGCCGGCGCTCCCGAAATGGGCGCGACCGGCCGCGGCGAGGACATGGAGATCACGACCTATCTCGAGCACGCGCTGACCTCGGAACTCCAGGGCAATCTGGTCGACATCTGCCCGGTCGGCGCGCTGACCTCGAAGCCCTACGCCTTCGCCGCGCGCCCATGGGAGCTCGGCAAGACCCAGTCGATCGACGTGATGGACGGCGTGGGCTCCGCGATCCGCGTCGACACGCGCGGCCGCGAAGTGATGCGTATCCTGCCGCGCATCAACGAGGCCGTGAACGAGGAGTGGATCTCGGACAAGACCCGTCACGTCGTCGACGGCCTGCGCACCCAGCGCCTCGACCGGCCCTATATCCGCGAAGCCGGCAAGCTGCGCGCGGCGAGCTGGCCGGAGGCCTTTGCCGCGATCGCCTCCAAGGCGGCGCGCACCGACGGCAAGCGGATCGGCGCGATCGCGGGCGACCTCGCCGGCGTCGAAGAGATGTTCGCGCTGAAGGATCTGCTGGCGAAATACGGCTCGGCCAATCTGGCGGTGCAGGGCGGCGACGCCTTCGATCCCGCGCTCGGCCGCGGCTCCTACATCTTCAATCCGACGCTCGCCGGCGTCGAGCAGGCCGATGCGCTGCTCATCATCGGCGCCAATCCGCGGAAAGAGGCGGCCGTGTTCAACGCCCGCATCCGCAAGCGCTGGCGCGCCGGCGGTTTCAAGGTCGGCGTGATCGGCGCCAAGCCCGACCTGACCTACGATTATGACCATCTCGGCGCAGGCACCGATACGCTCGGTGAGCTCGCGGCCGGCAAGCACTCCTTCATGGACGTGCTGAAGAACGCCAAGAACCCCATCATCCTGGTTGGTGCGGGCGCGGCCTCGCGCCACGACGGCGCTGCGATTCTCGCAGCCGCCGCCAAGCTCGCGCTTGATGTCGGCGCGGTGAAGGACGGCTGGAACGGGTTTGGCGTGCTGCATGAGAGCGCCTCGCGCGTCGGCGCGCTCGACATCGGCTTTGTCGCCGGTCAGGGCGGGCTGAACGCAGCGCAGATGACGACGTTCGGGACGCTCGATCTGCTGTTCCTGCTCGGCGCGGACGAGATCAAGCCATCGGACGGCACCTTCGTCGTCTATATCGGCACCCACGGCGACCGCGGCGCTCACCGCGCCGACGTGATCCTGCCGGCAGCCGCCTATACCGAGAAGTCCGCGATCTACGTCAACACCGAAGGCCGCGTGCAGATGACCGGACGGGCCGCATTCCCGCCGGGCGAGGCCCGCGAGGACTGGGCGATCGTCCGCGCGCTGTCGGAGGCGCTCGGCAAGAAGCTCGGCTATGACTCGCTCTCGGCCCTGCGCCAGGCGGTCTTCAAGGCTGTGCCGCATTTGATCCGTCTCGACCAGATCGAGGCCGGCTCGGCCGACCAGATCAAGAAGCTCGCGGGGAAGGGTGGCACGACGGAGAAGGCTCCGTTCAAACCGCTTGTCGAGGACTTCTATTTGACCAACCCAATCGCGCGTGCGTCCGCCGTCATGGCGGAGTGTTCGCGGCTTGCCTCCGGGCAGATGCTGACCGCAGCGGAGTGAGCTGATGGAATTCTTCGAAAGCGCATTCTGGACCGGGTTCCTCTGGCCGCTGATCATCATGATCGCGGAGAGCGTCCTGGTGCTGGTCGTCCTGCTGGTGGCGATCGCCTACATCCTGCTCGCCGACCGCAAGATCTGGGCGGCGGTGCAGATCCGCCGCGGCCCGAACGTGGTAGGGCCCTGGGGTCTGCTGCAATCCTTCGCCGACCTCCTGAAGTTCGTGCTGAAGGAGCCGATCATCCCGTCCGGCGCCAACAAGGGCGTGTTCCTCCTGGCTCCCTTGGTCTCGTGCGTGCTCGCGCTCGCCGCCTGGGCGGTGATCCCGACCAATCTCGGCTGGGTGATCTCCGACATCAATGTCGGCGTTCTCTTCATCTTCGCGATCTCGTCGCTGTCGATCTACGGCATCATCATGGCCGGCTGGTCGTCGAACTCGAAATATCCGTTCCTGGCTGCGCTGCGCTCCGCGGCGCAGATGGTGTCCTACGAGGTCTCGATCGGCTTCGTCATCATCACGGTGCTGCTCTGCGCCGGCACGCTGAACCTCTCGGCCGTAGTCGAGGCGCAGCACGTCCGGGGTCTCGCCAGCCTGATCGGGTTGCCGCAGCTCACCATCCTGAACTGGTACGTCTGGCCGCTGTTCCCGATGTTCGTGATCTTCTACGTCTCGGCGCTGGCGGAAACCAACCGTCCGCCATTCGACCTGGTCGAAGCGGAATCCGAGCTCGTCGCCGGCTTCATGGTCGAGTACGGCTCGACGCCGTATCTTCTGTTCATGCTCGGCGAGTATGTCGCGATTGCCACGATGTGCGCGATGGCGACGATCCTGTTCCTGGGAGGCTGGCTGCCGCCGGTGGACCTGCCGCCCTTCAACTGGGTGCCGGGGATCATCTGGTTCTCGCTAAAGCTGTTCTTCATGTTCTTCCTGTTCGCGATGGCCAAGGCGATCGTGCCGCGCTACCGCTACGATCAACTGATGCGCCTCGGCTGGAAGGTCTTCCTGCCGCTGTCGCTGGCGATGGTGATCGTAGTGGCCGGCGTGCTGCACTTCGCCGACATCGCGCCGAAGTGAGGGCCGTCATGGGTATCAACATCAACGCCACTGCACGTTCGCTCCTGTTGTCGGAATTCGTCTCGGCGTTCTTCCTCGCCATGCGCTATTTCTTCCAGCCGAAGCCGACGCTGAACTATCCCTTCGAGAAGGGCCCGATCTCGCCGCGCTTCCGCGGCGAGCATGCGCTGCGCCGCTATCCGAACGGCGAAGAGCGCTGCATCGCCTGCAAGCTGTGCGAAGCGGTTTGCCCGGCGCAGGCCATCACCATCGAGGCCGGCCCGCGCCGCAACGACGGCACCCGCCGCACTGTGCGCTACGACATCGACATGGTGAAGTGCATCTATTGCGGCCTCTGCCAGGAAGCCTGTCCGGTCGATGCCATCGTCGAAGGTCCGAACTTCGAGTTCGCGACCGAGACCCGCGAGGAACTGTTCTATGACAAGGCCAAGCTGCTCGCCAACGGCGATCGCTGGGAACGCGAGATCGCGAAAGCGATCGAACTCGACGCGCCGTACCGGTGAGATGAGAGCATGATCCTTCCCGCGCTGTTCTTCTATCTGTTCGCCGGCGTCTGCGTCGCCTCGGCGGTGATGGTGATTGTCTCGCGCAATCCCGTGCACTCCGTGCTGTACCTGATCCTGGCATTCGTCAACGCCTCCGGCCTGTTCGTGCTGATGGGCGCCGAGTTCCTGGCGATGATCCTGATCGTCGTCTATGTCGGCGCCGTCGCGGTGCTGTTCCTGTTCGTGATCATGATGCTCGACGTCGACTTCCTCGAGCTGCGCGAGGGCTTTATCGAGTACCTCCCGGTCGGCCTCGTGATCGGCGGCATCTTCCTGTTCGAGCTGTTGCTCACCGTCGGCTTCTGGGTCATCAACCCCGGCGTCGCCAAGACGATCACGGCGGCGATCCCGACCAACGTCTCCAATACCGAGGCGCTGGGCCTGGTGCTCTATACCAAGTACATCCACTACTTCCAGCTCTCGGGCATGGTGCTGCTGGTCGCCATGATCGGCGCCATCGTGCTGACGCTGCGGCACAAGGCGAGCGTCAAGCGGCAGGACATCAACGTTCAGAACGCGCGCACGCCCGAAATAGCGATGGCGATCCGCAAGGTGACGCCGGGGCAGGGGCTCCAGGACTCTGACGCGGCGGAGTGGGTGAAATGACGATCGGGCTCGGACACTATCTTGCGGTCGGCGCGATCCTGTTCACGCTTGGGATCCTCGGCATCTTCCTGAACCGCAAGAACATCATCGTCATCCTGATGTCGATCGAGCTGATCCTGCTCGCGGTCAACATCAACCTCGTGGCGTTCTCGACCTTCCTCGGCGACATCGTCGGGCAGGTCTTCGCACTCCTGGTGCTCACCGTCGCGGCCGCTGAAGCCGCGATCGGTCTCGCCATCCTGGTGGTCTATTTCCGCAACCGCGGCTCGATCGCGGTTGAGGACGTCAATCTGATGAAGGGCTGATCGCATGATCCGGAAAAGTGGATACCGGTTTTCCGACCAGATCATGCGGAAAGATTAAATCATGGTCCAGGCAATCGTCTTTCTGCCTCTGCTGGGCGCAATTCTGGCCGGCTTGATCGCGCTGTTCGGCGCGCATGCCCGCAACCCCTCGGGCGACACGGTCGAGCATCACGATGATCACGGCCATGGCGCGCACGCCCATGCGTCCGACACCATCACCGAGGATGCGTCGGTCATCCACGAGACCCATCACGAGCCCGGCGACGGCCACGACGACCACCACGTCTCCGAGCCGCCCGCGGCGGGCTCGCGCGGCGCCGAGCTGATCACCACGGCGTTGCTGTTCGTGTCGGCGGCGCTGTCCTGGATGACGCTGGTCGATGTCGGCTTCATGCACCACGACATGCGCATTCCGCTGCTGCCGTGGATCCTCTCCGGCGATCTTCAGGTCTACTGGACGCTGCGGGTCGACACGCTCACCGCCGTGATGCTGGTGGTCGTGACCACCGTGTCCTCGCTCGTGCACCTCTATTCTATCGGCTACATGGACGAGGACCCGAACCGGCCGCGCTTCTTCGGCTATCTGTCGCTGTTCACCTTCGCCATGCTGATGCTGGTGACCGCGGACAACCTCGTGCAGCTGTTCTTCGGCTGGGAAGGCGTGGGTCTGGCGAGCTACCTCCTGATCGGCTTCTGGTACCAGAAGCCGTCGGCGAACGCCGCCGCCATCAAGGCCTTCGTGGTCAATCGCGTCGGCGATTTCGGCTTCGCGCTCGGCATCTTCGCGATCTTCCTGCTGGCCGGCTCGACCGATTTCGAGACCATCTTCCACGCTGCACCCGGCCTCACCGGCAAGACCATCGACTTCCTCGGCTGGCACGCCGACGCGCTGACCCTGACCTGCCTGTTGCTGTTCATGGGCGCGATGGGCAAATCGGCGCAGTTCCTGCTGCACACCTGGTTGCCGGACGCGATGGAAGGCCCGACCCCGGTGTCGGCGCTGATCCACGCCGCGACCATGGTCACGGCCGGGGTCTTCATGGTGGCGCGCCTGTCGCCGCTGTTCGAGCTCGCGCCGAACGCGCAGGCCGTCGTGATGTTCTTCGGCGCCACCACGGCGTTCTTCGCGGCGACCATCGGCCTCGTCCAGAACGACATCAAGCGCATCGTCGCCTACTCGACCTGTTCGCAGCTCGGCTACATGTTCGTGGCGATGGGAGCAGGGGCCTATTCGGTCGGCATGTTCCATTTGTTCACGCACGCCTTCTTCAAGGCGCTGTTGTTCCTGGGCTCCGGCTCGGTGATCTACGCGATGCATCACGAGCAGGACATCCGCAACATGGGCGGCCTCTGGCGCAAGATCCCCTACACCTATGCGGTGATGGTGGTCGGCACGCTCGCGCTCACCGGCTTCCCGCTGACCGCCGGCTATTTCTCCAAGGACGCGATCATCGAGTCCGCCTACGCCTCGCACAATCCGTTCGCGATGTACGGCTTCCTGATGACGGTCATCGCGGCCGGCCTGACCTCGTTCTACTCGTGGCGCCTGATCTTCAAGACCTTCCACGGCGAGCCGCATGACGATCACCACTACGAGGCTGCGCATGAAGCGCCGATCTGGATGCTGATCCCGATCGGTGTGCTCGCGGTCGGCTCCATCCTGGCCGGCTTCCCGTTCAAGGAGCTGTTCGCCGGTCACGGCATCGAGGAGTTCTTCCGCGAATCCGTGAAGATGAACCCGCACATCATCGAGGAGATGCACCACATCCCCGAGACCATCGCCTTCCTGCCGACGGTGATGATGGTGCTGGGCTTCCTGGTGTCGTACCTGTTCTACATCCGCCGGCCCTATCTGCCGGTCGAGCTCGCGAACACGCAGCCGATGCTGTACAAGTTCCTGCTCAACAAATGGTACTTCGACGAGCTCTACGACATCATCTTCGTCCGTCCGGCGAAGTGGATCGGCTACCAGCTCTGGAAGAAGGGCGACGGCTTCATCATCGACGGGCTCGGCCCCGACGGCGTCTCGGCCCGGGTGCTGGACGTCACCCGCAACGTCGTGAAGATCCAGACCGGCTATCTCTACCACTACGCGTTCGCCATGCTGATCGGTGCCGCCGGCCTGATCACCTGGTTCATGTTCGGCTTTGGAGGCCAGTAAATGACGACCTGGCCAATTCTATCCGTCACGACGTTCCTGCCGCTGGTCGGCGCGCTGATCGTCTATCTCAGCCGCGGCGATGACGAGGCATCCCGGCGCAACTCGCGCTGGATCGCGCTGTGGACCACGCTGATCACCTTCGCGGTGTCGGTGATCCTGGTCATGCGGTTCGATGCGTCGAACCCCGACTTCCAGTTCGTCGAGAAGGCGAACTGGCTCGCCACCGGCATCACCTACCACATGGGCGTGGACGGCATTTCGCTGCCGCTGGTGATCCTGACCACCGCCATCATGCCGTTCTGCATCATCGCGAGCTGGAAGGCGATCACCAACCGCGTTCGCGAATACATGATGGCGTTCCTGATCCTGGAAACGCTGATGATCGGTACCTTTTCGGCGCTCGATCTCGTGCTGTTCTACCTATTCTTCGAAGGCGGCCTGATCCCGATGTTCCTGATCATCGGCGTCTGGGGCGGTCCGCGCCGGGTCTATGCGTCCTTCAAGTTCTTCCTCTACACGCTGCTCGGCTCGGTGCTGATGCTGCTCGCCATCATGGCGCTGTACTGGAACGGCGGCACCACGGACATTCCGACCCTGATGCACACCGCCGTGCCGCGCTCGCTGCAGACGTGGGCGTGGCTTGCCTTCTTCGCCTCGTTCGCGGTGAAGATGCCGATGTGGCCGGTGCACACCTGGCTCCCCGACGCCCACGTCGAGGCGCCGACCGCCGGCTCGGTGGTCCTGGCTGCGATCATGCTGAAGATGGGCGGCTACGGCTTCCTGCGGTTCTCGCTGCCGATGTTCCCGCTGGCCTCGCACGACTTCGCGCCGCTGATGTTCACGCTCTCCGCCATTGCCATCATCTACACCTCCCTGGTGGCGCTGATGCAGGAGGACATGAAGAAGCTGATTGCGTACTCCTCGGTGGCGCATATGGGCTTCGTCACCATGGGCATCTTCGCCGGCACCATGCAGGGCGTCGCCGGCGGCGTGTTCCAGATGATCTCGCACGGCATCGTCTCCGGCGCGCTCTTCCTTTGCGTCGGCATCGTCTACGACCGCATGCACACCCGCGAGATCGCGGCCTATGGCGGTCTCGTCAACCGGATGCCGCTCTACGCGCTGACCTTCATGGTCTTCACCATGGCCAATGTCGGTCTGCCCGGCACCTCCGGCTTTGTCGGCGAATTCATGACGCTGCTCGGCACCTTCAAGGTCTCGATCCCGACCGCGTTCTTCGCCACCTTCGGCGTGATCCTGTCGGCCTGCTATGCGCTGTGGCTCTACCGCAAGGTGGTGTTCGGGGCGCTGGTCAAGCCGTCGCTGGCGAGCATGAAGGATCTCACCTTCCGCGAGGGCCTGACGCTGTTCCCGCTGATCGCGCTGACGATCCTGTTCGGCATCTATCCGAAGCCGGTGCTCGACATGTCGGCGGCCTCGGTCCAGCAACTCGTCAACAATTACAACACCGCTGTGACGGCCGTGAAGGCCGCCGCACTGCTCAAGTGAGCGGGCAGGTCAGGATATCGCCATGAGCTTTGAGACTGCAGGTTATCAACTGGCGCCGGTGCTGCCCGAGCTCGTGCTCGCGGTGGGAGCCATGGCACTCCTGATGCTCGGCGCCTATCGCGGGCAGGAGACCACCAAGACGGTCACGACGCTTGCGGTGCTGCTCCTGATCGTGGTCGGCGCGCTCGAATACATGCTGCCCGCGGGCAAGCACGTGACCTTCGGCGGCAGCTTCATCGTCGATGATTTTGCCCGCTTTATGAAGATCCTGGCCCTGATCGGTTCGGCGGTGACGCTGGTGCTGTCGACCGAGTTCCTCTCGGATCCGTCGCGCCGTATCTTCGAATACGCGATCCTGGTGCTGCTCTCGACCCTCGGCATGATGGTGCTGATCTCGGCCGGCGATCTGATCTCGCTCTATCTCGGCCTCGAATTGATGTCGCTCGCGCTCTACGTCGTGGCGGCCTCGAACCGTGACAACGCCAAGTCGACCGAAGCCGGCCTGAAGTACTTCGTGCTCGGCGCGCTGTCGTCGGGCATGCTGCTCTACGGCTCCTCGCTGATCTACGGCTTCACCGGTACGGTCAGCTTCACCGGCATCGCGGCGGCCGCGACGATCTCGAATGTCGGCCTGGTGTTCGGTCTCGTGTTCCTGCTCGCCGGCCTCTGCTTCAAGGTCTCGGCCGTGCCGTTCCACATGTGGACGCCTGACGTCTACGAGGGCGCACCGACGCCCGTGACAGCCTTCTTCGCCTCGGCGCCGAAAGTGGCCGCGCTCGCGGTCTTCACCCGCGTCACGCTGACCGCATTCCCCGGCATCGTCTCGCAGTGGCAGCAGATCCTGGTGTTCGTGTCGATCGCCTCGATGGCGCTGGGTTCGTTCGCCGCGATCGGCCAGAGCAACATCAAGCGCCTGATGGCCTATTCCTCGATCGGCCATATGGGGTTTGCCCTGGTCGGCCTCGCGGCGGGCACGGTCGAGGGCGCGCAGGGCGTCTTGATGTACATCGTGATCTATGTCGCGATGACGCTGGGCTCCTTCGCCATCATCCTTGCGATGAAGCGCAACGGCCAGCCGGTCGAGCAGATCAGCGATTTCGCAGGTCTCTCGCGGACCAATCCGCTGCTCGCCTTTATGTTCGCGATGCTGCTGTTCTCGCTCGCCGGAATCCCGCCGCTCGCCGGCTTCTTCGCCAAATGGTACGTCTTCGTCGCCGCCATCAAGGCGAATTTGTTCACGCTCGCCGTCATCGGCGTGCTGACCAGCGTGGTCGGCGCCTACTACTATCTCAGCATCGTCAAGACGATGTATTTCGACGAGCCGGCCGGGCAGGTCGATCCGGTGCGCGTCGAAGTCAAGACGGTGCTGGCGGTCGCGGGCCTGTTCAACATCCTCTTCGCACTGTTCGCTGGCCCGGTGGTGAGCGTCGCCTCCGCCGCGGCAAAGTCGCTGTTCTAGGATGGCATTCGCGCTCGGTCCTCGTGCGGCGTCGGCGGGCTACAAGCTCGCAGCTTTCGAACGGACCGGCTCGACCAACACCGAGGCGATCGAGCACGCGAGGCGCGGCGAACGCGGCCCGATGTGGTTCGTGACGTCGGAGCAGACCGCCGGTCGTGGCCGCCGTCAGCGCGCCTGGATCGCACCAAAGGGTAACCTTGCCGCCAGCGTCCTCGAAGTCGTTGATGTCGCGCCTTCCGTGGCCGCGACGATCGGCTTTGCGGCCGGGCTGGCCGAGGAGGCCGCCCTGGAGAAGGTCAGCCTGGAGGCGGCACTGCGCCTCGGTGAGGGCCGTCCCCACTACGCCCTGAAATGGCCGAACGACGTGCTGGCCGGCGGCAAGAAGCTGGTCGGTATCGGTCTGGAGGCCGAAGCCATTGGCGACCGCCTTGCCATCGTCGTCGGCATCGGCACCAATGTCGTCGCCGCGCCCGAGGGCACGCCGACGCCGGCGGTGTCGCTCGCCGCGCTCGGCGTCCAGATCAGTGCGGAAGAGCTGTTCTCGGCGCTCTCGGACGCGTGGGTGGAATTCCGCGGTATCTGGGACAATGGCCGCGGCTTTGCCGAAATTCGCAGGTTGTGGCTGGAGCGCGCCGCCGGCCTCGGCGAGCGGGTCGCGATCCACACGGGAGTGATGACGCTGGAAGGCATTTTTGACACGATCGACGACACCGGCTGCCTGATCGTCCGCACCGCGGAGGGCCGGCGCGTGCCGGTGGCCGCGGGCGAGGTGTTCTTCGGCACGGCCGCCTCCGTGGGAGCTGCGTGATGGCGAAGCCTGAGGAACTGGTATTTGCACCGCTCGGCGGCGTCGGCGAGATCGGCATGAATTTGTCGATCTACGGCCTCGGCAACCGCCAGCAGCGTGCCTGGCTGGCAATCGATCTCGGCGTCTCCTTCGGCGACGAGGAGCATCTGCCGGGCATCGACCTGATCATGCCGGACGTCAGCTTCCTGGAGAAGGAACGGAAGAACCTGATGGGGCTGGTGCTGACCCACGCCCATGAGGACCATTTCGGTGCGATCATCGACCTGTGGCCGAAGCTGAAATGCCCGATCTACGCGACGCAGTTCAGCGCGGCGCTGTTCGAGGCCAAGTGCGCCGCCGAGCGCAATGCGCCGAAGATCCCGGTGACGGTGGTGCCGTCGGGCGGGCGCGTCGATATCGGTCCGTTCAATGTCGAGTTCATCCCGGTCGCGCATTCGATTCCGGAGTCGCATGCGCTGGCGATTCACACCGAAGTCGGCACGGTGCTGCACACCGGCGACTGGAAGATCGATCCGACTCCGATCATCGGCCGCCCCACCGACGAAAAGCGGCTGCGGGAGCTCGGCGATGCGGGTCTGCTCGCCCTGATCGGCGATTCCACCAACGCCGTGCGCGACGGCCGCTCACCCTCGGAAGCCGAGGTTGCCAGGTCCATCACCGAGCTCGTCAAGGCCGCCAAGGGCCGCGTTGCGGTCACGACCTTTGCCTCCAACGTCGCGCGCCTCAAGGCCGTCGCCATCGCCGCGAAGGCCGCCGACCGTGAGGTCGTCGTGGTCGGCCGCGCCATGGAACGCGTCGTGCAGGTCGCGCGCGAGACCGGCTATCTCGATGGCGTGCAGAGTTTCCGCTCCCCGGACGTCTACGGCCATCTGCCGCAGGACAAGGTGCTGGCGCTCTGCACCGGCAGCCAGGGCGAGCCGCGTGCCGCGCTGGCGCGCATCGCCAATGACGACCATCCCGAGATCACGCTCAACCGCGGCGACAGCGTGATCTTCTCCTCACGCACCATTCCCGGCAACGAGAAGGCGGTCGGCGCGATCATCAATGGCCTGGTTCTGCAGGGGGTGGAGGTCATCACCGACCGCGACCAGCTGGTCCATGTCTCCGGCCATCCCCGCCGCGACGAATTGCGCGACATGATCGCCTGGACCCGGCCGCAGCTCCTGATCCCCGTCCATGGCGAGGCCCTGCACCTCAATGAGCACGCCAAGCTCGCGCGTGCCGCCGGCGTGCCGCGCGTGCTGGTCTGCCGCAACGGCGATCTCGTCAAGCTCGGCCCCGGCGATCCCGGCATCATTGGGCAGGTGCCTGCGGGCCGCCTCTACAAGGACGGCACGATTCTGGAGGACTCCAAGTCCCGCGCAGTGGTCGAGCGGCGCCGCATGGCCTTCTCCGGCTGCGCCTTCGTCGCCATCGCCATGACGCAGCAAGGCGAACTCGTCGACGATCCCGAGGTCGATCTGATCGGTATCCCTGAGAAGAACAAAGCGGGCGAGCCCTTCGACGACATCGTCTTCGACGCCGTGGTCTCCACCATCGAAGGCCTGCCGAAGGCGCGCCGTCGCGACGCGGATGCGCTGGCGGAGTCGGTGCGACGCGCTGTCCGCTCCGTGATCAACGAACATTGGGGTAAGAAGCCCCCCTGTCTGGTACATGTGCTGACAGTCTAATTTGGGCATGATCTTTCTGGAAAACCGCTTCACACTTTTCCGGATCATGCCCTAGGGGAGAAGAAACATGCTGGGCCGGCTCAACCATGTCGCGATCGCGACCAAGGACGCCGTCAAGGCCGCCAAAATCTATGGCGCCGCATTCGGGGCCCAGATATCTGAGGCCGTCGCGCTGCCCGAGCACGGCGTCACCACCGTGTTCGCGACGCTGCCCAACACCAAGATCGAATTCATCGAGCCGCTCGGCGAGGCCTCGCCGATCGCAAAGTTCCTCGACCGCAACGCCGACGGCGGCATCCATCACGTCTGCTACGAGGTGGTCGACATCATCGCCTCGCGCGATACGCTGGTGAAGGAGGGCGCAAGGGTGCTCGGCGACGGCGTGCCGAAGATCGGCGCCCACGGCAAGCCGGTGCTATTCCTGCACCCGAAGGACTTTTCCGGCGCGCTGGTCGAAATCGAGCAGGCATAGGCCGAAGCCATGGCCATCCAGATCTCAACCGCAATCGCAATTTATTTCGTCATCTGGTGGGTCGCGCTGTTCCTGACGCTGCCGTTCGGCGTGCGCAGCCAGCACGAGGACGGTGTCGGAGTGCCGGGCAGCGACCCCGGCGCGCCGATCCTGACGCGGATGGGAGGCAAGCTGATCTGGACCACCATCATCTCCGCGATCATCTATGGGATCGCCATGGTCGCCTATCACGCCGGCTATTTGTCGATCGAGCGCCTGTCGAAATTGATGGGCATGCCGTTTTAAGAATTTTTGATTGGCTTTGTTGGGGGACCAATGACTTTTCAGAGGATCGTCGTGGCGCTTCTGGTGCTGATCGTCGCCGGCCTCGGTGCCATCGGCTATTTCGAGTGGAAGATGGCCGTGCAGGTGCGCACCCTGAAGGCGTTCGTCGAGGGCTACGTCTTCAACGAGGCCGTGATCGCCTGCGAGCAGGCCAAGAGCTCGACGCCGTTCAAGTGGAACGGCGGCAAGAGCACCTCGGTGATCGGCCTGAACTCGGTCAAAACGGACAAATACACCGTCAGCGCCAGCTACACGCTGGTGGCGGACAGCGTCTATTGTGATTACGATCCGATCAAAAGAAAGGCCGAGATCGGCTCGAGCTTCCTGGAGCGGGAGTAACGATCCGGCCATGCCAAGCATGGGATGGGATCGTCATGACGCAGGGGCAGGGGGACTACCGGATTCTGCATGAGGCGGCGTTGCGGGATTATCTCGCAAGCGTTGCAGACCTCAAGGCGCTTCTCGGGAGCGAGCCGGCCTCCTGGTCGATCACCGAAGTCGGCGACGGCAATCTCAATCTCGTCTTCATCGTAAAAGGCGGCCAGGGCGGCGTCGCCGTGAAGCAGGCGCTGCCCTATGTCCGCCTCGTCGGCGCGAGCTGGCCGCTGCCGCTGTCCCGGGCTCACTACGAATATCTTGCCCTGTCGCGGCAGGCCGAGCTCGCGCCCGGCCTCGTGCCGGCGCTGCTGCATCACAATGAGGCCTTGGCGCTGACGGTGATGGAGCTGCTCGAGCCCCACATCATCATGCGCAAGGGGATGGTTGCGGGCTCGCAATATCCGCGCTTTGTCGATGACATCACCACCTTCATGGCGCGGACCCTGTTCTTCACCTCCGACCTCGCGCTGTCGGCGGCCGAGAAGAAGCAAGGCATCGCGGCCTTCGCCGGCAACCATGCGCTGTGCAAGATCACCGAGGATCTGATCTTCACCGATCCCTACCGCATCGCCGAGCAGAACCGCTGGACCACGCCGTATCTCGATGCGCTCGCCGCAGAGCTGCGAGAGGATATGGACCTGCATGTCGCGATCTCCCGGCTGAAGCTGAAGTTCATGGCGAGCCCCGAGGCGCTGGTCCACGGCGACCTTCACACCGGCTCGATCATGGTGACGGACGGCGAGACGCGGGTGATCGACCCCGAATTCGCATTCTACGGCCCGATGGGTTTCGATGTCGGCGCCGTGCTGGCCAACCTCCTGATGGCCTATTTTGCCTCCGCCGGCCACGAACGCTCGTCGGGCGAACGGCGTGCGTTCGAGGGCTGGGTGCTGGAGACGGTCGAGCAGGTCTGGGACGCGTTCGCCCGCAAGTTCCTCGACCTGTGGAGCGCTGGCGCCGCAGGCGATGCCTATCCCGCCTCACTCTTTGCCGGCGACAAAGGCGCAGCACGCCTGGAGGCCGAGCGGCAGGCCTACATGCAGCGGCTGTTCGCGGACACGATCGGCTTCGCCGCGGCAAAAACCATCCGCCGTATCTTCGGCCTCGCTCACAACATCGACTTCGAGCTGATCGAGGATCCGCGCCGGCGCGCGATCAGCGAAGCACGCGCCGTGAGGCTGGCAAGGATGATGATGTTGGAGACGGGGGCGTTTCCGACCATGGCGGACGTCACCGCTGCAGCGCGAAAATTGCGCGATTGGCAGCCGGAGTTCTAGCCGGCTTCCGCACAAATCGGCGGTGCCCGCGCGCGACGCTCGCATACGTCAACCCCTTCAAGGCGCTTGCGCTCGACCTGCCGTGGATGGTCAACTCCCGGACCGGAGCACGGCTTGCGTTGTCGGAGGGACCATGATGTTCAGGATAGTGGCGATCGTCGCGGGTCTGGGGCTGGCACTGGCCGCCACGGCGGAGGCCCAGACCCCGCGCAAGGGCGGAACCATCCGCATGACCGCGCCTTATGGGTCGAGCTTTACAAGCTTGGACATTCATACGACGCAGCGCGCCCAGGACGAGATCTACGCAAAGGCGCTGCACCGGTCGCTCTACATTTGGAATTCCGCCGAAGGCAAGCCGGTCCTGGAGCTCGCCAAGGAAGACGTCGTCTCGGGCGGAGGTCTCGTTCACACCTTCAAGCTGCGCGACGACGCCTATTTCCACAACGGTCGCAAGATGACGGCCGACGACGTCATCTGGACCTACAACCGCATCATGGACGGCACCAAGGCTTATCCCGGCGCGCGCTATGTCCGCGTGATCGAGGGCGCGGCGGCGGTCGAGAAGGGCCAGGCCAAGGAGATCTCGGGCCTGAAGAAAATCGATGACTTCACGATCGAGATGAAGCTGACCGAGAAAGTCGATCCGGGTTTCTACTTCTGGAATGCGATCACGTCGATCTATCCCGCCGACGAAGCCGCCAAGGAGAGCTTTCTCCAGAAGCCGATCGGTCTTGGGCCCTTCAAATTCGTCGAGCACGTGCCGGGATCGCGCATCGTTCTGGAGCGGTGGGACCGGTTCTACAAGCCCGGCAAGCCCTACGCCGACAAGATCATCGTGTCGGTCATGGGCGAGGCCGCGGCACGCGATGTCGCCTTCCGCAACAAGGAGATCGACACCTCGGTACTGGGGCCGGCGCAATATGTCGCCTATCAGAACGACGCCGACCTCAAGGGCGCCGTGGTCGAAGTCGCCGAGGTCTTCACCCGCTACATGGGGATGAATCCCGCGTTCAAGCCGTTCGCCGACAAGCGGGTCCGGCAGGCGATCAATTACGCGATCGACACCGACCTGATCATCAACAAGCTGGTCAAGGGCAAGGCCTATCGCGCCACCAGCTGGCTGCCGCTGACCTCTCCTCTCTACGACAAAACCATGAAGCCCTACGCCTTCGATCCCGCCAAGGCCAAGCAGCTGCTCGCCGACGCCGGCTATCCCTCAGGCTTCGAATTCGAATGGACCACCAGCCAGAACGAGAGCTGGGGCTTGCCGATCGTCTCGGCCGTGATCCCCATGCTGGACAGGGTGGGCATCAAGGCGAAGGTCAAGCAGGTCGAGACCGCGGTGTTGGCGGAAGTGGTTCGCAGCGGCGACTACCAAGCCTTCATCTACTCCCAGGCGACCGGACCCGATCCCCAGGCCGCCCTCAAATGCTTCCACTCATCGACGCCGCAATCCGCCTGCAACTACATGAACTTCAAAAATGCCGAGTTCGACAAGCTGGTCGACGAGGCCGGGCAGTCCGATGACGCTGCGAAGCGTACCCAGCTGCTGCAAAAGGCCAATGCGCTCCTCTACGAAGAGGCGCCGGTCTGGTTCTTCAACTACAACAAGGCGGTCATGGCGGTGCAGCCGTGGCTGAAGGGAATTCAGCTCAACGCGACGGAGCTGACCCATCAGAACGTCGAAGACCTCTGGGTCGACGAGACCTCGCCCGCGAAGTGACACACGCTCTCGCGCTCCCTCCGTCGCCATGAACGACGGAGGGAGAGAGGAAAAGTGCCGATGCTCTCCTTCCTGTTCCGCCGCCTCCTGCAGACCATCCCGACCGTGCTCGCCGTGGTGGCTCTGGTGTTCGTGCTGTTCAGTGTCGTGCCCGGCAGCATCGTCTCGTCCATGAGCGACGATGCCGACCCGCAGGTCGAGTTGCGCATGAAGAAGCAGCTCGGGCTCGACGATCCCGTCTATATCCGCTTCGGCGCCTACATCGCCAAGCTTGCGATCGGCGATTTCGGAACCTCGTTCCGGACGCGCGAGCCGGTAACGTTCATGATCGCCAAACGGATATGGCCGACGCTCCAGCCCATCTTCGCCGCCATGGCGTTTTCCGTCGTGATCGGTGTTCCCCTGGGTTTCATCGCCGCACTGAAGCCGGGGGGCATCGTCGACACGATGGCCATGGTCGTGGCGGTATCGGGACTTTCGATCGCTAAATTCTGGCTCGGACTGGTGCTGATGTATTTGTTTGCGTTGAAGCTCGGCTGGCTGCCGAGTTTCGGCTATGGCGATGGCGGACTGAAATATTTGATCCTTCCGGCCGTGACGCTCGGCGTCTCGCCGATGGCGCTGTTCGCCCGGACGACACGCGCCGCTGTCCTCGAGATCATGACCGCGGATTTTGTCCGCACCGCGCGCTCCAAGGGCATGAGCGAGACCCGAGTCGTGAAATGGCATGTGATGCGCAACGCGCTCGTCATCATTCTCACCACCGTCGGCCTGCAGTTCGGTGCGCTGATGGGGCAGGCGGTCGTGGTCGAGAAACTGTATTCCTGGCCGGGCATAGGCTCGCTGCTGGTCGATAGTGTCCTGCAGCGCGACATTCCGGCCGTCCAGGGCTCCATTCTTGTCGTGGTGCTCTCCTTTCTCGCGATCAATCTGCTGATCGACGTGCTCTACGGCGTGATCGATCCCAGGATCAGATACGCATGAAGCTCCGCGCCAATCTCATCATCGGTGGCGCGCTGTTCGCGCTTGCGATCCTGGTCGGCCTGCTCGCGCCCTGGCTGGCGCATACCGATCCTGTCCTGGACGCCAATCTGCTCAACGCGGAAGAGCCTCCGAGCTGGACCTGGTGGTTCGGCACCGACGACCAGGGCCGCGACATCTATTCGCGCGTCGTCTACGGCGCGCGCGTTTCGCTGACGGTCGGCATCGTCTCGCAGCTCATCAACAGCGTCATCGGCGTGGCGCTGGGCCTGAGCGCCGGCTATTGGGGCGGCTGGTGGGACGATGTCGTCAACGGCCTGACCAATCTCATGCTCGCGATTCCCTCGCTGATCTTCGCGCTGGCCATCATGGCGGTGCTTGGTCCCGGCCTGACCAGCCTGCTGATCGCACTCGGCTTGACCAACTGGTCCTTCACGTGCCGGATCGCGCGGGCCTCGGCGCTGTCGCTGAGGAGCCAGGGCTATGTGCAGGCCGCGACCGTGCTCGGCTACGGCGATCTGCGCATCATGATCACGCAGCTGCTGCCGAACATGCTGGGTCCGATCGTCGTCATCGGCACGCTCGGCATGGGCAGCGCGGTCTTGTCCGAAGCCGCATTGTCGTTCCTCGGCCTCGGCGTCCGCCCGCCGTTTCCGAGCTGGGGCAGCATGTTGTCGGATGCCCGCGACCAGATCACGACGGCGCCGTGGCTCTCGGTGTTTCCCGGCCTTGCCATCTTCCTGACGGTGCTCGGCCTCAATCTGCTCGGCGATGGCTTGCGCGACATTCTCGATCCCCAATCGCGGAGCCGGCGGACATGACGGGCGCGCCGCTGATCGAAGTCGAGGATTTGCGCATCGATCTCGACGATGGCTCGAGGCGCGTTGCGGCGGCCGAGGGCATTTCGTTCCGCATCGATCGCGGCGAGACCTTCGGCCTCGTCGGCGAATCCGGCTGCGGCAAGAGCATTACGGCGCTCGCCTTGATCGGCCTGTTGCGGCGGCCTTTGTCGATCGGCGGCGGCGTGATCCGGTTTGAGGGGGGGGAGATCCAGCACCTTTCAGCCGCCAGGCAACGCGATCTGCGCGGCAATCGCATCGCCATGATCTTCCAGGAGCCGATGACGGCGCTGAACCCGGTTTCGCCGGTGGGCCGGCAGATCGCAGAAATGTTCGTGCTGCACAAGGGCAAGAGCTGGCGGGAAGCCGACAGACTGGCGGTCGAGGCGCTGGCGAGCGTCCGCGTTCCCGCGCCGGAGCGGCGCGTCAACGACTACCCGCACCAGCTCTCCGGCGGCATGCGCCAGCGCGTGATGATCGCCATCGCGCTCGCCTGCGGTCCGGATCTCCTGATCGCCGACGAGCCGACCACGGCACTCGACGTCACCGTGCAGGCGGAGATCATCGAGCTGATGCGGAATTTATGCGCCGAGCGGGGGACCGCAATCCTGATGATCAGCCACGATCTGGGGCTGGTCGCCAATGTCTGTCGCCGCGTGGCCGTGATGTATGCCGGCCGTATCGTCGAGGAGCGCGGCTCGGCCGATATATTTCGGGCGCCCTCGCACCCCTATACGCGAGGCCTGGTCGCCTCGCTGCCGCGGCTGGGCAGTCGCGCCGCGCTTGGCCGCACCCGGCTGACGGAGATCGCCGGTGTGGTCCCGGCCATCACGAATTTCCCTGACGGCTGCCGGTTCAATCCGCGTTGCGCGCAGGCGACCGATATTTGCCGGACCACCGCGCCGGGAGCGGATTTGCTCGACGCCGGCGGTCTGGTCAGGTGTCACCACCATGCATGAGCCGCAAGACAGGTTGGGTGAGACACGGCCGGACGACGATGTCATTCTCAGCGTCAGGGATCTCGCGGTCCACTTTCCGCTCGGAGGTGGCCTGCTGGGGCGCGGCCGTCGGCTGCTCCGTGCCGTCGACGGCGTCGATCTCACCTTGAAGCGCGGCGAATGCCTCGGCCTCGTCGGCGAGTCCGGCTCCGGCAAGTCGACGGTCGCATTGTCGATCCTCGGTCTCCTGACGCCGACGCGCGGCCGCATCGTGCTGGACGGACAGGTCGTGACGAACCGGCGATCCGTCGATCGAAAGGCGCTGGCCCGCATCGTGCAAATCGTGTTTCAGGATCCCTACGCCTCGCTCAATCCGCGCCAGACCGTTCGTCGTACGCTGGAAGATCCCCTGCGTGTGCATGGCGTCACGGCCAAGAGCGAGATCGAGGACCGCGTCGCGAAGATGCTGCGGCATGTGGGCCTGCGGCCGGAGCAGGCCGACCGCTATCCGCATGAATTCTCTGGCGGCCAGCGCCAGCGCATCGGCATTGCGCGCGCGCTGATCCTCAATCCCAAGATCGTCATCTGCGACGAACCGGTCTCGGCGCTCGATGTCTCGATCCGCGCCCAGATCATCAATCTGCTGCTGGAATTGAAGGAAACGCTCGGTCTCTCCTACATCATGATTAGCCACGATCTCGGCGTCGTCGAACACATGAGCGACAGGGTCGCCGTCATGTATCTCGGCCGCATCGTGGAGAACGGCCACTGGCGCGAGATTTTCGAACGGCCGGCGCACCCCTACACCCAAGCCCTGATCGCCGCCATCCCCGATCCCTTGCGCCATGCGCCGCTGGCGACGACAGGCGGCGACCTTCCCAACCCGCTCAATCCGCCGAACGGATGCGCGTTCAGCCCGCGGTGTCGGCATGCGGAGGCCGTGTGTCGGAGCGAGCCGGGGCCGGTGCTGGAGACGCGGGTGGACGGGCACGCGGTGAGGTGTTGGCGAAGCGAGGAGATTGCTGCGGCGAGCTTCGCTCCATCACCGCCACCCTGAGTGGGCGCCTCGAAGCTCCGGATCAGGTGCATTCGCATTGCTTGCTTCGTCCCTCAGCGATAATGAGTTCGCCGTTGTGCCGGAATGACGGCGTTGTTCAGACTCCTTGGGATAGTGAGACCTCTCTATTCCGTGCTCGGCGCCATGACGTCCCCGCCGACTGCGACGTGGAAAGGTGATGGCACGACCACGATTGTAGGCGCCGTTACGTACAATCAGGTTAGCGGTGTCTGGCGCTATCTAAACGTCACGGCCGCACATGCTTCGGGTTACTATCAGACCACGCCGAACACGGGCCAAGGCTTCATTGCCGACACTGAAACAGCCGCTGACGAGGTTGATCTGAGATTTTTGCGCTTCAATTCCTCGATCATGGTGGTCGTCAACCGACAGCCGATAGCATCGTCAAGCTTCACGACCGATGCAGCCGGCTCTGCAAACCTATTGCAGTTGCGTTTCGCCGGCACGCCTCTGTCCTTCCCTCCAAATAAGTGCCCGGCATTCTGCAAACGCAACAGCTTGCCTTCAGCTAGTCGCTGCAGGATGTTGCGCGAAAGAAAGTGCTCTCGGGTGATCTTGGTTGAACATCCACCCAGCGGATGCAGATAGCATTTTTCGTTTGAAACACCCGTTTCCGCTCGCTGCGTTAGTTGAGAGGACTGCTTCCTCCAACGATTGAATGTTAGCCAGCAGCATTTCTTCGCCGGGTACCCGCTGCCGAATGGGCAGTCGCCGTCGGAAAGAGTTCTTGACCAGGGAAGGATGGGAGAGGCTTTCAAGCCCATGCCGGTTCATCACATCTTTCGCTACACGGTGGCGAAAGCTACGAAAATGCCACTCCCGCGTCCACTCCCCTCAGGACTGCAGCTTAACGAGCCCCAGCTCAGGGGCGGGCAATGGGGAAGAGCTGGGGCCCGACTGCGTTACCCGCTTTCGGTCGGGCATTGGGAAAACTTGGTAATCGGTGAAGCGTTCCGACCTGTTTTTAGTGGCCGATGGGACGAATAGTTGCCGAATGAGGATCGCTTGCCTTGTGCCTTAGCGCTGACGTGCCACAAGCGAGCGCGCGTCGCTCCGCTTCTTCGACTTGAACTCGGAGATCTTCGACTTCTGCTAGTTGGGAAGAGAGCTCGTTTAAGCGTTGAGCAAAAAGGATCGTGCGCAAGTCCTGCATCAACGCCTCCACTGGGCAACTTGCACAGGGTAAAAAGGCGGCAGCGAGAGCACATTAAACCATGTGAATCTGCCCGGCGATTCCGCGTATTACCGATGGCATAGGTTCCGATTGACGGACGCATTCACTCGCTCAGGGTCGCGGCTTCGGCCAGCGCGTTCGATGACGCGTTCAGGAAATGTCGGCCGGCGCGGGCAATTGAGAGAGCAAAAGGAACCCCAGCTTCAGGGCGGTGAAGCTGGGGCTGTCTTGAGGCTGCCCCTTGGGGAAGGCAGCCACCCTTGGCAACGGGGTAACGGGAAAACAATGCAATCGGCAAGTCGTTCCAAGCTCGCTCGTCGGCCGCAGAATTCCCAGATTTGTTGAGGCAAACCGCTCCCTCAGGAATGTCGGCTCGGTCCCTTCAGGAGTGCATCTTCTGCCGGAGCTTCTCAATTCCCGGAGGTGTGCGGCATACTCTTCGATGATGCACTAGAAGGTGCCGCTCTCTCTTCGTTCGAAGTTCAAGCATAGAAGATCTATTTCGGCTTCGTTGAGATTCGCTCGAAAGTATCTGCACGTGTAGTCAGGCGTCCTTCTGCTCGCCAGTTTGGGGGCTTGAGTCAGAAAGATGCATTTTCTGCAATTGTCCGCGTGGTGACGATCCCGGCGTGCGTCGAGTTGCTCCAAAATATGGCGAAGCAAATCGCGAAAATTGTTTGCGCCAAGTTCAAGCGTAGCAATCGCATGGACGAGCTGTGTGATGGGATCGCCTGAAAGGAGTTTTTCTCCTCGCGGCGTCACATGAAGGATCACCGAGCGCTTGTCTTGATCGGAACTTCGGCGTTGAAGGTAGCCTTTGCCTTCGAGACGCTTGACTGTCTCAGAAGCGGTGGCGCGTGTCGTGCCGCCGAACTGAGCCAATGCGGAAGGGGTTCGCGAGAATCTGTTTGCACGCGCAAGAAACCGCAGCGCCATCCAGTCTCGATCACGCAATCCGCTGAGAGTGTCGTCAAACTGCCAACTGCCTGCGGCTTGAATTAGCAGGTCGACTGCTTCCCGCGCTGCCGTGATCATCCGCGCCCCACTCGTATGCTAACCCAACATATCGCTGATCAGAGGTCGCAACGCATCAAGAAAAGAATCGGACGTCTACATACGAAGGCTTGCAATCAGCGCTTGTGCGCCCGCGAGCGCCTATCTGGATTAGATTGTGTGGGGCAATACTTGCGCAGAATTGCGCTCAACCGCTGCCTTGCTGACGAGTGAGAGCTAATTCCTTACATGAACCTGACGACGTTTGTGCTCGCGGGCCGTCAGTTCTTCCAGAGGTTCACGTCGGCGGCCGAGTCCAAAGCCGATCTAGGATCGTGATTCCGCTAGGGGTCAAAAGCGGACCTGCGTCCACTCCCTCAGGGGGAGCTGCCACTGACGGCACCATCGCCACGATGAGCTCGTGCTCCTGTTTCGCCCGACCCATCAAACGCGGCCCCGGCAAGGCTATGGATTGCCGTTCAAGCCTATCGTCTGACACCAACCAGACGAGGGCGGCGATTTGCGTTCTCAGCCGGCAGCGCACGCAACCACGCGCGAAAACTGATGACCTCGGGGCAATCCGCGGTGCCTTCGGACGCAACCAGCCAATCACCCAGACCCGATCCCTCATCGATCCGGTCGCAGCGATAGCCCGGATGGTGGCCAAGCCCCCGGGCGATCAGCAGGTCGACCTTGCCTTCGACCAATTCGTGCAGGCCGGCCGGATGCAGCACCCGCAAGCCGATCTCCGCATGCGTGCTGCGAAACGCTGCCAGATCGAGGCGGCGGAGGTCGAAGCTGCCATGGACGCCCAATTGCAGCAGCACCGCACCTGTCGGTCTCAATTGCGAGGTCGCCTCCGCGATGTGGCGAAAGCCTTCGGAGACCCCGGGCAGATACGCCTGACCGGCGGCGGTGAGGATGAGCTGCTTATGCAGCCGCTCGAACAGCTGCACGCCGAGGCGCGCCTCCAGCGCCTTGACCTGCTGCCCCACGGCGGCGGGGGTCACGTGCAGCTCGTGTGCGGCCAGCTTGAAGCTGAGATGCCGCGCGGCGGCTTCGAACGCGCGGAGCGCGTTGAGTGGTGGAAGGATGTAGTTCATCGGGCTGCATTTTGACACTGATGGGCCGTGGCCTTGCAATAGATTTTCTTGCGCTGAACCGCAGCAATGATGCTTTGCGGAGCGGTGATGGCGCCGGATACGGTCGATCCGCAATCCGGAGAAACCCTATGCCGCCAGCTCACATCGTCAGCCACAATCCCGCAACGGTCCATCCTGCCGCCGGCGGCTACTGCATGGGACTTGAACTGACGCAGCATCGACGCCTGTTGTTCATCAGCGGCCAGGTGCCCGAGAGGTCCGACGGCGCCGTTCCTGACGGTTTTGAGGCGCAGTGCGAACAGGCCTGGCGCAATTTGATCGAGGTGCTCGCCGCCGCCGGCCTTGGCGTCGCGCATCTGGTCAAGGTCACCACGTTCCTGACCGACCGCAATCAACTCGTGACCAACCGCTCCATTCGTCGCGCGATGCTGGGCGAGCACCAGCCCGCGCTGACGGTCGTGATCGTCGAGACCGTCGACAGCAAATGGCTGCTGGAGATCGAGGCGATCGCCGCGGAGTGAAACCAGCCGACTTTGCAATGAACCAATCATATCAGGTGCCCCATGGCTGAGATCATCCATCCGTTTTACGAAGCGCATCGCAGTGCAACGCAGGCCGCCATGCGCGAGCGGCTCGATTTGGCCGAACCGATGTTGCGCGAGCGCGCGCAGCTTTCCGAGATCGACGGGATCAGGCGGGAGGTGATGGACGAATTCGAAATCGTGATCACCCAGATGCCCTATGTCGGCGGCGCGGCGAGCCGCATGAGCGATTTCTTCATGCGCCTCATGGGCTTCATGGCCATCAGCCGGGTGCTGCGACGCCACGGCGTGCCAGTGCCTGTGATCGGCGAGATCGAGCGAGAAACCTACAAGGCACAATTGCTAGCCGCGCCTGAAGCGGAGCGTCTTGCCTCGGGGCGTCAATTCATGTCGCCGGAGAACCAGGCTTTGCTGCGCGAGCAGGCGGCAAGAAGCGCGACAGAAAGCCATCAGACCGAATTTCCGGAAGATTTCGTCTACGATTTCGTCGAGCCTGATACGAGTGACAATTTTGAATTCGGCATCAACTACAAGGCTTGCGGCTTCTGCAAACTCGCGGCGCGCCATGGCGACAAGGACATTCTGCCGAATATCTGCGGGCTCGATTTCGTCGCCTACGCAGCGCGAGGCATCCGCCTGGAGAGGACACAGACGCTAGCGGGCGGTGCGAGCCATTGCAATTTCCGGTTCTCGCGGCTTGGGTCGGATGAGAAGGCAGAGAGTTAGGCGGCCCCCTCATGCTGTGCGATTGAGGTGAGCCTGGATTGCCCCTGCTGCCACATCGTCATTGCGAGCGCAGCGAAGCAATCCAGAATCGTTCCGCGGCGGCAGTCTGGATTGCTTCGCTGTGCTCGCAATGACGGAGGTTGGGGCGCTGTCCGGAGCCGACCCGCGTAGACCGCCACGATGACATCCTGCGCCTGTTTTGCCCGACGAGTCAAACGCCGCCACGGTGACGTCTACATAATTTCGGGTTTTTGTAACTCGTTGAATTCCCTCACGCTGTCTACTGTGCATGGGGTTGTTTTCGCTCTTTTTGTTTTGAGGGCGGCTATTCCGCCGCCTTTTCCCTCAGCCGCTGCGCGTAGACGTTGATCACCAGCGCCGCCAGCAGGATCAGGCCGCGGATCAGGATCTTCAGGAAGCTGTCGATGTTGACGTGGTCGAGGCCGTTGTTGAGAACGCCGAGGACGAAAAGCCCGACGATGGTGTTGCCGATGCCGCCGCGGCCGCCGAACAGGCTGGTGCCGCCGACCACGACGGCGGCGATGGAGTCGAGCAGATAGGTATCGAACTCGTTCTGCTGCGCGCTGCCGAAATGGGCGACACCGAGCATGCCGCCGATACCGGAGCACACCGCCGAGATGACCATCACCGCGCCGAGGATGAGCTTGACGTTGAGGCCGGAATATTCGGCCGCCTCGCGGTTGCCGCCGACCATGTAGACGTAGCGGCCGAAGCGGGTGTAGGTCAGCACCAGATGCCCGCCGAGCAGCATGATCGCGGCGACGATGACGATCCATGGGATGCCGCCGATCGATCCGGACCCGAGCGTGGTGATCACGCCGGGCACCTTGTAGGCGATCTGGCCGCGCACCAGCAGCGCCGAGATGCCGGCCGCGATCTGCATCATCGCCAGCGTCATGATGAAGGAGGGGATGCCGATCACAGTCAGCCCCAACGCATTGACGAGGCCGAGAAACGCGCAAAGCAAAATGGCCAGCAGGATCGCCGCGGCGCCGGGCAGGGGAATGTTGGGAATGCTGACGTAGGATTCCTGGAGCGTGAAGTAGGCGACCGCGATGCCCGTGACGTTGGCGATGCTGGCGATCGAAAGGTCGATCTCCGCGCAGAGGATCACGAAGGTGAGGCCGACGGCGATGATGCCTGTGACCGACACCTGCGTCAGGATGTTGCCGAGATTGTCCAGCGTCGCGAAGGAGGGGCTGGCGAGGGCAAAGAAGGCGGAGAGAAAGATCAGTGTCAGGAACGGGGCGATGTTGCGCATCTGCGAGCGCAGGAACGGCGCAAGCCCTCGCGCTCGCTGCCCCGCCGCCAAAGCCGTGTCACTGCTCACCATGGTGCTTCTCCGTCACGCCGCTTCCAGCAGGCGGTCCTTGCTGACCGGCTCGTTCTTGAATTCGCGCACCAATGCGCCGCGCTTGAGCACGAGGATGCGGTCGGCCAGCGACAACACCGTTTCCGGCTCGGTCGACAGCACGATGATCGCGAGCCCTTTGGCGCGGAGATCGCGGACGATGTTGATGACGTCGTTCTTGGCGCCGACATCCATGCCGCGGGTGGGCTCGCACAGCACGAGGAGCTTGGGCGGATAGGTCAGCCATTTCGCCAGAGCGACTTTCTGCTGATTGCCGCCGGAGAGCATGCCGAGATCGAGGCCGACGACCGGCGGCCTGATCTGGAGCTGCTCGACCTGGCGCTTTGCGATGTCGCGCTCCTGCGCCGGCTTGAGCAGCAGCGCCGAGATGCGATCGAGAATGCTGATCGAGATGTTCTTGTAGACCGGCTCCTGGTGAAACAGCATCGCGCGCCGGCTCTCCGGCACCAGCGCCACGCCGGCGCGCCGCGCCGCAGCCGTGCTGGCAAAGTGTTTTGGCTTGCCCTCGACCGCGAGCGTGCCGGCATCAGGCTTCAGCTTGCCGAACAAGATGCGCGACAATTCCTGCTGGCCGCAGCCCATGAAGCCGTAGATGCCGAGCACTTCGCCGGCGCGCGCCTCGAAGGAGATGTCCTTCAGGCTGCGGGCCAGCGACAGCTGGTCGACCTTCAGGACCACCGAGCTGTCGCTTGGCCGCGGCAGCATCAGATCGTCGCTATAGCTGTGCTCGAGCGCTTCGCCGCCGCGGCCGATCATGGCCTCGATCAGCGCGCCCTTGCTGGTCGCAGCACTTGCTGTCTCCGCGACCTTCCGCCCGTTGCGGAACACGGTCACCGTGTCGGACACGCGCAAGATGTCCTCGATGAAATGCGAGATGAAGACGATCGCCGTGCCTTCCTCGCGCAGCCGCCGCAGCGTCGCGAACAGCCGCTCGACCTCGGGCGGGGAGAGGGCGGAGGTCGGCTCGTCCAGGATGACGATGCGCGCGCCGGAGAACAGCACGCGCGCGATCTCGATCAGCTGCTGGAGCCCGATCGGGAGGTCACCCAGCCGGCTCATCGGATCGACGTCGATGCCGAAGCGGGCGAGCTGCTCGCCGGCCTCACGCGCCATCCGCCGCCATTGCACCAGGCCGAGCCGGTTGGTCGGCTGGTTGCCCAGAAACACGTTCTCCGCGACCGTGAGGTCGGGGGCGACGGACAGCTCCTGGTGTACCATGGCGATGCCGGCGCTGTGCGCGTCGCGGGCCGAGCGGAAATGCGTCTCCTGTCCCTCGATCAGGAAGCGGCCGGAGAATTCGGTGTGCACGCCGGCGATGATCTTCATCAGCGTGCTTTTTCCCGCGCCATTCTCGCCGACGAGACCATGGATCTCGCCGGGCAAGAGCGCGAAGTCGACACCACGAAGCGCCTCGACGCCGCCGAAGCTCTTCGTGATGCCCTGCAGTTCCAGAATGGGCGAACGATCCTCTCGCATGGAGGCTCAGATCAGGAAGTGATCCTGCATCCACTGCATCCCGGCGGCGTTGGCCTTGGTGACGACCGGACCGTCGGTGACGACGTTCTTGGGAATGCCCTGTCCGCTCTTTTCGCCGCCGACCACGGCGGAGACGCCCGCGATGCCGCCATGAATCCGGCAGGACGGATTGCGCACGGTGGCGAACATGCGGCCTTCGCTGACGGCCTGGATCGCCGGCGGCATCGCATCCACGCCGCCGATCAGGATGTTGGTGCGGCCCCGCGCCTTCATGATATTGGCGGCGGCGAGCGCCATGTCGTCATTGTGGAAGAACGCCGCGTCGATCTGCGGATATTTCGTCAGGTAGGTTTCCCAGAGACGAGCGGTCTTCGACACGTCCCAGTCGGCCGGCTGGGTGTCGAGCACCTCGATCCCGGGGAATTGCTTCACGACATTGTTGAAGCCCTTGGCGCGGCCCTGCGCGCCGGTGTGGCCGAGGGCTCCTTGCGTCATGATGATCTTGCCCTTGCCGCCCATGGCGTTGCACAGCGCCTGCGTCACGGAGGCGCCCATGAACTCGTTATCAGGGGCGAGGAAGGAGTGGACGTTGATCTGGTCTAGCGGCGCAATCAGCGTGTCCATGTCGATCACGGGCGTGCCGGCATCGATCATCTTCTGCACCGGCTGGGTGAGGGTGCCGATGCCGAATGCCTGGATCGCGACGAAGTCCCATTTCTGCGAGGCCATGTTGTCGATAGCCGCGCGCTGCTTCACGGCATCGAGCTGGCCGTCGAACCAGGTGACCTCGACATTGAACAGCTTGCCCCAGAATTCCGCGGCCTGCTTGCCCTGCGCGCACCAGGTCGCCTGGAGGCCTGCGTTGGAGAACGCCGCCTTCAGCGGCTTCTCGCTTCGTCCGACCTCGGCTGCGAGGGCGGGGTTTATGCCCATGCTGCCGAGGATGGCAGTCGCGGCGCCGGCGGTTGCTGCCGCCTGAAGAAGATCGCGCCTCGTCGTCGAGAAATCTTTCGTCCCGGACATCGCTCGCTCCCATACAAATTTATCTTCGGCGCGTCATTGATTGCGCGACCGATGTCCGAAAGTGTCTCACAAGAGTTGGTGCCACTCAATCTGCAATCAACGCGAGATTGCCGCAAGCCGCGTTGGTGCAGCGCAAAGCGCGTCAGGCCGGGACGCCCGCGAACGCGTCGATCTCGATGAGCAGTCGGTCCCAGGCCTGCGCGATGCCCGGCGACCATTCATCGCGCAGCAGATCGCGCAGCGTATCCCTGATGACGGCGAAGAAGGCGGTGAACAGCTCGCGCGGCGTGCCGTAGCCATCGTGCGATTCGACCTCGCATGCGATCAGCCGGAATTGCCCACGGCGATCACCGGCGAAGTCGAGAATCGCCTCGATCGTGAGTGCCAGCATCGAGCCCATCACGAGCTCGCTGCCTTGCGTGCGGAACATCGCCCGCGTTTCGGGGTGCTGTTCGAACAGCCGCTGATAAACGTGTGGCGTGAGATCCGTGCAGCGCGAGGCTGCAAGTTCAAAGCTCTGTTCGATCGGATTGGAAGAAGTATTCATCGGCGCTTCAGCCCCGCAGACAAAAAAAGAGCGGGGCCCTAGCCCCGCTCGAAAATTGTGTCGACCCTATTATCCCCGATTCTAAGATTTGATCTTGATTGGCGGGGCGACGCTGCATTTTGCGCGTCAGGGGCTCCTCCCGAGACTTGGACCACCAGACTTCGACCTCGCGGCCAGCCTGAGCAAGCGGATGCTAGATCAACTTTTCTCACTTGTCATCATTTTCGGCAACGAATGTTCAAAATTCGAGCAATTGACGAAATGATCGGGCATTCGGCCTTGTAAGCATATGACAAACATAAGAAATCTGTGGATAGGGCAGGGGTGCGGAACTGCCTAAATGCCGGAAGGTCCCCTCCCGTGGGCAGTCGGACCCCAGTTTCCAAGGACTTTGCGCTGGACCAAGAAGGCGCCGGAACCGGGCTCGACTCGGCCATGGCGCGGTGTTTAGTTACTAGACGAACGAATGGTTCGGCGGATGCGCGCACGGCTGCAAAAATTCCTACCCCTGGTCCTGCTCGCCTTGGTGATGCAGGTGCTGGCGCCGATTGCCGCCTGTCTGGCGGCCGGCCAAGCCGTGGCCGATCCGCTTTCCGCCGCCGTCATCTGCCACAGCGCGAGCGAGCAGGGCGGCCTGAACGATCCGGCGGGTACGCCGGTCGCACATGCCGGTGCCTGTGCCCTCTGTTGCTTGGCGCAATTGGGCGCGTCGCTGGATTCGCCGCCGCACGCCGCGCTTTCCGTTCCTTTCCGCCACGCCGAGCGTATGGTGTGGCATGCGGCGGAGGCATCCCTCGCCGCCGTCCATAAGGGCTCGAGTGCCCAGGCACGCGCCCCGCCTCAATTTTCCTGACGACTCTCGTGATCGCCGCGGTCCGCCGCAGGCGATTGATGCTGTCGAATGGCCGGAG
This sequence comes from Bradyrhizobium sp. F1.13.3, assembly GCF_040548265.1. NCBI lineage: Bacteria > Pseudomonadati > Pseudomonadota > Alphaproteobacteria > Hyphomicrobiales > Nitrobacteraceae > Bradyrhizobium > Bradyrhizobium sp. F1.13.3. The sequence continues at coordinate 236,155 of NZ_JBEPRI010000007.1, read as the reverse complement.
AGAAAGCCCGGCGTCAGGAATGCCCCCATGTTACGTTGTCATGCCCGCCGTGGCGTGAGCATCGTTGCCGTTCAGGCCGCGCTGCTTGCGTCGTCGAGCGGAGCCTTTGCCCAAGGCAGCAGCGCAGTGCTGCCGCCAATCACCGTTGAGGCACCTCAGCAGAAGCGCGCGTCGGCGGTCCGAGCGCCACGCAATTCTGCGCGATCGGCGCGCGCGACGCGAAGCCCGCGAACGACCCTATCGCCGCAGCAAACCGCGAGCGAACAGAATGTAGGGGCTCCGGGCGCCCTGACGGTTCTGACTGCGCAACAAGCGCTGGCGGAGATTAACCAGACTCCGGGCGGCGTGGCGCTCGTATCGGCCGAGGCGTACAGGAACTCGACGCCATCCAACACGATCAAGGATGTTCTGGATTACGTGCCCGGCGTGTACGCCCAGCCCAAATGGGGCGACGACACTCGCCTTTCTATTCGCGGGTCTGGCCTGTCGCGCAATTTTCATCTGCGCGGCGTGCAGCTCTATATGGACGGCATTCCGATCAACACTGCGGATGGCTATGGCGATTTCCAGGAGATCGATCCGAGCGCCTATAAATATGTCGAAGTCTTCAAAGGAGGCAACGCGCTTCAGTTTGGCGCCAATTCGCTGGGAGGCGCGATCAACTTCGTGACCCCGACCGGCCGCGACTCGTTTCCGAATGGTGTATCCTTCGATGTCGGAGGATTCGGCTACAAACGACTTCAGGCGAACGCAGGAGGCGTCAACGGGCCATGGGACGGTTTCGTTACCGCTTCCACGCAGGCCGCAGACGGTTTTCGCGATCACAGCTTCGGCTCGAGCAACCGTTTGAGCGGCAATGTCGGGTATCAGTTCTCGCCGGATGTCGAGACACGGTTCTACCTCAATGCCAACGAAGTGCGGCAGCGAATCCCGGGTACCGTGACCAAGACATCCGCTTTGACCGATCCGGAAGCTGCTGCACCCGCGAATGTTGCGATGGATCAGCAGCGCAATATTGATACCGTCAGGCTCGCCAACAAAACCACCTTTCGTTTCGATGACACCAAAGTCGAATTCGGGGCCTTTGGCGTCGATCGCCATTTGATGCATCCGATCTTTCAGTGGCTGGACTACCGTTACAAGGACTATGGAGGATTCGCGAAGATCACGGATGACCGCACCATTGGCGGCTTCCGCAACAGGTTGGTCGCGGGCGTCCAGGTGCTGAACGGCAGCATTGACAACCAGCAGTTCGCCAACATTGGCGGGCAGAAGGGAGCGCTGCTTTCTTCGTCGATCGATCGGTCGGAGAATACCTCGGCCTATGTCGAAGACAGCTTCTACGTCATTCCAAATCTTGCAGTGATCGGCGGCACGCAATTCCTGTACGCGACCCGCAATCGGCAGGATCGTTTCCTCAGCGACGGGAATCAATCGGGGGCAACGCGCTTTAATATCTGGTCGCCGAAAGGCGGTCTGTTGTGGCAAATCGATCCGAGCTGGCAGGCCTTCGCCAATGTCTCGCGGAGCGCCGAGGTGCCGAGCTTCGGCGAAAGCGCGATTGGTCTCGGCATTCCGACGATCCCGTTCACCAGCATCCGCCCGCAGATTGCGACCACGTACGAAATCGGGACTCGCATGAAGCGATCTGATTACGCTTGGGAACTGACGGCCTACCGGGCCAACATTCGCGACGAATTGCAATGCCTCTATAGTGCTTTCGGCAACTGCAATGTGACCAATGCCGACCGCACCATCCATCAAGGCATCGAGGCCGGCGCGGGCGCGGCGATCTTTCGTGACATCTTCGTCAATGGCCCGGCGCCGGACAAGATCTGGCTGAATGTCGCCTATTCCATCAACGACTTCCGCTTCGACAAAGATCCGATCTTCGGAAACAATCGATTGCCGGGAGCCCCAACTCACTACCTGCGCGCGGAGCTTCTCTACAAGCACCCTGCCGGTTTCTATATTGGACCCAACGTCGAATGGGTGCCACAGGCCTACTTCATCGACAGCATGAACACGCTGACGACAGAGCCTTACGCCCTGCTGGGATTGAAAGCCGGATTCGACAATGGCGGCCCGATGTCTGCCTACATCGAGGGGCGCAATCTCACCAACAAGACCTACATAGCCAGCGCGAGTATCATCGATCGAGCGACAGCGACATCAGCATTGTTTGAGCCGGGTACGGGAAGAGCAGTGTACGCTGGAATGAGGTATCGATGGTGACGTGCAAATGGGCACTTGGGTCTATGTTCGGGTCCGCGGCAGGCCGGCATTCCGAATGCCGATGCTCACTGCGCGGAAGATCGTCGTGGAAGAATGCCGGGCCATTCTCGGCCCGATCATCGTGAAAGAGGCAATCAACATGAAGACTATCGGACGAACTCTCCTTACGATCTCACTATTGCTGACCGGCTGTGCCGCCGCACGGGCCGACGACGTCAAGGCCGGCGATCTCGTCATTTCGCAGGCATGGAGCCGGGCGACGCCGGGCGGCGCCAAGGTCGCCGGCGGCTATCTCACCATCGAGAACAAGGGCACAGTGGCCGACAAGCTGGTCGGCGTTTACGCCGATATCGCGGGGAAGGCTGAGGTCCACGAGATGGCGACGGACAACGGCGTGATGAAGATGCGCCTGCTCGACAAGGGACTCGTGATCGATCCCGGCAAGACGGTGAAGTTCGCCCCCGGCGGCTATCACCTGATGCTCCAGGAGTTGAAGGGCCCCTTCAAGCAGGGGGACAAGGTGCCGGTGACGCTTCAATTCGAGAAGGCCGGCAAGGTCGCCGTCTCCCTCGACGTCCAAGGCGTCGGCGCCCAGGCGCCCGGCGATAGCGGACACATGATGAAGAAAATGCCTGATCATTCGGGAATGAAGATGTGATGAAACAGATCAAGCCTTCCATGACCATGCATCGAATCCTTGCGAGTCTGATCGTCGCGCTCGCAGCGTCCCCTGCGGCGGCGCATATCACGCTAGAGACCAAACAGGCGGCGGTCGGCTCCTACTACAAGGCCGTCTTCGCTGTGCCGCACGGCTGCAAGGGCTCGCCCACGGTGAAGATCCGGGTGCAGATTCCGGAAGGCGTGATCGCTGTGAAGCCGATGCCGAAGGCGGGCTGGACCGTCGATATCGTCGAGGGCAAATACGCAAATGAGTACGACTACCACGGCAACAAGCTTTCCACCGGCGTCAAGGAGGTGGCCTGGTCCGGCGGCAAGCTGCCGGACCACAATTACGATGAGTTCGTCATCAGCAGCTTCCTCACCACGAGCCTGAAGCCGAACACGACGCTGTATTTTCCCGTCGTCCAGGAATGCGAGACCGGCGTCAGCCGCTGGATCGAGATCCCCGCGGAGGGAGCGAAGCATTCGCACGAAGGCAGTTCTCCGGCGCCTGGCCTGAAACTCCTGCCAAAACCCTGATGCGCCTGCTCGCCGCGCTCGCGACGCTACTCCTCGTTGTCGGCTTCTCGACCGGCGCCTCGGCGCACGCGGCGCTCGTCGCGGTCGAGCCGGCGAGCGGCAGCATGCTCGCGAGCGCGCCGAAGGCGGTGGAGTTGCGCTTCAACGAGACAGTGACGCCGGGCGCCATCCAATTGATCGACGGCGCGGGCAGGGCGCGGGATGATTTGCGCGTCGACGCATCGGGCGAGACCATCTCGGTTGCGATGCCGGCGGACATGCCGCAGGGCACGGCGGTCGTCAGCTATCGCGTGATCTCGCAGGATGGCCATCCCGTTGCGGGATCGGTGATCTTCTCGATCGGCATGCCGACGGGGACGCAACCTCCCACAAATGCCGATGGCGGATTGAACGAGCTGATCTGGCTGGCGCGGGTCGCTCTCTATCTTGGCCTGTTCGTCGGCGTCGGCGGCGTGTTCTTTGCGCGCTGGGTTGCGCGGTCGATGACCGGCATAACCGTTCCGTGCGTGGCGCTCGCCATCGGCATCCCGAGCACGGTGGTCTCCCTTGGTGTGTTGGGGCTGGATCTCCTCGGGCTACCGCTGTCGGCTCTCGCGACGATAGCTCCTTGGAAAGTCGCATCCGGGACCAGCGCGGGCCCAGCCTTGCTCGTGGCCATCGCCGCAATGCTGTTCGCGCTGCTGGCGCTAGCCAACCCGTGGTGCGCGCGCGCTCTGGCGATCATTGCCTTGGTCGGCGTCGGCTTGTCGCTGGCCATGACTGGGCACGCCGCTACGGCACCGCCCGAACTGTTGACCCGGCCGGCAATCTTTCTCCATGGCCTCGGTGTCGCCTTTTGGATTGGGGCTCTCGCGCCGCTGGTCGCCCTGTTGTCGAGGCGGCCCGCCGCGGCATTGCCTGTCGTGAACCGCTTTGCTCGCCTCGCCGCGCCGGTCGTTGGCGTTCTCGCATTGACCGGCCTCGCGCTCGCCATCGTCCAGCTTGAAAAGCCGTCTGCATTGGTGGAGACCCGGTACGGACTGATCCTCTCGATCAAGCTTGCGCTGGTCCTCGTGTTGCTGGCGCTTGCCACGCTCAACCGCTTTCGCCTGACCCCGGCGCTGGCGGGGGATCACAAGGCCGCGCAGACCCTGAAGCGCTCGATCGTGCTCGAATGCGTCATCGCGCTCGGCATCTTCGCCGACGTGGCCGGCTGGCGCTTCACGCCGCCGCCGCGGACGATCGTTCCGGAGACGCCGCTGGCGATCCACATCCATACGGACAGGGCGATGTTTCAGGTCCTGGTCTCGCCGGGTAAGGCGGGTATCGACGATTTCGTGCTGCAGCTCATGACCGGCGAGGGGGCGGTGCTCGAGGCCAAGGAGGTGACGCTGACGCTGAGCCTGCCCGAACGCGGCATTGAGCCGATGGAGCGGAACGCCTCGCGCGGGCCGGACCGCTACTGGCACGTGCGCAAGGTCGAGCTGCCCTTTGCCGGCCGCTGGCATGTGCGGATCGACGCTCTGGTGAGCGATTTCGAGAAGATCACGCTGGAGGACGAACTCGAGGTGGCAGCGCCGTGAATCGGGCTCTTCGGCACATCACGCGGAATCTGAAGTCGACGGAAAAATGACAGGAATTCCGCTGTGTTAGCGGGTTTTCCTCATTCCCGGTCTTGTGTTTTGGCTCCCAATCCGGTTTCACTGCAAGCCGTCACTGATTCCTCGAGTATTGCCATGCGGTTGTCGCGGTTCTTTCTGCCCATCCTGAAGGAAAATCCGAAAGAGGCGGAGATCGTCTCGCATCGGCTGATGCTGCGTGCCGGCATGATCCGGCAGGAGGCCGCCGGCATCTATGCCTGGTTGCCACTCGGCTTCCGCGTCTTGAAGAAGATCGAGCAGATCGTGCGCGAGGAGCAGGACCGCGCCGGCGCGCTTGAACTGTTGATGCCGACGCTCCAGCTTGCCGATCTCTGGCGCGAGAGCGGCCGCTACGATGCCTATGGCCCCGAGATGCTGCGCATCGCCGACCGGCACAAGCGTGAGCTGTTGTACGGACCGACCAATGAGGAAATGATCACCGAGATCTTCCGCGCCTATGTGAAGTCCTACAAGAGCCTGCCGCTGAATCTCTATCATATTCAATGGAAATTCCGCGACGAGCAGCGTCCGCGCTTCGGCGTGATGCGCGGCCGCGAGTTCTTGATGAAGGACGCCTATTCGTTCGACCTCAACGAGGCCGCGGCGCGCGTCGCCTACAACAAGATGTTCGTGGCGTATTTGCGCACCTTCGCGCGGATGGGGCTGAAGGCGATCCCGATGCGCGCCGAGACCGGGCCGATCGGCGGTGATCTCAGCCACGAGTTCATTGTGCTCGCCGAGACCGGCGAATCCGGCGTTTTCATCAATCGCGACGTGCTGGACCTGCCGGTGCCGGGCGAGGACGTCGACTATGAGAGTGATTTGACGCCGATCATCAAGCAATGGACCTCGGTCTATGCGGCGACGGAAGATGTTCACGACGCCGCGCGCTTCGAGCAGGAAGTGCCCGCGGACAAGCGGGTGAATACCCGCGGTATCGAGGTCGGGCAGATCTTCTACTTCGGCACGAAGTATTCCGACGCGATGAAGGCGCTGGTGGCGGGCCCCGACGGTGTCGACGTGCCGATCCATGGCGGCTCCTACGGCGTCGGCGTCTCCCGCCTGCTCGGCGCCATCATCGAGGCCTGTCATGACGATGCCGGCATCAAATGGCCGGAGGCCGTTGCCCCGTTCCGCGTGTCGATTCTCAACCTCAAGCAGGGCGATGCCGCGGTCGATGCGGCCTGCGAGAAGCTCTATGCGGAGCTGTCCGCCAAGAGCGTCGACGTGCTCTACGACGACACCGACCAGCGGGCCGGAGCCAAATTCGCCGCCGCCGACCTGATCGGCATCCCCTGGCAGATCATGATCGGGCCGAAAGGGCTCGCCGACGGCAAGGTCGAGCTCAAGCGGCGAAGTGACGGCGCCCGCGAGACCATGTCGCCTGCGGACGCGGTCGCAAGACTTGTGGGCTGATAAGGCTGGTCGGCTGAATATTGTTCATCGCCCCAGATTGCGGCCGCCAATCCGGCCACATTTGACCCCGAATCATGGGACTATCGAGCGATGGATGAGACCATGACCGAAACCGTTCAAACCGCGCCTTTTGCGCCCTTCGAGTGGATGCTGTCGGCGCGTTACTTACGCGCGCGCCGCAAGGAGGGATTCATCTCGGTGATCGCCGGGTTCTCCTTCCTCGGTATCATGCTGGGCGTGGCGACGCTGATCATCGTCATGGCCGTCATGAACGGCTTCCGCAAGGAGCTGCTCGACAAGATACTCGGGCTCAACGGCCACATCCTGGTCCAGCCGCTGGAATCGCCGCTGACCGACTGGAAGGACGTCGCCGACCGCCTCAGCCAGGTCCAGGGCATCCGGCTCGCAGCGCCCGTGGTAGATGGCCAGGCGCTGGCGTCATCGCCGTGGAACGCCTCCGGCGTCCTGGTGCGTGGCATCCGCTCCGACGACCTCAACAACCTCACCTCGATCGCCAAGAACATCAAGCAGGGCTCGCTCGAGGGTTTTGACGACGGGCAGGGGGTCGCGATCGGCCGGCGCCTCGCCGACCAGTTGTCGCTGCACGCCGGCGACAGCATCACGCTGGTGGCGCCGAAGGGCGCGGTCACCCCGATGGGCACGACACCGCGCATCAAGCCGTACAAGATCGCTGCGGTGTTCGAGATCGGCATGTCGGAGTATGATCTCGGCTTCGTCTTCATGCCGCTGGCGGAGGCGCAGGCCTATTTCAACCGCAGCAACGACGTCACCTCGATCGAGGTCTTCACCACAAATCCGGATCAGATCGTCGCGTTTCGTCAGGCCGTGACGGAGGCGGCGGGCCGGCCGGTGTTCCTGGTAGACTGGCGCCAGCGCAACTCGACCTTTTTCAACGCGCTCCAGGTCGAGCGCAACGTGATGTTCCTGATCCTCACCATGATCGTGCTGGTCGCGGCGCTCAACATCGTCTCCGGCCTGATCATGCTGGTGAAGGACAAGGGCAGCGACATCGCGATCCTGCGCACGATGGGGGCCTCGCAAGGCTCGATCATGCGCATCTTCCTGATCACGGGCGCCTCGATCGGCGTGGTCGGTACGATGGTCGGCTTCATCGTCGGGCTGGTGATCTGCCTCAACATCGAGTCGATCCGGCAATTCCTGTCCTGGCTGACCAGCACCGAGCTGTTTTCGCCAGAGCTGTATTTCCTGTCGAAGCTGCCCGCCGAGATCGACATCGGCGAGACCTCGGCCGTCGTCATCATGGCGCTGACGCTGTCGTTCCTGGCGACGCTGTATCCGTCCTGGCGCGCCGCGCGCCTCGATCCCGTCGAAGCGCTGCGGTACGAGTGAGGGGCTGATGGAGCAGCAGGGGGCGGAAGATGTACCGGTCATTTATCTCCACGAGATAAAGCGGCAGTACTTGCAGGGCGAGGTGCCGCTGACGATCCTCGACGGCGCCAAGCTCGCGCTGTGGGCGGGCCAGTCCGTCGCGCTGGTGGCGCCGTCCGGCTCGGGCAAGTCGACGCTGCTGCACATTGCGGGGCTGTTGGAAGCGCCCGATTCCGGTGAGGTCTACGTCAATGGCGCGCCGACCTCGCAACTGCCCGACATCGAGCGCACCCAGCTTCGCCGCACCGACATCGGCTTCGTCTACCAGTCTCACCGGCTGCTGCCGGAGTTCTCGGCGCTGGAGAACGTCATGATGCCGCAGATGATCCGCGGCCTCAAAAAGTCCGAGAGCGTCAAGCGCGCCAAGGAGATCCTCGGCTATCTCGGCCTCGGCGAGCGTATCACGCACCGCCCGTCCGAGCTGTCCGGCGGCGAGCAGCAGCGCGTTGCGATCGCGCGCGCCGTGGCCAATGCTCCGCGGGTGCTGTTTGCGGACGAGCCGACCGGCAATCTCGATCCGCACACCGCGGACCACGTTTTCCAGGCCCTGATGCAACTCGTCAAGGCGACCAAGGTCTCCATGTTGATCGCGACCCACAACATGGAACTCGCCGGCCGCATGGACCGCCGCGTGTCGCTGTCGAACGGCCAGGTGGTCGAGCTCGAATAAAAAACGCGAAAACAACCCCATGCACAGTAGCCAAGTGCTTGGCCGGACTGACGAAAAAAATGGCGTTCCTCGGGGTGCTCAAGGCCGGATCACCGTCAATTTGAACGGTCCGCCATTGGCGGCGGCATGGTCCACCGCCTCGTTGGCGTGGTCGAGATCGAAGGCGGTGGCCTCGTACTCCTCCAACCTGAGCAGTCCCGCGCGCACCAGCGCGATCAGGCGGCTTGCCGCATCCGGCGGATACATCCAGACGCCGTGGATGCTGATGCAGTTGCGCATGATCCAGGGGTAGGGCAGCTCGAGGCCCGCGCCGCCCGCCATGCCGACACCACCCATCAGCACGACGCGGCCGTATGCGCGCACCGTCATGATCGCCGCGCGCACCACATTCGTGCTCACGGAGGGCGGCATGATGTCGAGCACGCAGTCGATCGGCACGGGCGCCGCGCGCTTCATGCGCTCGCGGTCGTCGTCTTCGTTGCCGGTGAGTTTGACCGGCTTGACGCGATCGCCGAAGCGGCGGACGAGGTCGGCGAGAATGGGCTCGTTGCGGCCGGGCGCGACCACGCAGGCCGCGCCCATCGCGAGCGCGACCGAGACGGCCGCGCTGCCGAAATTGCCTGTGGCCCCGCTCACCAGAACGGTCTCGCCGGGCTGAAGGTTGGCGGCAAGGAAGCCGCCATAGGGCACCAGCAGCGTCCCCAGCGCGCACCATCGCGTGGCGTCCTCCCGCGTGATCGTGCCGAGCCGTTTGACGTTCTCCGTCGGCACCCGCATCTGCTCGGCAAACGAGCCGTGGCGAAAATGCTGTTGCAGGCGCATGGCGCCGGCACCGGGGGCGGTGAGTCCTTGCAGGGCAATATCGGGCGCTGCGGCGTCGTCGCGTGAGCGCACCGTCGGGTCGCAGAACACCCAGTCGCCAACGCTGAGCTTCGTCGCGTCCGGGCCGATGGCGCGCACCCGGCCGATGCCACCAGGCCCCGGGATAATCGGCAGGTCGAGCGCATAGTTGCGCGCCCCGCTGAAAACCTCGTTCATGTAGGACAGCACGCGCGTGGCGACGACGTCCACGATGACCTCGCCGGTCCCGAGCACCGGTTCGGGTGCATTCTCGATGACGAGCGGAGATCCCAGGGATTTGAGTACGGCGGCTTTCATGGTGGTCACCTCATGTTCGGGTGACACGTCATATGCGCCGCCTTTCCAGGCCGAGGAAGGCCTGGTATTATCCTAGTATTCCCCGGGCCCTCCATCGAGGCATGTCACCATGGCCGACCCACGCCGCATCGAATTCGGCGACTTCCTCAGGTCGCGCCGCGAAAAGCTGTCGCCGAAGACAGTCGGGCTTCCCGCCGGCCGGCGGCGCCGCACCGCGGGCCTGCGCCGAGAGGAGGTCGCGCAGCTCGCCGGCATCGGCGTCGACTGGTACATCCGGCTCGAGCAGGGCCGCACCGTCAGCCCTTCAGTCACGACTGTCGATGCGCTGGCGCGCGCGTTGCGCCTTAGCAAGACCGAGCATGCGCACCTTAAGGCATTGGCCCGCGACGGCGACAGGCGCGCGTTCACGCGCGAGATCGTGCCGCCGCCGATTCAGCGGATGATCGAGAGCCTGGCGCAGCCGGCCTACATCACGGGGCGGCGCTGGGACGTGCTGGCCTGGAACGCGGCGGCGGAGGAGATCTTCGGGTTCGGACAATTGCCCGAGCAGGACCGCAACACGCTGCTGCTGGTGATGACGAACAAGCAGACGCGAAAATTCTACGGTGCCGGCTGGGCCGACGTCGCCAAGAGCATGGTCGCGATGTTTCGTACCACTCACGACGTCTGGGCCGGCGATCCCGCTTTCGCGGAACTGCTGGCGCGGCTGCGCCAGGGCAGCCCGGAATTCGTGAAATTGTGGGAAGCACACGAGATCCGCAGCACTGCCGCGGGCCTCAAGATCATGAACCATCCGACCAGGGGCGTGCTTCGGTTCGAGCACACCAGCTTTCAGGCGAATGACAATCCGGCGCTGAAGCTCGTGATCTACACGCCGGTTTAGATTGCGAAAGCATAGGGCGTGCTCGTCACGTATGACGGTCGACGATCTGAAGGAGCCGGTCGCAGGATGCCTCGATCCTCTTGTGGGGAGATGTGGCGACCCCCAGCAACAGGCCGGATCGCGCCGAAGCCGGGGACGCATGCCATAGCGACAGGGGCGTGGGCGCCAATCCAAACGACGCCGCTTCCCTCGCGATCGCAAGGTCGGAGGTTCCGTCCGGCAGTCTCAGGACCGCGGCCAATCCGGCGATCGCCACGTCCTTGGCGCGTGCCTTCAAATATTTCAGCAGCGCATCGCCTTGCGCGGCATAGGCCCGCTTCGTGCGTCGAAGATGCCGTAGATAGTGGCCGTCGCGGATGAATTCGGCGGTTGCGATCTGTACGGACGGCCCGGGCGCCGGAGCGAGGCATGCCGCAACCTCGGCAAAACGGGAAGCCAGTGAGGCGGGTGCAACGACGAAGCCCAGCCGCAAGGCAGGAGTCAGGGTCTTGCTGAAAGATCCGATGTGAATGACGCGCCCGAAACGATCGAGAGAGGCGAGCGCCGGTGTGGCCCGACCCCTCAGCTGAAGCTCGCTCAGATAGTCGTCCTCGATCACCCAGACCCGTTCCTGGGCGGCCCAGTCGAGAAGACGCGAACGTCTTGCCAGCGACAATGTGGAGCCAAGCGGTGCCTGCTGTCCCGGGGTCACGACGACCAATGCAGCATCGGGAGCGTGTTTCAGGCCGTAATCGACATCAATGCCGTCCGCGTCGACCGGGATCGGCGTGATCAACAACCTTGCAAGCTCAAGGCCGTGCCTTGTGAAGGGGAAGCCCGGGTCCTCCATCCAGACCTTTCTCTGCTCGAGACAGAGAACCCGGAGTGCCAGTCCGAGCCCGCTGCTGAAGCCGGCCGTGATGATGATCTGCGACGGTGCACATTCGATACCCCTCGCCAGCGCCAGATACGCAGCGATGTCGCGCCTCAACTCCAGCTCGCCGCGGGGATCCCTGTAGATGGCCGGCGCGCTCGTCTCCGCGCGCACCGCCCGCGTGCGCATCCTCGAGAACAGCTTGGCAGGAAAGGTCTCGTGAGCGGGCACACCCATCTGGAAAACGGCCGGTCCCGCAGTGAGCTCCTGGTACATTTCCATGAACGAACCGGGGTGGGGAGCTGCTTCCTGCCGAGGAGTGAAGGCGGGTCGATCCGCAACATGCGTTCCGGTCGCGCGCGACGCGACGATCAGTTGCGCGGATGAGAGCTTTTCGTAAGCCGAACGCACGGTGCCGCGCGCGACACCCAGCTGAGCCGCCAAATCCTGCCAGGACGGCAGGCGAGCTCCCGGCGCGAGCACGCCGCTCTCGATGGCAGCTCCGATACCTCTGCGGATTTGTTCCGCCAATGGCGTCTTCGCAGACCGATCGAGCTCCAGCCGCAGCGGTTTGACCATGCCTCCGTAGTACACGATGTTTGTCCATTCCTGGTGCTTTTTTGTAGACCAGCGCGGGGACATTTATCGGACAAGGAAAGTACGCGGCGACAGCCGCCGAACAGAACCGATCATGGAGTATGAAAATGGCTAAGCGTCTCGATTACGACCGCATCGCACCCGCAGGGATGAAAGCGCTCGGCGGCGTCTACGGCTATGTCATGCAGAGCAATCTTCCTGCAACGCTTGTCACTCTGGTCTATCTGCGCATTTCGCAGATCAACAATTGCGCCTACTGCCTCGACATGCACACGCGCGATCTGCTGAAGAGCGGACAGAAGATCGAAAAGATCGCGCTGGTGCAGGCCTGGGCGGAAGGCGGTCATCTCTTCGACGAGCGGGAGCGTGCCGCCCTCGCATGGGCTGAAACGGTGACCCGTGTGGCTGAAACCGGCATCCCGGATCAAGCTTACGAGGCTGCCCGCGCCGTCTTCGAGGAGCGCGAGCTCGTCGATCTCACCATCGCGATCGGCCTGATGAACGCGTACAATCGCATGGCAATCAGCTTCCGAAATACGCCACAGGCCGCGAAGGAGGAGATGGCAGCCTGACGGCGGTGCCAGACGGCAAGAGGGTAAACACATGCCTTCGACTGTGAAGGATGTCCTGAGATCTCAGAGATGCAAGGCAGGAGCTTGAAATGACCTTTGCAATTTCCGGCGTGAAGATTCCCGACAGCAAGATCGCACGAGAGGCCGCCGAGCTGGTGCGCCAGTACGAAAACGACATGTTGTTCAACCACTCGGTCCGCGTCTTTGTGTTCGGCGCGATCAAGGGGCATCGGCAAAATCTAAAATTCGATCCCGAGCTGCTCTACATCGCGGCGCTGTTCCACGATCTCGGGCTCGTCGACCATTACCACACGCAGACCAAGCGATTTGAAGTTGATGGCGCCGATGCCGCCCGCGCATTTCTGAGGGGGCACGGCATTGACGAGCCAAAAGCCGATCTGGTTTGGGAGGCGATCGCGTTACATACGACGCCTGGAATTCCACAATACATGCGGCCGGAAATCGCTCTCACGAATGCGGGCGTTTTGGTCGACGTCGTGGGGATTGGCTATGATGAGTACACGCCAGAGCAGCGCAACCAGGTGACCACCGCATTTCCGCGCGGTGATTTCAAGAATGACTTCCTTCAGATACAAACCTGCTCAGCCTTGAAGAAGCCGCAGACCACGTTTGGCACGGTCAATTTCGAATACATCGAAGATCACGATCCCACATTTCGCAAGCCGAACGCGTGCACTCGCATCCGCAACACGCCCTGGCAGAGCTGAGCCCTTCGGCGCGGTGTTCGGGCTTTGCCACGTTGGCTTATGGCGCCGGTGCGGCCGGAGGCGTTGCGCTGGCGTTCGGCCGCTGAATGGCCGGCCAGGGTTTTTCGGAGTCGGCGTCACCGACGCGCATGACGCCGGGCGAGCATGAAACGACGGGGACCACGCGGGGTGAAAAGCAGACATTGATGCTACACGACGATCCGCGCTGCCACAACTTGCGGTCGCGCGTCCGCACGGGTCTGTCCGCGACGTCTGGATTGGCAATCAGGGGGCCCGATGGAGCTGGCCAGAACGGCAGTCTCCCAGGGGACGGTACTGACGGGAACCTAAATGCGATCATGCGGTTATCGCGCAGATAATTTGCGCGACCCGTCTGCATCACTTCGAAGTTCAGGCGGGCTACCTGGGGTCGAAGCGAACAGTAGCGGGACGATCAAACAGCTAGCTCATCGTGGAGTTAGGGAAGTGGCAGGGGAAGACCAATGACGACAGCGACCGGGGTCCGCTCGGCCGATCGCAATTCCGTCTTAGCCACGCTCGGCGACTACATCCGAGAGATCAACAATCCCGACGATCTCGCCTATGCTGCGGCGGAGCTGCTTGGCCGCAGCCTGAACGTCAGCAGGGCAGGCTACGGCACGGTCGATACCTCAGCCGAGACCATCACCATTGTGCGCGACTGGAACGCACCGGGCATCCTGAGCCTCGCAGGTGTGCTGCGCTTCCGCGACTATGGCAGCTACATCGAAGACCTCAAGCGCGGCGAGACCGTCATCTGTGCCGATGCGGAAAAAGACCCTCGCGTCGGCGATCGTGCCGAGGCCCTCGAGGCGATCTCTGCGCGCGCGCTCGTCAACATGCCGATCTCGGAGCCCGACGGGGTCGTGGCGCTGCTGTATCTGAACGATGCCAGGCCCCGGGAATGGAGCCCCGAAGAGCTGGATCTTATCCGCGATGTTGCCGAGCGGACGCGCACGGCCGTAGAGCGCCGCCGTGCGGAGACGGCCGTGCGGGAGAACGAAGCCCGGCTGCTTTTCCTGGACGCGCTCAACAAGGAGACGGCCAGGACTCGCGATGCCGACGGCGTGATGGCGGTCACGACCAAAATGGTCGGCCAGCATCTCGGCGTCTCGAACTGCGCCTATGCCGACATGGACCCGGACCAGGACGGCTTCACGATACGCGGCGATTGGGCCGCACCCGGCGCAATGCATATCATCGGTCACTACAGCCTGGCTGACTTCGGCAAGAAGGCGGTGCGAGAGCTCGGCGCCGGCAGGCCTCTCATCATCAATGACAATTTGAAGGAGCTTGCGCCTGAGGAGGCCGCCACTTTCCAGAACATCGGGATCGGTTCGACGATCTGCATGCCCCTGGTGAAAGAAGGACGACTTACCGCCTTGATGGCCATTCATCATCGGGGCCCGCACCAGTGGACGCCGCGCGAACTCGCCTTGCTCACCGAGGTGACCGAGCGATCGTGGGCCCACATCGAGCGCGTCCGATCGGAACAGGCAGCGCGGGAAGCCGCCGAACGACTGACGCTTGCGAACAACGCGGCTGGTATCGGCACCTGGGACTACGACCCGGTCAACAACGTTCTTCGATGGGATAGCCGCTGCAAGGAGGTGTTCGGTTTACCGCCGGACGCCGAAGCCAGCTATGAAGGGACGTTCCTGAAGGGCCTTCATCCCGAGGACAGGCAGCGCGCCCACGAGGCGGTGTCCGCAGCGCTGACGCCGCACGCGCCAGCACACTACAATATGGAATACCGAACCATTGGCATCGAGGATGGGGTCGAACGCTGGATCGCCGCGACCGGTCAAGCCATCTTCGCCAACGGTCAGGCTGTTCGGTTCATCGGAACGGTACTTGATATCACCGCGCAAAAGAAAACCGAGCGTCATCTCAGAATACTGAATGATACCGGGGCTTCGGTCTCTCGCGAGCGCGACCTCGACAAGATCGTCCAGATCGTCACGGATGCCGGCGTCGGACTCACCGGTGCTCAATTCGGCGCATTTTTCTACAACGTTCTGGCGCCGGATGGCGGCAGCTACATGCTGTATTCGCTGTCAGGTGCGCCGCGATCCGCGTTTGAAAACTTTCCGATGCCCCGCAACACCGCCGTCTTTGCCCCGACCTTCGAGGGCTCTGGCGTGGTGAGGTCCGACGACATCCTGCAGGACCCCCGCTATGGCAAGAACGCGCCGCGCAAAGGCATGCCCGAGGGTCATCTTCCGGTCCGATCCTACCTGGCGGTCCCCGTGATCTCGCGAACCGGCGAAGTCCTCGGCGGACTTTTCTTCGGTCACGCCGAGACGGCTAAATTCCAGGCAGAGCATGAGGCCGCCTTGCTTGGTATTGCGGGCCATGCCGCCACCGCTATCGACAACGCCCAGCTCTTGACCCGGCTCGAGGCGCTCAATGCCGGATTGGAGCAACGTGTTGCCGACGAAATCGCCGAACGCATGAAAGCCGAAGAGCAATTGCGGCAATCCCAGAAGATGGAAGCCGTCGGACAATTGACCGGAGGTATAGCCCACGACTTCAACAATATGCTGGCGGTGATTCTCGGCAGCCTGAATCTTGCCAAGCGGCGGCTCGGCAGGGGAGAGGTCAGCATAGACCGCTTCATCGAGGGCGCCATCGACGGTGCAAATCGCGCAGCCACGTTGACGCAAAGGCTGCTCGCGTTCTCGCGCCAGCAGCCTCTCGCGCCTGAGGTCGTGGACATCAACAAGATGGTCGGCGGGATGAGCGAGCTGCTCGAGCGATCGCTTGGCGAGCTTATCCGCCTCGAGACGGTGCTGGCGGCTGGCCTCTGGCGGGTCAAGGCAGACCCGGCCCAGCTCGAGAGCGCGATGATCAATCTCGCGGTCAATGCGCGCGATGCCATGCAAAAGGGCGGTAGGCTGACGATAGAAACCAGCAACGCCTCGATCGATCGAATGTATGCTCGCGAGTACGCACTCGCACCCGGGCAGTACGTTCTCGTGGCCGTGACGGACAACGGCACGGGAATTCCGGCCAATGTGCTCGGCAAGGTGTTCGATCCGTTTTTTACGACCAAGGTCGTGGGCAAGGGCACCGGCCTCGGCCTCAGCCAAGTCTATGGTTTCGTGCGGCAGTCGGGCGGCCATGTCAAAATTGACTCGGAAGTCGATGTTGGCACGACCGTGAAGATCTACCTGCCACGCTTCGCCGGCGAGGAGGCGGGCTCAGATCCGTCGCAGGAAGAGATACCTGCCGGTGCAAGCCATCAGAACGAAACCATTCTCGTCGTGGAAGACGACGAGCGCGTCCGCAGCATGTCTTCCGAGAGCCTGCGCGAACTTGGCTACACCGTCATCGAGGCAGCCAGCGCCAAGGAGGCGATCAGGACGATCGAAAATGGCTTCGTTCCAGATCTGCTGTTCACGGATGTCGTCATGCCCGACATGACGGGCGCCGAGCTTGCGGCCGAGCTGTCGAAACGATACCCGGAGTTGAAGGTGCTGTTCACCACCGGCTACACGCGTCATGCAATCGTTCACAATGGCGTGCTCGATGCCGGCAAGCATCTGCTTCCCAAGCCCTTCGCCATCGACGACCTGGCTGCCAAAGTCCGCAGCTTGCTCGACGATATCTGAACGCGTTTTGGAGACGATCTCTTCCGTTTGCAAGCCGCCTTCACAAGGGCTATGTCCCGGCTTTCGGAAGAGCATGACATGACAATCTCGGATGACAACGACCTCGCGCGCCTGAAAGAGATCGGGCGCATCGTCGCCAATATCCTGGAGGCAATGGGGAAGGCGCTCGAGCCGGGCATGACCACCTCCGAGCTCGACCAAATCGGGCGAACATTGCTGGAGGCTGCCGGCGCACGTTCGGCTCCGGAGCTGGCCTACGACTTTCCCGGGGCGACCTGCATCAGCGTGAACGAGGAGATCGCTCATGGCATTCCCGGCGATCGGCGGATCGCGCGCGGGGATCTCGTGAACATCGACGTATCAGCCGAGAAGAACGGCTTCTTTGCGGATACGGGAGCGTCGTTCGCCGTTCCACCCGCAACCCGCGCGGTTGAACGTCTTTGCAGGGATGGCCGGCGCGCGATGTGGACGGGCCTGCAGCAGGTTGGAGCCGGCAAACCGATCGCCGGAATCGGTCAGGCCATCGGGACCTTTGCGCGGAAGAACGGTTACAGCCTGGTCAGGAACCTTGCCAGTCACGGCGTCGGCCTGTCGCTCCACGAGGAGCCGACGGAGATCGCAACATGGCCCGACCGCTCCGAACGCCGCGTCATGAGCGACGGCCTGGTGTTCACCGTGGAGCCGTTCCTGTCCCTGGGCGCCGAATGGGCCCAGGATGGCGATGATCCATGGACGCTCTACAGCAGCCCCGAAGCGCCGACCGTTCAATACGAGCACACCGTGATCGCCACGCGAAGCGGACCGTTGATCGTGACGATGGCTGGTTAAGAAGGCGTCCTCAAGCTACCGGATCTCGGGCAGCATCCAAACGGCTTCGATCATCCGGCGCCAGCGGCGGTGCACGTCTCGCCGGAGGATTCTCCGATGGGGCGGTCTTGCTTCCTGAGCTGATATCGACCGGAACAGATCTGGCGTCACGATAGGCGACGATCCAGATCAGGAAACCCAGAACCGCCAGCGCGGCGCCAACGGGGCCCGTGGAGGTCCAGCCCAGCCCCTCGCGAATGGCGATGCCGCCGAGGAACGGGCCGAGCGCATTGGCGGTGTTGAACGCCGAATGGTTCAGTGCGGCGGCGAGCGCCTGCGCGTCGCCGGCGACGTCCATCAGCCGCGTCTGGAGGATGGCTCCGAGCGAGACGCCGGCGCCGATGGCGAAGACGTCTGCCGCCAGCGCCCAGGGATTGCCCGCGGCGAGCGGGAACACTGATAGGGCGACCGCAGAGAACAGCAGGATGGCTCCCGCCGTCGGCATCAGCGCGCGGTCGGCAAAGCGCGGCACAAACAGATTGCCGAGCGTCGCGCCGATGCCGAACACGGCTAGAAAAAGCGGTATGAGCGCGGGGCTGACCTTGGTCACCTCGATCAGCGTCGTGGCGAGATAAGTGTAGACGGCGAACATGCCGCCGAAGCCGATGGCGCCGATCGCCAGCGTGATCCAGACGCGGCCGCTTCGCAGCGCGCCGAGCTCTCGCAGCGGATCGGACCGGCCAGCCTTGTCGCGCGGCGCGAACAAGGCGCACAGCAGCACCGTGAGCAACGCCAGCACCGACACGAGGCCGAAGCTCGCGCGCCAGCCGATCGCCTGCCCAATCAGATTGGCCAGGGGCACACCGACGATAGTGGCGCCGGTCAGGCCCAGCATCACCTGGCCGATCGCCTGCGAGCGACGATGTTGAGGGACCAGCGACGCTGCGACCAGCGCGGCGATGCCGAAATAGGCGCCATGCGGCAATCCCGAGAGAATACGCGCCGCGATCATCGAGCCAAAGCCAGGCGCCAGCGCGGTGAGGGCATTGCCGACCGCGAACACGGCCATCAAGATCAATAGCTGCGCGCGCCGCGCCAACCGTGCGCCGAGCACGGCGATCAGCGGCGCGCCCAGCACGACGCCGAGCGCGTAGGCGCTGATCGCGTGTCCCGCGGTCGGCTCGTCGACCCCGAGGTCGGCGGCGAAAAACGGCAACAGGCTCATCGATGCGAATTCGGTGGTTCCGATCGCAAAGCCGCCCATCGCGAGCGAGAACAGGACGATGGCGAGATGAGGGGGCGTGGATGCCGCGGTCGCGCGGGGCGAGGTCGCTTGCTTCGATGTCGTCATGCGTCCTGCAATGGTGGCGTTAACGGGAACCAGCCCAGCGAACGTCGCCACCCCTGCAAGATTTCTCTGTCGTAGTTAAACCCGGATCGGTCGGCGTCAACGCTGCAAGCTCAACGCAGGGCAGGACGCATATCAGCATCCCGATTAGTGAGCCACGACGCGAACAACACCGTGCTTCTTGATTGCTCGTCCGCTGCAATCGGGCGAGCGCGGCGCATCTCAGCGCGGCACGTAGTAACCGGGTGAATAACCCGGCACCTGCGCGCGGGGCCTGTTCTGGTACGCATAGGCATCGTCGCTCTGGCCTGCGAAATACGGGTTCGCAATACAGGTGAGGGCGCGGCCCGACGAACTCGCCTGGCACTGCGCGTAAGTGTCGAACGTACAATTGCTGAGCCCCGGCCATTCATCGCCGGTGAGGCAGAAGGCATGGTGGGTCCCGAACGCGCGCGCGGGCACGCTTGCGCCAAGCGTGATCCCAAATGTGGCGAGAGCGACCGAAAATATGGCGACAATGGGGAGAGCAATTCGTCTGCGCATTCGATTCTCCAATCACGCGAACGTGCGCGCGACGGTGTCACGCGCGCGTGCCGCAGATGTCGTGTAGTCCACAATGGAACTCATGAAAATACTTGTTTCAAAGGGTTTCCGGCGCGCGTTGGTAAATCTTCATTAATGAAGCGCGATCCTTTGGCGCGAACTGTGGCGTCGAGGTTACAGCAATTCCGTCGAGCGCTGGTATGACGACGCCACGGCCCGGGGGCCTAACGACGAAACTGGAACGGGAATCAAATGAACAAGAATCTGTTGCTTGCTGCTGTGAGCCTTGTCGCGCTCGGCGCGGCTGCACCGGCGGTGGCTGCTGACCTCGCTGCGCGGCCTTACACCAAGGCGCCGGCGATGGTTGCCGCGATCTACGACTGGAGCGGCTTCTACATCGGTATCAACGGCGGCGGCGGTTCCGCCCATTCGACCTGGGATCTCGTCGGCGGTGGCCGCGAGGGTTCGCACGATGCGACGGGCGGCACGGTCGGTGGCCAGATCGGCTATCGCATGCAGTCGGGCCAGTGGGTGTTCGGCATCGAAGGTCAGGGCAACTGGGCCGACTTCTCGGGCGACAACGTCAGCGCGATCCCGGGGTTCGGGACTCGCAACCGCTCCAAGATCGACTCGTTCGGTCTGATCACCGGTCAGATCGGCTACGCCTGGAATAACGTTCTCGTTTACGCCAAGGGCGGTGCGGCTGTCGCCGGCAGCAAGTATGAAGTCTCGACCTTGGGCGGCGCACTGCTGTCCTCGGCCGATCAGACCCGTTGGGGTGGCACGGTCGGTGCCGGCCTTGAGTACGGTTTCGCCCCGAATTGGTCGGTTGGCGTCGAGTACAACCACATCTTCCTGCAGGACAAGGACGTCACGTTCGCGCTGGTGCCCTCGACCGATCGCATCCGTCAGGACGTCGACATGGGCCTCGTCCGCCTGAACTACAAGTTCGGTGGCCCGAGCCTCGGCCGCTACTGAGTAGAAGCCTGATATCGATCGCTCGACTTCGAGCGGTCGGCGAAAGCCCCGGCCATCGGCCGGGGCTTTTTTGTTGTTCAAATTCAGCGGGTTAACCATTCTATTCGGAGATGGTCGAGATAGCTTGACTCCTGAGAACGAAATGAGAACAATGTTCTTCATACGTTCTCACCATGGAGCAAGCCATGTTCAGGATTTTCGTCGAAGAAGCCGCCGCGTTGGCGTCGATCGCGCTGTTTGTCGGAATGATCGCGATCTGGGCCCAGGTACTCCCGCAGCTGTAGGCGCGGGCCAGGTTGGGGAAAAGCAGGACGACGCGGCCGATCGGCCGCTCCGGCGTGGACTCTGGCAGCGTGACGCCCCACCATTGTGAGGCGAGTCGGCTGGGCGAGTGCAGGATGCCTCCGGTGCCGGCGACCGCTCCATCCCATCTGCAAGAGGCCGTCACGCGACCATGCCGAGCGCCGGATTTGTCCACCTTCACGTTCACTCGGCCTATTCGTTGCTCAAGGGCTCGATCAAGATCGCCAAGCTCGCCGAGCTAGCGAAGAAAGATCATCAGCCGGCGCTGGCGCTGACCGACACCGACAACATGTTCGGTGCGCTGGAGTTCTCCGACAAGATGGCGGGCTCCGGCATCCAGCCGATCGTCGGCTGCGAGATCGCGATCGAGTTCGGCGACCAGGATCCCAATGCGCGCAACGTGCTTTTGCCCTCGCGCGTGGTGCTGCTGGCCGCGCAGGAGCGCGGCTATCGCAGCCTGATGCGGCTGAACTCGCGCGCGTTCCTGGAGACGCCCGACACTCATGCTCCTCACATCAAGTTCGACTGGCTCGAAGGCGAGACCGAAGGCCTGATCGCGCTGACGGGCGGTCCGGACGGACCGATCTCGCTGGCGCTTGCCGGCGGTTATACCGAGCTGGCGGCCGCGCGCTGCGAGCGTCTGGCGAGCCTGTTCGGGGACCGCCTCTACATCGAATTGCAGCGCCACAACACCGAGAAAGAGCGGCGGGTCGAAAGCCACCTGATCGACATCGCCTACACCAAGGGCCTGCCGCTGGCTGGGACCAACGAGCCGTATTTCGCCGCGACCGACGATTACGAAGCCCATGACGCGCTGCTCTGCATCGCCGGCGGGCGGCTGATCGCGGAGACCGAGCGCGAGCAGCTCACGCCCGATCACCGCTTCAAGACCCGCGCCGAGATGGCGGTGCTGTTCGCCGACATTCCGGAGGCGCTGGCCTCGACGGTCGAGATCGCCGAGCGCTGCTCGTTCCGGCCGATGACGCGCAAGCCGATCCTGCCGTTCTTCACGGTCGGCGCTGCCGCAAGCTCCGATGCCGCCTCGGTCGAGGCGGCCGAATTGAAGCGGCAGGCAGAGGAGGGGCTCGCCAACCGCCTGCGCGTACACGGCCTGTCGCAAGGCACAACGGAGGAAGATTACAGCGCGCGCCTTGCGTTCGAGCTCGACGTCATCATGCGCATGAAATACGCGGGCTATTTCCTGATCGTCTCCGACTTCATCAAATGGGCGAAGGGGCAGGGCATCCCGGTCGGGCCGGGCCGCGGCTCTGGCGCAGGCTCGCTGGTTGCGTGGGCGCTGACCATCACCGACCTCGACCCGATCAAGTTCGGCCTGCTGTTCGAGCGCTTCCTCAATCCGGAACGCGTCTCGATGCCGGACTTCGACATCGACTTCTGCCAGGACCGCCGCGGCGAGGTGATCAAGTACGTCCAGGAGCGCTACGGTCGCGACCAGGTGGCGCAGATCATCACCTTCGGTACGCTGCAGGCGCGCGGCGTGCTCCGCGACGTCGGCCGCGTGCTGCAAATGCCCTATGGCCAGGTCGACAAGCTGACCAAGCTCGTGCCGCAGAATCCGGCCGCGCCGGTGACGCTGGCCGCCGCGATCGAGAGCGAGCCGAAGCTCCAGGCGTTCCGCGACGAGGACCCGGTGGTGGCGCGCGCCTTCGACATCGCCCAGCGCCTCGAAGGCCTGACCCGTCACGCCTCGACGCACGCGGCGGGCATCGTGATCGGCGATCGCCCACTGAGCGAACTCGTGCCGATGTATCGCGATCCCAAATCCGACATGCCGGTGACCCAGTTCAACATGAAATGGGTCGAGCCGGCGGGCCTAGTGAAGTTCGACTTCCTCGGCCTGAAGACGCTGACCGTGCTCGACGTCGCGTGCAAACTGCTCAAGCCGCGCGACATCCATGTCGATCTCGCCACGCTGCCGATCGACGATGCCGAAAGCTACCAGATGCTGGCGCGCGGCGAGGTGGTCGGCGTGTTCCAGGTTGAAAGCCAGGGCATGCGGCGCGCGCTGGTCGACATGCGCCCCGACCGTTTCGAGGACATCATCGCGCTGGTCGCGCTCTATCGACCGGGCCCGATGGCGAACATCCCGACCTATTGCGCGCGCAAGCACGGCGACGAGGAGCCGGAATATCTCCACCCCGTGCTGGAGCCGATTCTCAAGGAGACCTTCGGCGTCATCATCTACCAGGAACAGGTGATGCAGATCGCGCAGGTGATGTCGGGCTATTCGCTCGGCGACGCCGACCTGCTGCGCCGCGCCATGGGCAAGAAGATCCGCGCCGAGATGGAGAAGCAGCGCGAGATCTTCGTCGCAGGCGCAGTGAAAAACGGCGTGCCGAAGGGGCAGGCCGACACCATCTTCGAGCTGCTGGCAAAATTCGCCGACTACGGCTTCAACAAGAGCCACGCGGCGGCCTATGCGCTGGTGTCCTACCACACCGCCTACATGAAGGCGCATTACCCGGTGGAGTTCATCGCGGCGTCGATGACGCTCGATCTCAACAATACCGACAAGCTGTCCGAATTCCGCGCCGAGGCGCAGCGCCTCGGCATCAAGGTCGAGCCGCCCAACGTCAACCGTTCCGGCGCGACTTTCGAGGTCGGCGACAAGACCATCTACTACGCGCTCGCGGCGCTGAAGGGCGTCGGCATCGCGGCCGTCGAGCAGATCATCGCGGAGCGGACCAAAAACGGCTTGTTCACCTCGCTCGCCGACTTCGCCGCGCGGGTGTCGCCGCGCGCGATCAACAAGCGCATCATCGAAAGCCTGGCCGCCGCGGGCGCCTTCGACACCCTGGAGCCGAACAGGGCGCGGGTCTTCGCCGGCGCAGATTCGATTCTCGCGGCATGCCAGCGGGCGAACGAAGCTGCGACCATCGGCCAGAACGACATGTTCGGCAGCTCGGCCGACGCGCCGACCATCATGCTGCCGCAGATCGAGCCCTGGTTGCCGGCCGAGCGGCTGCGCCGCGAATATGACGCGATCGGCTTCTTCCTGTCGGGACATCCGCTCGACGATTACGCCACCGTGCTGAAGCGGCTGCGCGTGCAGTCCTGGGCCGAGTTCTCGCGCGCGGTGAAGACCGGCGCCACCGCCGGCAAGGTCGCTGCCACCGTGGTGTCGCGGATGGAGCGGCGCACCAAGACCGGCAACAAGATGGGCATCATGGGGCTCTCTGATCCCACGGGTCACTTCGAGGCGGTGCTGTTCTCCGAAGGCCTCGCACAATATCGCGACGTGCTGGAGCCGGGCGCCGCGGTGCTGCTCCAGCTCGGCGCCGAGCTCCAGGGCGAGGATGTCCGCGCGCGCGTGCTGCACGCCGAGCCGCTGGACGAGGCCGCGGCCAAGACGCAGAAGGGCCTGCGCATCTTCGTGCGCGATACCAAGCCCCTGGACTCGATCGCCAAGCGTCTCGCCGGCCCCGACATGGCCGCTTCGAACGGCGCCGCGCCGAAGGTCGGCAGTCCGGGCACCGCGCCGCGCTCCAACGGCGACGGCGAGGTCTCGCTGGTCATGATGCTCGACCTCGAGACCGAGGTCGAGATGAAGCTGCCCGGCCGCTTCAAGGTCTCGCCGCAGATCGCCGGCGCCATCAAGGCAGTCGCTGGCGTCGTGGACGTGCAGCAGCTCTGATCGAGGGGGCGGCGCTGAAGTCGTGCGTGCTCCCTGCGGATGTTGTGGTTTCGTCACGTCATTGCGGCTATGATCGCGGCGATGCCATCGTCCACCTCGCCGGGAGGAAACGCGACATGTGCGACAAATGCTCTGAAGCTCTGCAGGGAAACACGGGGCCGTCGCGACGATCCGCGATGTTGTTTGGTGCCTCGGCGCTCGGCCTCGCGCTGACCGGCAGAGCCTTTGCCAAGGAGACCAAGGCGCCGCCCAAGCCGCAGAACGTGCTGTCGCCCGACGCATCATTGAAGCGCCTGACGGAAGGCAATGCGCGCTATGTCGACGGCGTGTCGCGGCGGCACGATTTCAAGCACGAGCGCGAGGCGTTGGCCGGCGGACAGAATCCGTTCGCGGCCGTGCTGAGCTGTGCCGATTCGCGCATCGCGCCGGAATATGCCTTCGACACGGGCCGTGGCGATCTGTTCGTCTGCCGCGTCGCAGGAAATTTCGCCGGCACGGAGACCATCGCCAGCATGGAATACGCGGTGGCCGTGCTCAACGCGCCGCTGATTCTGGTGCTGGGCCATGACAGTTGCGGCGCGGTCGATGCGACGCTGAAGGCGATCAAGGACAACAAGCCGCCACCGGGCCATATTCCCTCGCTGGTCGATGCGATCGCGCCCGCAGCGAAGGCTGCGATGCAGCAGGGTGGGGACGTCCTCGACAAGGCGATCCGGCAGAACGTCATCGACAATGTCGCGAAGCTTAAGTCGGCCGCGCCGATCCTCAATGCGGCCGTCGAGCAGGGCAAGCTGAAGGTCGTCGGCGGCATCTATCGGCTCACGACGGGAACGGTCGACCTGATCGCGCAGATCTGACGAGATGGACCGGCTCGCGCCGGTTCGTTGTCGCGAGGCTGACGCGGGCGCGCGGGCGCCATGCCGCCGCCTCAATCCAAGCCTTCGTTATTTGGAAGCCTTTCGTTCAAGTGCCATTCAGCTGGCGGCGCGTCTGATGCGCGGCGGCACCTCAACAACAAAAACGGGCAAGCAAGCCATGCGTGGGACGCTCAGAGCCTTCATTTGCCTTCTCCTGCCGATCGCGGTCCTAGCCGCCGGCGTACCGGATCCGGCGCGTGCGCAGCAGCAGGAAAAGCGTATCGCACTCGTGGTCGGCAACGGCGCCTATGCCAAGTCGCCGCTGGCGACGACGGCAAACGATGCCGGCCTGATCGCGCAGACGCTGCAGGCGGCGGGCTTCGACGTCGTCGGCGCCCGCGATCTCGACGGCGACACGCTGCGCAAGAGCTTTCGCGATTTCATCCAGAAGGCGCAGGCCTCCGGACCGGGCACCGTCGCGATGGTCTATCTCGCCGGCTATGGCGTGCAACTCGCCGGTGAGAACTACTTCATCCCGGTCGATTCCAACATCACCCGCGACACCGACATTCCGACCGAAGGCCTGCGCATCGGCGACTATCTCCGCCAGCTCGCCTCCGTTCCGCTCAAGGCCAATATCGTCGTGCTCGACGCAGCGCGGGCGCAGCCCTTCGTGGAGGGCGGCCAGCAGATCGCGGGCGGACTTGCGCTGGTCGAGCCCGACGCCAACATGCTGATCGCGTTCAACTCCGCGCCCGGCACGGTGGCGCCCGAGGAGCCCGGACCTTACGGCATCTATGCGCAATCGCTGGCGGAGATGATCCGCACCGGCGGCTTGCCGCTGCCTGAGGTGTTCGACCGCGTTCGCCTGCGCGTCAACGAGGCCAGCAAGGGCGCGCAGGTGCCCTGGAACGAGCAGAAGATATCGGCGCCATTCTCGTTCTTCGAGCGCGGGCCCGACGCGCCGCCGCCGGAGGCCGCACCCGACCAGGTCGCCGCGATCCGCAACAAGCCGATCCGCGATCTCGGCGTGCAGGATGCCTATGCCGCCGCGCTCACGCGCGACACGCTACCTGCCTACGAAGAGTTTCTCACCGCCTATCCGGGCGACCCGCTGTCGAAGCGGGTGATGGTGATCGTCGCGGCGCGCCGCGAGGCCATCACCTGGCGGCGGACCTATCGCACCGACACGCCGGAAGCCTATTGGTCGTATCTGCGTCGCTATCCGCGTGGTCCGCATGCGGCGGATGCGCGCCGGCGCCTGGCGATCCTCACCGCGCCGCCCGAGCCGCCGCCGAGCTTTGCGATGATCGACTACGACGTGCCGCCACCGCCGCCGGAGGAGGTGGTCTATGTCGACCGTCCCGTGCTGTATTTCAGCGATCCGGATTTTGGCTTCGCGCCGCCACCACCGCCGCCGGTCTACTATCTGCCGCCGCCGCCGCCGGATTTCGTTGTGCTGTCGCCGCCGATGCCGGTGATCGGCCTGTTCGTGCTGCCGCAGCCGATGTTCGTGCCGATCCCTGTGTTCGTCAGGCCGCCGGTCTATGTCGCACCGCCGCCGAACAATATCATCTATCAGAACATCCATAACAGGACGGTCATCAACACGGTGATCAACCAGCCGCCGGCACCGCCGGTGGGGGCGGGTGCCGGACCAGGCAATCTCACGCCGGCCATTGCCGGGCGCACCAATCCGGCTGGTCCAGCCATGCCGCAGGCGGCCGTGCAGCGCGCCACCCTGATCCAGCAGGGAAAGGCGCCGATGCCCCCGAGCGCGACGATGCAGCCGACGGCGAGGCCAGGAACGCCTCCGGCGCGGCCGGCCAATGTCGCGCCGACCGGTACGCCACCTCTCACTCCGCCTGCCAGTCCATCTGCCACTCCACTTGCAACCCCACCGGCCAAGCTGCCCCAAGCCAACACGCTGCCGGTTCCCGGCACCCATGGCGGCCCACCTGCACCGCCAGCGGGAGCCGGGCCATTGCCGGGCGGCAGACCCGGGCAGCCGACGGCCACCGCACCCGGCGCACCGCCGCCGACCCGTCCGGGAGCGCCTGCGGGGGTGCCGACGACTGCTACTCCCGGCGCTCCGCCGGCGGCTCATCCCGGTGCGCCGACCGCCGCCGCGCCGGCGACTGCGGCCACGCCGACAAACTCAGCCGCTGTGCCCGGCCAACTGCCGAAGCCGCCGGTGGCACAGGCCCCGCCCGGGACCGGGCCTGGGGACCATGGCAAGTCCGCGACCCGCGAGCCCGCTGGTTCGCCGGCGGCTGCCCGCACGCCTCCTGGCGCAATTGGACGACCGGTCACGCCGCCGCCCTCGGCGGCGCGGGAGCCGATCAGGCCGCAGCATCAGCCGAGCGCTGCTCCCGCCCAGGCTGCCCGGCCGTCGGCACCACCACCGCGGCCTCAGGCCGTGGCGCGGCCGACGCCTCCGCCTCCGTCGCGTATTGCGCCGCCGCCACCGGCGCGGGTGGCTCCGCCCGTAGCGGTCGCTCGGCCGGCGCCGCCGCCAATGGCGCGACCCGCGCCGCCGCCGCCGGTCGCCCGGCCGGCGCCACCTCCGCCGCCCCGGATGGCCGTCGCGCCACCGCCGCCGCCACGGCCGGCAGCACCGCCGCCAGCACCTCCGCCGCGTCCCGCGGCTCCGCCGCCGGCGGCAAAGAAGTGCCCGCCGAACCAGCCCAGATGCTAGGCAGGGGCTAGGCCGCCGCGCGGTCTTTAGGGAAGGGGGGCCTCTCGCGGGCGAAAGCCGCCCCGAAAGGCCCTTATTTCCTTGCTTCTGGCCGAAATCGCGCTATACACCGCGCCATCTCACACGGAAGCATGGCTCACAAGGCCGTCCGGTGGCAGCCGGGGCGACAACGCTCCGTTCTGCTCACACGCTTCCGGAGGAACCAACCGGAGAATTAGAACGATGGCACTACCCGATTTCACTATGCGTCAGCTCCTCGAAGCCGGCGTGCACTTTGGTCACCAGTCTCACCGCTGGAATCCGAAAATGGCGCCGTTCATTTTCGGCGCTCGCAACAACATCCACATCGTCGACCTCGCGCAGACCGTGCCGTTGCTGCACAACGCCTTGCAGGCGGTCAGCGACACCGTCGCCAAGGGCGGCCGCATCCTGTTCGTCGGCACCAAGCGCCAGGCGCAGGACGGCGTTGCCGACGCGGCCAAGCGCTGCGCTCAGTACTTCGTCAATTCGCGCTGGCTCGGCGGCACGCTGACCAACTGGAAGACGATCTCGGGCTCGATCAAGCGCCTGCGCCATCTCGACGACGTGCTCGCCGGCGGCGATGCCTCCTCCTACACCAAGAAGGAGCGCCTGACGCTTCAGCGCGAGCGCGACAAGCTCGACCGCTCGCTCGGCGGCATCAAGGACATGGGCGGTCTGCCCGACCTGATCTTCGTGATCGACACCAACAAGGAAGACATCGCGATCCAGGAAGCCCAGCGGCTCAACATCCCGGTCGCCGCGATCGTCGACACCAATTCGGATCCGAAGGGCATCACCTATGTGGTGCCGGGAAATGACGACGCCGGCCGCGCGATCGCGCTCTATTGCGATCTGATCGCGCGCGCTGCGATCGACGGCATTTCGCGCGCCCAGGGTGACTCCGGCATCGACGTCGGCGCTTCGGTTCGGCCGGTCGCAGAAGAGCTGCCCGCTGCCACGAGCGGCTTCCAGGGCCTCGCCGGTCCGCGCGGCACCTCCGACGACCTCAAGAAGCTCCCGGGCGTATCGGGCGCGATCGAGAAGAAGTTCAACGACCTCGGCATCTTCCACTTCTGGCAGCTGGCCGAGCTCGATCACGACACCGCGCACAAGATCGGCGAAGAAGTCGGCCTGCCGAGCCGTGCGGACGCCTGGGTGGCCAAGGCCAAGGCGCTGACCGCGGAAGCGGAATAGTCAAAAAGAGCGATGGGTTGGCCGGACAAGCTCCGGCCACCATTTCAGTTGACGCGAATTCCTGAGATGGACCGCGGCGAGGCGATCTGGCCGCGCCGCGGTAAACCGGCAGGCAAAAAGGATTTTGAACGATGGCAACGATCACAGCTGCGATGGTCAAGGACCTGCGCGAGTCGACCGGCGCAGGCATGATGGACTGCAAGGCCGCGCTGACCGAAAATGACGGCAACCTGGAAGCGGCGCAGGATTGGCTGCGCAAGAAGGGCCTGTCGAAGGCCGCCAAGAAGTCGGGCCGCGTCGCCGCGGAGGGTCTGATCGGCGCGCTCACCAAGGGCAACAAGGGCGTCGTGGTCGAGGTCAATTCCGAGACCGACTTCGTCGCGCGCAACGGCCAGTTTCAGGGCCTCGTCAAGATGATCGCCCAGGTCGCATTCAACGTCGGCGCCGATGTCGAGAAGATCAAGGCCGCCAAGGTCGGCGACGTCACGATCGAAACAGCGATCAATGACGCGATCGCCACCATCGGCGAGAACATGACGCTGCGCCGCGCAGCTTCGCTCGAAGTCAGCCAGGGCGTGGTGTCGAGCTACGTCCACGGCGCGGTCGTCGAGGGCGCCGGCAAGATGGGCGTGATCGTGGCGCTGGAATCGCCGGGCAAGGCCGACGAGCTCGCAACGCTTGGCCGCCAGATTGCGATGCATGTCGCGGCCGCCAACCCGCTGGCGCTCGATCCGTCCGGTCTCGATCCGGCGGTCGTCAAGCGCGAGAAGGACGTGCTCGCCGACAAATATCGCCAGCAGGGCAAGCCCGAGAACGTGATCGAGAAGATCGTCGAGTCCGGCCTGAAGACCTATTACAAGGAAGTCTGCCTGCTCGAGCAGGCCTTCATCCACGACACCGGCAAGTCGGTGGCGCAGGCGGTGAAGGAAGCCGAAGGCAAGGTCGGCGGCCCGGTGAAGATCGCGGGCTTTGTGCGCTATGCTCTCGGTGAGGGAATCGAGAAGCAGGAAAGCGACTTCGCGGCCGAGGTCGCGGCGGCCAGCGGCAAGAAGTAAGCGCCGGAACGTTCCTTCCGGCGTGCCGCCGGAAGCGGCGCCCGGACAAGGAAAGTGCTCATGACTGATCCGGTCTATCGTCGCGTCGTGATCAAGCTGTCCGGCGAATATCTCGCGGGACCGCAGGGTTTTGGCATCGATCAACCGACCATCGACCGGGTCGCCGACGATCTGATCGCAGCCCGCCATCTCGGCACCGAAGTGGCCGTCGTGATCGGCGGCGGCAATCTCTTTCGCGGTGTCGAGGTCTCCTCGCGCGGCGTGTCGCGCCCGACCGGCGACACCATGGGCATGCTAGCTACGATGATGAACTGCCTCGCGCTCGAAGCCACGATCGAGCGCAAGGGCACGCCTGCGCGCACGCTGTCGGCCTTCGTCATGCCCGAGATTTCCGAGCTGTTCACCCGCACCGCGGCGCACAAATACCTCGCCGAGGGCCGGATCGTGCTGCTGGGCGGCGGAACCGGTAATCCGTTCTTCACCACCGACACGACCGCGGTGCTGCGTGCCGCCGAGATCGGCGCCCAGGCGGTGCTGAAGGCGACCAATGTCGACGGCGTTTACTCGGCCGACCCGAAGAAGGACCCGACGGCGACGCGATTCGACCGTCTGACGCATTCGCAGGCGATCGAGGGCGGCTACAAGGTGATGGATGCGACCGCCTTCGCGCTTGCCCGCGAGACGTCGCTGCCTATCATCGTGTTCTCGATTGCGGAGCCGGGTTCGATCGGCGCTGTACTGCGTGGCGGCGGCCACGGAACCATTGTCGCCGGCTGACGGCTTGTCGTTGCGCCCTTTAGGAGGGGTGCGGAGAGGTCGCCGGGATTTTGAAGGAGAAACGTGATGGCCACGGATAATTTCGATCTCAACGAAGTGAAGCGCCGCATGCAGGGGGCGATCCAGTCGCTCAAGCACGAACTTGGCGGGCTGCGCACCGGTCGCGCCTCGGCCTCGATGCTCGATCCGGTGCAGGTCGACGCCTATGGCAGCCACATGCCGCTGAACCAGCTCGCCACCGTCAGCGTGCCGGAGCCGCGCCTGATTTCGGTGCAGGTCTGGGACAAGTCGATGGTCAAGGCAGTGGAGAAGGCGATCGTCGATTCCAATCTCGGCCTGTCGCCGGCGACTGAAGGCCAGGTGCTGCGCCTGCGCATCCCCGAGCTCAACGAGGAGCGTCGCAAGGAGCTCGTCAAGGTCGCGCACAAATACGCGGAAGCCGCCAAGGTCGCCGCGCGCCATGTTCGCCGCGACGGTCTCGACGTTCTCAAGAAGCTCGAGAAGAATCACGAGATGTCCGAGGACGATCAGAAGCGCCATGCCGACGAGGTGCAGAAGGCGACCGACGGCACGATCTCCGAGATCGACCAGTTGCTGGCCGCCAAGGAAAAAGAAATCCTCACCGTCTAAAGCGCGCCGGATCGCGCTTTAGGTTATTGTTCGCGCATGATCTTTTCGGAAAACCGCTTCGCATTCTTCCGGATCATGCTTTAAGGCAGCCTCATGTCCAACGCCGCCGCGCCCGCAACGGAAGGACCCGATCGGTCCGATGCGCCTGCGCATGTCGCCATCATCATGGATGGCAACGGGCGTTGGGCGGCCGCGCGCGGCTTGCCACGGGCGGAAGGCCATCGCCGCGGCGTGGAGGCCCTGCGCCGCGTGGTTCGCGCGTCGCATGAGCTTGGCATCCGCTATCTCACCATCTTCTCCTTCAGTTCGGAAAACTGGTCACGCCCGGCGAGCGAGATCGGCGATCTCTTTGGCCTGTTGCGCCGCTTCATCCGCAATGATCTGGCGAGCCTGCATCGCGACGGCGTCAGGGTGCGCATCATCGGCGAGCGGGACGGACTTGAGGGCGACATCTGCGCACTTCTCAACGAGGCGGAGGAACTGACGCGCGATAACACGCGGCTCACGCTCGTCGTCGCCTTCAATTACGGCTCGCGGCAGGAGATCGCGAAGGCGGCGCAGAAGCTCGCGCGCGAAGTCGCCGAGGGCCGGCGCAATCCTGATACGATCGACGCCGAGACACTGGGCGCTCATCTCGACGCGCCCGACATTCCCGATCCCGATCTCATCATCCGCACCAGTGGCGAGCAGCGTCTGTCCAACTTCCTGATGTGGCAGGCCGCCTATAGCGAGCTTGTCTTCGTGCCGATTCACTGGCCCGATTTCGACAAGGCGGCGCTGGAAGGCGCAATCGCCGAATTCGCCAGGCGCGAGCGCCGTTTCGGCGGCCTGGTCGCGAAAACCGCCTCGTGAGCGAACCCGACTCCGCACCGGCCGGCTCTCAGCCTGCCCCGAGCAATCTCGTGATGCGAATTCTCGCAGCGTTGGTGCTGGCGCCGCTCGCCATTGCGCTCGCTTATGCCGGCGGCTGGCTCTGGGCGCTGCTCGTCACCCTGGTGTCGATCGGACTGTTCGCGGAATGGCTGATGGTGGTGGGCGCAGGCTCGACCGCGTTGACCGGGGCGGGGACGATCGTCATCGCCACAATGGGCTTGTGCGTTGCCTTTGGCGCGCTGAAGACCGCAATCATCACCGGCCTCATTGGTGGCGCGGTCGTGACGGTGATCGCGCGGGGCAAGTTCGTCTGGGCGGCCTCCGGATTCGCCTATGCATCGGCGGCGCTACTCGCCTCGATCCTGCTGCGGAAGGATCTCGTGAACGGCTTCGCCGCGCTGATGTTCGTGCTGCTCGTGGTATGGGCGACCGATATCGGCGGCTATTTCGCTGGCCGCGGCATTGGCGGACCGAAGCTGTGGCCGCGCGTCAGCCCGAAGAAGACCTGGGCAGGAGCGCTCGGCGGCTTTGCCGCGAGCCTTTTGGTCGCGGCCGGCTTTGCCGCTTGCGGGATCGGAAAGTTGGCTCCATTGCTGCTCGTCGCCGCGGTCCTCTCGGTCGTGTCGGCCTGCGGCGATCTGTTCGAATCCGCGGTCAAGCGGCGCTTCGATGTCAAGGATTCCAGTCACTTAATTCCCGGCCACGGCGGGCTATTGGACCGTCTGGACGGTTTTGTCGCTGCCATCCTGGTGGCATGGATTATCGGCTTCCTCCGCCATGGTGTGCATAGCGCCGGAAGCGGTCTTATGGTTTGGTGAACATATGAGCGCGGTTCCATTGCGTAACAACAAGGCTGCGGCGTCGACCGTCCGCAGCGTCACGGTTCTCGGCGCCACCGGCTCGATCGGCGACAGCACGATGGATCTGCTGCGCGCCACTCCGGAGCGCTACCGTGTCGAGGCATTGACGGCGAACAGCAATGTCGAGGCGCTGGCAAAGCTCGCGAAAGAGTTTTCCGCGCGCTACGTCGCGATCGCCGACACCTCCAAGTTTGCCGAGCTCAAGGCTGCGCTCGCGGGCACCGCCACTGAATGCGGCGCCGGCGAAAGCGCGGTGATCGAGGCTGGCGCGCGTCCGGCCGAGTGGGTGATGGCCGCCGTGAGTGGCGCGGCCGGGCTGAAGCCGGCACTGGCCGCGGTCGATCGCGGCGCGCATGTCGCGCTCGCCAACAAGGAATGTCTCGTCTGCGCCGGCGATTTCTTCATGCAGCGCGCGGCGAAAGCGGGCGCCTGCATCCTGCCTGCGGATTCCGAGCACAATGCGCTGTTTCAGGCGCTTGGCTCTGGCAATCGCGACGAGCTCGTCCGTGTAATCATCACGGCCTCCGGCGGCCCGTTCCGGACCTGGAAGCCTGCCGACATCGAGCAGGCGACACTCGCGCAAGCCCTGAAGCATCCGAACTGGAGCATGGGCCAGAAGATCACGATCGATTCCGCCTCGATGATGAACAAGGGGCTTGAGGTGATCGAGGCTTCCTATCTGTTCGCTCTGAGTCCGGACGAGATCGACGTCCTCGTACATCCGCAGTCGATCGTCCACGGCATGGTCGAGTTCTCCGATCGCTCGGTCGTGGCCCAGCTCGGCTCACCCGACATGCGCACGCCGATCGCGCATTGCCTCGGCTGGCCCGACCGCATCAAGGGGCCGGCCGCCAAGCTGGATCTGGCCAAGATTGGCCAGTTGACCTTCGAGGCGCCGGATTTCGAGCGCTTCCCCGGGCTGCGCCTCGCCTTCGATTCGCTCCGGACCGGGAAGGGGGCGACCACGGTCTACAACGCCGCCAACGAGGTCGCGGTCGCCGCCTTCATCGCCGGCAAGATCCGGTTCGGGGCGATTGCCCGGCTGGTGGAGGCGACGCTGGACGACTGGATCCGCAGCGGGAACCAAGCCCCGCTGACGTCAGCGGACGATGCAATCGCCGTTGACCATGTTGCGCGAAATAGGGCTGCCGCCCTATTGCCTCAAATTGCCTTAAAGGCATCCTAGATGGTTCGGGGCCAGGGCCTTGCGGCGCTGGATGAGGGAATTCGATGATCGACTTTTTCGTCCATAGTTTCAATACGTTGAGCCATGGGCTCCTCGGCTACGCGGTTCCCTTCCTGTTCGTCCTGACCATCGTCGTGTTCTTCCATGAGCTCGGCCATTTTCTGGTCGCGCGCTGGGCGGGCGTTCGCGTGTTAACTTTTTCGCTCGGTTTCGGACCTGAGCTGGTCGGCTTCAACGACCGCCATGGCACCCGCTGGAAGATCTCGGCGATCCCGCTCGGCGGCTACGTCAAGTTCTTCGGCGATGAGAGCGAGGCTTCGACGCCATCGTCCGAGAAGCTTGCAGCCATGACGGCCGAGGAGCGCGCCGGCAGCTTCCATCACAAGAAGGTCGGCCCGCGCGCCGCCATCGTTGCCGCCGGACCGATCGCCAATTTCATCCTGGGCGCGCTGATCTTCGCCGGCATGGCGCTGTATTACGGCAAGCCAAGCACGATCGCACGCGTCGACGGTGTGGTCGCCGACGGCGCTGCGGCGGCAGCCGGCTTCAAGATTGGCGACGTCGTCGTCCAGATCGACGGCAAGCCGATCGAAAGCTTTGCCGATATGCAACGCATGGTTGCGATGAATGCCGGTTCGCCGCTTGCCTTCCAGGTCAAGAGGGACGGCACCATCGTGTCGCTGACCGCGACGCCGGCGCTGCTCGAGCGCAAGGATCCCTTCGGCAACAGCCATCGTCTCGGCGTGCTCGGCATCGAGCATAAGTCTCAGGCCGGCGAGGCCTCGACGTCGCCGGTCGGCGTCGGCGAAGCACTCAAGATCGGGGTTGAACAGGTCTGGTTCATCATCACCAGTACCTTCAAGTTCCTGGGCTCGTTGTTCGTCGGGAACGGCAATCCGAACGAGGTCAGCGGCGTGCTTGGCATTGCCAAGATGTCGGGGCAGGCCGCCAGCGCCGGGTTCCAGTTCGTGATCAACCTCTGCGCGGTTCTGTCGGTGTCGATCGGCCTGTTGAATCTGTTCCCGATCCCGCTGCTCGATGGCGGTCACCTTATGTTCTATGCGGCGGAGGTGGCGCGGGGGCGACCCCTGTCCGAGCGAACTCAGGAGATGGGGTTCCGAATCGGGCTCGGCTTGGTGCTGATGTTGATGGTGTTTGCCACCTATAACGACATCCTCCGGATGGCCTCGTCCTGATAGGGGCTTTTTTGTGGCGTTGCGGGGCGTTGCTCTTGGGCAACGTCTTGGAATGAAAATGAAATTACGGCGCGCTCGGCCGTTTGCGGCGTCGGTGAAATTGTCTACAAGCGGCTTGAACTTGGGGAATCTCCAGACCGGCTTTGGGGTTGGGTCTGGTACGGAATGATAAGGGCGCGTTGCGCAATGAAGTTTGGACTGCGACTCCGGGGGGGCTTGCTCGCAACCCTGATCATGTTCGGCGCGCCGGTGCTTGCCCCGGTTGGGGCTGCCTTTGTGTCTTCGTCTGCGCTTGCTCAGACCGTGCAGTCGATTTCCGTCGAGGGAAATCGCCGCGTCGAGGTGGAGACGATCCGCTCTTACTTCAAGCCGGGTCCCGGCGGTCGCTTGGATCAAGGCGCCATCGACGACGGCCTCAAGGCGTTGATCGAGACCGGCCTGTTCCAGGACGTCAGGATCAACCGCGGTGCCGGTGGCCAGATCGTCGTCTCCGTGGTGGAAAACCCGGTGATCGGCCGCATTGCGTTCGAGGGCAACAAGAAGATCAAGGACGAGCAGCTCACTGGTGAAGTCCAGTCCAAGGCGCGCGGCACCTTCTCGCGCGCCATGGTGCAGTCCGACACGCTGCGAATCGCCGAAATCTATCGCCGTTCCGGTCGCTACGACGTCCGCGTCACGCCTGAAATCATCGAGCAGCCGAACAACCGCGTCGATCTCGTCTTCACGGTCGAGGAGGGCGCCAAGACCGGCGTCAAGTCGATCGAGTTCGTCGGCAACAACGCGTTCTCGTCCTACCGCCTGCGCGACATCATCAAGACCCACGAGTCGAACCTGCTGAGCTTCCTCGCCAGCAGCGACATCTACGATCCCGATCGGGTCGAGGCCGACCGCGACCTGATCCGCCGCTTCTATCTCAAGAACGGTTTCGCCGACGTCCAGGTCGTAGCCGCGCTCACCGAATACGATCCGGAGAAGAAGGGCTTCAACGTTACCTTCAAGATCGAGGAAGGCTCGCAATACCGGGTCGGCTCGATCGACTTCCGCTCCAGCATTCCGAACTTCGATCCCACCTCGATGCGCAACTATTCGCGCGTCAATGTCGGCTCGCTCTATAACGTCGAATCGGTCGAGAAGTCGGTCGAGGAGATGCAGATCGAAGCCTCACGGCGCGGTTATGCCTTCGCCGTGGTCCGTCCCGGCGGCGACCGCAACTTCGAAGCGCACACCGTGTCGGTCGTATTCAACATCGACGAGGGTCCGCGCACCTATATCGAACGCATCAACCTTCGCGGCAACACCCGCACGCGCGACTACGTGATTCGTCGCGAGTTCGACGTCTCCGAGGGCGATGCCTACAACCGCGCGCTGGTCGACCGTGCCGAGCGTCGCTTGAAGAACCTCGACTATTTCAAGACCGTGAAGATCACGACGGAGCCCGGCTCGTCGAGCGACCGCGTGATCCTGCTCGTGGACATGGAAGAGAAATCGACCGGCGACTTCTCGGTCTCGGGTGGTTACTCCACCACCGACGGCGCGCTGGCCGAAGTCTCGGTCTCCGAGCGCAATTTGCTCGGCCGCGGCCTGTTCGCCAAGGCGGCGGTGACCTATGGTCAGTACGCCCGCGGCTATTCGCTGTCGTTCGTCGAACCCTATTTGCTCGACTACCGTGTCGCGCTGGGTCTCGACCTCTATCAGCGTGAGCAGAGGTCCAACAGCTACATCTCCTACGGCACCAAGACGCTCGGCTTCTCGCCGCGCCTCGGTTTCTCCCTGCGTGAAGATCTGTCGCTGCAGGTCCGCTACTCGATCTATCGGCAGGAAATCACGCTGCCGTCCACCTTGGCGAACTGTAATAACAATGTGGGCTCGGCGGCTTTTAACCCCAGCCCGGCCTTTGCCAACCTCAACGGCCTCGACCTGAGCTCGACCAATGGCCTGGGCTGCTACAGCGACGGTGAAGCCTCGCTGCCGGTGCGCAAGGAGCTTGCCAACGGCAAGACCCTGACCTCGGCGCTCGGTTACACGCTGACCTACAACACGCTCGACAACAACAAGAACCCCACCGACGGTCTGCTCGTCGACTTCCGTCAGGACTTCGCCGGCGTCGGCGGCGACGTCTCTTACCTGAAGTCGGTTGTCGACGCTAAGTACTACACTCCGCTGGTGTCCGACATCGTCGGCCTGGTCCGGTTGCAGGGCGGCATGCTGAACAAGATGGGCAGCGATCTGCGCATGCTCGATCACTTCCAGATGGGCCCGAACCTCGTCCGTGGCTTTGCCCCGAACGGCATCGGACCGCGCGATTTGAACCCCTTCGGTACGCAGGACGCACTTGGTGGCACCAAATATTGGGGTGCTTCGCTCGAACTGCAGATGCCGTTCTGGTTCCTGCCGAAGGAAGTGGGTCTGAAGGGCGCCGTGTACGCCGACGCCGGCGGGCTGTTCGACTATCAGGGCCCGACGACGTGGTCGGTGACCAACGAAGTGACCACGACCAGGAATTCGAGCTGCACGCCGTCGACCGTCAATCCAGCTTCGGCTGGAACCTGCACCGGCCTGGTCTATGACAACGGCAATGCCGTCCGGTCGTCGGTCGGCGTCGGCTTGATCTGGGCCTCGCCGTTCGGTCCGCTGCGCTTCGATTACGCCGTGCCGCTGACCAAGGGCAAGAACGACCGTACGCAGGAGTTCCGGTTCGGCGGCGGCACCTCGTTCTAATTCGAACAGCACGGCACGATCCGGACCACAGGAGCCGGTTTCCGAAAGGGATCGTGCCAATCCAGGAGATGAGGCATGATGCGGCTTGGCCGCTTCATGCCGAAGCCGGACCGCGACGGGGTGGAATGGCGCAGCCGACCTTCTTCACACAGCCGCCCGCCTCAGCGCTGGCTGACATAGCCACGCTGACCAAGGCGGAGTTGGTCGATCCCGCCAGGGGCGGCCACATCATCAGGGGTCTTGCTTCGCTCGACGAAGCCGGCCCGATGCACCTGACGTTCTTCGACAATCTCAAATATGCCGATGAGCTCAAGACGACCAAGGCCGGTGCTTGCCTGGTGAGCCCACGCTTCGAGGCCCGGGTGCCCGCGCATGTGGCCGTGCTGCGGGCGCCGCAGCCGTTCCGCTCCTTCGTCAGGATCGCGCGGGAGTGGCATGGCGACGCGCTCCGGCCGCAATCCTGGACCGATAACGAGGGCATCGCGCCGTCGGCCATCATCGATCCCACGGCGAGGCTCGAGGACGGCGTGATCGTCGATCCCCTGGCCGTGATCGGCCCTGACGTGGAGATCGGCAGCGGGACGGTGATCGGTGTGGGGGCCGTGATCGGCCCCGGCGTCAAGATCGGCCGGGACTGCAATGTCGGCGCACGCACCGCCATCCAGTGCGCGCTGATCGGCAACGACGTGCTGATCCACCCCGGCTGCTCGATCGGCCAGGACGGCTACGGCTTCATCTTCTTCGGCCCTGAGGGCCATCTAAAAGTGCCCCAGACCGGCCGCGTGCTGATTCAGAACAATGTGGAGGTCGGCGCCGGCACCACCATTGATCGAGGGTCCTTGCGCGACACCGTGATCGGGGAAGGCACCAAAATCGACAATCAGGTCCAGATCGGCCACAATGTCACCATTGGCCGGCACTGCCTGCTGGCAGCCCAGATCGGCCTTGCCGGCAGCCTGACCCTCGGCGACAACGTGGCGCTGGGTGCGAAGGTGGGCATCAACAATCACGTCAAGATCGGGGATGGAGCTCAGGTGACTGCCATGAGTGGCGTCAAGGACGACGTTCCTCCCAACGGACGCTGGGGTGGTTTTTTTGCCAAGCCGACCCGGCAGTGGTTCAAGGAAATTTTGGCGGTCGAGCGCTTGGCGCGCGACAGCAAGGCGGATCCGAAGCAGGAGGAACGGGAGTGACGGACGAAGCACCGGTCAGGTTCGAGCTTGTGGACATCAACATGATCCTGCAAACGCTCCCGCACCGTTTTCCGATGCTGCTGATCGATCGCGTGATCAACATCCGCACCGATTACAGCGGCATCGGCATCAAGAACGTCACCTTCAACGAACCGCCGTTCCAGGGCCACTTTCCCGATCGCCCGGTCTATCCCGGCGTCATGATGATCGAAGCGATGGCGCAGACTGCGGGTGTGATCGGCATCAAGTCGGTCGAGGGCACCGACAAGCCGCGCGCGGTCTACTTCCTGACCATCGACAAGTGCAAGTTCCGCAAGCCGGTGCTGCCCGGCGATACCATCGAATATCACATGCGCTCGATCGGCCGCCGCAAGGCCATGTGGTGGTTTCACGGCGACGCCAAGGTCAACGGCCAGGTGGTTGCGGAGGCCGACGTCGGCGCCATGCTGACCGACTGAGCGGGATCAACTTCTCTGGATACGCTCGCGTGCAGGACACGCGTACCGGACGCCGTTGACTTCGCGCTTGATGTTCTGGTTGAAGAACTGGCCCATGGACGGTGCGCCCAGCAGGCGCTCGACCGTGTCGATTGGCACGCCGCAATAGCGGTCATAAGCGCCGTCCACAGCCACGACGAGGGCCTGCTGCGCACGGTCGTAACAGACCCGCTGGAGCACCGTGCTGCGGCTGATGTCGCGGCATTCGAACGTCGCGAGGTCGATGGGGCGGTGTTCGCCGGTCTCAATCGTCTCGGACACGATCGGCGCGGTCACGAGCTGTGTGAGGAGAAGTGCCAGGGCCCTGACCACGATACCTGAAGCTCCGCATGAACTTGTTGATGAGCCGGGAAGGCTGCCTCATCCGGCACTTGAAACACGGAAAGATCATACGTCACTGGACAGATCGGGCATAGTCGCGCTAACCAGCGGAAAACCGAGCGACTTCAACACCTAATCAGACCTTCTTGATGAGTCAGATTGCTTGATGAGTAAGATTGATCCCACCGCACGGATCGCGGACGGCGCCGTGATCGGCGAGGGCACCGAGATCGGCCCCTTCTGCAACATCGGTGCGCATGTCGTGATCGGCAGTAACTGCAAGCTGATCGGACATGTGCATATCACCGCGCAGACCACGATCGGTGACGATTGCACCATCTATCCGTTCGCCTCGCTCGGCACGCCGCCGCAATCGCTCAGCTATCGTGGCGAATTGACGAAGCTCAAGATCGGTTCGGGCTGCACCATCCGCGAATCCGTGACCATGAACGCCGGCACGGTCGCAGGCGGCGGTATCACAGAGGTCGGCGACCGCAACTATTTCATGAATTGCAGCCATGTCGGCCATGACTGCCATGTCGGCAACGACGTGATCTTCGCGACCTCGGCCACGCTCGGCGGTCACTGCGAGATCGGTGATTTCGTCTTTATCGGCGGCTTGTCCGCGGTGCACCAGTTCACCCGCATCGGCCCGCAAGTTATGGTCGGCGGCGTATGTGGCGTGCGCGACGACGTCATTCCGTTCGGCCTCGTCAACGGCCAGTACGCCGTGCTCGAAGGCCTCAACCTGATCGGCATGAAGCGGCGCAAGTTCACCAAGCAGCGGCTTGCGACCGTGCGCGCGTTCTATCAGAAACTCTTCCATGGCCCCGCTACCTTTGCCGAACGCCTGGAGGCGGCGCGGCCGCTCGCCGGTGAAGATCCGGCCATCGGCGAAATCCTCGACTTCATCGGCAAGGGCAAGCGCCCGCTCTGTCTTCCCGCCGTCGCGAAGTGATGATGGGATGGCCGCGGGTATGACATCGGCGGCGGCTTCGGAGATTTCATCGCCGGTCGGCGTGGTCGCCGGCGGCGGCGCGATGCCGTTCGCGGTTGCCGAATCGCTCGCCGCTCGCGGCATCACGCCGGTGTTGTTTCCCCTTCGGGGGGCCTGCGATCCGGCGCGGGTGGAAAAATTCCGCCATCGCTGGATCTCGGTCGGCCAGCTCGGCCGTGCCATGCGGCTGTTTCGCGAGGAGGGCTGCCGCGACCTGATCTTCATCGGCACGCTGGTACGGCCTTCGCTCTCGGAGGTTCGGGTCGACTTCACGACGCTCCGGCTGCTCGGCAATGTCATTCGCGCCTTCCGCGGCGGCGATGATCATTTGTTGTCCGGCGTCGGGCGCATTCTCGAGCAGGGCGGGTTTCGCATGGTCGGCATTAAGGACGTCGCGCCCGACCTCTTGATGCCTGAGGGCTGCATCAGCCGCGCCTGGCCGAGCGACACCGGCAAGACCGACATCGAACGTGGACGCGCGGTGCTGACCGCGCTCGGTCCGTTCGACATCGGCCAGGCTGCGGTCGTGATCGATGGCCATGTTGTGGCGGTCGAGGATATCGAGGGCACCGATGCGCTGCTCGCGCGCGTGGCACGGCTGCGCGAAGAGGGCCGCATCCGCGCCGCCACCGGGCGGGGCGTGCTGGTGAAGGTCCCGAAGAGCGGGCAGGATCTGCGCTTCGACCTGCCGACGATCGGCCCGCGCACCCTCGAGGGCGTCGCCGCCGCGGGGCTGGCCGGGATCGCCGTCGTTGCCGGCAATACCATCGCCGCCGAGCCGCAGGCGATGATCGCGCTCGCCGACGCCAAATATCTCTTCGTCATCGGCCTGCCGGCGTGATGCAAGGCCGCGATCCCAAGCGCAAGATCTTCCTGATCGCCACGGAGGAATCCGGCGACCGGCTCGGCAGCGCCTTGATGAAGGTGCTGCGCCAGCGCCTCGGCGACGGCGTGCAGTTCGTGGGCGTCGGCGGCCACACCATGGCGCGCCAGGGGCTCGAGACGCTGTTTCCGATCGAGCAGCTCTCGATCGTGGGCTTCGCCGCGGTGGTGCAGCAATTGCCGAAGATCCTGCGGCTGATCCGCGAGACCGCGGAGGCCGTGACCGAAGCCGCGCCGGACGCGCTCGTCATCATCGACAGCCCCGACTTCACCCACCGTGTCGCCCGCCGCGTGCGGGCGCGCAATCCGGCGATCCCGATCGTCGACTACGTCTCGCCGCAGCTCTGGGCCTGGCGGCCGGGACGGGCGCGGACCATGCTCGGCTATGTCGACCATGTGCTCGGCCTGTTGCCGTTCGAGCCGGAGGAATATCGCAAGCTCGGCGGGCCGCCATGCAGCTATGTCGGCCATCCCCTGATCGAGCAATTGTCCTCGCTGCGGCCGAACGCGGAGGAGCAGGCGCGCCGCGACGGCGAGCCGCCGGTCTTGCTGGTGCTGCCCGGCAGCCGCCGCAGCGAGATCAGGCACCATCTCGAGGTGTTCGGCGCGACGCTCGGCCGATTGCGGACGGACGGCCGCGCGTTCCAACTGATGCTGCCAACCATGCCGCATCTCGAAGCCACCATTCGTGAAGGCATCGCGAACTGGCCGGTCAAGCCTCAAATTGTGGTCGGCGAGAATGAGAAGCGCGCCGCCTTCCGCATCGCGCGCGCGGCATTGGCAAAATCCGGCACGGTGACGCTGGAGCTCGCGCTATCGGGCATTCCGATGGTGACGGCCTATCGCGTCGGCGCGATCGAAGCCTTCATCCTGCGCCGCGCGATCCGCGTCTCCTCGGTGATCCTCGCCAATCTCGTGATCGGCAAGGATGTCATCCCGGAGTTCCTGCAGGAAGACTGCACGCCGGAGAACCTGGCGCCCGGGCTCTCGCAGCTTCTGACCGATTCACCGTTGCGCCGACAGCAGGTGGAAGCGTTCGCCCAGCTCGATACGATCATGTCGACCGGCAACAAGTCGCCGAGCGTGCTCGCAGCCGACATCGTGCTGGCGACCATGCGCAAGGGCAGGCGGGCTAGCTAGGACGTGTACTCACAAGCGTCGGCTTGCCAGCGCAAAGCGGAAGCCTCCTAACCTTGGGCGTGATCGGCGGTTTGTGACCCATTGCCGACGTGATCCGCGTCCGACATATTGATCGCATGCCTAGGAATGAGAGCTACCTTGAAAGAATCGCTGATCTTGCACCTCAATTGAGAGAGGCGCTCGCTAAGCTAAATGCCGAATGGTCGCCGGAAGTTGTGCCCATAACCCTCGCGGGTACCGGAT
Organism: Bradyrhizobium sp. F1.13.3; assembly: GCF_040548265.1. NCBI lineage: Bacteria > Pseudomonadati > Pseudomonadota > Alphaproteobacteria > Hyphomicrobiales > Nitrobacteraceae > Bradyrhizobium > Bradyrhizobium sp. F1.13.3. The sequence continues at coordinate 192,210 of NZ_JBEPRI010000007.1, read as the reverse complement.
TGGCAGAGGCTCTTGTTGAGCATTTCAATCGACTGCCAAAAAGCACAATACAATCCGTTTTTGAACTCTGCGAAAAAGCGCTCGAAGACGGCTCTGCTCAAGAACGTGCCGCTTTGGCAACCGGCTTTCTTGAATCACTACAGCACGCAGATGGCACGAAAGAATTCGATTTTAGGTCGGTAGCAAACTTGCTGGGGCCGAAGTCCAGAGAGCATTGCTCAGCCATGGATAGGTTTTGGAAAGTCACGTCGCGCGGATTGTAGAGGACCGCTTCTGGCCCAACTCGGACCAAGGGTGAGGTACGCCAACGCGACTGCTATCGGATGCGGAGCGGACCTCTACGAAGCAGCTCGGGTTTGTGAGTACACGCTTTAGCCGAGACCAGCGTCGACCTGAAAACACTGCCGCGTGATGCGCTGGCTCTCATCGGAAGCGAGGAATAGCGCCATGTTGGCGATGTCGTCGGGCGTCACCGCGTCGGGAATGGCCTGACGCGTGCGGAGTTCGGTGATCACCTGGTCGTCCGGATACCACAGCCGGCGCTGACGCTCCGTGATCACCATCCCCGGCGCTATCGCGTTGACGCGGATGCGGTCGGGCCCGAGCGACCGGGCCAGGGAGTTGGTGAAGCCGACGATCGCGGCCTTCGCCGCGGCGTAGACCGGCAGCCCCGGCGCGCCGCGCATCCAGGCAATCGACGACATGTTGATGATCGAACCGCCGCCGCGCGCCTGCATCTGGGGCACCACCGCTTGCGCGGCAAAGAAGACATGCTTGAGGTTGACGCCGATCATCCAGTCGAACTCGGCCGGGGTCACCTCGGCTAGCACCTGGCGTTGATCATTGGCGGCGTTGTTGACGAGAACCGCGGCGTCGCCCAACGATCCGTGGGCCTGTGCCATGCCGCCGCGCAAGGCGTCGATGTCGAGGAGGTCGCACGGCACGAACAAGGGTACGGTCCCGGACGCAGCTTTCACCTCCGCGACCAGCGCCCGGCCGGCTGCTTCATCGAGATCCAGGAACGCGACGCGCGCCCCTTGCGCCGCGAACGCCCGCACGAAGGCGGCACCGATGCCGCTGGCACCACCGGTGATCAACACCACGCGGTCGTTGAGACCGGCATAGCTCGTTCTTGTCATGCGATCAGTCGCTCCGTCTCGGGGTCGAACAGGCAGATGCGGCGCGTGTCGAGCGCGAACGGGGCGGCGGCGCCCGGTGTGGGGCGGATGTCCGGCGTGATGCGCGCCAGCGCGGGCTCGCCGCCAAGCCGCAGCAGCACGATCGTTTCGGCCCCCGTCGGTTCGACCATCTCCACCGGCGCGTTGACGACGACGGGCGGATCGGCGGAGAACACGCGGCTGCCCTCGGCGATGCATTCCGGCCTGATCCCGACCACCACGTCACGGCCGACAAAGGGGGCCGCCGCGTCGTATTGGCCAAGACGGAGGCGGACCTCGTCCGGCCGTCCCGCGCCGATCACGACCACCGGCCCGCCGGCGTCTGCCTCGAGCCGTGCCGGCATGGTGTTCATCGGCGGCGAGCCCATGAAACGGGCCACGAACAGATTGGCGGGATAGCGATACACAGTATCAGGGTCGGCAAACTGCTGCACCACGCCCCGATGCATCACGGCGATGCGCGTCGCCATCGTCATCGCCTCGATCTGATCGTGAGTGACATAGACGATGGTGGCGCCGATGCGCTGGTGCAGCCGCTTGATCTCCATCCGCATCTCGACGCGCAGCTTGGCGTCGAGATTGGACAGCGGCTCGTCGAACAGGAAGAGCAGGGGATCGCGCACCAGCGCCCGGCCCATCGCCACACGCTGGCGCTGGCCACCGGAGAGCTGCGACGGCTTGCGGCCGAGCAGCGGCTCGATCTGGAGCAGCCTGGCCACATTCGCCAGCGCCTTCTCCTGCTCCGCCTTTGGTACGTGGCGGCATTCCATGCCGAAGGTGATGTTCTGGCGCACCGTCATCGACGGATAGAGCGCGTAGGACTGGAACACCATCGCGATGTCGCGGTCCTTTGGCGGAACGTCGTTGACGATACGTCCGCCGATTTCCACGGTGCCTGCGCTCGGGAGGTCGAGCCCGGCGATGATGTTGAGCAGCGTGGACTTGCCGCAGCCGGATGGGCCGACGAGCACGGTGAATTCACCGCTCTCGATGTCGAGATCGATGCCCTTGAGCACCTCCAGATTGGCGTAGCGCTTGGACAGGGAGCGAATGCTTAGGGCTGCCATGACAATCCGATCATTTCACGGCGCCGGCGGTGAGGCCGCGCACGAAATACTTGCCGCCGATCAGATAGATCAGCAGGGTTGGCAGCGCGGCGATCATCACCGCCGCGCTTTGCACGCCATGCTGCGGGATGTCGGCGACCGCGGCGGATAGCGCGATCAGCGCGGCGGTGACCGGCTGCTGCTGACCGGTCGTGAATGTCACGCCGTAGAGAAACTCGTTCCAGATATGCGTGAACTGCCAGATCACGGTGACGACCAGAATAGGCGGCGAGAGCGGCAGGATGATGCGCCAGAAAATACGAAAGAACCCTGCGCCATCGATGCGTGCAGCTCTTATCAAATCCTGCGGGATGGCAGTGTAGTAGTTTCGGCAGAACAAGGTGGTAAAGGACAGCCCCTGGATCGTGTGGATCACGACCAGACCAGTTAACGTGTTCATCAGGCCCGTATCGCGCAACACGATGGTCCAGGGCAGCAAGCGCATCTGCTGGGGAAGGAAGAGGCCAAGGGTCACAATGCCGTAGATCCAGCTATCGCCGCGAAAACGCCAGAGCGACACGGCGTAACCGGCGACAGCACCCAGCAGGGTCGAAAAAATCGTCGCGGGAATCGTGACGAGCGCGGAGTTCAGCATGTACGGCCGGATGCCGGCACAGGTCTCGGCAACGCAGAAGCCGCTCCAGGCCGCGGCGTAGTTGCTCCATGCCCATTGCTTCGGCCAGCCGATCATCGAGGCCTGCGCGATCTCCTCGTTGGTGCGCAGCGAGTTCAGCACGACAACAGCCAATGGCGCGAGCCATGCTGCAGCGATCAGCGAGACGACGAGATAGATCAGAATCCGGCTTGGCGCGATGGTTCGCTCACGCATGGATCGCCCGCCGCCGCTGGACGTAACGCCACGCTGCATAGGGCAGCAAAACCGCGAGAAGAATGAGCAACATGAGCACTGCCGCCGCCGCTCCCCGTCCGAGCAGGCTGCGCTGGAACATCAGGTCGTAGACGACAAGAGCCGGCAGCTGGGTGGCGATTCCGGGGCCGCCGTTGGTGAGCGCGCGGACGAGATCGAAGGTCGAAATCGCGAACTGCAGCTGGATGACGATCACGGTGATGGTGATCGGCCAAAGGGTCGGCAGGATGACGCGCCGGTACATTCGGATCGGTCCGGCGCCGTCGATCTGCGCGGCCTTGATCAGGTCGGCGTCGACGGAGCGGAGGCCGGCGAGGAACAGCGCCATGGCGAAACCGGAGGATTGCCAGATCGCGGCGATGACGATGGTCCAAATGGCCATGTCGCGGTCGATCAGCCAGTCGAACCTGAAGGTGGTCCAGCCAAGGTCGCGGACCAGCTTCTGGATCCCGAGGCCCGGATTGAGCAACCAACTCCAGACCGTGCCGGTGACCACGAATGACACCGCCAGAGGATAAAGGAAGATGGACCGCAGCAGGTTCTCGCCGCGGATGCGCTGATCGAGCAGGATCGCAAGGATGAGGCCGGTCGCCAGACTTAGCAACACGAAGGCGCTGCCAAACAGCAGCAGATTGTCCAAAGCAATCTGCCAGTTCCGTGATGCGGCAACCGCAGAATAGTTGCGCAAACCGACCCAGCCCGAGACCGGGACCAGAGTGGACGGTGTGAACGATATCCAGATCGTCCACAGCGTAAACGCAATGAGGTGTGCGGCGGACAACAGCAGCGGCACCCAAATCGTCAGATATTCGGGCAGCCGGCGTACCCAGTCAGAGGCAGCCGGCCGGCCCGGTGTTGTCGAGACGGCGATCGTCAACGTGAGCTCTCGACGGCCTCGGCGAGGCGTACGGCCGCTTGCTCCGGCTTGATCGTCTTGTTCTTCACGTACTCCGTGATCACATCGATCATCGCTGCAGTCATGCCGTTTTCCTGCGCCATGTTGTGCGCGAGACTGAGGACGGCCTGATTGCTGGCGATCGCGTCTTTGAGGGCTGCTGCGGTCCGCCGTTGACCGTCCGACCAGCCTTCGCCCGACAGATCGACATCGGTGCGCACGGGGATCGATCCCGTGATCTGCGAATACATGGTCTGGATCGCTGGATCCATGACGAGCTGGGCCATCAGCGTCTGGCCGGCTTGCAGGTCGGGCTCCTTGCGCTGCCAGAATATGAAGGCATCGGCATTCAACAGGAAGACCGGCTTGCCATTGTCGCTCGGGCCCGGGGCGATGATGAAGTCCTCGAACTTGAAACCGGCGTTGCGCAATACGCCCTGCGCCCACCCGCCCATGATCATCATGCCCATGTCGCCGTCGACGAAGCGCTTCAGGTTGGTCGAAAAGTGCTGGGCGCCGACGTTGGGGTCCATCCAGTCGGCAATCTTGCGCACCTGTACGAAGGCCGCCTTTATCTCGGGGCCTTCCAGGGCCTTCTTGTCGAGATTCATGAGGGCTGCGCGGTATGCAGTGGGACTGATGCCTGCCAAAGCGGCCTCGAATTTCTGGCCGTCGTCCGGGCGGGTGCCACCGTTGGCGATGGGATAGGGAACTCCGCCTGCTTTCATCTTCTCGGCAAGGTCGTTGAACTCAGCCCATGTGACGGGGATCTTGTCGGCCTTGGCCTTGTCCATTGCGCGTTTGGAGAGAAACAGCATGTTGGTGCTGTAGATCTGCAACGGCAGCGCAATCCACTTGCCCCCCGGCTTGTGCAATTTTGCAAGGTCCGGAGCGATAACCTTTTCGTAGCCGGCGGCAGCGACGACGGCATCGAGATCGACGGTTGGGGCAATCTTCGACCAGGCCGCAATCTCGGGACCTTTGAGCTGCGAGCAGGCCGGTGGATCGCCGGCCATGATCTGGGCACGCAGCTTGTTCATCATCTCGGTGGTGAAGCCGGGGACGGGCGAGTGCTGCCAAACCCCGCCTTTCTCTTCGAATTTCTTGCCGAGCGCTGTGATGGCAGCCCCATCGCTGCCTGCGGACCATTGCGAGATCGCAGTCAGACGCGGCTTGATCGCGCCTTGCGCGCGGGCGAACGCCGGCAGCGCGAGCGCGGCGGCAGATCCGGCGAGCAGTTGGCGCCTTGTTGTCGTGATCGGCATGGCAAGTTCCTCCCGGTGTGAACTCTTTCGCGCGAGAGCCGCGCGGCATCAGGTATCTCAGGCGGCCTCGATCGATGCGGCCGGCATGCCGCCGCGGCAAGCGAGGCAGAAAGCCGCGAATGCCAGCGCCGCCCGCGGATCGTTGCCATTCGACGGCGGCACGAAAGCGAGCGACACTTGCGCGTGCTTGCGGCCGCCCAGCAGGCAGGCGTCGATCCCCGCGACGAGCGCGTTGCGATCGTCCTCGGCGAGAAGCGACGGCCAGCCGCTGATCGCGACGCCCTTGCAGGGCTTTACGTTCAGCGTGTTGCCGATCGCAAGGCCAAGCCGGAACAGCCGCTGGCGCAATTCCTGCCGCACCCGCGACGAGAGCGGCATCGCGGTCACCCATTCGCTGCCGGGTTGAAGCAACTCCGCTTCCGCGACGCCCAGAAGCTCGGCCAAGGCCGGAAGCGACGTATAGGCTTCGACGCAACCATGATGGCCACAGCGGCAAATTGGTCCGTCGGCTTCGAACACCATGTGGCCGAGCTCGACCGGCTGGAGGGCATCGTCCTCGATCGGATCATCCATCCAGGTGCCCGCGACGCCCTGACCGACGAAGACGAAGAGATGCGCGCCGCTGAATGGATAATTCTCCGTGCGGCAACGGTGAAAAATGGCGTGCGCGACGACCGAATTGGTGAACTCGACCGGCACGCCGGCAAAGTTCTCGCCGAACATATCGCTGATCCGCCCGACGTCGCAGGGAATGATCGGATTGCCTGACGCGCCCAGCCGGCCAAGACCCGGAATGGAGACGCCGATCTGCGCGAGGGAGATGCGCCGGCGCCGCGTCCAGTCGCGCAGCAATGTCATCGCCTCGCGAAACGCCCGGCCGACGGTCGCGACGGTTGGCGTCTTCGGCAGGGGCACATGCCCGGTGTCGTGCAATTCACCCGACAGGCCCCCGACGCCGACGCTGAGCCGCTGAGTATTGAGTTCGAAGGCCGCGAGCGCCACCGCCCCATCGAGCGACACGAGGCCGGTCGGGCCGCCGACATAAGGGGCAGGGCGCCGCACTTCCTCGATCAGGCCTTCGGCCTTCAGGTCGAACAGGATGCGCGACAGGCTCGCTTCCGACAGGCGCACGGCCTTGGCCAGCGGCGGCCGAAACGACCCGCCTGACTGAAGCAGATGAGTCAAAATGGCAGCACGCGTCTGCCGCCGACTTCTCGGCTGCTCCGGCATTTCCATCCCTGTCGTCATTCTTACTTAGAGTAAGAATTTGCGCGCGAAGCGTTTCGGCGTCAAGCGCCGGCCGAGCCATTGCGCCGACTTGTTGTTGTGCGCGGCAGCACGATTGTGTCGGCGCAAAACAAAAACGGCGCCATCTGGAGATGGCGCCGCTTCGAAAGCCGTGATGGGGTCGATCTTACTTCCGGTTGTTGATCGCGACGTAATCGCGGCGGGTGACGCCGGTGTAGAGCTGGCGCGGACGGCCGATTTTCTGCTGCGGATCCTCGATCATCTCGCTCCACTGGCTGATCCAGCCGACGGTGCGGGCGACCGCGAACAGCACGGTGAACATCGAGACCGGGAAGCCCATCGCCTTCAGCGTGATGCCCGAATAGAAGTCGACATTCGGGTAGAGCTTGCGGTCGATGAAGTACTGGTCGCTGAGCGCGATCTTCTCGAGCTCGAGCGCCACCTTCAGCATCGGATCGTCACCATGGCCGGTCTCCTTGAGCACGGCGTGACACATCTTCTGCATGATCTTGGCGCGCGGATCGTAGTTCTTGTAGACGCGGTGACCGAAGCCCATCAGGCGGACTTCAGAGTTCTTGTCCTTCACCTTGGCGATGAACTCGGGGATCTTGTCGACCGAGCCGATCTCGGCGAGCATCGCGAGCGCTGCTTCGTTGGCGCCGCCATGCGCCGGGCCCCACAGGCAGGCGATGCCGGCGGCGATACAGGCGAACGGGTTGGCGCCGGAAGAGCCGGCGATACGCACCGTCGAGGTCGAGGCGTTCTGCTCGTGGTCGGCGTGCAGGATGAAGATCTTGTCCAGCGCGTCAGCCAGCACCGGATTGATCTTGTAGTCCTCGCACGGCACGGCGAAGCACATGTGCAGGAAATTCTCGGCGAACTTCAGCGAGTTTTTCGGATACACGAAGGGCTGGCCGACCGTGTACTTGTAGGCCATCGCAGCCAAGGTCGGGATCTTGGCGATCATGCGCATGGAGGCGATCATGCGCTGCTTCGGATCGTTGATGTCGGTACTGTCGTGATAGAACGCGGCGAGCGCGCCGACAGCCGCCACCATGATCGCCATCGGATGGGCGTCGCGGCGGAAGCCCTGGAAGAAGCGGGCCATCTGCTCGTGCACCATCGTGTGATGGATCACGCGGTCGTCGAAATCCTTCTTCTGCGCGGCGGTCGGAAGCTCCCCGAACAGCAGCAGATAGCAGGTCTCAAGGAAGTCGCCGTTCTCGGCGAGCTGCTCGATCGGATAGCCGCGGTATTCCAGCACGCCCGCGTCACCGTCGATATAGGTGATCTTGGACTGGCAGCTCGCGGTCGAGGTGAAGCCCGGGTCGTAGGTGAACAGGCCGGACTGGCCGTAGAGCTTGCCGATATCGATGACGTCGGGCCCGACGCTGCCGCTGTGGATCGGAAGATCGAAATTCTTGTTTCCGACCGTCAGTGTGGCGGTCTTATTGCTTGGTTTTGCGTCCATCAGAGGTCCCCGATGTATGGTGAAACGGGCCGGACCCGGAGGCCCCGATGAGATATCGCAGGGCAGGCCGGATGTTCCAGAAGGTACGGCTGAGATGGGTATATTATTGCTGTGTGCGCTGCAAGATGGCGCCACGCATGGTCGACTTACGTCGTAGCCAGGTCCTTGGGCCCGTCCTTGACCGGTCCTCGGCCTAGTCCCCGGCCTGATCTTTAAGCCGGCCCAGGCTTTCCTGGCGTCCCAGGACATCCAAAACCTCGAATATGCCGGGCGACGTCGTCCGTCCGGTCAGCGCCGCCCGCAGCGGCTGGGCGACCGCGCCGAGCTTGAGACTATTTTCCTCGGCAAAGGCGCGCAGCGCGGCTTCCGCATTGGCCGCGCTCCAAGTCTCGACTTTCTCCAGCGCGGAATGAAGTTGGCCGATCAGCTTGCGGTTCTCGGGCGTCAGCAGCGCTGCCGCCTTCGGATCAAGCTCCAGCGGCCGGTCGGCGAAGATGAAATAGGCGCCGTCGATCAGCTCGATCAGCGTCTTGGCGCGCTCCTTCAGGGCCGGCATGGCCTTCAGGAGCTGCGCGCGCGTGGTGTCGTTTAACTTGGCCTTAAGCTCGTCGCGGCTGGGCACGACGTGGTCCAGCACGTCATCGAACATCTTCACGAGTGATTGATCGTCGGCATTGCGGATGTAGTGGCCGTTGAGGTTTTCCAGCTTGGCGAAATCGAAGCGCGCTGCTGCGCGGCCGACGCTGGCGAGGTCGAACGCCGCGATCATCTCCTCCGTCGAGAAGATTTCCTGGTCGCCATGGCTCCAGCCGAGCCGGACGAGATAGTTGCGGAGCGCGGCCGGGAGGTATCCCATGGCGCGATAGGCATCGACGCCAAGCGCGCCGTGCCTCTTGGAGAGCTTCGAACCGTCGGGGCCATGGATCAGGGGGATGTGGGACATGCTCGGCAGCGTCCAGCCCATCGCGTCGTAGATCTGCTTTTGGCGGGCCGCGTTGATCAGATGGTCGTCGCCGCGGATGACATGGGTGACGCCCATGTCGTGATCGTCGACCACCACAGCGAGCATGTAGGTCGGGTTGCCATCGCCGCGCAGCAGGACGAGGTCGTCGAGATTCTCGTTCTGCCAGACCACGCGGCCCTGGACCTGGTCGTCGATCACGGTCTCGCCGGTTTGCGGCGCGCGCAGCCGGATGGTGGGCTTCACGTCGCTTGGCGCTGTCGCTGGGTCGCGGTCGCGCCACAGGCCGTCATAGAGGCGGGTGCGGCCTTCCGCGCGCGCCTTCTCGCGCATCGCGGTGAGCTCCTCGGCGGTGGCGTAGCAGCGATAGGCCTTGCCCTCGGCGAGCAGCTGCTCGGCCACCTCGCGGTGGCGGGCGGCGCGGCTGAACTGATAGATGACGTCGCCATCCCAGCCGAGCTCCAGCCATTTCAGGCCGTCGAGGATGGCGCCGATCGCCGCTTCCGTGGAGCGCTCCCGGTCGGTGTCCTCGATCCGGAGCAGCATCTTGCCGCCGTGCTTCTTCGCATAGAGCCAGTTGAACAGCGCCGTGCGCGCGCCCCCGATATGGAGGAAGCCGGTCGGCGAGGGAGCGAAGCGGGTGACGACGGGAGAGGTCATTCTTGGCAAGGCCTATGCATTGGAGGCGGTGGTATATAACAGGACCGCTGCATAACTAAAGCCCGGCAGCGGACGGCGTAAGGCCTTGCTTAAGCCCTTGGCTCAGCGTCCCGAATTTGGCAGAAGGGCCGCTGATTTCCCTACAGGATTTTCGTAATGACAGAACCGGTGGCGACTGAGGTTGGGCGCGATTTCATTCGTGACATCATCCAGGCCGACCTCGATCAGGCCAAATACAAGGAGATCGTGACCCGGTTCCCGCCGGAGCCGAACGGCTATCTCCATATCGGCCACGCCAAGTCGATTGCGCTCAATTTCGGCATCGCCCAGGAGTTTCCGGGCCGCTGCCATCTGCGCTTCGACGACACCAACCCGGTCAAGGAAGAGCAGGAATATATCGATTCCATCCAGGCCGACGTGCGCTGGCTCGGCTTCGACTGGGGCAAGAACCTGTTCTTTGCCTCGGACTATTTCGACCGCCTCTACGAATGGGCGGAGCAGCTGATCCGCGACGGGCTCGCCTATGTCGACGACCAGACCCAGGAAGAGATCCGCGCCTCACGTGGCACGCTGACGGAGCCCGGCAGGAACTCGCCGTTCCGCGATCGCACCGTGGATGAAAACCTCGACCTGTTCCGTCGCATGAAGGCGGGCGAATTCCCGAACGGCGCGCGCGTGCTGCGGGCCAAGATCGACATGAGTGCGGGCAACATCAATCTGCGCGATCCCGTGCTGTACCGCATCCTGCATGCGCACCATCCGCGCACCGGGACCAAGTGGAGCATTTATCCGAGCTACGATTATGCGCACGGCCAGTCGGACGCCATCGAAGGCATCACGCACTCGATCTGCACGCTGGAGTTCGAGGATCACCGGCCGCTCTATGACTGGTTCATCGAGAAGCTGCCGGTGCCGTCGAAGCCGCACCAGTACGAATTCGCGCGGCTGAATTTGACCTACACGCTGCTGTCGAAGCGCGTGCTGACCCAGCTCGTCCGCGAGGGCCATGTCGCTGGCTGGGACGATCCGCGCATGCCGACGATGGCTGGGATGCGCCGCCGCGGCGTGCCGCCGGCCGCCCTTCGCGAGTTCGTCAAGCGCATCGGCGTGGCGAAAGCCAACAGCGTCGTCGACGTCGGCATGCTCGAGTTCTGCATCCGCGAGGAGCTGAACCGCACGTCGCAGCGGCGGATGGCGGTGCTGAAGCCGCTCAAGGTCGTGATCGAGAACTATCCGGAAGGGCAGACCGAGGAGCTCGAGGCGATCAACCATCCGGACGATCCCAGCGCCGGCACCCGCAAGATCACGTTCGGCCGTGAGCTCTATATCGAGCAGGACGACTTCATGGAGAACCCGCCGAAAAAGTTCTTCCGTCTGTCGCCGGGCAACGAGGTGCGGCTGCGCTACGCCTATTTCGTCAAATGCACCGGTGTGATCAAGAACGATGCCGGCGAAGTGGTGGAGCTGCGTTGCACCTATGATCCCGCGACCAAGGGCGGCAACGCGCCCGACGGCCGCAAGGTCAAGGCCACTATGCACTGGCTGTCGGCAGCAACATCCGTGCCCGCGGAAATCCGCATCTACAACCAGCTGTTTGCCACCCCGAGCCCGGACGCCTCGAACTTCGCCGCCGACCTCAATCCGCAGTCGCTGGAAATTCTCGCTGATGCCCGGATCGAAGCGTCGGTGGCCGAGAGCAATTCGACCGAGCCGATGCAGTTCGAGCGCCAGGGCTATTTCGTGCGCGACAAGGACTCGACGCCCGGCAGACCGGTATTCTCCAGGACCATCGGTCTGCGCGACACGTTCGCGAAGGAAGTTGCCAAAGGCTGAGGAACCACAATGAGCGACGAAGCCGACGCCATCGTTTCCGCCATGATCGCGAAGTGGCGCGCCGGCTTCGCCACGCTCGACGCCGCGGCCCTCTCGTCTCTGTATTCGAAGAATGCCTTCTTCTTCGGCTCCAATCCGAAGCTCTATCGCGGCAGAGATGGCGTCGCCGACTATTTCAACGGCCTGCCGCGCTGGCGCCAGCCAGCTGCGGTGTTTTCCGAGGTGAAGGCGGCGCAGGCAGGTCCTGACCTCATCAACATGGGCGCAACCATCTCGTTCGACCTCGCCGGCGAGCGCCCCGATCTCGTGGTCAAGATGAGCTGGGTCATCGTTCGCGAGGACGGCGACTGGAAGATCGTCAATCACCATGCTTCGTCGCAGGCGCCGCTGATCTGACCAGCGGGCACACGACTTCGTCATTCCCGTGAGAGAACGAACCTGCACCTCGCGCGTTGGGGTGGGCCCAACAAGGAACCCACCATGCAAAACATCGCAGAGCATATGGAAGTCATCGGCGCCGACGGCGTTCACGTCGGCACCGTCGACAAGGTCGAAGGCAATCGTATCAAGCTGACCAAGAAGGACAGCGGCGAGGGCAGCCACAAGGGCCATCACCACTTCATCGATAAGGGCCTCGTCGCCGAAGTCGAGGGCAACAAGGTTCGGCTGTCGGCCAAGGCCGATGTCGCCGTGACGATGGAAGAGGAAAAGTAGCGGTAGCGCCCTTTCGTTCCTGATCCGTACCGCTATCCGTCCGCCTGCACGTTCCGGTAGCTTCTGACTTCGTTGCGTATCATCGAGTGCAGGGAATGGCGGAGCCGGGCCGGCCGGTACGGTCGCAGGGGATCGCGGGGACGTGGCCCGCGGGCCGCGCCGCGTCCGCGGGCGGCCTCGCGCCTGCAGGCTTCGACTTCTTCTGGACATCGCTGGTTGAGACCTTGCGCGCGTGGCTACGCGCCGAGGCTGGCGCCGGGCGGCTGTTGCCGTGGGTGCCCGTCGCGTTTGGCTGCGGCATCGCGCTTTATTTCTCTGCTGATCACGAGCCGGTGCTGTGGGTCGTTGCAACGACCGCCATTGCGCTCCTGCTTGGCGCGGCTCTATTGCGGCGGAGCCGGCTGTTCGCCCCGGCCATCATGATCGCGGCGGTCGCGACCGGCTTTGCCGTCGCGACCTGGAAGACGGCGCGCATCGCCCACCCGGTGCTGGCTAAGACGCTCTATTCGGTGTCGTTGTCGGGCTTCGTCGAAGCCCGCGACATCCGCGAGCGCACCGATCGTTTCGTGCTGCGCGTCACCGCGATGGAGGCGCAGCGGAGCGACGTCAGGCTCGAGCGCGTGCGCCTGTCGGTCCGCAAGGGCACCGCGCCGGAGGTCGGCAGCTTCGTTCAGCTGAAGGCACGGCTGATGCCGCCGCTCGCGCCGGTACGGCCCGGCAGCTACGACTTTTCGCGAGACATGTTTTTCCAGGGCATTGGCGCCTCCGGCTTCGCGATGGGCGCCATCACGGTGGCGGCGCCGCCTGAGGCCGCCGGCTTGCGGCTGCGTTACGCGGCCTTCATGCAAGGCCTGCGCGATGCGATCGATGCCCGCATCCGGGCGACGCTCGACGGCGACAACCGGGCGATCGCGACCGCGCTGCTCACCGGGCGGCGCGATGCGATCACCTCGCCCGTCAACGACGCGATGTTCATCTCCGGCCTCGGCCACGTGCTTTCGATCTCCGGTTAACAGATAGCCTGCGCTCTCAGTAGCTCTCAGTAGCTATCAAAATCCACAGTTTTCAATGGGTTACGGGCAAAGGCACGTGACAGAACCGATCACTAGTGTTCTCTAGTAGTCATTGGTTTGCATCCCCCGTGCTTCCCAAAAAGGAAGGACTGCTTCCCATGCTCAAGATTTCCGACGATCGCATCCGCTTCACAGACGCTTACGTGCGCCGGCTCAGCCTGCCAGCCGGCAAGGCCGACCACATCGCGTGGGACCCGGACCTGCCAAGCTTTGGCGTGCGGCTCCGGCCCGGTAAGGCGTCCTACGTGGTCCAGTACCGCGTCGGGATCGAGCAGCGCCGCAAAAGCCTTGGCGACGTTCGCAAGGTCACCCTGGAGGACGCCCGCGGCATCGCCCGGAAGCGCTTTGCCCAGATCGAGCTCGGCATCGACCCCGACGCGGAGGAGGAGAAGCGCCGGGTCGACCAAGCGTCTGACGCCCTGACGTTCGAGAAAGCTGTGGAATTGTACCTGGAGGCCCAGAAGCCCCGGGTCAGGCCAAACACCTACATCGCCGAGGAGCGCTATCTGCGGCGGCACTGCCAGCCTATCCAACGGAAGCCGGTCAGCAAGGTCAGCTTCGAGGAGATCGCCACCCTCCTGCGCGCCCTGGTGCGGGACCATGGGCCGACATCATCTGCGCGGGCGAGGGGCGCGCTCCTGGCTTTCTTCTCGTGGTGCATGCGCCAAGGGTTGGCCAAGGCCAATCCGGTGATCGGGACGGAGAACCCGATCCGCGGGAAGGAGCCTCGAGACCGGGTTCTGACCGACGGGGAGATCCGCATCATCTGGCGGAACTGTCTCGAAGATGACTTCGGAAAAATTGTCCGGCTTCTGCTGCTGACCGCCTGCCGTCGTGACGAAATCGGCGGCCTGCGTTGGGACGAACTCGACCTCGCCGGCGCCAAGCTTTTGCTGCCAAGGGAGAGAACCAAGGCCAAGCGCCCGCACGAGCTCCCGTTAACGCCGACCGCGCTTGAGATCGTCCAATCAATCCGGCGGCGGAACAGCCGCGAAACGCTGTTCGGAGGTGGCGCAAGCGGATTCAATGCCTGGTCCTACAACACGCTCGCACTCACCGCGCGCATCACCGCGGCCGAAGGCAAGGCCTTGGCGCCTTGGCGGCTGCACGATCTTCGCCGGACGGTCCGCACTCGAATGGGAAAGCTTGGCGTTTTGCCGCACGTCGCCGAGCTGGTGCTCAACCATGCGGGCCACAAGTCTGGCATCGGCGGCGTGTACGATCACCACGATTACGGCCCCGAGATCGCCGACGCGCTTCAGAAGTGGGAGGCGCACCTGCTTGCGATCGTGGGCGCGGCCAAATGAAGCCGCTTCAACACAAGCCCCCGGGACTGTCACCGCAGGATGTTGTTCACGAGCTACTGCAGAGTTGCGCTTTTGAGGAAGCGGGGCACGTTCCGAGCGCGGCCTACAAGGCTGCCTATTATCTGTTCCGGGATATCACTGAGCGTATTGGTGTCGAGGAGGCGCGCGCGATCTTCATGCACTACGCCGAGCCACCCAGCGCGGAGGCGCGAAAGCAATGGCGGCATAAGGGCCTGCTTTGGCGATTTGATCAGATGGCCAAGTCGAATGTTCGGCAATTCGCAAAGATGATTGCCGCCGAGAACGCTAAACTCCCCCGCGAGGCCAGGCACGGCCCGTGGGGCACAGACGCTAGTAATCTCGAAAAGCTAATGCGCCGCTTGATAGCTGCGCGCAAGCGAAGTGCGAAGGCGGACATTCCAAAACCTAAAATGTCCAGGACAAAACCCAAAAGCAAATAGGGATTATCGCGGCCGTCGCGACGCAGCTACCGATTGCTCCTGACACTCAATTCAATTCGTTTCAGGAGAATGACAGTGAGCGACCGCCCCGAAGTGACTGCGCGAGCCGTACTCCATCAGGCCGGCATCGATGACGACCGCATGCTGACGTTCGACGAGTGGTGCTGTCTCAACGGCATTTCGCAGGCCACGGGATATCGATTGATTGCGAGCGGAAAGGGCCCAGCATTCGTTCAGTTGTCAACTCGTCGTAAGGGCGTCACGGTCGCCGAGAACCGCCGCTGGCAGGCGTCGCGCCTGATTGAGACGGCGGCTTGATCATGGGCACCCGCAAGCCCGAATTGATCGAGCCCGTCGTTGTCGACCGCTTCTTCCCGAGCCGCGACCGAAAGAACGTGATCACCACAACGTTGCAGACGTTCAAGGGGCACACGCTCGTTGATCTGAGGAAGCACGTCCACGACAAGGAAGGGAAGATCCATCCGACAGCCAAAGGCATCACCATGAAGGTGACGCGCTTGTCGGATTTGCAAAATGCGATCAACAAGGCGCTAGCCAAAGCGCAGGAGCTCGGCCTCCTCGACGGAGGCGAGACCGAATGAACGCGCCTGCAAAAATCCTCGATGGACAAGCGCTGGAAGACGCAATCTGGCTGCTCGAAACGCGCGCTCTCATCCGCGCCTTTCTCGAATACGAGCACCAGTACGAACATCTCGCCGACGCGATCGATCCGCTCCAGCAGTTTGCCGAGGACGCGGGGCTAGTCGCTGCTTGCGGGCAGGACGAAGTACAGCGGTTGATTGCGGCGCCTTTCGTTCGCTTCCGCGACATCGTGGCTGCGGGGGTGAATGCCGAGTTGCCTGATGCCGCGCGGGACCTGCCGTCCGACTATGCGTCGCAGCTCGTGATGCAGTGGGAATTGGACGACGAACGCGACCGCTGGCGCTGGACGGGTGAATTGCCGCCAGTGCCGACCTCAAACGGGAGGAAGGCTGCGACCTACAAGCCGGCGCACTCAACCGTGTGGGCATTCGAGTACGTGCTTGGCCTCGGCGATCCCGAACGGCTCGCGGCTTGGCTCCTCAATCATACCGACGACGCCGCATTGCTGCTCGAGACGGTGGAGGCCGCATAATGCTCACCGCCGCAAATAGGGCGATGGCCCTCCAGGTTTTCGAGGATCTTGGCTTCAGGGGTGAAGCCGCATCAAACGACGAGGCGCCACCCGTGGATTCCTTCGAAGCTTTCGGTGGTGGTGAGCCGACGGAGCGGGGGCCGGAGCCGGAAGAGCCACCGGTTGACGCGCGCAGGCCTACCTATGCTGCGATTACAACGGTGGGCTCTCTGGCACTTATCAGTCCCTCGGCCTGGCGCGGGGTCGCGCTGCTGCGCATGCGCTGGCTCGCCACAAGCCGGATCCCTGCGAGTGACGCCACGATCCTCTCTGGCGACGGCGGCGGCGGCAAGACAACCGTGGCGCTGCAACTTGCCGTTTCCGTCGCCTGTGGCCTCG
Organism: Bradyrhizobium sp. F1.13.3; assembly: GCF_040548265.1. NCBI lineage: Bacteria > Pseudomonadati > Pseudomonadota > Alphaproteobacteria > Hyphomicrobiales > Nitrobacteraceae > Bradyrhizobium > Bradyrhizobium sp. F1.13.3. The sequence continues at coordinate 175,657 of NZ_JBEPRI010000007.1, read as the reverse complement.
GTGACTGGCTCGGCACCACTGTGGAGGCTGGGCCCGTGATCTTTTTCAGCGCCGAAGAGCCGGACCACGAAATGCGTCGTCGGCTGGTGCGCGTCGCCGAGAAGCGCGGCCTCAATCCGGACGAGATCGAGGGGCTGCACTTCCACTTCGCCAGCCCGGAACGTTGCCTGCTTGCTGTGTCACGGCCCGACGGGGGCATGGTCCCCACGCCATTGTTCGAGGCGCTGACGACTGCTGCAACACAAATCCGGCCGGCCTTGATCGTGGTCGACAGCATCGCCGCGACGTTCGGCGGCAACCAAAACGACCGCGTCAGCGCTCGCACCTTTGTCAGCCTTTTTCGGCGGCTCGCCCAGGACCTCGATTGCTCGGTGCTGCTCCTCGATCATCCAAGCTTGTCTGGCATCACCAGCGGCACCGGCCGCGGCGGCAGCATGGATTGGCAGAACGCGACCCGGGCGCGCCTGCATCTCGAGACTGTGCAGGGGGACGACGGCAGCAGCGGCCGCGTGCTCGAGGTGAAGAAATCGAACTACGGGCCGACCGGCGAGAAGGTGAAACTGCAGTGGGAGGATGGCTGCTTCGTCATGGAGGGCACCGCCAGCGCTCCGCACCAGGCCGCCGGCAACGCCGTCGCCGAGCAGCGCTACCTCGAATGCCTCGACGCACTTACGACGCAGGGCCGTCACGTCTGTCCCGGCAAGGGCCGCGGCTTCGCACCTAAGGAGTTCGCCGAGATGCCACAGGCCGATGGGATGACCGCGCGCGCCTTCCAGGCAGCCCAGGAGCGCCTGTTCGCCGCCGGCCTCATTGAGGCCGTCCCCTACGGCCCGCCGTCCCGCGGGACCAAACGCATCGCGCGAAGGGCCTGATCATGCCTGCGATCACCCTGCGATCCACCCATTTCACCCTGCGATCATGCTGTGATCACCGTACCGATCACCCTGCGGTCCGGCTTCGATCATCTGCGATCACCCTGTGTTCAATCCCCCCGTACCCCTGGGCGGATCGCAGCCCCGCCTTGGGCCGGTGGGCCCGTCGGTCCGGCGACCCGAAAAAGGGAAGGGAGGCAGGAGTGGGGAAAGCACCTCGTTGTCGGCATGCATGCCGTAACGCAGAGGTTGGTGTCGGCCGAGGCTGCATTATGCGCTCGCCTAGTCGCTCGGTTACGCCGTTACGGACACGACCATTACCAGGTCGAGCGCTTCCCATGCGCTTCCCGATCCCGCATGACGCACCGCGGTTGTTCGCCAACGCCTTGATTGCGCAGCGCAAGCGCGACAGCCGTCCGCTTTGTCCCAATCATGTGGCGTCGATCGCGAAGGGGTTTTCGCGCGCGCTCTCTCATGAACTTCAACACTCTTGGAAGCAGACGCGCGCGCGAGTTAGCCGGCCGATCGTCTGTCAGATCCCCATGGCTGAGCCAAATCAAATCCAGGATCGAGGGGGTGGGGGGAAATCTCACGCGCGTGTCCCAATTTTATGTCCCGCAAATCTTTCGCGCGAATTTTCCGGAAATTCGGGGGCGCCCTCTCCGAAAGCTTTTGTCCACAACTGCCTTCACTCGCACACGCAGGTCCCCTGCGATGAGTGAGCAGCTAGACCTTCTCGAAGAGATCGACGAGCAGACCACGTTCTCGACAAACGTCGGAAGCCACCAGAAAAAGCGCTGGCGCGCCGGGTGCCTCAGTGTGTCCCCGCAGTTCGAGCGTGCGAAGGTCGCCCGTGCGGCGCCGGATGACGGGACGCCCGAAGCACCTCCGGCGGCAGCGAGCGAGCCAGAGGCAGCCCCAGAGCCGCCCAGCGTGCCTGCGGCGGTGCCCCGGATCATCACCACCCGCGAAGAGCTGGTCGACATGCTCCGCCGGCGGCGCGACGAGCTCGGTCTGACGCATCAGACAATCGACGGCATAGCCGGCCTACAGGATGGCTACACCAGCAAGCTGCTCGCGCCAAAGCCGATCAAGAACCTGGGGCCCATGTCGCTGGAAGCGATGCTCGGCGCGCTGGCCTTGGGCATCGTACGGATCGAGTTTGTGGAAGATCCGGAGCTCGCGACGCGGATGCGCTCGCGCTGGACTAGGCGCACTCGTCCCAAGTTTCGGACGAAGCGCACACGCGGTGCGTTGCTAGCCGATTGTCCTCAGCAGACAGTGACGGCCACAACGGAGGACAACAATGTCGAAACCACACCTGAGTTTCCGACCGAAGGCTGAGCTCGCCGACGCAATCCGCGCCGCGGCTTCTGAGGAGCGCCGGCCCGTGTCGCAGTTTCTGGCAAACCTGATCGAGGACGCGCTCGCGGCGAAGACCGCTCCATGCGGGCAGTCGACGCAGGCATCACAAGCAGCGTAGGTGCGGGGATCATGACCATGTTCCGGAAGAAGCCAGCCGAGGAGGCAGCGGAGCACCCGTTGCCCCATGTCGAAACGCCAACCCGGCGCGCGCCGGCCGTCCAGGAGAAGCTGGATTGCGCCTTGGGGGCGCTGGCAGAGCTCGAGGAGCAGGTAGCCGAGTTCGCACTCGACGCTGCCGAGCGGAAGCAGGGCGCGGCCGACAAGCTGGCGGGACACCGGTCCAAGATCGAGGCCGCCCGAACGGCCGTGGCAGAGCTGCAATCGGCTTTGCGACTGGCACTGCGACAGGATGCCGAGGCCGAACTCGCCCAGCAGGCGGCCGCGCGTGATCAGCAATTGCGCGAGTTCGCGGCGACCGCAGAGGAGTGGACCCGCGTCGGCGTCGAGCTCGCTGGGTTGCTGGAGAAGGCGGCCAAGCTGCGCGTCAACCTCGGGACGCTGGCGGAGGACATGCAGCACAAATTTCCCACCGGCGTCGTTCCGCACCCGGTCGACTTCAAGTCGGTCGACATCATGGTCGGTGGCATCGCCAACCCGATCGCGGTCGATGCCTTGCTGGCGGGCGAGATGTTCAAGCACGGTCTGCCGAACGCATTTCTGCCCGGCGCGCGACCACCCCACGCATCGCTGGCATACGACCAGCCGAGCATTGAACCTGCACCGGTCGCCTTCCGGCGAGCCGCGGCCTATTTCGTCGGCCTTCTGCGCGACGCGCTCAAATCTCACACGTCGGAGGCAGCATGACTGATCAGATCCAGGCACCGGCGACGGCGGCGGAAGCGCGCGCGCAGATCGATGCGCTGACCACCAACGCAGATTTCGGGTCAAAGCTCCTATCCGGTGACGTCGCAGCGACGCAGCAGTGGAATGACTTGCATAGCGTGCTGGGAAAGGGCGGTGACGAGATCGAGAACGCCATGAACGGCGTGGTCCTCGGCGCCGATATGATCCCGGATGGCGACTCCAAGCGGCTTGCTGAGGGCGCCTCATGGATGCGAACTCTGGGCCTTTCTGATGGCGTGGTGCGTGAAGCGCTGGAAGGCGCCGGCGTGAGCAAGGAAGAGTATCGCGCGGTCAGTGATTGGCGGACCCGACAGATGAATGATCCGTCGTTTACGAAGCGTTTTCTCTCGAATGACGCTGAGGCCGTTCGACTGATGACGACGGCAAACGTGGTGATCGCGGGCGGCATCAAGGGCGAAAAGAAGGGGTTTTGATATGATTGGATATGAGATTGACGTGGTCAATCCGAAGACCAATGAGGAGCGGCAAATTACCGTGTCTGTCACGCCCGAGGAACGCGCGCGGGCGAAGTGTAGCAGCGACTGGATGCGCGTGATCCAGGAACTTGCGCGACCGCTGATCCCGGCCGGCTTCCTGCCGATCGGCAATCGCGTCCGCATGCTTCAGTGAACAGGGGGACAGACCATGGCTGATCATTTCATTGCAATCGCGCGCGGCGTCCAAGGGACGAAGCAGAACGATTTCGTTACGGGCACGTCCTCCAGTGCTGCGTCCGGCATCGAGCTGCGCATTCTCGATGGCGCGGGCTGGACGAAAAAGGACGCCGCCCTTGCGCTCAAGGCTTTCGAGCGCTTCATCGAAACGGCCCCTTGGGTCGCGTCCGCAGGTGTCGACGTGAAATTGTGAGCTCCAGGGCACGCTTGATCGCCTTTCATCCAGGCTTGGTGGTTCGCCTGGGGAGACTGAACCACCGCTAATTTGTGTACCGCGTAGACGCCCCGCGAAAGCGACAAGGCAGAAAGGAGAAGGCGGCCCCCCGATGAGGATAAGGCCGAAGTTGAGACGCTCGCCGGCAGCGGCCGCGTCAATTTTGGCCCCTCATCATGATCGCCCCGTACCTGAAGAGGCTCGCGCCGCTCTTCGCGCTGCTCGCCTATCTACCTTCGCTTTCCATTGCCCAGACTTACCCCACCGTTCCGTCCGGCACCGTGATCGGGCGGACCCAGATCGGAACGGGCCCGGCGCAGGCGATCCCTTTCTCGACGCTGATCGCCCTGATGCTGCAATCCAGCCTCACGATCCCGACCATCAATACGAGCACGGTGATCTACACGGGCGCGACCAGCGGCCAAGCCACGGTCAGCGCCCAGGCGATAGCCGGCACGCCAAGCATCAAATGGCCGACCACGTCTGGCACCGTGCCGAGCACCGCGACATCGCCGATCCTGCTGGACGCCGTCACCGGCGAAATCAGCTGCCCGACCTGCGCGACCAGCACCGCTGCGGCATCACCAATCGTGGCCTCGCGCGCGCTGGCGCAGACGCTCAACTTGTCATCGTTCGCCGGACTAGTGACGGTAGGCTACGCCGCCGCCGGTGATGGAGGCGGTGCCACGTTCAAGAACGTCGGCACCGCGGCATTCCTGGACTCGTTCGTCTCCGGCGGTTCACTCACCGCCGCTGGTTCAGCGTATACGAACGGCACCTATCGCGGCGTCTATCTTACCGGCGGTACAGGCAGGGGCATCCAGGCCAACATCACCGTGGCCGGTGGTGTCGTCATAACGGTGACGCTCGTCGGTAACGGCGGCAACGGGTACACGGTCGGCAACGTTCTCTCGGCCACGGCGGCGAGCGTCGGTGGAACCGGCAGCGGCTTCACTTGGACGGTCTCCACCGTCAGCACGCCAACCGGCAGTTTCACCGATTCCGTAGGCACGCACTTTCAGATCGTGGCTGACGCGGGCAACACCGTCAATGTGCGCCAGTTCGGCGCGAAGGTGGATTACACCGTCACAGCGGGTGACGCTGGATCGACCAACGACACGGTCACGATTCAAAATGCTCTCAATTTTTGCGCTCTGATCCTGCCGCCAACCGTAGACGCCTATGGGCTAGCGGGAACGACTTGTCTTCTGCCGCGCGGCTATGCGCTGGTGAGCGCGCTGACTATCCCGTTCGGTGTCAGGCTTCAAGGCAAGGGAGCCTATAGTTCTGGCTTAAAAATGGCTGGTGTTTTGAGTGACGGTTCGTCATGGATATCCATGTGTGACCCTAACATCCAGCTAGCTTGTTTCGGAGCCTTCATCAGCGACATGACGCTGATACATAACGGCAGTGGAAGTGCTGCTGGATCAACTGCGCTGATCTATAGCAACGCGATCCAGCAAATGAACTTCCTCGAGCGCGTGCAAATGTTCGGGGGCACCAGAAGCTGTATTTTTCTAGAGCATGGGTATGGTGGCGCGGCACAGGTCGGAATGTCCGACTTCGATTGCGTAATTAATGGCACCACCAATGCCGGAATTAAGATCGACCTCGGAGGATCGCAAACCCTAGTCAACATCCAAAGAGGCAATGTTCAGGCTGGCGGTGCCGGCGTAACGAACAGCGGCATCTTCATAGCAGGCGGCTTCGTTGAAGCCACCACCATGCATTTTGAAGGGGTTTCGACCGGAATTCTCCTGAATGTTGCAGTAAATAGCGGAGTAAGCGGCTTTCACAACCTCTCAGGCGGAGCGCATTGCACGAACCTCATTTTGCGACAGGGCGGATCAGCCGCGAACGTAAATGTTGCAGGCCGCCTAAATCCAAATGGATGCACGAACACGCTGAACAACGCCGGCGCGGCGACGACCGGCCTTGTTATCGCCGACACGGTCTTCTGAGACGACGCGAAGTGAATCCTTAAGGAGCGGCGATGGCTGAGCACAGTGAAGCGGCGGGACCGTGGGATGACTACGCCGGTGTGCCGACGACGGGGGTTGATCCGACAGCCGGGCCGAGTGATGCTCATCGCCAATGGAACCATCCGAGTCCTTGGCTGCGGCCGGGCCATTTGGCATTGACTTGAGCCCGAAGATGATCGAGCCCACGAGCTAAGCGCCAGGACATTGCTTTCTCCACAGAAAAAGCCGCCACAAGGCGGCTGTTGATCTGTTAAATCCTGTGCTAAATACTGCCCGTTTTGCGGGCAGGTTGAGCATGTCTGACGAGGCTAACCGGACGGATCAGGACTGGCGCGAGCAGCTCCGCGTTTTCGTCATAGTCTGGGGGGTCGTGTTCTCCTTCGCTGCGTTTCTAAAGCTCGGGGCCTTCGCGTATTTCACAAACAACGATCTCAAGAAGGCAGAGACTGGCGCTGCTTATTGGCAGAAACTGGCGAACGACTGTCAGCAGAGGACTCATCAATGAAGCTTCTTCCATTTAGAAAACCGGACCAGAAAAAGCCGGAACGCAAGCCGATCAAAGAACCGCGTGAGCCGAATTTCACGCCAGAGCCGCTAGACCCAACCAACCACCCGGACTGAACCTATGGTCGTCTTCTTGAATGTGATTGGCGGCTTGTTTTTATTGGCCGGCGGGATTGCGCTAAAGATTAGCAAGGAGTGCTGGAACGCTGTCGATCGCCGGAAGGCGCGTGCCGATGTCAAAATTCAAAACCGTTCCCACCGACGTTAGACGCCGACGCGACTTGCGCTGCCTAGCTTCAAGACACCGCAATGTCGTATGGCGGTCTACCCATGCTCATCCTTGACCGCAGCAAAAACGACACTTCGGTGGTCCTAGACCTCCTGCGCGCCTCGGCTGCACAGATTGTCTGCATTGGCCACGCCCTTAACTTCGCTGCGCTCGGCAAATCAACGCAGCTTCCGACCTTTGGCGTTTTGTTGTTCTTCCTGATCTCGGGATTTTTGATCGCCTACACATTGGCGACCAAATCACAGCGTCAAAGCTACGGCATCCTTGAGTACGGGATCGAACGCTTCGCCAGAATCTACACGCCATACCTTCCAGCGATTTTTCTGATCGCCCTCATAGAGTTTGTCATGCGCTCCAGCGGCTATTCGCTCGGAGGCGGCGCACACGATGCTTGGACGCTGTTCGGGTCGCTCATCATGAGGCAAAACATGCCCGGATGGCCTCATGTCTCCGACTACGGGACCGCTGGCCAAATGACCTCGGTGGCCGCTGAATTCCACATCTATTACTTTGTTGGCGGCCTGTTCTTCATACTCAAGGGCCGGAATGTCATCCTGTCCACTCTTGCGGCCGTGATCTTCGCCTCGGTCCCGCTGGCGTACTTTCTCAACATCCCAGGCAGCGACCGATCTCTTTTCGTGATGTGGCTGATCGGTTTTTCCGTCTGTTACGTCGTCTCTTCGATCACAATCGACCGGCGCCTCGCGGCGCTATCCTTGGTCGGCTTTGCCTGGTGCTCCTACCAATGGGCCACAAACAGAGGATCTAACGATTATGACCTGGCAAACTATCCGATGCTCGGACTTTCGTTCCTCTTCCTAATGATCCTGACGCAGTACACCAAAGGCATTCCGGAACTAGCCACGAAGATAATCAGCTTTTTTGCCGATTACTCCTACTCTCTGTTCCTGGTCCATCTGACGCTGATCCGCATGATGTTCGCATTAATGCCGCCGAGCGGATTATTTGACGTGCTTCTTGTCGTGGCGGTCACAAACCTTGCGGCCTACGTTTTTTACCTGATTTTCGAACGTCACTACCATCGTGTCGCCAGACTGCTAAAAAGGTCAGCGCGCGCGGGATATCAGTAGCGGCAAGTTCTCCGAAGAATGTGCCGGCTACTAGGCATGCCCCCGCTATCGCGAGCCAAAGCGCGACTTTGAGGGGCGCTCATCCTTTTGATTTCTTGGAGGCATGGAGCTTCGCTCGGCCAATAGCAGTTCACAGGTGATTGGAGCCATCAGAGCGCTGCCTCCGTGGAGGGCAATGCCCGGGGCGAACAGGCGCGCGCCGCGGCGCCCCGAAAGGGATAGACAAAATTCACCAAATCATGGTGGGATGGCTGTGGGTTTGATCACCCTGACCAGAGCTAGGCCGCATTCCCTTGGTCAAGGAAGCACTCGTTTGGCGACGAGCGATCGCGGCCGAATGAACGGACGCGCTTGGCGGCGCGGCTCCGATCGGCCATTTATGGCCGGGGGCGAGCGTGCTGTCCAGCGGGAAACCGTAAAAGCGTCTCGACCAGTCGCTCTGGCTGGTGATCAACCCCCGGCTGCCTGGTCTGACACCGGGCATGGCTTTGATCGGCCAAACCCAGAGCACCACTACCATGAAACCTACCCTAGAACGGCCAGCGGACTCCGCTGGTGAGCTTTGCCGTCCGACGGGCTGCAACGTCATCCAGTTGTCCGCCCGCCGTCCATCACGCGCGCTGCCTCCTGGCAACGTGGCCGAAGTCGAACTGACGCCGTGGGACAAGCGACGGCAATTGCGCTGGGAGCAAGAGCCGCCGCAGACCGAGACCGCCAGAAACGTTCGTTTGCGCCATCAACGCCGGGATGCTTGGTACGCAGCCGAGGCGCGCACCCGGTATTGGTCTGCCCGGATGAAGCTGCACAGCGCGATCGAGAGCGCAAGCCATTGGGGAGCCTTTCCAAAAGGTGCGCTGGAAGAGGAGCACGACCACGATAAGGATGATTGGATGTTGTTGGTCCGGCTCTTCAGGTCGGCGCTTGCGAAACAGCTTCTTACCCCCGCTTGGCGAATGGCCGACGTTGCATGGAAACGAAAGGCGCTGAAGGCAAGGGAGCACAGATACACCGACCTCACGGACGAGCAAATTGAGACGGCGATCCAGCAGGACGAGGAGTTTTTGACCGCCCATCCAAGGCGCCGGGTCCGCGAGGAGCCCGGAGCATGAAGCTCCGGCGCAGCATCCACCGAAAGCGCGACCGGCAGCGCCCGAGACGCACCGCCGACGATTGAAGCGGTAACGAGAACAGGCCCGCCGGTTCACGCTGGCGGGCCTACCCCTCAGTAGCGCTCATAGTACCTTGGCGCGTATCCATGTCGCTGATGTCGGTAATATCCGTCACCGTATGGGACGTAACGAGGTCTCGCGTAGGCGCCGGGGGCGTGATAGTCGTTCGGATAGCAGCGACCGTCCGAATAGTTGAAGTCATAGCCATGTGGACATCCGCCGGCTCTTCCCCGGAACTGGACTTGTTGAACCTGAGCATCCTGGGCCGGCGCGGCCGTCACTGGCCCAAAGCCAGCCAGCGCTAGTACCGCAGCTTGAATAAGCACCATTTTCTCTCCCTCTTGTCGATCTGTAACGAAAAGCGGGGAAGCGAGTTCCCGCAGCAGCGCTTATAGTGCATTGAGGCACAATGGCTATTGAACGCCGCATTCACTTGCGGTTCACCCGTTCACGCTGCGGGTACCAGTGTACTCGCCCGCATCAAGCAATGTCACGAGCTCACGGCCGTCTGGCAGGACGATCGGCTCGTCAAACGCGGCGGACCAGGTCATGCCTTCGCCAGCGAGTCCTCGCCAGAAGTCAGCAGCCGCACATAGGTCCCGCTTTCGTGCAGCTCGAGCCAGCCGTTTTCAACAGCGCACCTTATGCCGGCGCCGAACTCCGCGCCGCTTGCCTTGAGCTTGTAGAGGAACGGGTAGTTGATCTTCTCAATGTGGATGCGGCCGTCATGGACCGGCTCGATGCTGGCGGCGAGCTCGAGCAGCTTGCGGGCTGCCGCTTGTGGATCGGCAAACGGGCGTTCGGTGACGTGCTTCATCGGTGGAATCAAAACCTCAAGCCCATGCTTGGCCTGACTTGCCCGCGACTGTCATGCCAGTTCGGGACGATATGCACAGATCCTGCGGCGCCACAGGCTGAGCAGACCAGGCGCAAGCCGACGCGCGACCACGGCGGATCTTTTGGGAGCGTGTCGAGCCGCACGTCGACCCTGCGATCGCAGCGGCCGTTCAGGCATTGGATGTTGCAAGTCACATGCCCGTCAGCCACCCATTCCGCGGGGCTGCGGGGCGGATATTGACCGGCCCATTTCGTGTATCGACGAGCGCGCATGCCGCCATCAAAGCGGCATCGTAAGTCCCTCGCAAATTATCGATTCATAGTAGGTCCAGGCGGGCGCCAGCTACTGCGTGTCGTGGGTGTGGATAATTTCGCTGTTTGCGTCGAACCTGCGTCTTTCGATATCCCGAAATTCCGCTTGCTCCGTCGGGCAAAACAGGAGTTTATAAGGCGCTGGCTCTAATCGAGAGGACCAGCGCGATGGCTGAAGTCGAAACATCTTCCGACTTGTCCAAGATCGCCAAGCTCAACGGCGACTTCAGAAAAAACTACGGCACATTACTTGGAGCATTTTTGTATCTGCGCTCGATCAGTGTAGCGCGCGGCCGGTCATGGGGGTGGTCGGTCTTGGCCTCGGTCGCTGGGTCGCTCTTGCTTGGCTGGATCAGCAAGCACGCTCTTTCTTGGCTTTCGGCCTGGTTCGGATAGGCTGGATGATGTCAACGACAGGGGCGTTCCATGGGAACCGAACTCACTGTCCAAAATGCCCAGCTGCCCCGGCGTCGGGAGCAAGAACTTCGAGCGGCCCAATACATCCGGATGTCGACCGAGCGGCAGCAATACTCGATAGCAAATCAAATGGCCCTGATCGCGAGCTACGCAGCCGAGCATCGGCTCACCATTGTGCGCGCATATGTCGACGAGGGGATCAGTGGGTTGCGGGCCCACAACCGACCGGGGCTCATTAGCCTGCTGAACGACGTTCAGTCGGGAACTGCTGATTTCGCCAACATCTTGGTGCGGGACGTTAGCCGCTGGGGGCGATTTCAGGATACCGACGAAAGCGCATACTACGAGTTCATCTGCAAGCTAGCCGGCGTGAAGGTGATCTATTGCGCCGAGGTTTTCGAGAACGACGGAAGCCCGATTTCCGGCCTCTGGAAAAATATGAAGCGCCTGATGGCGGCGGAGACCAGTCGAGATCAGTCTGCAAAGGTTTTCGCAGGGCAGAGCCGGATTGCCGCGCTTGGCTACTGGGTGGGCGGGCGGCCGGGCTTTGCGCTGCGCAGAGAGCTGGTCGACGCTCAGGGAAAGTCAAAGGGTTTGCTTGAGCGCGGCCAACAAAAGGCGCTCCAGAACGACAGGGTCGTTTTGCGGGTTGGGCCGCCCGATGAGATCGCGGCCGTGCGATGGATCTTCACAAGCTTCGTCGGCGGGAAAGAGGAAACTGCCATCGCCCGCGAGTTGAACGCGAGAGCCGTTGCCAATCATCGAGGCGTTCCGTGGAATTTGCAGATGATAGGGCGCATCCTTCGCAATGAGAATTACACGGGCAACACTGTCTACTACCGGACATCGAGCTACCTGCGGCAGCGCCGTGTTATCAACGGCAAACCCAAATGGATAAGAGGAGTTGACGCGCTCGAACAGATTGTGCCGCGGAACGTCTTCGACGACGCCCAACGAATTATTGAGCGGCGATCGCGGCAACGGCTGTCATCGGAAGAGTTGCTCAAGAAATTGAGAGTTCTTCACGTGCGGCAGGGAGCTCTCTCTCGCGCGGTGATTGATCGGGCAAAGGGGGGACCCAAGGCCTACATGTACGAACGCCGGTTTGGCAGCCTTCGCAACGCCTATGCACTGATCGGATACGTTCCTGAAGCCGACTACCGTTACCTCGAAACGCGCGGCGAGCGCGTCAACTTGATCAAGCAGATTGCCGCCGAGATTGGTGCCGGCCTGCCGACCGTCGAACCGAATTTAATTACTGAGCGGGCCGGGGGCTGCCTGGCGGTGAGAGACGGGTCATTCATCTCCTTGCGCGTGGTCCGCTGCTGGCAGCATTCGCAGCGGCATTGTCTGGCCTGGACGCTGCGGCGTGGCTCGAAGCCTCGCCCCGGTCTCGCCGTTGTGGTCAGACTGGATGAGCAGAACCGACAGCCGCTAGATTACATCCTGACCTCGACGGGCAGCCTTCCGAAGCTCCCGCAGATTATGACCGAGGCGGCTGTGAAAAGACGATATCGGCACAGGTTCAAGGACGCAGTAGAGTTGATCCGTGCCTTGAAAAGAAGGCTGAGATAGGCCCGGAACGCGCGCGAGCTACTGCGCCTCGTGGGTGTGGAAAAGTGGTCTCACTATGGAGCGGGTGGATAGGGGCTTCGTCCTTGCTGCGCAACCGGTGTCGCCGGCTGCGGTTGCCCCTGTGCGATGAGCAGTGTCCTTTGACCATTTAGAAGTGCAAGCATTGCAGTTCTGAACGCCTGGAGTTCATTTTGCTCAGTCTGCCAGCCAAATGGCACGTAGGCGAGCCGATCAAGCTCATGCCGGTCTATGGTGACTCCTGTCGCCTTAGCGATCGTGTGCAGGAGGTCAAAGAACAGATCGGTTCGTCTTGCCAGAAAATTATCGAGCTGATTGCCCGGCGCCGGGACCGCCTCGGAAAGATTACCCATGTAAGCTTTATAGGCTTGCAACACATCGGCGTGGTCGAAAAACTCAAGCTGCACTTGATTGAGTGCGCCGACGTGGTCCGCATTCATGACCATCTTTCGTGTTCGCATCAGTGCTGAAAGAATAACGCGCTTTCTCGCATCGGCGTCGCGTTCGAGGTCTTTTTTCCTGGTTATTTCGACCGCTTTGATCGGCCCGTAGACAATCGCAACGATGGTGGCGAAGAGGATCAGAAAATTTATGCAATCCGCAAGCTTCAATGTCCAGAACGGTTCTGCCGTCATTTTTACCACTCGCGAAGTTTCTGAAATTTGGCGTTTACGGGCCCGAGAGGAGTAGCAATCCCTATGATCTGCCCGTTTGAAAAATCCGGGGGTAAGGAAAATTCAAGTGGAATTCGCTGATCTGTCGATGGAGCATCGGCACCGGTTATGAGTTCGGGAGAGCCTGCCGGGATTGTGTAAACGACTGTGCACTTCCACCCTTCTGTGGTTTTGCTGACCTTCCCGTCGTATTTCAATCCGCCAGCGTCTACACCGATTAGGTCGGAGCCGCGGATTGCAAACAACAGAAGGCTCGACCCAGCGCGACCCGTGAGATAGGCGACATAAAACCCTTCCATCCCAGACTCCTCGAATCAGTGCAGCCAAGATGGCACGCACGACGCGCGTTTAGATCCAAATTCTACTTTATCCGTGTAATTCACAGCCCCAATCAACTTACGCGCGCGCTTGAGAAATAGGCGGGGGCCCGGCGCTTGACGTGGCCACCCAGGCGGGAGTCTGATCGTGCCCATGGGGCAGCATCAGCACGAGATCGACGAGTTGCGGACATTCGAACGGCTTTGCATGGAGCTCGCCGCCGGCGCGACCATGCCGGAGGAGCGGGCAGGGCTCGAGTTCATGGCCAACTGCTACCGTGCCGAGGCGTCCTGTCTGGCCATTCGCTTCCCATCTGCTTCCCAGCCCGAAAACGCGGGAAGCAAAGGCATATTAAGTCACTGCTTTTTCTACATAAAATCATTGCTTGACCGATCTCCGGTTATCACATGGCCGTGGTTGCCGGTGTCGTGTTCTTCGCGGTGCGCGCGCTGCTCGCTCTGATCCCGGGACTGGCGGCCAGCTTCGCCATCAAGAAATGGTCGGCCGCCGCGGCGCTGGTCGCCGCTGCGTTCTACCTGCTGCTGTCTGGCGCGGAGGTCGCCACGCAAAGGTCGTTCTTCATGACGGCGGTGGTGCTGATCGCGGTGATGGTCGATCGCCGCGCCATCACCTTCCGCACGCTCGCGGTGGCTGCGCTGATCGTGCTGGCGGTCGCGCCGGAAGCGCTGGTGCATCCGAGCTTTCAGATGTCGTTTGCGGCAACGCTCGGGCTGGTGGCGCTGGTGCAGATCGGCATGCCGAATTTGTTTGCCTCGCCGGACCATTCGGCGACCGCGCGCATCGCGATGTGGGGTGGCCGCGAGATTGCGATGCTGTTCATGGCTTCGCTGATTGCGGGACTTGCGACCACACCCTACGCCGCTTTCCATTTCCACCGTGTCACGCCGTTCGGTGTGCTCGCCAATCTCGGCGCGATGCCGGTGGTCTCGGCGCTGGTGATGCCGGCGGGACTGTTGGGGCTGCTTGCGGCGCCGTTCGGGCTGGACAACGTGTTCTGGTGGCTGATGGGGATCGGCATCGAGTGGATGGTCGCGGTCTCGCGCTGGGTCGCGGCTTTGCCGGGCGCGGTCGGCCGCATCCCGGCGTTCGGGATCGCGCCGCTGATCGCGGCGAGCCTGGGAATCATCGCGCTGGGCTTGTTGCGCACGCCGCTACGCTGGTCCGGCGCCCTGGTGCTGCTGGCAGCGATCCTCTGGGGACTGTCGTCCCGGCAGCCCGACATCCTGATTGCCGGGGATGGCGCGAGCGTCGCCGTGCGGGGCAGGGACGGACATCTGCACCTGATCAGGACGAGCAAGGACAGCTTTCTGCTCAAGGAATGGCTCGCTGCCGACGCGGATCCGCGCGATGCCGGCCGAGCCTCGCTGGCCGATGGCGTGTCCTGTGACGAATCCGGCTGCGTGACGCCACTGGCCGACGGGAGGCTGGTCGCGCTGGCACTGCGCGTCGACGCTCTCGCGGACGATTGCAGTCGGGCCGCGCTGGTGGTGACGACACGTCCCGCGCCGCCCGATTGCGCGGCGATGGTGGTCGATCGGCAGCGGCTCGCCAGCCAGAGCGCGCTGGCGCTGACGCAGCGTGGTGAGGGTTTTGTGGTTCAGGCGGTGAGGGCGAGAGGCACGAGCCGCCCCTGGTTACCGACCGGCGCCGGCGAGGGTGATTTCGACGGCAGCCTTGCGCCTAAGACGACCGCGCCCCGCACCAAGGACGCAACGCCGGCGGAGACCGACTTGCAGGCCGACGATTGATCGGATCGGTTACAAGTACCAGGCCAGCACGGCGTCGAGCCTGGAATTGCCGATGACCGGCAGGGCCACCATCCGGCTCAGTCCGGCTGTGCAGGCTTCGAAACCGGCGACCGAGCCGTCATGCGCGAGCTCATTGTTGAGCGCGGGCATGCCGGTCGCCCAGGCCCCGCCGATGCTGCCTTCGCCTCTGGCAATGGATTTTTCCGCATAGAGCGCGGCAAGGTCGGTCTGCGCGCTGCAATCGCCGGCGCGGAACACCAGTGCCGAGTGGGTCTCGTTCGGGATCCAGATCTCGAAGCGTCGCGCAATCGGCGTGGCCTGCGCGGAGAGGAATGTCAGGACCCAGGTCTGGTCCGTGCCGGTCCGATAGGGCACGCCGACGCCGCAATTGATCCCGACCTTGGCTGCGTCCTCCCAGCGCAGAAAACTCCTGGCGTCGTGCAGGTCCTTGATGATCAGCGGCAGCCCCGCCTTCCAGGTGCGGCCAGGCAGGCCAAAGCCGCGAGGAAATTTAGTGTGGCGGGAGTTGAATTCGAACATGTCGGCGGTGCCATAATAGCCATCGACGAGCCCCATCTCGTGGGAGGCATCTGGGTCGTTGTGCCAAAGCTCGATCGCCCCGACATGCGCTTCGTCGTCGCCGCAGAATAGCACCATGACGGCTTGCAGGAATTCACCCGCAAACACCGGCACCGCGACGCCGCAGGTGAGGCCGGCCGCGAGCGCCTGATCGGTCCGTTTGAAATAGGAGTTGGCGAATTTGGTGAGGATCACGGGGTGGCCCGCGGCCCAAGCCTTGCCCGGAAGTCCCTCGTCATACCCGAAGTGCAGCTCTTCGCTGACGGCCTTGAACGCGGACAGCCCTTCGTCGTAGAGGCCGCCACCAAACTCCAGCCGCATGCGCGTCCGATCGGGCACCCAGAGTTCAACGACGCGAAGGAAGGTTTTCATCGAGCGTGTCCGCCGTCTCAAGCCCTGACAGCATCGGTCATTTGGCTGCGAAGCGGACGTTCAAACTTCAGGCAGGGCGGCTCAAACTTCGTGCGGCGGAGAGGTGCAACTGCTTGGTCCATCCGATTGGATTTCGCGGACGCAAGCCACACCATCTCGCCGGCCGCGGCCGGCGATGGCAATTCAATCCTGACCCCCGACCTCGTAGCCGGAGGCGGCTGTGTCAGCCGATCGGCAGGTGCGTGACGGTCGGCTGCCGGTCGGCGATAATCTGCACCTTGTGCTCGCGCTCGGCGACCGACTGAGTTACCGGCAGCTGCAGCACGGTCGCGCGCTGGCCTTCGACGAGCTGCGTCACCAGCACATATTTACCGTCGGGGAATTCGATCGCGTCATGATGGCGGTCGGGAATGTGCGGATCCATCTTGCCGAACTTACCCACGCGGGAATTGATCGTGCGTGTCCAGATCCAGCGATTGTCGTAGCGGACGTCGTCGGCGAAGGCGAGCTCCGTTCCTGGCAGCAGGCAGACGGCAACAGACGGATCGGCTGCGGAGGCGAAGCCGCGCGTCGAGGTGCCGCGGAAGCTTGTCGTGACGATCGTCTCGCCGACTTCGGCGGGGCGCGACGCGACGGCATGCAGGCTGTAGTCACACATCGGGTGCTCCTCATGCTGGGATAGCTACCCGCGTCTCTTATCGAGGCGCAGGCCTCTATCAGAGTGGAAGCACGAACGCTCTGCTTGGTTATGGGCAAATCTGCGGCTGGCTTCTGCAAGCCGCGATCACATTATCTTTCCCGAATTCAATAGGAACAAAGCCCGTTGCGATGCATTCGGGAGGCGCATGCGCGAATATTGCCGGCTTGGCTGCAGCGGTCGAACTTGATCGCTGGCCGGTGTTTCCTCGAACACTTGAGCCGCGAAGCGGTGCTGTTTGAAGCCGTGCTGTTTCGTTGGCGTCGTGAGGAGCCAGCCCCGGAGGAGGGGCCGGATAGTCTGTGCAGAACCAGAACGACTATCCAGCCGGAGCGGACGATGATCCGCTCCAATCTCTGACCGGCGATGCCGGTGGAAGCGCGCGAGGCGCCAAGCACTTCCGGTATGAAGCACTTCCGGTATCAGTACTTCCGGTAAAGCCCGATCAGCTTGCCCTGAATCTTCACCCGGTTGGGCGGCAGGATGCGGACCTCATAGGCCGCGTTGGCGGGCTCGAGCGCGATCGATGCACCGCGACGGCGGAAGCGCTTCAGCGTCGCTTCCTCGTCGTCGATCAGCGCCACCACGATGTCGCCGGTATCGGCGCTCTCGTTGCGCTGGATCAGTGCCATGTCGCCGTCAAGAATGCCGGCCTCGACCATGGAATCGCCGCGCACTTCGAGCGCGTAATGCTCGCCCGAGCCGAGCATGTCAGGCGGTACGCTGATGGTATGGCTGCGGGTCTGCAACGCCTCGATCGGCGTGCCGGCCGCGATGCGGCCCATCACCGGCACCGCAACGGGACGCTCGCCCTCGTCAGCCGGCAGGCTGGAGCTCGCACGCACCTTGCCGAGATTGCCCTCGATGACGCTCGGCGTGAAGCCGCGCCGGCTGCCTGCGGCTGCCTGGAGCTCCGGCAGCTTAATGACTTCAATCGCACGGGCGCGGTTGGGCAGGCGTCGGATGAAGCCACGCTCCTCGAGCGCCGTGATCAGGCGATGGATGCCCGACTTCGAGCGCAGGTCGAGCGCATCCTTCATCTCGTCGAAGGAAGGCGGCACGCCACTTTCCTTCAGACGTTCACTGATGAACCGCAGAAGCTCGTATTGTTTGCGCGTTAACATCTCGACCAAAGTCCCCCGGTTGATGTCGTCCGATTCCGAGACGCTGAATTCGGCTATATGCCGCTACATGCTCGAAACAAATCATGAACGGACACTATATGTTCGATACATGTTCCGCAACTGCTTAATTTACCGTGAACAGAGCAAAGTTCGCGGAACGCGCGTTGCCGAGGCGCTCAGACGGGGAGCCGCAATACTTCGCAAGCCGTGCCGGCTTCGGCCTTCGGCGCAAACGGAGCGCGCACGAGAAGTACCTGTGCTGCAGCGAGATTCGCAAGCAGCGAAGAATCCTGATGGTTGACGGGAAGAACGACGCGTGTGCCGTCGTCACGCTCCTCCAGATGCGCGCGCAGATAGTCCTCGCGCTGGTCGTTGGCGCCGACGTCGCGGCCGAGCACGGCGCTTTCACGGCGATGGTGAATCACAGAACGGCCAGACAGGGCGCGAATCAGAGGCACCAGGAACAGGAAAGCGCACACGTAGGACGACACGGGATTGCCCGGCAGGCCGATCACACCCATTGTGCCGAGCCGACCGTGCATCATCGGCTTGCCTGGCCGCATCGCGATTTTCCAGAACGCCATCGCGATGCCTTCGTCCCTCAGTGCCTGCTGGACCAGATCGTGGTCGCCGACCGATGCGCCGCCGGTCGTGATCAGGATGTCGGCGCCGCTCTCGCGGGCGCGGCGGATGCCGGCGGTGGTGGCCTCCAGCGTGTCGGCGGCAATACCGAGGTCGATGGTCTCGGCGCCCTCCCTGCGGGCGAGTGCGTGCAGGGCGTAGCCGTTGGAATAGACGATCTGGCCGTGACCGGGCGTGGTGCCCGGCATCACCAGCTCGTCGCCGGTGGCGAGAATCGCGACCTTCGGACGCCTGAAAACGGCAAGGTGCGGATGGTTCATCCCGGCGGCGAGCGCGAGGTCGCGCTCGGTGAGACGGCTTCCCTTGCGCAGGAGCACGTCGCCCTCGCGGAAATCGACGCCGGCGGGACGGATGTGCCGTCCGGCGATCGCGGCTTCCTTGATCGTGATACGCTTGCCGGCGGCGACCGTGTCCTCCTGGATCACGACGGCGTCCGCGCCACCGGGAACGACGCCGCCGGTGAAGATCCGCACGGCCTCGCCGGCGCCGACCGTCCCCGCGAACGGTCGGCCTGCCGCGACTTCGCCGATGACGGTGAGCTCCGAATCGATCGTCGCGGCATCGGCCGCGCGCACCGCGTAGCCGTCCATCGCGGACATCGCCTGCGGCGGCTGCGTACGTCGCGCCGCGACGTCACGCGCGAGCACGCGATGGTAGGCCTCGTCGAGGGAAATCATGTCTTCCGGCAGCGGCTCTGCACCCGCCAGCACTGCGGCAAGCGCGTCAGAAACCGGCATCAAGGCCACGGCGAAAACTCCTGCTCGGCACGTTCGGGCGAATGTTCCGCAAGTCTTCTAGCCGAGCGCGGGCGCGGAGGCAAAAACGGCTGAACGGGCGCAGTCATTCCCGCCGCTTCATGTTGTTCCGGAAGCCGGGATCAAGCGCGTCGCGCCATGATCCGAAGGAGGTTACAGATCGGCAGGATAGTGGTCATGGTAAGACGAGAACGACGTGCGCCCCCCGGCCTGTATCGATCAGCTCCCTGCCTGCCCGGGAGTTACGTCGGGCGCCTTGGGTCCTTGATCCTTGTCGGGTAGCGGATCGGCTTGGGATTTCAGGTCGGCGGCCTTGCTCACAAGCTTGGCGGAAAGGTCCGAATCTGAAGTTGTCCTGGCGAATTCAAGAAGAAGAGAGGCTTGCTTGGTGAGGTAGGTTTTGCCCAGCACGATGATGCATCCGTCCGTAGAAGTCCCAACGGACTCTAAGAGTCCGGAAGGCGGTATTCCGTTCCCGGAACTCTGTACAAAAATGCACAAAGTGATCGGGTTCCTCAATTCCTTCAAAATTGGTCCCGTCGGGCCGTGCCGCCGTGGGTTTCGCGACAAGGGCTCCTCGTCAAATGCCCAATGCCTTCAATGCGTTCCCGACGTCACGCGGCGAAGTCACATGCACGGCCGTCAAGCCGCGCGCCCGCGCTCCCTCGATGTTTTCGGCAAGATCGTCGAAGAACACGATGCGCCCGGCGGGTACGCCGATCGCTGCAACGACGTGGTCGAAGGCCTCCGCATCCGGTTTGCGCAAGCCGATGCTGGACGACAAATAGAGCTCGCGGAAATGGCCGAGGAGGTCGGCATATTCCCTTGAGAAATGGTCCACGTGCGGCCGGTTGGTATTGGAGAAAGCGTAGAGCGGCATCTGCTTCGCTGCCCGCGGCAGCAGCTCGGCGATGTCAGGCATTTCGCCGGCGAAAATCGCGTTCCAGCCTTCCAGGAACTGCGCGTCCGAAATGCCGATTCCGAGCGAGGCTCGCAATGAGGCGAAATAGTCCTCATCGCTGATCTTCCCCATCTCGTGCAACCGATAGGCTTCGCTGTCCCGCACATAGCGCGCGACGAGGGATTCGGGCTTGCAGCCGGCATGTCCCGACCAGCAGGCGATGGCCTTGGAGAAATCGATATCGAGCACCACGCGGCCGAGATCGAACAGAAGCGCATCCGCGCTGCCGGGAGAGAGCGATGTCACCTGCACCCTTTCATTCAGTATCGATATGGCTCGTGGTCGAACAGCGGAAACGCGCTGAACACGCTGGGCGCGTTGGTTGCGGTCGCCTGATGAAGGCAGGATTTGTTGACCTCGGCGAACGAGGTTGCACCCAAGAGGCCGAGGCAGCGCAGCACTTCGTCCTCGAGCAGCTCCAGCATGCGCGCCACGCCGGCTTCGCCGGCCGCCGCCAGCGCCCAGCATTGCAGCCGGCCGATGCCGACGAGGTCGGCGCCCGCCGCGATCGCCTTGACGATGTCGGTGCCGCGACAGACACCGCCATCGACCATGATCTTGGCGCGGCCGTTCACGGCGTCGACAATCTCGGGCAGAACATGCATGGCGCCGCGACCGTGATCGAGCTGACGGCCGCCATGGTTGGAGACGTAAATCCATTCGACGCCGTGATCGATCGCGATCAGCGCGTCCTCCGGCGTCGCGATGCCTTTGAGGATCAGCGGGATCTTGAACTTGTCCTTGATCATCTTCACCGTCCGCCACTCCAGACCCTTCTGGTAATCGCCGCCGGTGGCGCGCAGGCGGCTCTCGCGAACGTAGCGCTTGGCGATGTCACGTTCGCGACGGCTGTAATGAGCGGTGTCGACGGTCAGGCAGAAGGCGGCATAGGCATTCTTCTCGGCCCGGCTGACGACGTCGGCGACGAACGCGTCGTCGCCGCGCACATAGAGCTGGTAGAGGCGCAGGGCGTCGGGCGCAGCTTCGGCGGTCTTTTCGAGGCCGGGCTCGGACACCGAACTGAGCATGTGCGCTGCACCGAAAGTGCCGCAGGCGCGCGCTACGCTCGCCGCACCATCCGGGTCGAAGATCTCGAGCGCGCCGACGGGGGCGAGCACCACCGGCAGGCGCATCTTGCGGCCGAACTGCTCGACCGAACCTGTGACCTTGCGGACATCGCGCAGCACGCGCGGGCGGAAGGCGATCTCGTCCAGCGCCATGCGGTTGCGACGCATCGTGGTCTCGGTCTCGGCTGCGCCGACGATATAATCCCAGGCATTCTGGTTGAGGTTGGAACGCGCTTTCCGGATGAATTCATGCAGATTCTGGAACGGCTCGGTGCTGGCGCCGAGCTCGACGTTCCTTTCCGCTTGGATGCGGGGTGCTTCGTTCATTGTTATCCTCCCGAGAATTTGAAGCCTTACCTCATCGCCTAACCCGTCCGCGTCGCCAAAACCATCCTAAAATGGCATGGCTGCAAGGCGTGGGCCGGCCGGCCGTCCCGCTGCGCTCATACCGGGTCCTGCAACGTTGCCGAAAGTTTAGGTCCGGACGAAGGGATTTTTACGGGGTACCCGCCGGCGTGGCATCCCGGCCTTGAAGAAACCGGAATGGTATTGTGAGAAGCAGGCTGGATCGCCATTTGGATGGCGGCTCCCCAGCCCCACCGAACCGCGAAGCAAAAAGGCCAGCCTATCCATGCGGAAAACCCTGCTGTTTCCACTGGGCGCGCTCACTGGAGCGTGTCTGACCCTTTTGGTAGCCAGTCCGCATGGCGGCGTATGGGCGGCACGGGCGGCAGCGAGGGCGGATGACGCCTATTCCAAACTCAATTTGTTCGGCGAAGTGTTCGAGCGGGTGAAGGCGAGCTATGTCGAGAAGCCCGACAATGCCAAGCTGATCGAAGGCGCGATCACCGGCATGGTGACCTCGCTCGATCCGCACTCGCGCTACATGAACGACAAGGCCTGGACCGAGATGCAGGAGACCACCTCCGGCGAGTTCGGCGGGCTCGGTATCGAGGTCACGATGGAGGAGGGGCTGGTCAAGGTCGTCTCGCCGATCGACGACACGCCGGCGTCCAAGGCCGGCATCATGTCGGGCGACCTCATCAGCAAGATCGATGGCGATGCCGTGCAGGGCATGACGCTCGAGCAGGCCGTCAACAAGATGAAGGGGCCGGTCGAGACCCAGACCAAGCTCACGATCGTGCGCAAGGGGGCCGACGCCCCGCTCGACGTCGCGATCAAGCGCGAGATCATCCATGTGCGCCCAGTGCGCTTCCACGTCGAGAATGGCGATATCGGCTATATCCGCGTCACCTCGTTCAACGAGCAGACCACCGATGGCCTGAAGAAGGCGATCGCATCGATCTCCAAGGACGTTCCGCCGGAGAAGCTGGTGGGCTACGTGATGGACCTGCGCAACAATCCGGGCGGATTGCTCGACCAGGCCGTGTCGGTGTCGAGCGCGTTCCTGCAGCGTGGCGAGGTCGTCTCGACCCGCGGCCGCAATCCGGAAGAGACCCAGCGCTTCACCGCGCATGGTGGCGACCTCACCAAGGGCAAGCCGCTGGTGGTTCTGGTCAATGGCGGCTCGGCCTCGGCCTCGGAGATCGTGGCCGGCGCGCTGCATGACCACAAGCGCGCCACGCTGATCGGTACGCGCTCGTTCGGCAAGGGCTCGGTGCAGACCATCATTCCGCTCGGCACCGGCAACGGCGCGCTGGCGCTGACCACGGCGCGCTACTACACACCCTCGGGCCGCTCGATCCAGGCCCAGGGCATCGCGCCCGACATCGAGATCCTCCAGGACGTGCCGCCCGAGCTGAAGGGCCGGATGGACACCATGGCGGAGTCCCAGATGCGCGGCCATCTCCAGGCGGCCGATGGCACCGAGCAGACCGGATCGCAGTCCTATGTCCCGCCGGAAGCGAAAGACGACAAGGCCCTGCATACGGCCTACGACTTCCTGCACGGCCAAACCGCAAATGCCGTCGCCGCCAAGCCGGCGCTGAAGGCTGCGGTGCCGAACTAGCCTAGGCCCTCGCGACGGTAAGGTATTGATCGCCCGGGAATGGATAGCCGTTCCCGGGCGAACTTGTTTCGGGACGCTGTGTCAGCTCGGGTTCATAGCCGCGAAGGTGGCCTCGTAGCGGCCGTCGCGCTCGACCAGTGCCGGGCGCGATCGCGCGCGACCAGCACCTCGCCGCCGGGATGGACCCGCGACTCCAGCAATTGCATGACCTCAGCGATATAGGCGGGAAGCGGCATCGCGCGCGTATCGCTCGCCTGTTGCGAGCCGGTGAGTTCGGTCCGCACATAGGGCGGTGCGAGCTCCAGCACTTCGACGGGGATCTTGCGAAGCTGATGCCGCAGCGACTGAAGCCAGGAGTGCAGGAACGTCTTGCTGGCACAGTAGGCCGGGAAGTCAGCGCGGGCACGAAGGCGAGGTTCGAGCTGGTCGCCATGATCGTCGCGTTCGGTTGCCCTTTCAGGAGCGGCAGGATCGCCGCGGTGACGCGCAGCACGCCCAGAATGTTGGTCGCGACGATGGCTTCCGCGTCCGCGGCGTCCCAGCCGTCTGCCGTCATGTCCTCCGGCCGCGAGATGCCAGCGTTGGCGATCAGCACGTTGAGCCTGGGAAAGCTTGCTCGGATTTCGGCCGAGAAGCGCGGCAGGCTTGAGGGATCGGCGAGGTCAAGCGTCAGGCCGATCAGGCCCGGGCGTTCAGCGGTGATCTGATCGAGCAAGGACTGCCGTCGCCCGGTAACGATGACGCGATTGCCGCGGTCGTGGAAAGCCTCGGCCAATGCGCGGCCGATGCCGCTGGTGGCGCCGGTAATGAGGATCGTGTTGCCGGTCATCTTCATGGTTGCTGCCTTTCTGTGGAGGTGAAGGCCACGGCAATCCAGGAAAACCCTGCCGGCGAGCAATCCCGGCGCGACAGCAACATCCAGGCGCGGATAAGCCGTGCCGGAAATGACGTCTTGAACGGGAAAGCGTCCGCAAGCTGGGAGAGTGATGGCATGACCGTGGCGTCTCGTGAATCGAGATCTCCCAGCTGGGATCCTCTCGACAAAGGACGCGTTGGATGACGGTAACGCCTACGGCAGCGCCAGAGGAGCTGCGAGGGCGGGATAGCTTGGCGGGTCACCACGGTCAAGTCCTCACGGGCCGACAGCTCAAGAGCTATGGCCGTTCAAATCAATCAAGCGCTCGGTCTCAACTGTGTGATGGCGACGCCGGAGATCGCGAGCAGCCCGCCGAAAATCAACTTTGAAGTCATGTGTTCGCCAAGGAACATCACGCTGGACGTCAAGGCGAACACTGGAAGCAGCAAACCGAAGGGCGCGACGCGGCCCATGGAGCAACGCCCGATCAGCCAGAACCATAGGCCAAACCCGACAATTCCCCCGATAAAAATCGTGTAGGCGAGCGCCAGCCAACCACGTCCATCCGCAGTAACGAGGCTCGCGAGTTGTCCATGTTCAAGGAGCAGCGACATCACCATGACTTGCGGCACCGTGAGCAGCGAGGACCACCCCATCAACATCAGGGGATCAAAAGGCCCGTAGCGTTTCGTCAAGACGTTGGATATCGCGAATGCAAAGGCTGCCCCGACCACGAGCAGCAGTGGAAGCGTTTTTGCGGACACGCCGGGCTCCGCCGCCAACATGACCACACCGACGAATGCAAGCACTACTCCAGCGGAAGTGGTGAGAGATGGCCTCTCCGCGAGCAGCGGCCAAGCTAACAGGACCGTGAAGGGCGTGGCGAGTTGATAGGCGACGGCCGACATGCTGCCCGAGCCGAGCCCGAGGCCGACATAGAAGAGACCGAAGTTCAGCCCACCGAGGAAAAGCGAAATTGCTGCGATCGGGCCGAGCTGCCGACGCGTGGGCCGTTTGACGAAGGGAGTGAGCAGCAGCGCGATGGCCAAAAAGCGCAGCGCGAGGAAGAAGAGAGGGGGAAACTCCGTAACGCCCACTTTGATGGCCACGAACTGGTAACCCCAGAGCAGGGGGACGGCCACCGCACAGACGATCTGGATGGCCGACATGACATTCTTCCTTTCAAGACCGTTCGGTCTATATTTCGACGCGCCAGCAGCGGAAGCGGCCGAACCTGATAAAACGGTTGTCTACCTGATGAAGCGGTCGAGGAGAGCGTCAGCGGTGGCTTGTGACGTGATCCGCGTCGATGCCGCCTTGCCGACGACGCGCAGCCCCTCGACGAAACAGACGAGAATTTTCGCGGCACTTGAATGCTCGACGGCATCGGCCAGCTTGCCCGCCGCCTTCGCACGGGACAGTGCATCAGCCACCCTGGCCTCCATGGCTTTGAAAAAGCTCCCGATGCGGCGGTCAACTTCGGCGTCACGGCCAGCCAGCTCCATGGCTGTGGCCACCAGCAGGCATCCGCGTCGGCCATTGGCGCCGCTCGTTCGGTCAACGTAGCCGGCGAGGTAGGCGCGCAGGCCGTCGACCGGATCTCTGCGGGGGTCGAGTTCGACATCCATGCGTGTCAGGGCATCGGCGATGTAGCGATCAAGCGCACGCAAGAACAGCGAGTGCTTGTCCCCGAAAGCCGCATAAAGGCTGCCGCGCGAGAGCTTCGTCGCACGAAGAAGGTCCGGTAGGGCCGTTGCGTGATAACCGCGCGACCAGAACACGCCCATCGCCCGCTCGACCGCGGCTTCCACGTCGAAACTTCGGGGACGGCCACGGGGCAACTGCACAGGGATTTGGCGACGCATTACCGATATATAGACCAATTGGTCGATAATTCCAAGTGGGCACCCTTGTCCCGTGAGCTGACGTTCCCGCGTGTGTGGTGGTAGATCCCTAGCTTGCCTCGCGGCGGCGGCTTTCGTTGCCGCCGCGCTGGGCGAGACGGCTGCGATGAGCTGCGAACAGCTCCAGCACCTTGTCGGCGGGTTTCGCGGCGCTGAACAGATAGCCCTGCATCTCGGAGCAGCCGAGTGCGCGCAGCAGACGCTGCTGCTCCTCGGTCTCGACACCCTCGGCCGTGGTGGTCATGCGGCGGGCGGCCGCGAGATTGACGACGGCCTGCACGATGCTGGCGGAGCCGTCGGGGCCGGCGATGTCGTTGACGAAGCAGCGGTCGATCTTGATCTTGTCGAACGGGAAGCGATGCAGATAGCTCAGCGAGGAGTAGCCGGTGCCGAAATCGTCCAGCGCGATGCGGACGCCGATGGCGCGGAGTTGATGCAGGACCGCAAGCGCGGTGTCGTCGTCGCGGATCAGCACCGCCTCGGTGATCTCGAGCTCGAGCCGGCTCGCCGGCAGATTGGAGGCGGCAAGCGCTGCCATGATCTTCAGCGCCAGCGTGCCGCTCTTGAACTGCACCGGCGAGACGTTGACGGCGAGGCGGATGTCGTCAGGCCAGTTCGCCGCGTCCCGGCAGGCGGTCGCCAGCACCCATTCGCCGATTTCGTTGATCAGCCCGGTGTCCTCGGCAATCGGAATGAACTCGGCCGGCGAGACCATGCCGCGCTCGGGATGGCGCCAGCGCACCAGCGCCTCGCAGCCGGTGATGCGGTCGTCCTTCAGGCTGAGGCAGGGCTGGTAGTACACCTCGAGGCCGCCTTCGCGCCCGCCTTGGGCGATGGCGTGGCGCAGGTCGATCTCGAGCTGCCGCCGCTCGTGGACCTTGGCGTCCATCTCTGGCTCGAAAAAGCGATAGGTGCGGCGCCCGGCGGCTTTGGCGGCGTACATCGCCATGTCCGCGTTCTTCAGGATCTGGTCCAGCGCCGTTCCATGTTCCGGCGCCAGCGCGATGCCGATGCTGGCGTCGGTGGCAAGATGATGTCCCATGCAGTCGAACGGCGCGCGGATGGCTTCGAACACGCGCGCGACGAGCTCGTTGACCTGATCCAGCGATGTCACCGCGCTCTGGACGATGGCGAATTCGTCGCCGCCGAGCCGCGCCACGAAGTCCGCCGGACCCGCACACCGTTGGAGGCTCTGCGCAACCGACTTCAGAAGCTCGTCACCGACGAGATGCCCGAGCGCGTCGTTGACGCCCTTGAACTCGTCGATGTCGATGTAGTGCACCGCGAGTTGTTCGCCCCCGGCGACGAGATCGAGTTCCTGACGCAGATGCTCGTGGAACATGGTGCGGTTGGGCAGGTCGGTCAGCGCGTCGTAGTGAGCGAGATGGGTGATGCGCTCCTCGATACGCCGGCGCTCCGTGATGTCCTCATGCGTCGCCACCCAGCCGCCGTCCGTGAGCGGTTCGTTGACGATCTGGATCGAGCGGCCGTCGGAGGTGTCGACCACCATGGAATTGCGCAGATGGACGTCGCGCAGGACCCGTGCGACATACTGGTCCAGATCGCCGGTGAACGAGCCGGTGGCTTTGCGGTGCGCAATGATGTCGTGGAAGCTGCAGCCGGGTCTCACGATTTCGGCCGACAGCCCGTACATCTCGATGTAGCGCTGATTGCAGATCACGAGCTGCTGCGCGGCGTCGAACAGCAGCAGACCCTGAGTCATGTTGTTGACGGCGCGGTCGAGACGCTGCATTTCCAGCGTCAACCGTTCCCGCGAAAGACGATGCTGCTCCAGGAGCTTGCGTACGATCGCGATCAGCACGCCCGCGATGGCGAGCGCGGAAGAGGCGGCGACCGAGATCAGGATGCCGATCTGCTCGCGCCAATCCGTCAGTGCCGTCGCGCGCGTCGTGGTGGCCATCATCAGGATCGGGAAGTGAGGCAGGGCGTGTGAGGAAATCAGCCGGTCCTCACCGTCGACGGGGCTGATGAAGCGGCCGGCAAAATGGTCGAGCCCGAAAACCTTTTGATGTGCGAACGGGCCGTTCTTGAAATTGCGCCCCATCAATTCGCTGGAATGGGGATAACGGGCGAGCATGGTGCCGTCCCGGTGCAGCATCGAGATCGTCGCACTTTCGCCGAGCACGGCGGACTCGAAGAATTTTTCGAAATTTGCCGGCTCGATGCCGCGTCCGACCACACCCATGAATTCGCCGTTCGGTCCCACGACCTTGCGCACGATCAGGATCGTCCAGGCGCCGGAGATGCGACTGTAAAGTGGTTCGATCAGAACGTCGGGAGCGTCGGGATCGTACCGGAAGGTGCGAAAATAGGCGCGATCGGCAACGTTCACGCTCGGGGCGGGCCATGCCGACGACGAATTGATCAAATTGCCTTCGGCATCGATGATATTGACGCCGCCTATGTAGGGCAGTGCCTCGATCTTCGAACGCAGCATCCGGTGGAGGTCGTGGCCGGCGAGGCGTTTGCGATAGTCCGCCGCATTGGTGATGCCGCTCGCGCGGACGTAGTCGACGAAATCCTTCTGGATGACCGCGAAATCCTGCAGTTGCTGGTCGAAATGATGGGCCAACATCAGCACGGTGTTTTCCAGCTCGCGGCCCGCGTTGCGCAGCGCACGTTCGCGGAAATTCTCCGCCATCAGCGTCGCGCCCACGGCGATGGCCGCGATCAGCAGCGTGCCGCCCACCACCAGCCAGCGGATCGGTCCGCTGCGCACGAAGGCCTGGTCAAAAAGGCGACTGCCGAATCCCGTCATCATGATCGATCGTTGTCGTGCACACGTCAGGGTCAATCCTTGACCCCTGAAACATCCGTTGGTTTACGGGAACGGAGTGGAGGCGAAGTTAGCAAGCTGGGTTAATGCGCCGTGAACGGAGGCTCGCAAAAGCAATCAATATGCGGGCGCGCCGGCATCGGGCTTGCGATCATCCGTGGTGAACGGCCCGCGCGGCAAGCTCAATGCAAAATTCGGCTCGATCAGCGCGTCGCTGAAGTAGCAGCGGCAATCAGACGCGGTAATGGCCGGATTTGCCGCCGAGCTTCTCGACCAGGTGGATGCCTTCGATGCGCACGCCGCGTTCCACCGCCTTGATCATGTCGTAGATGGTGAGGCAGGCGACCGAGACGGCGGTGAGCGCTTCCATCTCGACGCCGGTCGGGCCCGTGACCTTCACGCTGGCGCGGACGAGGCAGCCAGGCAGCGTTGCGTCGGGCTCGATCTCGACCGTTACCTTCGACAACGCGAGCGGATGGCAGAGCGGGATCAGCTCCGAGGTGCGCTTGGCGGCCATGATGCCGGCGATGCGGGCGGTGCCGAGCACGTCGCCCTTCTTGGCGTTGCCGGACAGGATCAGGTCAAGCGTCGCCCTGCTCATGACGACGCGTCCTTCCGCGACCGCGAGCCGCTCGCTCGCGGGCTTGTCCGACACGTCAACCATCCGCGCCTCGCCGGAGGCGCCAATATGGGTGAGGGCAGGGCCGGTCTTGGTCGGTTTGGCCTTTGCGGGCTTACGCGCCATCAGTTCGTGCCTGTGGCGCGCGCGGTCTCGCGCGCCAGCAGCGTGCGCGTCGCAGCGGTAACGTCGGCTTGCCGCATCAGGCTCTCGCCGACCAGGAAGGTCGACATGCCGACGCGCTCGAGGCGGGCCAGATCGGCGGGCGTAAAGATGCCGCTCTCGCCGACCATCAGCCGGTCGCCGGGGATCAGCGGCGCCAATGTTTCGCTGGTCGCAAGCGTGGTTTCGAAGGTGCGTAAATTGCGATTGTTGACGCCGATCATCGGCGAACGCAGCTTCA
This sequence comes from Bradyrhizobium sp. F1.13.3, assembly GCF_040548265.1. Lineage (NCBI taxonomy): Bacteria > Pseudomonadati > Pseudomonadota > Alphaproteobacteria > Hyphomicrobiales > Nitrobacteraceae > Bradyrhizobium > Bradyrhizobium sp. F1.13.3. The sequence continues at coordinate 145,929 of NZ_JBEPRI010000007.1, read as the reverse complement.
GCGCGCGGTCGAGCTCGGCGCGGTCGTGGATCTCGATCAGCACGTCCATGCCATAGGCGATGGCGGCATCCTCGAGCTCTTTGGCCGTGGCATCATCGAGCGCCGCCATGATGATCAGGATGCAGTCGGCGCCGTGCGCGCGGGCCTCCGCTACCTGATAGGTGTCGAACATGAAATCCTTGCGCAGCACCGGCAGTGACGCTGCCGCGCGGGCCGCCACCATGAAGTCGAGATGGCCCTGGAACGAGGGCGTGTCCGTCAGCACCGACAGGCAGGCGGCGCCACCGGCCTCATAGGCACGGGCAAGCAGCGGCGGATCGAAATCGGCGCGGATCAGGCCCTTTGACGGCGAGGCCTTCTTGACCTCCGCGATCAGCGCGTAGTCGCCATTGGCGTGCTTGGCCCTGATCGCGCGAACGAAGCCGCGCGGTGCTGCTTGCGCCCTGGCCTTCGCTTCCACCGCCGACAGCGGCTGCGCGCGCTTGGCCGCCGCGATTTCCTCGCGCTTGTAGGCTTCGATCTTGGTCAAGATGTCCGACATGTCAGGCTCAGCCGTTCGAGACCGCGATCAGATGTTTCAGCCGCGCGCTCGCCGCGCCGCTGTCGAGCGATTTTGCGCCGATCACGACACCTTCCTTGAGATCCCTGGCACGCCCCGCTACGACCAATGCGGCAGCGGCGTTGATCAACGCGACGTCACGGTAGGGGCTCGGCTTGCCGTCGAGCACGCCCTGCAAGGCGATCGCGTTGGCGTCGGCGTCGCCGCCTTTGAGTTCACCGGCGTCGCAGCGCGGCAGGCCCGCGTCCTCCGGCGTCACCTCGAAATTCCGGATCTCGCCATTGTGGAGCGCGGAGACGAAGGTCGGGCCGGTGAGGGTGATTTCGTCGAGGCCGTCGGAACCGTGCACGACCCAGGCGGATTCGGAGCCAAGGTTCTTGAGCACTTGCGCCAGCGGCTGCACCCATTGCCGGGAGAACACGCCGACCATCTGCCGCTTCACGCCGGCCGGATTGGACAACGGACCGAGCAGGTTGAAGATCGTGCGTGTCGCAAGCTCCACCCGGGTCGGGCCGACGTTCTTCATGGCGGGATGATGGGAGGGAGCGAACATGAAGCCGATGCCGCATTCGCGCACGCAGCGGCCGACCTGCTCCGGCCTCAGATCGATCTTCACCCCGAGCGAAGCCAGCACGTCGGCGGCGCCCGAGCGCGACGACAGCGCGCGGTTGCCATGCTTGGCCACCGGCAGACCGGCGCCCGAAACGATGAAGGAGGCGCAGGTCGAGACATTGACCGAGCCGGAGCCGTCGCCGCCAGTGCCGACAATGTCGACCGCATCCGCGGGCGCATCGACCGTGAGCATCTTGGAGCGCATGGCCGAGACCGCGCCGGTGATCTCGTCCACGGTCTCGCCGCGCACCCGCAGCGCCATCAGGAGGCCGCCCATTTGCGATGGCGTAGCCTCGCCGGACATCATGGCGTCGAAGGCGGAGGCCGCTTCGTCACGCGACAGGCTGGCGCCGGTCGCCACTTTTCCAATGATCGATTTCAGGTCGTCCATCGCGTGCTTTCAACTCACTGGTTCGCGCCGGTCACCTGCGCGAAGGCGGCCTGATTGATGCTGGTTCCGATGTCTGTTTCAAGCTTGTTCACGTAGGACGCGACCTGCTCCTCGGTCTGCGCGCGGTCGAGACTGTCCTTCAGCTTCTTGACAGCCTCGGAAGCGGCATCGACCGTGGGATCGATGATCTCGGTGACGCGGAACACGATCACCTCGGTGCCGCCTGTCACTGCCGTCTGCCCGACGCCGTCCTTGGCGACGCGGAAGGCGGCCGACACGACCGTTGCGGGAACGCTGGCGGGCGAGTCGTCGCGCTTGAAGCCGGTGGCGGTCTCGACCTTGGCGCCGATCGCGGCTGCTTCGTCGGCGAGCTTGCCGCCGGATTCGAGCTTCTGCACCATCTCGGTCGCCTTGGCCTTCAGCTTGGTCGCGATCTGGTCCTGGCGCCAGCGCGCCTCGACCTGGTCGCGGACCTCATCGAGATTGCGGTCGCGCGACGGCGTGATGGCAAGCACGTCGTACCAGACATAGCCGCCCTTGAAAGAGATCGAGTCATTGTCGACGCCGACATCGGTGTTGAAGGCCTGCGACACCACGTCGAGGCCCTGCGGAATGCCGGAGACCGGCTGGCCGCTCGGGGCGCGGCCGGAACGGTCGACGGCGTCGATGGTTACGGCGGTGAGCCCGAGCTTCTGCGCCGCGTCGATCACGCTGGCACCCCCGCCGCGTTCGTCTTCCATCTTGTCGCGGAGATCGGCGACCTTGACGCGCGCACGCTCGGTGGCGATCTCGCGCTTGATGTCGGCGGCAACGCTCGCGTAGTTCGCCTCAGTGCCCGGCTCGATCTTGTCGACCTTGACGATCGACGTGCCGAGACGGCCCTGGATCGGCTGGCTGATTTCACCGGCGGGAAGCGCGAAGACGGCGTCTCCAACCGCGGGATCGAGCGAGGATTTGGTCACGAGCCCGAGATCGACGTCGGACGCGCTCAGTCCGCGCTCCTTGCCGAGGTCCTCGAACGACGTCCCGCTGGTGAGCCGCTCGCGTGCGGTCTGCGCCTCGGCGGCGTTGGGGAATACGATCTGCTGGATCTGGCGCTTCTCCGGCGTGCCGAGCCGATCCTTGCGCTGGTCGAACGCTTTCTTGGCGTCCTCGTCCGACACCTCGCTCCACTTGCCGATCTCCTCCGGCGAGACCACGACGAACGCGATCTTGCGATATTCGGGCGCGCGGAACTGGACCTTGTGATCCTCGAAATAGGCGGCGAGCGCCTCGGGCGAGGGCGCGTCGATGGTGCCTGCCTGGGCTGCGTCGAGCCTGACGAATTCAATGGCGCGCTGCTCGTTCTGGAAGCGCGTCAGCACGTCGAGCATCGCCTTCGGCGGCTCGAGGCCGGCACCGATCGTGCCGGTGATCTGCCGACGCAGCGAGACCTTGCGCTGCTCCGAGACGTAGCGCTGCTCGGTATAGCCGAAATTGCGGATCACGGACTGGAAGCGGTTCGAATCGAAGTTGCCGCCGACGCCCTTGAAGTTCGGGTCGTTCATGATGAGCTGGCGGATCTGGTCGTCGGACTGGCCGAGCCCGAGCCGGCGCGCCTCTTCGTCGAGGGCGGCTTCCGCGATCGTCTGCTGGAGCACCTGACGGTCGAGGCCGAAGGCGCGCGCCTGTTCAGGCGACAGCGGCCGGCCGAACTGGCGGCTGATCTGCTGCAGGCGATCGGTGTAAATCTGGCGGAACTCGTTCAGCGAAATTTCGGTGCCGCCGACCTTGGCTACGGTGGATTGCCCAAAGCCCTTGAAGATGTCGGCAATGCCCCAAACGCCGAAACTGATGATCAGCACGCCCATCACAATGGCCATAATGGTCTTGCCGAGCCAGTTTGATGAGGCCTTGCGCATTCCTCGAAGCATTTGGTCCAACTTGTTTGGCAGGAGGGGAACGGGAGCGCGTCTTAATGCAGATTCCGCAAAAGCGCGTCACCAAATTGATCAATCATCATAAAGTGGTGGCTTTCCCCCCGCAACCTCGGGTCCGGCAGGCTTTCGATCCCTGCGGTTAAAAGCCCCTGGTCTCTGGAACTGCCACGGGACCTCTGCTAGCGCATGCACAAACCGAATTTGCTGGAATTTGACATGACCGATGCCATCCGCCCCCTGATCGCCGGCAACTGGAAAATGAACGGCCTGAAGGCCTCGACTGCCGAATTCGACGCCATGCTCAATGGCGCGGCAGAGGTGGCCGGCAAAGCCGACCTGCTGGTTTGCCCGCCGGCGACCCTGATCGCAGCCTTTGCCGAGAAGGCACGCGGCAAGAAGGTCGCGGTGGGGGCCCAGGATTGCCACCCCAAGGCCTCCGGCGCCCATACCGGCGACATCGCCGCTGAAATGCTGGCGGATTCGGGTGCGACCGCGATCATCGTCGGCCATTCCGAGCGCCGTGCCGACCATGGCGAAGGCGATGCCCTGATCCGGCAGAAGGCTGAGGCCGCCTGGCGCGCCGGGGTGACGGCGATCGTCTGCATCGGCGAGACGCAGGGCCAGCGCGACGCCGGCCAGACCCTCGATATCCTGCGCGGCCAGCTCAACGGCTCGCTGCCGGATGGTTCGACCGCCGCCAATCTAGTGGTGGCGTATGAACCGGTCTGGGCAATCGGCACCGGCCTGACCCCGACGTCCCGGGATGTCGAGCAGATTCATGGCTTTATCCGGGAATTCCTGACCTCCAGGTTCAAGGCCGACGGCGCCGGGATGCGGATCCTCTATGGCGGCTCGGTCAAGCCCTCGAACGCGGCCGAGCTGATGGCCGTGAAGAACGTCAATGGCGCGCTAGTCGGCGGGGCCAGCCTGAAGGCGGCCGACTTCCTTGTGATTGCGCAGGGCTGTCCCTAGCTAGCTCCAAACCTTACGACCCGCCCGATCGGGGGTGGCAATGCCCCGGCTGATCGTGTAACACCGCGCAACTTCAGGAAAACCCCGCGAAGCACGATTGGCCGCCGTCTCGGCGCTGTCGGCTTGTGACGGAAGGACACTATGCAGACTGTTGTCATCGTCATTCACCTCATGATCGTCACCGTCATGATCGGCGCCGTCCTGCTCCAGAAGTCGGAAGGCGGGGGCCTCGGCATGGGAGGTGGCGCCGGCTTCATGTCGAGCCGCGGCACCGCGAACCTTCTGACGCGGACCACCGCGATCCTGGCCGTCGGCTTCTTTCTCACCAGCCTGTTCCTGTCCTGGTATGCCGGCTACGACCGCAAGCCGTCGTCGATCATCGGCGCCCCGGCGTCGCAGACCCAGCCGGCCGGTGGCGGACCGATCGCGCCGCCGACCTCCGGCGGCATCCTGGATTCGCTGAAGAAGGCCGACGAGCAGCAGCAGGCTCCGGCACCGAGCGGCCCGCAGGTACCGCGTTCGCAATAAAGCAGGGGGGCCATGCAGGGCGGCTTCTACCGTCCTGCATCAACAATCCCCATCAAGGCTCTGTCACCACTCTTAGTTCTGGCTCACCCACAGCCCCGCAAAATGTTTGGGGCGGAATACGAATCGCTTTGGCGAATCGAATTCGAGGGATTAGAGGTTAAGCCCCATGGCGCGGTACATATTCATCACCGGCGGCGTGGTTTCTTCGCTCGGCAAGGGTCTGGCTTCAGCGGCACTCGGTGCCCTGTTGCAAGCCCGGGGTTACAAGGTCCGCCTCCGCAAGCTCGACCCCTATCTCAATCTCGATCCCGGAACGATGTCGCCGTATCAGCACGGCGAAGTGTTCGTGACCGATGACGGCGCGGAGACCGACCTCGATCTCGGTCACTACGAGCGCTTCACCGGGCGGCCTGCGACCAAGGCCGACAACATCACGACCGGGCGCATCTACCAGGACATCATCTCCAAGGAGCGGCGCGGCGATTATCTCGGCGCGACCATCCAGGTGGTTCCGCATGTCACCAACGCCATCAAGGACTTCGTCCTCGACGGCAACGATGATTACGACTTCGTGCTGGTCGAGATCGGCGGCACCGTCGGCGACATCGAGGGGCTGCCGTTCTTCGAGGCGATCCGCCAGCTCAAGAACGAGCTGCCGCGCGATCACGCCATCTACATTCATCTGACGCTGCTGCCTTACATCCCCAGCGCCGGTGAGCTGAAGACAAAACCGACGCAGCACTCCGTCAAGGAGCTGCGCTCGATCGGCATCCAGCCGGACATCCTGCTCTGCCGTACCGATCGCGAGATCCCGAAGGAGGAACGGCGCAAGCTCGGGCTGTTCTGTAACGTGCGCGAGAGCGCCGTCATCGAGGCGCGCGACGCCGACAGCATCTACGCTGTCCCTCAGGCTTACCATGCCGCAGGCCTCGACGACGAAGTGCTTGCCGCCTTCGGCATCGGTTCGCGGATTCCGCCGGAGCTGCGCAGCTGGCAGCAGATCAATGAGCGCATCCGCAATCCCGAGGGCAACGTCACCATCGCCATCGTCGGTAAGTATACCGGCATGAAGGATGCGTATAAGTCGCTGATCGAGGCGCTCTCGCATGGCGGCATCGCCAACAAGGTGAAGGTCAATCTCGACTGGATCGAAAGCGAGATCTTCGAGAAGGAAGATCCCGCGCCGTTCCTCGAACACGTCAACGGCATTCTGGTGCCCGGCGGCTTCGGCCAGCGCGGTGCCGAAGGCAAGATCCGCGCGGCGCAGTTCGCGCGCGAGCGCGACGTCCCGTATTTCGGCATCTGCTTCGGCATGCAGATGGCGGTGATCGAGGCCGCGCGAAATCTCGTCGGGATCGAGGAGGCCAACTCCACCGAGTTCGGCCCGACCAAGGAGCCCTTGGTCGGCCTGATGACGGAATGGCTGCGCGGCAACGAGCTTGAGAAGCGCACCAACGCTGGCGATCTCGGCGGCACGATGCGCTTGGGCGCCTATCCCGCGGCGCTCAATCGCGGCAGCCGCGTCTCGGAGGTTTACGGCGGCGCGACCGAGATTTCCGAGCGCCACCGCCATCGCTACGAGGTCAACACCGCCTACAAGGATCGCCTCGAGCAGCACGGGCTGAAATTCTCGGGCCTGTCGCCCGACGGCGTGCTGCCGGAGATCGTCGAGTACGAGGATCACCCCTGGTTCATCGGCGTCCAATTCCACCCCGAACTGAAGTCGCGCCCCTTCGAGCCGCATCCGCTGTTCGCGTCGTTCATTCGCGCGGCGATGGTGCAGAGCCGCCTGGTGTAATCGGCTCAGCACGTGGCGGTGCAGTCACGTGCAAGATGCATCCGCTCCGCCGCGAGCGGCATTGACCTATCAGGCGCAAGCGATCCCGTAACGAGCTTCATCTGCGGCCGGCGCGTCAGCTTGTAGACGGCGGCCGGCGCACGTTCAGCAGGGGGGCAGAGCCATGCGCGGAACGCCACGGGGGGCGGTCGAGCGGGCCTCAAGACACCGTCAGGGCCAGCCGTTATAACCGCCGGACCTGTTCAGGGAGGAAACAAGAATGATCTACGAAATGCGCATCTATCGCTGCGTGCCCGGCCGTTTGCCGGCGCTGCTGAAGCGGTTCGAGACGGCGACGCTGAAGATCTGGGAAAAGCACGGCATTCGCCAAGCCGGTTTCTTCACCACGCTGATCGGCGAATCCAACCAGGAGTTGACCTACTTCCTGGCCTGGGAGTCGCTCGCCGAGCGCGAGAAGAAGTGGGCCGGCTTCATGAGCGATCCAGACTGGATGAAAGCGCGCGCCGAGAGCGAGGCGGACGGCCAGATCGTCGGCAACATCGTCAGCCAGATCCTGGCGCCGACCGCCTTCTCGGCGGTGAAGTAGAGACGGCCGGCGCGAGGGCGTCGCGGGGAGCCTGGCGCAACCCTGATATTCTGGAGCCCAGGCCGAATGGGGTTGATCCGCCCTTCATCGCGGCTATGGTCGCGCCGAAGCGAGGGATTTGCCTTGAGCTCTTCGACGTCAGCGGCGCCGGTCGTCACTATTGGCAAGGTCAAATTCGGCAACGATCTGCCGATCTCGATCATTGCCGGACCGTGTCAGCTCGAAAGCCGCCAGCATGCGCTGGAGGTCGCCTCGGCGCTGAAGGAGATCGCCGCGCGGCTGCAGATCGGCCTCGTCTACAAGACCTCGTTCGACAAGGCCAATCGCACCAGCGCGTCGGCCGCGCGTGGGCTCGGGCTTGCCCAGTCGCTGCCGATCTTCGCCGAAATCCGATCGTCGCTCGGCCTGCCGGTTCTGACCGACGTGCATGACGCCGCGCAATGCGCCGAGGTGGCGCAGGCGGTGGACATCCTGCAGATCCCCGCCTTCCTGTGTCGCCAGACCGATCTGCTGCTGGCGGCCGCCGCAACCGGCAAGGTCGTCAACGTCAAGAAGGGTCAGTTTCTCGCGCCCTGGGACATGGCCAATGTCGTGTCCAAGATCACGAGCGCGAACAATCCCAATGTGCTCGTGACCGAACGCGGCGCGTCCTTCGGCTACAACACCCTAGTCTCCGACATGCGCGCCTTGCCGATCCTGGCGCGCACCACCGGCGCACCCGTGATCTTCGACGCCACTCACTCGGTGCAGCAGCCGGGCGGGAAGGGGACGTCTTCCGGAGGCGAGCGCGAATTCGTGCCGGTGCTCGCACGCGCAGCCGTCGCTGTCGGTGTTGCCGGTGTCTTCATCGAGACTCATCCCGACCCCGATAGCGCGCCGTCCGACGGACCCAACATGGTGCCGCTGCGCGACTTCGAAGGGCTGATCCGAAGGCTGATGGCGTTCGACGCGCTCGCCAAAGATTCGACCAAAGCCGACCCGCGCTGATGCAGCAAGGCGAGGCGCGGCCGCACGATCACGGCCTGCCGGCCGCGCTCTACGTCATCTCCGGTGCAAGCTTTGCCGCGGCGCTCTCCGCGCGCGCGCTCGATCCGGTGCTGCCGCACGTCGCCGAGGACTTTGGCGTCAGCATCGCGACCGCTGCCGGCTTTGCCGCGGTGTTCGCCTTCACCTTCTCCATCATCCAGCCGATCGTCGGCGCCGCCGCCGATCTGTTCGGCAAGACGCGGCTGATGATCGGCTGCCTCGCGCTGCTCGGCCTTGCCAACATCCTGGGGGCGCTCTCGAGCTCGTTCTCGGTTCTGTTCGCGACCCGTATCCTCGCCGGCATCGGCTCCGGCGGCGTGTTTCCCGTGGCGCTCAGCCTGACCAGCGATCTCGTCGGTCCGGAGAAACGCCAGATCGCGATCAGCCGCACGCTTACCGGCGCGATGACGGGCAATCTGCTCGGCGCCTCGGCCTCCGGCCTGATCGGCGATTTCCTCGGCTGGCGCGGCGTGCTGGCAGTGCTCGGCGGGCTCGTGATCGTTGCGTCGATCGCAGTCGCCGCCGGTTTTCGTGGCGCCAAGGTCAAGCATCCGCCGAAGACGAGCCTGTCGGCGCTGAAGGCCGGCTATCGCACCATCTTCACCAACCCGAACGCTTATGTCTGTTATTCGGCGGTGTTCATCGAAGGCTGCTGCGTGCTCGGCCTGTTTCCCTACATCGCATCGTTCCTGTTCGAGCTCGGTCAGACCTCGCTCTCGATCGCCGGTTTCGTCATCGCGGGCTTTGCAGTCGGCGGCTTGTTCTACACGCTGACGGTGTCGCGCCTGCTGCCATGGCTGGGCATGAAGGGAATGATGATCGCGGGCATGACGCTGGTGGCCTCGCAACTCGTTCTCGTCGGCTTCGGCCCGCGCTGGGAAGTGCAGGCGCTCAATCTTGTCGTGATGGGATGGGGCTTCTATATCGCCCATGGCTGCCTGCAGATGTTTGCCAGCGAGCTCTCGGTCGAGGCACGCGCGACCGCGCTATCGCTGCATTCGTTCTTCTTCTTCATGGGGCAGACGGTCGGGCCGCTCGCCTATGGCCTTGGCCTGCAGCATGGCGGCAAGGTGCCGACGCTGCTCGTGAGCGCCGCGATCATGGTGGTATTGGGCTTTGTCTGCGCGCGCCTGCTGAAACAGCGCGCGCCGTCCGACGCGCGCTGAGGCTATTCGGTCCCTGAAGGGGATCGGCCCCACCACGACACCGTCGGTCCCGTATACATGGCACACGAATTGCTTCGATTTTGGGCAAATCGAGGTGTGAGATCGTGGACGCCCAGACCAGCCGCTCGCCCAGCGCAGCCAGCGTGACCCGATCGACGGGATATCCCACCAAGCCCCCGCTCCGGCGCTTCCTGACCGCTTGTTACGAAGAATTCCAGGCCGACAATTCGGGCGAGCTTGCCGACTATATTCCCGAGCTGAAGCGCGCCAACCCCGACCATTTCGGCATCGCGCTCGTCACCATCGACGGCCATATCTACGAGGTCGGCGACAGCGCGGTGCCGTTCACGATCCAATCGGTCTCGAAGGCCTTCGTGTTCGCACTGGCGCTGGAGATGGTCGGCGAAGAGCGGGTCGCAGCCACCATCGGCGTCGAGCCGAGCGGCGAAGCTTTCAATTCGATCCGGCTTACCAACGACAACCGTCCTTTCAACCCGATGGTCAATGCCGGCGCCATCGCCTGTTCGGGCCTCATCTACGAGGTGGACGGGAGGGGCGCCTTCGAGCGCGTCCGCTCGAAGCTCAGCCAGTTCGCCGGCCGCGAGCTTGGCGTCGACGACGCCGTGCACGCGTCGGAGACTGCGACCGGCAACCGCAACCGGGCCATTGCCTGGCTGTTGCGCAATTACGCCGTGCTGCCAGACGACGTCGACGCCGTGCTCGACGTCTATTTCCGTCAATGCGCGATCCTGGTCACTGCGCGCGATCTGGCGGTGATGGCGGCCACGCTCGCCAATCGCGGCATCAATCCGGTGACGGGCGTGCAGGTGATCACTCCGCACATCGTCGCGCGCACGTTGTCGGTGATGACGAGCTCGGGCATGTACGACTATGCCGGTGAGTGGACCTACCGGGTCGGCATCCCCGCCAAGAGCGGCGTCGGCGGCGGTATCGTCGCGGCGCTACCCTCGCAACTCGGGCTCGGCACTTTCTCGCCGCTGCTGGATAACCACTTCAACAGCGCGCGCGGCCTGAAAGTGTGCGAAGCGCTGTCGGCGCGGTTCGACCTGCACATGCTCAACCGCAATGCCGACGTCCGCACCAGCATCATGGCGGATTACGACGTCTACGGCATCTCCTCGCGCCGCAGCCGCCCGCCGCGCGAGCAGCAGATTCTCGACGAGCGCCACAGCGACATCCGCGTGCTCGAGCTGGTCGGCGCCATGAATTTCGGCACCATCGACTATGTCACGCGACGGCTCACCAGCGAGCCGCCGAATGCGCCGCTCCTGATCATCGATTTTCGTCGCGTCCCCGATATCACCGCAGCGGGCGCTGAGCTTCTGGGCGAGACGCTGGCGGCGCTCGGCAATGCCGGCATCATCACGATCCTGTCGGGCTTCGAAGAGACCTCGGCCGTGTGGACGGCGATCTCGGCGCGCACGTCCGAGCCGCGCCGGTTACGGCGTTTTGCACTCCTGGACGATGCGATCGAATGGGCCGAGGATCAGGTGATCTACCGCTTCGGCGGCTTCACCGACGTGAAAGAGAGCGCGCATCTCGGCGAGCAGGCACTGCTGGCCGAGCTCGATGCCGACGAGATCGCCGCCATCGTCAAGCTGTCGACCACGCGGCACTACGCGGCCGGCCAGCGCATCATCGCCGCCGGCGAGCCCGCCAATTCGCTGTTCTTCCTTCAGAGCGGCATGGTCAGTGTAAAGCTGCGCAGCGGCGTGCGGCTGGCTTCACTCGGCCCCGGCATGGCTTTCGGTGAGATGGCGATCCTGGAGGGAAGCCGCAGCGCCGACGTCTTCGCCGACACGCCGGTGGCCTGCCTCGAATTGCCGCTCGGCAGCTTTGCCGATTATCGTCGCGTGCATCCCGAGACCTCGCTCAAAATCATGCGCAATCTCGCTGCCATCTTGGCGCGGCGTCTGGTGCTGGCGAATGCGAAGGTCGATCTGCTGAGCGCGTACTAGATGCGAGAGGGTTTTAGTTCGCTCCACCGGCCGCGATCGGCTCCATGCCGCTCGCGATGATCGCGTCGCGGGCTGCCGGGGAGGCAAGGAACTTGATCAAGGCCCGGCCGGCCTCGGGCTCTTTGGAAACGCTTGCGATGCCGGCTGAGAAGATCGTGATCTGCTGCAATTCGTTCGGCAGCGGCCCGACGATATCGATGCCCTTCACGGGCTTCAGCTCGCTGATCTGCTGAAAGCCGAGCTCGGCATCGCCGTGGGCGACGATCTCGCCGACCGGCGTGGCCGGAATCTTGCGGGCGTTGTCCTTCATGACATCGGCAATGCCGAGCTTTCCAAACATTTCGGTCGAGACATAGACGCCGCTGGCGCTGTCGGAATAGGCGATCGTCTTCGCCGCGAGCAACGCGCGCTTGACCGCTTCCACCGAGCTGATGTCCGGCTTCGGCGCGCCCGATTTCACGGCGACCCCGATCGGCGATCTCGTCAGGTCGACCTGGCTGCCGGCAACGACCTTGCCCTTGCTGGCGAGATCGGTGAGGGCGTAGCCCACCATGATCAGGACATCGGCCGCCTCGCCGCGCTCCAGCCGGACCGGGATAGCGTTGGTCGTGGTCCCCATCGAGGGCCCATATTCGGTCAGCACCTTGTTGCCGGTGGCCTTCTCAAACTCCGGCACGAGCACCTTGTAGGCAGCCGTCAGGCCGCCCGAGATCATCACCCGGACTTCGGCAGCCTCGGCCGCGCCGGTCAGCCACAGCATGCCCAGAAGGCCCAATCCAAGATTTCGGAATGTTGCTGCAGTCGATTCCATCGGCGTTCGGTCCAACTAGCCCCGCCCGCGATAGGGTGCGACGCCCTGTTCGGGCACCCACAGGCCCTTCGGCGCGCGGCCGGTCTGCCAGAACACGTCGATCGGGATGCCGCCGCGCGGATACCAGTAGCCGCCGATGCGTAGGAACTTCGGCTTGATCTCGCTCGCGATGCGCTTGCCGATCATCACGGTGCAGTCCTCGTGGAAGGCGCCGTGATTGCGGAAGCTCGCGATGTAGAGTTTGAGCGACTTCGACTCCAGCAGCCATTGGCCGGGGGCGTAGTCGATCATCAGATGCGCGAAATCCGGCTGTCCCGTGACCGGGCAGAGCGAGGTGAATTCCGGCACGGTGAAGCGCACCAGATAATCGGTGCCTCCTTGCGGATTCGGCACGCGGTCGAGCTTTGCTTTCTCGGGCGCATCCGGCCATTCCACCGCGCGGCCAAGCTGCAGGGCAGGTGAATCCGAGCTTGAGTTCTTCGATTTGCTTGGCTTTTTCGACATCAGGCCGCCTCCTTGGCGCCCTCTTAGCCAATCATCGTGCGGCCGTCACCCGGCCTTTTCCGCTTCGATGCATTGCGGTAGAAGCACCCCAACTGACTGCTTAGTCCCCCGAAAAGAGGCCCTCATGACCGCCATCATCGACATCATCGGACGCGAAATCCTGGATAGCCGGGGCAATCCCACCGTCGAGGTCGACGTCGTGCTGGAAGATGGTGCGCTCGGCCGTGCTGCCGTGCCGTCCGGCGCTTCCACCGGCGCCCACGAGGCGGTGGAACTGCGCGACGGTGACAAAGCCCGTTATCTCGGCAAAGGCGTCACCAAGGCGGTCGGCGCCGTCAACGGCGAGATCTTCGAGGCCCTGAGCGGCCTCGATGTCGAGCAGCAGGCCCAGCTCGACCAGATCATGATCGACCTCGACGGCACCGCGAACAAGAGCCGGCTGGGCGCCAACGCCATCCTCGGCGTCTCGCTCGCCTGCGCCAAGGCGGCCGCGAACTCGCTCGACATGCCGCTCTACCGTTACGTCGGCGGCACCTCGGCGCGTCTCTTGCCGGTGCCGATGATGAACATCATCAATGGCGGCATGCATGCCGACAACCCCATCGACTTCCAGGAGTTCATGATCCTGCCCGTCGGTGCGTCGTCGTTCGCCGAGGGCCTGCGCTACGGCGCCGAGGTCTTCCATACCCTGAAGTCGGAGCTGAAGAAGGCCGGCCACAACACCAATGTCGGCGACGAGGGCGGCTTTGCCCCGAACCTGCCATCGGCGGACGCCGCGCTCGAATTCGTCATGAACGCGATCGGCAAGGCCGGCTACAAGGCGGGCTCCGACATCGTGATGGGCCTCGACTGCGCCTCGACCGAGTTCTTCAAGGACGGCAAGTATGTTTACGAAGGCGAGGGCAAGACCCGCTCGATTTCCGAGCAGGCCAAGTACCTTGCTGACCTCGTCGCGCGCTATCCGATCGTGACCATCGAGGACGGCATGTCGGAAGACGACATGGACGGCTGGAAGGAGTTGACCGACCTCGTCGGCAAGAAGTGCCAACTCGTCGGCGACGATCTCTTCGTCACCAACGTCAAGCGGCTCGCCGAAGGCATCAAGGCCGGACGGGCCAACTCGATCCTGATCAAGGTCAACCAGATCGGCACGCTGACCGAGACGCTCGCCGCCGTCGAGATGGCGCACAAGGCCGGCTACACCTCGGTGATGTCGCACCGCTCCGGCGAGACCGAGGATTCCACCATCGCCGACCTCGCGGTCGCCACCAATTGCGGACAGATCAAGACCGGCTCCCTTGCACGCTCCGATCGCACCGCCAAATACAACCAGCTCCTGCGCATCGAGCAGCAGCTCGGCAAGCAGGCGCTCTACGGCGGCAAGGCGGCACTGAAGGCGCTGGCATAAGCCAGCTCTCGGACAAAAACAGGGGAGGATCGACATGAGCGACGGCAAAAACGGCCTGCAATTGCGTTCGCTGATCAAGAAGAGCGGCGAGCTCGAGATCTCGCTGCTCGACGTGCCGACCCCCGAACCCGCCGCGGACGAGGTCGTCGTTCGCGTCGAGGCCGCTCCGATCAATCCGTCCGACCTCGGGCTCCTGATCGGCGCGGCCGATATGAGCACTGCGAAGGCTTCCGGCGACAAGGGCGCTCCCATCATCACCGCGAAGGTGCCGGAAGGCGCGATGCGGGCGATGGCAGGCCGGCTCGACGAGTCCATGCCGGTCGGTAACGAAGGCGCGGGAGTCGTGATCAGGACCGGCTCCTCGGATGCCGCGAAGGCGCTGATGGGCAAGACCGTCGCCATGATTGGCGGCGCGATGTATACGCAGTATCGCACGCTGAAAGTGCGCGAGTGCCTGCCGCTGCCGGAAGGCACCACGCCGGCCGAAGGCGCTTCCTGCTTCGTCAATCCGCTGACTGCGCTCGGCATGACCGAGACCATGCGGCGCGAGGGTCACAAGGCGTTGGTGCACACTGCGGCCGCCTCCAATCTCGGCCAGATGCTGAACAAGATCTGCATCAAGGACGGCATCCCGCTGGTCAACATCGTGCGCAGCAAGGAACAGGCCGACATCCTGCACAAGATCGGCGCCAAATACGTCGTCGATTCCACCGCACCGAGCTTCCTGGGCGATCTCACCAACGCGCTGGTCGAGACCGGCGCCACCATCGCCTTCGACGCCATCGGCGGCGGCAAGCTCGCCGGCGACATCCTCAACTGCATGGAAGTCGCGATCAACAAGACCGCGAAGGAATACAGCCGCTACGGCTCCAACGTGCACAAGCAGGTCTATGTCTATGGCGCGCTCGACGTCCGCCCGATCGAGCTGCCGCGCGGCTTCGGCATGGCCTGGGGCGTCGGTGGCTGGCTGCTGTTTCCGTTCCTGATGAAGATCGGGCAGGCGGACGGGGCCAGGCTGCGCCAGCGCGTGGTCGACGAACTGAAGACCACGTTTGCCAGCCACTACACCAAGGTGGTGTCGCTTTCCGAGGCGCTCGATCCCGCCAATATCGCGGTCTATGCGAAACGCGCCACCGGCGAAAAATTCCTCATCAACCCAAATAAATAATCGTGATGTGCGACGGCACGTCACCCAAAGAAGGTCTTGCCTTCTGAGCGGAGCCGGGGATTATTCCGCCGCCATTTGCACGCGGGAAAACCGCGGGGCGCTCAGAAGGGGACCTCATGACCGATCTTAATCGCCGCCATTTGCTTGCAGGCGCCGCCGCCTTCGGTGCGGCTGCCGTGACCGGCTTTGGGCCGACCGCCGCCAATGCCTCGGTGCCGCAAGCCGGCACACAGGCGCCTGGCTTCTACCGCTACAAGGTCGGCAGCTACGAGTGCACCTCGATCAATGACGGTGCGCGCACGTTCCCGATGCCGGACAAGTTCGTCGTCAACGCGCCGAAGGAGGAAGCGCTGGCCGCGGGCGAGGCGGCCTACATGCCGAAGGGCATGGTCACGGTGCCGTTCAACCCGCAGCTCATCAACACCGGCTCCAAGCTCGTGCTGATCGATACCGGCAACGGTGTCGCCAATCTCGAGCCCAGCAAGGGTGCGGTCGGCCGCACGCTGCAGAACCTCCAGGCCGCCGGCGTCGACCCCAAGAGCATCGACGTCGTGCTGCTCTCGCATCTGCATCCCGACCACACCAACGGCATTCGTCTCGCCGACGGCGCGCTTGCCTTCCCCAATGCGGAGATCATGGTGCCCGGCAAGGACTGGGAGTTCTGGACCAGCGAGGACAACGCCGCCAAGGCCGAGTCGAACGGGATGATGAAGAACTACTTCGCCAACGTGAAGAAGACCTTTGCTGGCCTCGAATCCAAGGTCACGAAGTACGAGTGGGGCAAGGAGGTCGCGCCGGGCATCACGTCGATCGCGACGCCCGGCCACACCCCCGGGCACACCTCGTTCGCGGTCGCCTCTGGCGATGCCAAGGTGCTGATCCAGTCCGACGTCACCAACATCCCGGAGTTCTTCCTGCGCAATCCGGACTGGCATGTGGTGTTCGACACCGATGCTGCGCTGGCGCAGGAGACCCGCCACAAATTCTACGACATGGCGGCGGCCGAGAAGGCGACCGTGATCGGCTTCCACTTCACCTTCCCCTCGGTCGGCCATGTCGAGAAGGACGGCGCCAAATATCGCCTGATCCCGTCGGCATGGAATCCGACGATCTGAGCCGATTTGCAGATTTGTACCAAGGAATCAGGCCGCCACTTGGCGGCCTGATTGTTGGGGCGACCGTTCAGAAACGCAGCGTTTCCAAATCCGACCGGTCCATGCACTTGCATCCATCACTCGGGATCGCTTAAGTGCCGACCCGGCACTCCCGCTGAAGATTTCGAGGACACTCCATGGCCTACAATATCGTCACGATCGCCGGCAGCCTGCGCAAGGACAGCTTTTCGCTGAAGATCGCCAATGCGCTCGCCAAGCTCGCGCCGGCCTCGCTCAAGCTCGAGGTCGTCACGCCGGCCGGCATCTCGTTCTTCAACCAGGACCTCGAGGGCGCGCCGCCGGCCGACTGGTTGTCCTTCCGCGAAAAACTCCAGCAGTCAGACGGCGTCATCTTCGTCACGCCGGAATACAATCGCGCGATCCCGGGCGTGCTGAAGAACGCCATCGACGTCGCCTCGCGGCCCTATGGGAAGAGCTCGTTCAACGGCAAGCCGGTCGGCATCATCGCGAACTCGCCGGGCCCGCTCGGCGGCGTCAGCGCCGCCAAGACGCTGCAGAACATCCTGCCGGGGATTTCCGGCCCGATTATGCAGCAGCCCGAGGCCTATCTGAACGGGGTGGGCGATGCCTTCGATGCCGACGGCAATCTGACCAAGGAGTCCCTGAAGCCCGTACTCCAGGCCTATATCGACGCGTTTGCGGTGCACGTGGCGAAGCATCACGGCTGAGGCTAAATCGCCCGCAGCCGCAGCTTACGGCCCTCATCCTTGAGGAGAACGCGAAGCGTTCGTCTCGAAGGATGGCTCCGGGAAATTGCGGGCCTTCATGGTTCTCGCGGCGATGCGAAGCATCGTCCGCGAGACGGCGCTTTGCGCCTTCTCACCATGAGGGTCCACTAGCGTCGCGCGCGGGGCCCAGCCGCCCGAAATTAGCACGCCCTTAACCAACCTGTCCCATCTTCCCAGGATGGTCTCCCGCGCGCGGCTGAAATCGATCCTGACCGGTCTTGCCCTCTATGCGATGGCGGCCGCCATCGTCGGCTATTTCGGCGTCAACGCTTATACCGGCAAATACGGCCTCAACGCCCGTCAGGAGCTCGACCAGGAGATCGTGGCGCTGACCAGCGAGCTGGCCCAGCTCAAGCGCGAGCGCGCCAGGAGCGAGCAACGCGTTTCGTTGCTGCGCTCCGCGAAGATCGACCCCGACATGCTGGACGAGCGGGCGCGTTTCCAGCTCGACTACGTCAATCCGCGCGATCTCGTCCGGACGATCCCGGCGAACTGACAGTTCTTCCTTGAAGGCCTGGAACCGGACTGCCGTCTTGACGGCAGCGCCGCAACCGGCTCATGGCTTGCAGCGCCATGGCCTGGGTTGACGCAGATCAACCGGGCCGTGCCGGCACGCTCTAAATTGCCACCCGGAGGAAACAGTGATGAATGGGCAATTCCCCCGGCATCACGCGGCCCGTGTCGAGGCCGCCATCACGTCAGGCCAGGCGGCACGCTCGTCGCTCGTGGCCTCGTGGCGCCGTTCGTCCAGATTGCATCGTCTCGATCCCGCAGGCCGCAGCTCGCCGAACCGGCTAAGCGAAGCCGAGCTGCACCGCGCGCGCGAGCGCATCGCGCCGCTGCTTGCCGCTGCGCGAGGTGCGATGGACCGGCTCTACCAGGCGGTCGGCGCCAGCGGCTGCTGCGTGCTACTCGCCGACGGCGAAGGCGTGCCGGTCGATCGCCGCGGCACCCCGGCGGACGACGCCACATTTCAGTCCTGGGGACTCTGGACCGGCGCGCTCTGGAGCGAGGAGCATGAGGGCACCAATGGCATCGGCACCTGCCTCGTCGAGCAACGTCCGCTGACGATCGACCGCGACCAGCATTTCTTCACCCGCAACACGCTTCTGAGCTGCACCGCCGTTCCGATCTACGACCATGAGGCTGCGTTCGCGGGCGTGCTCGACGTCTCCTCCTGCCGCGCCGACCGTACCGACGTGTTTTCCAGTCTGATCGCGCTCGCGGCCGGCGAGGCGGCCAAGCGTATCGAGGCCGATCTGTTTCGCAGGGCCTTCGCCCATGCCCGGATCGTGCTGGCGCAAGGTGCGGACGGCCAGTGCGGCGGCCTCGTTGCGGTCGATGCGGACGATCTCGTGATCGGCGCGACCCGGTCCGCCCGAGCGGGACTCGGGATTGCGCCCGGCCGGGCGTTGCAGCCGATGCCCGCCGCCGATCTCCTTGGCGGCGACACCGCGCGCGACCATCTTGCCGGCGGTCAGCGCGCAGTGTTGCAGCGGGCGCTCCTGCGCGCGGGCGGCAATGTCTCGGCGGCCGCCAAGGCCCTCGGCGTCAGCCGCGCTACGCTGCACAGGAAGCTCAAGCGGTTCGAGCTGAACGCGCATTGAGCTGCTGGTAGATCCTCATGGTGAGGAGACCGCGAAGCGGTCCTCTCGAACCACAAGAGGCCCTGCTGTCATCCCCAGCCATCCTTTCGAGACCCGCGCAAGAGCGCGCTCCTCAGGATGAGGTCAGTATGTGCGGCGGCACGACGTGCAGCCTCGTCACCTGTCGCAGAACTGCGACAGGTCGGCTCAGTGATCGCTCCTATCAGGGCTGACAGAAGTCGCCTCCCGCGACATCGTTGGCGCAAGTCGCGACCACGCGACGAATTGCGCAAACAGCAAACATCGGGAGTGATCAATGAACAAGGTAGAATTCCTCAGCGTCACCAAAATTCCCTTCGCCGAACGCTACGACAATTTCATCGGCGGCAAATTCGTCGCGCCGATCTCCGGCAAGTATTTTGACAACGCCTCGCCGGTGACAGGCCAGATCGTCTGCAAGATCGCGCGCTCCGATGCGCAGGACGTCGAGGCAGCGCTCGACGCAGCGCATGCCGCGAAGGCCGCCTGGGGCCGCACCAGCGTCGCCGAGCGCGCCGCGATCCTGAACCGGATCGCCGACCGCATGGAAGACAATCTCGAGCGTCTCGCCATCGCCGAGACCTGGGACAACGGCAAGCCGATCCGCGAGACCCGCGCCGCCGACCTGCCGCTGGCGATCGACCACTTCCGTTATTTCGCCGGTGCCATCCGCGGCCAGGAAGGCAGCCTCTCCGAGATCGATCACGACACCGTCGCCTACCATTTCCACGAGCCGCTCGGCGTGGTCGGCCAGATCATTCCCTGGAACTTCCCGCTGCTGATGGCCTGCTGGAAGCTCGCGCCCGCGCTCGCCGCAGGCAATTGTATCGTGCTCAAACCGGCCGAGCAGACCCCGGCCTCGATCATGGTCTGGGCCGAAATCATCGGCGATCTGCTGCCGCCCGGCGTCCTCAACATCGTCAACGGTTTTGGCCTGGAGGCCGGCAAGCCGCTCGCGTCGAGCCCGCGCATCGCCAAGATCGCCTTCACCGGCGAGACCTCGACGGGCCGGCTGATCATGCA
Organism: Bradyrhizobium sp. F1.13.3; assembly: GCF_040548265.1. Classification (NCBI taxonomy): domain Bacteria; kingdom Pseudomonadati; phylum Pseudomonadota; class Alphaproteobacteria; order Hyphomicrobiales; family Nitrobacteraceae; genus Bradyrhizobium; species Bradyrhizobium sp. F1.13.3. The sequence goes on along the minus strand of NZ_JBEPRI010000007.1, from coordinate 125,951 downwards.
ATATGCCAGCCAGAACCTCATTCCCGTCACGCTTGAGCTCGGCGGCAAGTCGCCCAACATCTTCTTCAGCGACGTCATCGCCGAAGACGACGACTTCTTCGACAAGGCGATTGAAGGTTTCGTCATGTTCGCGCTGAACCAGGGCGAGGTCTGCACCTGTCCGAGCCGGGCGCTGGTCCACGCCGACATCTACGACCGCTTCATGGAGCGGGCGCTGAAGCGCGTCGCCGCGATCAAGCAGGGTGATCCGCGCGCTGCCGACACCATGATCGGTGCGCAGGCTTCCGGCGAGCAGCTCGCAAAAATCCTCTCCTACATCGATATCGGCAGACAGGAGGGAGCAAAGGTGCTGGCCGGCGGCGGACGCGCCGAGCTCGGCGGCGATCTCGCCGGCGGCTTCTACGTCCAGCCGACCGTGTTCGAGGGCCACAACAAGATGCGCGTCTTCCAGGAGGAGATCTTCGGCCCCGTCGTTTCGGTCACGACCTTCAAGAGCGACGAAGAGGCGCTCGAGATCGCCAACGACACGCTCTACGGCTTGGGGGCCGGCGTCTGGAGCCGCGACGCCAACCGCTGCTATCGCTTCGGCCGGGCGATCCAGGCTGGCCGGGTCTGGACCAACTGCTACCATGCCTATCCCGCGCATGCGGCGTTCGGCGGCTACAAGCAATCGGGTGTCGGGCGCGAGACCCACAAGATGATGCTTGATCACTACCAGCAGACCAAGAATCTGCTGGTCAGCTACAGCCCGAAGAAGCTCGGCTTCTTCTGATCGGGCGGCCGGGCGGAGAGGGCGGCGCTGTTCTGCGCCGCCCATTCCAAATGTCGGGACCGCGTTTGGCTCAACGTTGCTTGACCCGGCCACGAATCTGCGAGTGCGGCGACCGTGTCGATTTGTTGCCCGATCCGCGTCAAAGATTTTGCAATATTACGATCACGTTGCAGTGCGGCATAATGAAAGTCGTGCCATGCCGCCGCGGTGCTTTCCAAGGGCGTTTGACTTGGGTTAGAGAGGGCTGAAGTTTTCTCTGACCCGGAATTCCCATGGCCGCACCCAAGAAAGCCGCCGCAAGCACTGCACAAGACAAGACCGACGGCGGTTCGCCCCCGGAATTCACCAGAGAGCAGGAGCTCAAGGCGCTCCGCGACATGCTCCTGATCCGGCGGTTCGAGGAAAAGGCCGGCCAGCTCTACGGCATGGGCGCGATCGGCGGCTTCTGTCACCTTTATATCGGCCAGGAGGCCGTGGTGGTCGGGATGCAGATGGCCCTGAAGCCGGGCGATCAGGTCATCACCGGCTATCGCGATCACGGCCATATGCTCGCCACCGGCATGGAGGCCAACGGCGTCATGGCCGAGCTCACGGGTCGTCGTGGCGGCTATTCCAAGGGCAAGGGCGGCTCCATGCACATGTTCAGCAAGGAGAAGCACTTTTACGGTGGCCACGGCATCGTCGGCGCCCAGGTCTCGCTCGGCACCGGGCTCGCTTTCGCCAATCACTATCGCGACAACGACAATGTCAGCGTTACCTATTTCGGCGACGGCGCGGCCAACCAGGGCCAGGTCTATGAGAGCTTCAACATGGCGGAGCTCTGGAAGCTGCCGGTGATCTACGTCATCGAGAACAACCGCTACGCCATGGGCACTTCGGTCTCGCGCGCCTCGGCGCAGCAGGATTTCTCCAAGCGCGGCGCCTCCTTCAACATTCCCGGCCAGCAGGTCGACGGCATGGACGTTCGCGCCGTCAAGGCTGCCGGCGACGAGGCGGCGGCGTGGTGCCGCGCCGGCAAGGGACCCTTCATCCTGGAGATGCAGACCTATCGTTATCGCGGCCACTCGATGTCCGATCCCGCAAAGTACAGAACGCGCGAGGAGGTCGAAAAAGTCCGCCACGACCAGGATCCGATCGAGCAGGTGCGCAACCGCCTGTTGGCCGCCAAGGTCAGCGAGCAGGATCTGAAGGCGATCGACGCCGAGGTGCGCGACATCGTCAACGCATCCGCCGATTTCGCCCAGCATGATTCCGAGCCGGACGCCGCCGAGCTCTGGACTGATATTTACCGCTGAACGCGCGCAAGCTTTCTCTTGGAGTCGATATGCCAATTCAAGTGCTGATGCCCGCGTTGTCGCCCACGATGGAGAAGGGCAACCTCTCCAAATGGCTGAAAAAAGAGGGTGAGACGATCAAGTCCGGCGATGTCATCGCCGAGATCGAGACCGACAAGGCGACCATGGAGGTCGAGGCGACCGATGAAGGTACGCTCGGCAAGATCCTGATCCCCGAGGGCACCGCCGACGTTGCCGTGAACACGCCGATCGCGACGATTCTCGCCGATGGCGAGAGTGCCGCCGATCTCGCCAAGGCACCGGCGCCTGCCCAGCAGCAGAAGGCCGCCGAGTCCGCAGCCCCTGCCGCCGCGAAGACCGAGGCTCCAGCTCCCAAAGCTGCGCCCGCACCGAAGGCCGTCGCAGAGCCCGACCCGGAAGTGCCCGCCGGCACCGAGATGGTGACGCAGACCATCCGCGAAGCCCTGCGCGATGCCATGGCCGAAGAGATGCGCCGCGACGCAGACGTCTTCGTGATGGGCGAAGAGGTCGCCGAATACCAAGGCGCCTACAAGGTGACGCAGGGGCTGCTTCAGGAATTCGGCGCCAAGCGCGTCATCGACACACCGATTACCGAGCACGGCTTTGCCGGCATCGGGGTCGGCGCCGCGATGAGCGGATTGAAGCCGATCGTGGAGTTCATGACCTTCAACTTTGCCATGCAGGCAATCGACCAGATCATCAACTCCGCGGCCAAGACGCTTTATATGTCCGGCGGCCAGATGGGCTGCTCGATCGTGTTCCGCGGGCCCAACGGCGCCGCTTCCCGCGTGGCCGCCCAGCACAGCCAGGATTATTCGTCCTGGTATTCGAACGTCCCGGGCCTCAAGGTCGTCGCGCCGTTCTCGGCCGCTGATTACAAAGGCCTGCTCAAGGCTGCGATCCGCGATCCCAATCCGGTGATCTTCCTCGAGAACGAAATGCTCTACGGCCACACTGGCGAGGTGCCGAAGCTCGACGATTTCGTGATTCCGATCGGCAAGGCGCGCATCGTGCGTTCCGGCAGCCATGTCACGATCATCTCGTGGTCGAACGGCATGAGCTACGCGCTGAAGGCCGCCGACGAACTCGCCAAGGATGGCATCGAGGCCGAAGTGATCGACCTGCGCACGCTGCGTCCGATGGATACCGAGACCATCGTCAATTCCGTCAAGAAGACGGGACGTGCCGTCACGGTGGAAGAGGGCTGGGCCCAGAGCGGTGTCGGCGCCGAAATCGCCGCGCGGATCATGGAGCATGCCTTCGATTATCTGGATGCGCCGGTCGCCCGCGTCTCCGGCAAGGACGTGCCGATGCCTTATGCCGCGAACCTGGAAAAGCTCGCGCTGCCTTCGGCTGCCGAAGTGGTCGAGGCCGCCAAAGCCGTCTGCTACAGGTAGAGCATGGCGGGTCCGAAAGAGCAGCCATTGCCACCCGACGTCCTCGTCCGCGATGACGCGGTCGAGATCCTGCGCGTGTTCGTGCTGGACGGCGGGCTGTCGATGGCGTTCCAGCGGGCCTTCGACGAGCCCGACATGTGGGGGCTGCTGCTCGTCGATCTCGCCCGTCACGCCGCGCGTGCCTATGCGCGCGAGAGCGAATACACCGAGGAGGACGCGCTGAACCGGATCATCGAGATGTTCCAGGCCCAGATCGAGCGTCCCACCGACACCGGCACCACGACGCCGCGCGGGAAGGGGCACTGACCGTGGCGATCGAATCCTATCATTTCGATTTCATGCTGGAGGCGATCCGCGAGGCGGAAGCCTCGATCGCGCAAGGCGGCCTGCCGATCGGCGCCGTGCTGACCCGCGAGAACAAAGTGATCGCCCGCGGCCACAACAACCGCGTGCAGGAAAAGAACGTCATCCTGCACGGCGAGATGAGCTGCCTGCGCGAGGCCGGCGTGATCTCGTTCCACGACACCGTCATGTACACCACGCTGTCGCCGTGCTCGATGTGCGCCGGCGCGCTCGCTCTGTTCAAGGTCCAACTGGTGGTCATCGGGGAATCCGTCACCTTCCCGGGCTCCAAGGACATCCTCGACAAGTTCGGCATCCCCTGGATCGATCTTGCGGACGACCGCTCCATCACCATGATGAAGAACTGGCGTTCCAATCCTGCCAATGAGCGCCTGTGGCAGGGCGACATCGGCAACTAAACCTGGTCTGTTCGTCCTCGCTCCCGGGGCCGACGTTTTGAGAAGTTCTTCGTGAGGTCAGCATGCCCATCAACATCCTGATGCCCGCTCTTTCGCCGACGATGGAGAAGGGCAACCTCGCCAAGTGGCTGAAGAAGGAAGGCGACAAGGTCAAATCCGGCGACGTCATCGCCGAGATCGAGACCGACAAGGCGACCATGGAGGTCGAGGCGATCGACGAGGGCACGATCGCCAGGATCCTCGTGCCCGAGGGCACGCAGGATGTCCCGGTCAACGACGTGATCGCGGTGCTGGCCGGCGAGGGCGAGGACGTGAAAGCGGCAGGTGCCGCCAAGCCCAGCGCTTCGGCCGCGCCTCCGAAAGCTGCTGAAGCTCCCGCGGCTGCACCGGCTCCCGCGCCTGCTGCACCCAAGGCCGCGCCGGCGCCCGCCGCCGCACCAGCGCCGCAGGCCGCAGCACCGGCTGCGCAAAGCAACGGCCATGCCGGCCGCGTGTTCTCATCGCCGCTCGCGCGACGTCTCGCCAAGGAATCCGGCCTTGATGTGTCAATGGTGACAGGCACTGGCCCGCATGGCCGCGTGGTCGCTCGCGACGTCGAGCAGGCCAAGTCTGGCAAGGGCCTGAAGGCACCCGCGGCGGCGCCGTCAGGCGCGCCCTCGACCGCGCCGACCATGTCGGACAAGCAGATCCTGTCGCTGTTCGAGCCGGGCTCCTACGAGGTCGTCCCGCATGACGGCATGCGCCGCACCATTGCCCAACGTTTAACCGCGTCGATCCAGAACGTCCCGCACTTCTACCTCACCATCGACTGCGACATCGGCAAGCTGCTTGCCGCGCGCGAGGAGATCAATGCGGCTGCTCCCAAGGACAAGGAGAAGAAGCCGCTCTACAAGATCTCGGTCAACGACTTCGTCATCAAGGCGATGGCGGTGGCGCTGCAGAAGATCCCGAATTGCAATGTGAGCTGGACCGAATCCGGCATGGTCAAGCACCACCATTCCGACGTCGGCGTCGCGGTGGCGATGCCCGGCGGCCTGATCACGCCGATTATCCGCAAGGCCGAGACCAAGACGCTGTCGACCATCTCCAACGAGATGAAGGATTTTGCGACACGCGCCCGCTCGCGCAAGCTGAAGCCCGAAGAGTACCAGGGCGGCACGACGGCCGTCTCGAACCTCGGCATGTTCGGCATCAGCCACTTCACCGCCGTGATCAATCCGCCGCATGCGACCATCCTCGCGGTCGGCACCAGCGAGGAGCGGCCTGTGGTCCGCGGCGGCAAGATCGAGATCGCGAACATGATGAGCGTGACCCTGTCCTGCGATCACCGCGCCATCGACGGCGCGCTCGGCGCCGAGCTGATCGGTGCCTTCAAGCAGCTGATCGAAAACCCCGTCATGATGATGGTGTGACCCGGGGTAGAGGGGGCAACGTTGCATGTCCGTACCCGCTGGCCATGGATGTCGCTGCTGCTTGGAACAGTCGTCGCGCTCAACCCGATTGGGCTCGATTTTCTTTACTCCGCGTTCTTTGCCGGCGAACAATTGGCACGGAACATCGCCCAGCCGATCGTGCTGATTGCCTTGGCCGTGATGGCTTTGGTGACGACGCTCGAATGGCTGGTGAGGTCTTTTCTGATCAAGCGCCGCGCCCGCGGCGCCTCTTGAGTTGAACGGGAGCCGCCATGGCCGATACATCCTTCGACATCATCATCATCGGCTCCGGTCCCGGCGGCTATGTCACCGCGATCCGGGCCGCCCAGCTCGGCTTCAAGGTGGCGATCGTCGAGAAATCCTATCTCGGCGGCATCTGCCTGAACTGGGGCTGCATCCCGACCAAGGCGCTGCTGCGCTCCGCCGAGATCTACCACTACATGCAGCACGCCAAGGACTACGGCCTGTCGGCGGACAACGTCTCGTTCGATCCGAAGGCGGTGGTGCAGCGCTCGCGCGGCGTTTCCAAGCGGCTGAATGACGGCGTCGGCTTCCTGATGAAGAAGAACAAGGTCAGCGTGATCTGGGGCGCAGCCTCGATCGACGCGCCTGGCAAGGTCACGGTGAAGAAGTCCGACGTCGAAGGGCCCAAGGGTGCGCTCGGCGAGGGCGCTTATCAGGCCAAGCACATCATCGTCGCGACTGGCGCGCGACCGCGGGTGCTGCCGGGCCTCGAACCCGACAAGAAGCTGATCTGGACCTACTTCGAAGCGATGGTCCCGGAGCGGATGCCGAAATCGCTGCTGGTGATGGGCTCGGGCGCGATCGGGATCGAGTTCGCATCTTTCTTCAAGACGATGGGCTCCGATGTCACGGTGGTCGAGGTGCTGCCGCAGATACTGCCGGTCGAGGACGCCGAGATTGCCGGTCTTGCCCGCAAGCGCCTCGAGAAGCAGGGCATCAAGATCCTCACCAACACGGGCGTGACGAAGCTCGAGAAGAAGAGCGATAGCGTGGTCGCGACGCTCGACGACGGCAAGGCGAAGCAGACCGCCGAGTTCGAGCGCGTGATCTCGGCGGTTGGCGTCGTCGGCAACATCGAGAATCTCGGTCTCGAAAAGCTCGGCGTCAAAACCGACCGCGGCTGCATCGTGATCGACGGCTACGGCAAGACCAACATTCCCGGCATCTACGCCATCGGCGACGTCGCGGGTCCCCCGATGCTGGCCCACAAGGCCGAGCATGAGGGCGTGATCTGCGTCGAGGCCATCAAGGGTCTGCATCCGCACCCTATGGACAAGCTGATGATCCCCGGCTGCACCTATTGCAACCCGCAGGTCGCATCGGTCGGTCTGACCGAAGCCAAGGCCAAGGAGAGCGGCCGCGAGATCCGCGTCGGCCGCTTCCCCTTCGTCGGCAACGGCAAGGCGATCGCGCTCGGCGAGGACCAGGGCATGGTCAAGGTGATCTTCGACAAGAAGACCGGCCAGCTGCTCGGCGCCCACATGGTGGGCGCTGAGGTGACCGAGCTGATCCAGGGCTACGTCGTCGCCATGAATCTGGAGACAACGGAAGAAGAGCTGATGCACACCGTGTTCCCGCATCCGACCCTGTCGGAGATGATGAAGGAAGCCGTGCTGGATGCGTATGGACGGGTGCTGAACATTTGATCGCCGCCGTCATTGCGAGCGCAGCGAAGCAATCAAGAGTCTTTCCGCAGCGGCAGTCTGGATTGCTTCGCTACGCTCGCCATGACGAGCAGTAGACCTGTAAAACAAGAAGGAAACCACCCCATGCACGACAACGACAACCTCACCATCGAACGCCCGACCTTCGTCACCCATCTCGAATGCGCGATGGAGGGCGATCACTACGCGGCCGATCAGGTCCACAACCTCTCCAAGGCCGGCAAGCCCCTTTTGGTCCGCTACGACCTCGCGGGCGTGAAGAAGGTGCTGACCAAGGATGCGCTCGCCCAACGCCCCGCCGACATGTGGCGTTACCGCGAGCTGCTTCCCGTGCGCAAATGCAAGGACATCGTCTCGCTCGGCGAGGTCACGACGCCGCTGATCCGCCTGCCGAAGCTTGGTGCCAAACTCGGCGGCGGCGAGATCATCGTTAAGGACGAGGGGCGGCTGCCGACCGGCTCGTTCAAGGCGCGTGGCCTCGTGATGGCGGTGTCGATGGGCAAGGCGCTCGGCATCAAGCACATGGCGATGCCGACCAACGGCAATGCCGGCGCGGCGCTCGCGGCCTGCGCGACTTCCTGCGGCATCAAGACCACGATCTTCTGCCCGGCCGATACGCCGGAGGTGAACGTCAGCGAGATCGAGCTGCAGGGCGCGACCGTCTACCGCGTCAACGGCTATATCGACGATTGCGGCAAGATCGTCGGCGAGGGCAAGGCGAAAGTCGGCTGGTTCGACACCTCGACCTTGAAGGAGCCGTACCGCATCGAAGGCAAGAAGACGATGGGCCTCGAACTCGCCGAGCAGCTCGGCTGGGACGTACCCGACGTGATCTTCTATCCGACCGGCGGCGGCACCGGCCTGATCGGGATGTGGAAGGCCTTCGACGAGCTCGAGAAGATCGGCTTCATCGGCAGCAAGCGCCCGCGCATGGTCGCGGTGCAGGCCTCGGGCTGCGCGCCGATGGTGCGTGCGTACGAAGCCGGTACCGAGCATGCGACACGCTGGGAGGACGCCCACACCATCGCGTCAGGCATCCGCGTGCCGCAGGCGATCGGCGACTTCCTCATCCTGCGCGCGGTGCGCGAGAGCAAGGGCTTTGCCATTGCGGTCGACGATGACAAGATCTCTGCCGCGCTGAACGAGGTCGCGCGCGAGGAGGGGCTGCTACTTTGCCCCGAAGGCGCTGCAACCTACGCTGCCTACAAGGACAGCCTCGCCGACGGCCGCGTCAGCAAGTCCGATCGCGTCATGCTGTTCAACTGCGCCACCGGCCTGAAATACCCGTTGCCGAAGGTCGACCGCACGCTCGATCGCCACAAGCCGATCGACTATTCGCAGTTCTAGCGCGTCAATTCGCCTCTTCACGAACGATCCCTCTTCCCGTACGCGGGAAGAGACAAAAACAACAATGACATTGCTGGGGAGAAGACAATGAAAGCCGCCTGGGCTGCGCTGTTTGCTATTCTCACTGTTGCGGGCGCCGCGCGCGCCGACGACTATCCCTCGCGTCCGATCACCATCATCGTGCCCTTTGCCGCCGGCGGGCCGTCGGATGCGATGGCGCGTGTGCTCGCTGAGCGGATGCGCACGGCGCTCGGCCAGCCGCTGGTGATCGAGAACGTCACTGGCGCGGGCGGCTCGATCGGCGTCGGCCGTGCCCTGCATTCGGCCCCCGACGGCTACACGATCTCGTTCGGCCATCTCGGCACCCACGTCGCCAACGGCGCCGTCTACAAGCTCAATTACGACCTGGTCGCGGACCTGGAGCCGGTGGTGCTGCTGCCGAGCAATCCGATGATCGTCGTCAGCAAGAACGCGGTGCCCGCGACCTCGCTGAAGGAGCTGCTGGATTGGCTGAAATCGCGGCCGTCGCCGCCGACCGCGGGCACCGCGGGCGCGGGCTCGGGTAGCCACATCGCCGGGGTCTATTTCGAGAGCGTCAGCGGCCTCAAGCTGCAATACGTACCGTATCGCGGCACCGCGCCCGCGCTGAACGATCTCATCGCCGGCCAGATCGACGTCATCGTCGACCAGACCTCGAACTCCATCAACCAGGTCCGCGCCGGCACCATTCGCGCCTACGCCATCACCGATGACAAGCGCCTCGCGTCGGCGCCCGACATCCCAACGGCGGAGGAGGCGGGCCTGAAGGGGTTCAACATGACGCTCTGGTCCGGCATGTGGGTGCCGAAGGGCACGCCGAAGGCGATCGTCGCCAAACTCAATGCCGCGGCCGTGGAAGCACTGAACGATCCCGGCGTGAAGAAGCAGCTGGAAAGCCAGGGGCTGGAGATGACACCCCAGGATCAGCTCACGCCCGAGGCCCTCGGCACCCGCCAGAAGGCTGAGATCGCGAAGTGGTGGCCGATGATCAAGGCGGCGAACATCAAGGTGGATTGAGCGCCGTGTCGCAGGGCTCGGCGCCGGCGTATCATGTCTCGGTTTGATCGGAGCCGGACAGGGCCATCCGCAGACATTCAAGCAGAGCGGGCGTGGAGAACGGCTTCGCGAGAAAGCAGATAGCGCCCGCTTTCAGCGCGCGGTCGCGCACGGCATCGTCGGGAAAAGCCGTCATGAAGATGAAGGGCGTGTGGTGACCAAGGCTGCGCATGTGCGTCAAGAGCTCAAGGCCGCCCATCAACGACATCTGCACATCCGCGATCACGCAGGACGTCGTCTTCAGTTCGGCCGATTGAAGAAATTCGTCAGCGGAGCGAAAGATGTTGACCGTGTATCCCCGCGACGTCAGCAGATTATTGGTCGCAACGCGGACCGATCGATCATCGTCAATGACGGAAATGGCCAACGGGATTGACAAGATGATCGCTCCTGATCGGGGAGCCGCCGATCACGGTGCCGCACTTGGCGAAAGTGAGCCCTTGGAGCGAGCTTGAAAAGCATACTTAGGTTTGCACCTTTCCGCCCGGGCGTGAGATTCCGAGCGCCTCCACCATTCTGACGAGATCGGCCAACGACTTGGCGCCCATTTTCCGCATGATCTGCCCACGATAGATCTTGACGGTAATCTCGGCCAATCCAAGCTCGGCAGCGACCTGCTTGTTCATCAGGCCGGATGCCACCAGAGTGAGGATGTCGCGCTGGCGCGCGCTCAAAACCTCGAAGCGGGACCGCACTCCCGCGACCGACTCCTCTGCATTGCGTCGCTTGCGATCCCGTTCGATCGCGGCCCGGACCGCATCCAGCATGTCCTGGTCGCGCACCGGCTTGGTCAGAAAATCGATCGCGCCGCTCTTCATGGCCCTGACGGTCATCGGAATATCACCATGACCGGTGATGAAGATAATGGGCGTGTGAATGTTCGCCTTCGCTAGGTCCGACTGCAGGTCAAAGCCGCTTGAGCCCGGCAGGCGGATGTCGAGCACAAGGCAGCTGGGGACCGCTGGTGGCTTGGCTTCCATGATCTCCGCCGCGGAGCCGAAAGCCTCGACCTTGAGACCGACGGATTGAAAGAGGTTGGTGAGCGCACGGCGCATCGATGGATCGTCGTCGACGATCAAGACGATCGGATCGTCGGAACTCGTCTGCACCGTCGCCGCCTTGGGAATGTCGGTCACGACGTGTCCTCGATCGGCAACGGCAGGGCAATCTGGAATGTTGCTCCGCTTCCGTCATTGGGGAGGGCCGAGAGCCGGCCCGCATGAGCCTCGATGATCGATCGGCAGATCGACAGTCCCATCCCCAGCCCGCTCGGCTTTGTCGTGAAGAACGGTGTGAAGATGCGCTCCGTCGCGCTGTTGCCAAGGCCGACCCCGCGATCTGTCACGGTCAAGAGCATGCGACCTTCGCCGTGCTCGCTCACCTGGCTGGAGCGGATCGCAAGCTCGCGCGGGCGTTCCGCATTGGCGTGCATGGCTTCAATCCCGTTCATGACCAGGTTGATCAGCACCTGCTGGAGCTGGATCCGGTCGCCGCAGACTCTGGGCAGAGCGGACGCCAGCTCCATTCGCACCGACACGGCATGGGTGGCAAGCTCGCGCCGGACGAGCGCCACGGTCTCCCTGACGAGCTGGTTCATGTCGACCGGAGCCATCTCGATCTCGGTCTTTTTCGCAAGCGCTCTGATCCGGCGGATCACCTCGCTGGCGCGATTGGCGTCCTCGACGATCCATTCCACGGAACGGCGCGCGGCATTCAGGTCGGCCGGTTCGCGATCGAGCCATCCGATGCAGGCATCCGCATTGGAGATCACGGCGGCCAAGGGCTGATTGATCTCGTGGGCGATCGAGGCCGTAAGTTCGCCGAGCATCGTGACGCGCGTAACGTGAGCAAGCTCGGCTTGCGCCTTGCGCAGTGCTTCCTCGGCCTGCTCGGCGCGGATGGCCGCCGTCACGTCGCTGCTGACGCCACGATAGCCGAGAAAGTTGCCGTTCGCGTCGTGCAAGGGCTTGCCGCTGGTGCGCACGTAGATCGGAGATCCGTTGCGATCCTTGCTTCGGTAGACCAGGTCGCGAAACGGAAGGTGGGCATCGAGCGTGGCGCGATGCCGCTCCCACTTCTCTGGCTCGAGCTCGGCGTCGGGCGGAATGTCCCAACGGGCGAGGCCGATCACGCCCGTGGGCACGGGACCGGCCGTGTCGGCATGTTCCGAAATCCGTGTGATACGGTGGTCCGGCCCGCTCTCCCAAAACCAGTCCGAGGCGGTTTCGGCATAGTCGCGAAATCGCTGCTCGGACAGCTTGAGCTCGTCAAAGGCTTTTTGCAGCGCTTGTCTTGCGGCAAACTGCTCAGTGACATCGACGTGGGTGCCGATGATCTCCGTCACATCGCCGTCGCCGCCGACGACGGGATGCCCCTCCGTATGGACGTGTCGTACCGAACCGTCCGGACGCACAATCCGAAAATCAACTTCGAAAGGCTGCTTTTGCCGGATTGCCTGACGTTCCACGTCGACGATCCGCTTAAAGTCTTCGGCGAGGATCCGTTGTTGGAAAGCCTGCGCCGACAGATCAATCTGGTCCGGGTTAAATCCGAACAGGCGATAGAGTTCGGCCGATCGGTAAGCGAATTCCTGACGGCGCACGTCCCAGGCCCAGCTGCTCGTGTGGCTGAGGCGCTGGGCTTCGGTCAGATAGGCTTCGCTGCGACGCAGTCGCTGTTCGGTTTCCTTTGCCGTAGTGACGTCAGTGACCGCTCCGACAAACTCGATGTGGCCGGATCCATGTCTCACCGCGCGTGCCACGGAATGGAGATATTTGATCGATCCATCGGGCATCAGCAGGCGATATTCATGGTCGAAATCGCCGACGTCACGGAAGGCCCGATCAAGGGTCTTGCTGACCGCATTGCGATCTTCCGGATGGATGCGCTGGAAAACAAAATCGAGCGTCGGTTTGACCTGCGGGTCACGCTGGAAGATGCGAAAAGTCTCCCTGGACCAGACGGCCTCGCGGGTTGCCAGGCTCAGGCCGAAGCTGCCGGTGCGGCTCAACTCCTGCGCTTGGGCAAGGTAGGCCTCGCTCTGCCGCAGCGCATCCTCCGCCTCCTTGCGTTGGGTGATGTTTTCGCAGGCGACCAGCACGATCGGCGTGCCGTCGCCGCGCCGCATGGCCTTGGCGTTCTCACGGACCCAGAGAACCGAGCCGTCCTTCCGGATCTTGCGAATCTCCCAGGTGTGCGACTGGTCCACGGTTTCCAGGCACAGCCCGACACAGCGACGAACGAAATCGCGGTCCTCTTCGAAAAAGACGTTCAGCACAGATTGGCCGGTCAACTCGGCCGCCGTGTAGCCCAGTTGCGCGGCGCCAAATGTATTCACGTTGAGCACCGTTCCGGCCGGATCGACCATGAAATACATGACCGGATTGTGCTCGAACACTTGTCGCCATTGCTTCACGGCGTCGCGCAGGTCGGCATTGTCCTGCCGCCAGCCTTCTCCAGTCGCGGGCTCGTCTTTCGCCGCATTGCCGAGAGATCGAAGCGCCGCAAGGCCGCCGAGCAGGAATTGCGCGGCCGAATTCCCTAGTTTTGCGATCTGGCCAGGCATCATCGCAAGCGTCCCGGCCCGCGTGGGGCAGGGGCGAGTAGAGCACTTTGCGACAGCAGGGGCAATTCCCTGATCAAAGCAGGATTCCGCATCGAAAGTTCGCGGGCTCCGTGCAGCTTGCCAGCGTTGCGCCGTCTCGTTGCGAGCGGACGAAACTCCGGTAAATCACCGGACAAACCTATGTATAGGTCGCGCAATCCTAGTCATACGCTGCATTTACCTCCGTACAATTGAGCGGCCCGTCACATGGGGACTAGTCTCACCGGCAATCCAGTGGTGTCGATCGCGACGCATGAACAGTCGAGTAGCGCGGCGTCGTGCACTCAAGAGGCCAGCTTGCCGATGATGTGGCTGGTCACGATTGAGAAGCCGCATTTCGTCGACGAACGTGATGATTGTGCATCAGCGCCCGTGGGGATCCTCGACCGCCAGAGGCGCCCATCAGAGGCCAGGAGGAGAGGTCATGTGCGATAAGCCCGAACACTCCGAGCGCCCTTCCGCCGCAAAAAGCTGCGCCGTCTGCAGCGGGAAGTTCGGCCTGATCCGGTATTATTCCTGGCGAGCGCCGCTTTGCTCCCGGAAATGTCTCGATCGCTTCAGGGCGCGCCGCGAACGCGATCGCCGATGGCTGTTTCGGTCCCAGGCGGCGTAAGCACCAGTCACCGGATCCGCTGCGTTCGGCAATTCTGTATCGGGAGGCTGCGCGTTGAACCGTAGTTGCAAGCTCCTCTTGGCGATCACGCTGCCGCTTTCGTTGATGACGGGAGCGGAGGCGGACGAGGCCGGACAGGATGGCGCACATCGTCGTCATCCGCCTCGGGATCTGCTGCTGCACGAGCAGTTCTATTCGAGTTGGCACATGCCGGACAATCCGGTGCTGACTTGCTGCAACAACGCCGACTGCTACCCGACCGAGATACGGCGAGTCGAGGGGAGCATCTACGCGCTGCGCCGGGAAGACGGGAAATACATCCTCATTCCGCCTCAGAAGGTCGAGCGAAACAGGGATAATCCCGACGGCCGCAACCATCTTTGCGCGCCGCCGCCGTCCGCCTCTCTCGTCGACACAGTCTACTGCTTTGCGCTCGGAGGTGCCACATGAGGTTCATATTGGTGAACGGCAGGACCCCTTTCCGCAAAACGTTCTGCCTCTGGTGCTGCGAGGAGATCAGCGGCGGCTATCTGCGCGATGCGAAGACGCTGCTGCCCTACTGCGGCTACGAGTGTTACGCGCTTCATGGCGAAGCTGCGCCGCTGATCGAGGGGCGCACACGAGCGGCGTCTTGAGCGGAGAGGAGAGCGAAACGGGCGGTGGATCTGCCGTCCGGGTGAGAGGACATCGCGATGAGATTCATGCTCGTCAATCAGGAAGGGCCTCGCCACGGCGGTACCTGCAGCGCGTGCGCGCAGCCGCTGGGCGCGAGTTACGTCCGCCATGTGCCCGCTGAGCGGCGGTACTGCGACTATGATTGCTACCGTCGATATCAGCAGACAACGGCGGAAATGCTCTGGCCTTACCGCAGTTCGCTCGAAGCGATCACGGTGTCGAGCTGGAACTGGATACTGCAGACGGGCGCGCTCTCGCGCTCGCTGACGGAAGCATTTCTGCGCGCGTACGAACCCTCTGACCACGGAAGGAGGTGACGGCTCGCCAAACGATGCGGACCCCGCGCAGAGAGGTCGGTCGCAGTCACTGCATCCAGCTTCACGCCGCGTCCAGCCCCGGCGTCGCGAAGCTAGGGCGCGGCGGCTGCGGCCGATGCCGTCGGCATCGCGCCCACGTTCGGCGTCGTAACGCGCTGTTCGGACTTCGCCGCGACGACGCTGCTGGCCTCAAACCTCGCACGATAGACCAACACGTTCTCGATCACGCGCTGGACGTAGTTGCGCGTCTCCGACAGCGGGATGCGCTCGACCCAGTCGACCGGATCGACCTTGGGATCCCTGGGGTCGCCGCGCGCCTGCACCCATTCGCGCACGCGGCCCCGGCCGGCATTGTAGCCGGCGAAGGTCATGATCTGGTTGCCGCGGTATTCCGACATCAGCGCGCTGAGCTCGGCCGCGCCCATCTGCGTGTTGTAGACGGGATCGGAGACCATCTTGTCCCAGTCGTAGGTCAGGCCGAAGCGCTTTGCGGTGTCGCGGCCCGCTTCCGGGGTCACCTGCATCAACCCGACTGCGTTGGCGGCCGATTTGTCGCGCTGGTCGAACGAGCTTTCGGTGCGCGCCACCGAATAGATCACGCTGGGCTCGATCGCCGGCGCGACCTGCTTATGTTCAGGGATGCCGATGGTCGGGAAGGCGTAGTGATCGAGCGCGAGCCCGCGCGCCAGCGCCGACTTGCCGACCTCCAGCATCACGCGCGCATCGTTGCGCCGGCCGGCGAGCTCGCCGAGCGCTTCGAGTGCCGCCACGTCGGTACTCTCCCTGGCGAAATCCTCGGCGTAGTAAAACACCATGTCGCGCTCACCGACGCCGTACAGCATGTCGGCGGCACGTACGCGCTCGTCCGTGGGCAGCGTATCGACTGCTGCCAGCACGGGCGAGGGCGCGCGCAGCTCGATGCGGTCGAGACCGAGCCTGGCGCGGGCGAGCTGGCCGTAATAGGCGGTCGGATAGCGCGCCGCGGCCTGATAGCTCAGGCGCGCATCGGCGGTTGCGTTCATCGCCTCGGCCGTGCGGCCGCGCCAATAATGCGCGCGCGACAGCGCGATCGGGTTGGCCGAGCCTTCGTCGATCGCGGCGAAGTGCGTCATCGCCGCCTTGGGATCCTGGAGATAGCGCAGCGCGATCCAGCCGCACATGAAGTGATAGTCGACGCGATAGACTTCCATCGCGGGCACGGCCGCCGAGCGCACCAAATCATAGGCGGTTTTGAACTTGCCCTGGTCGAGCAGCTTTCGGGCGAGCAGGCGGCGCTCGCGCCACCAGGCGTCGGTGTCTTGCGCCGCCATCATATCGGGTGCGGCGGCCAGGATCACCTCGGCAGCGTCGTCGATGCGGTCATTCTGGAGATGCCATTGCGCGCGGCACAGCACATAGCCGAGGTCGCGGCGCGCCTCGGCTGAGACGTCCTCGAGATAATCCTTGGCCTTGCTGGCCTTGCCGGTGACGGCGGCGCAGGCCTTGACGATCGCGAGCGCATCCTCGCCGAGCCGCTTGGCTGCGCGCCGCGCCCCCGAATAGTCCTTGGCGCCGAGACGCTTGTCCATGCGGGCGCGATGATCCTCGGCGGTCAGGAGATCGCGGAACGCTTCGTAGGAATCTTCCTCGCTGCGCTCGGACAATTCGTCCGTGCGCCAGGCCTCGCGCACCAGACGCGCGGCCCTGTCGCTGTCGCCCTCAGTCATCAGCACGCGGGCGAGCGCGAACTTGCCCTTGGCGCTGGTCGGCCGGTCCATCGTGAATTTGTGCACGGTCGCCGCGTCGGCTTTCTCCTGCCACAGCCGCGCCTCGGCCCGGCGGCGGAGCAGCGCGCTGCTCGGCCAGTCCGGATTGGCGGCGAGGAAGGCGGCGTAGCGCTTGAAATTCGCCGTGCTCTCGGAATGGCGCAGCATGAACCAGTCGGCGAGTTTCTGTCCGGCTGGGTCGGCAATGCGGTCGCGCGCCGCACTTGCGTCTTCGGTCTTGCCCTTCCGCGCAAGATCAATGGCATCCTTCAGCGCGGCGAGGTCGCCGGTCAGCGGCGGGGCCGCCGGCTTGTCCGATGGCGCGTCGTCCTGCTTCTTCGACTTGCGCTTGGCCTCGGCATGCTTGCCGTGCCGCGCTTTGCCGGTGGAGGCGTGGCGCTGCTTGCCGGCTTTCGCCTCATGCGTCTTCTTCGGCGCGGATGATTTGTGACTGCTCTTCGCTGCCAGCTCGGTAGGGATGAAGGCCAAGGCGGCCACGGCAACGACACACGCGAGCGAGCGTAGGCACTGGTTCATTCCGTGGTCCCCCTGCGAAACCAGTACAAACCAAAGTCCGCGACGACATGCGGCTCGAGAATCAAAACGGCGTCAAAAACGGTGACACGACGTCGTTTCGCATCCTCAAGCTGTTCCAACAATGCGGCGAAATACGGATGGAGCGAGGGAACTTGTGCAACGGCGGATAGAGAAGGCTCTTAACCTCTGTTAACCATTCTGGCTCGCGCGGTGGTTGCGGGCGGCTCCTTGGCGCCACAGCGGCCTGATTGTGCGTGTTCCCTGGTCCAAATACGGTGTATTGGGGTCCATAGCCATTCCTGCAGCCCATTGCCTCACACCCATGCCCCTTTTCAATCAGTCGATCCGGCGCAAAATCGTCGGCATCGCCCTCGGATTGATCGTCCTGATGCTGGTCACCTCGATCCTGTCGATGGTGATGTCGAGCCAGGTCGGCGTCCTCCTGGACGAGCTGACCAACCGTTACATCCCGGCGTACAGCCATCTCGCCCGCGCCAATATCCGCTCGCTGGAGCGGGCGCTGGCGCTGCGGCGAATGGTCATGACCAGGATGGGATCGGCGTCGGACGAGGAGGCCTACGCGGCGCGGCTTCGCGACTTCGAAGCATTGGACCGCAAGTTCGAGGAGGAGGCCGAGACCGCGCGCAAGCTCATCAACGCCATCATCGACGACCCCAGGACCTCTTCCGACAACGCCGCGCTGGCACGGCTCGACGTTCGTATCGAGAGCGCTGTCACCGAGCTGCGGCGCAATCTGGACGAGGGCAATACGAAACTGCTCAAGCAGATCGAGGCCAAGGACATGGCCGAGGCCCGCGGCACGCTGGAACAGCTCGACTCGATGCGCGATGCGTTCAACGGGAAGGTCGACGCGATCCGCGGCGACATGCTGACGCAGGTCTTCTTCTCGACGTCGCAGGTGATCAGTCGGCAATACCAGGCGATTATCGTGTCGGGAGTCGTGACCTTGCTGGCAGCGGTGCTCGGATTTGCCTTTGCGCTCCTGGTGTCCAGCGGCATTACGCGCCCGGTGCGGCTGCTGCTCGCCGGCACCCGCGAGGTCGAGGCCGGCCGCTTCGACAAGACCATCACCGTCTCCACCCAGGACGAGATCGGCGAGCTGGCCGCAGCCTTCAACCGCATGACCGAACAGCTCAGGCATAACGAGCGCATCCGCGAGACCTTTGGCCGCTACATCGATCCCAAGGTCGTGCAGGGCCTGATCGACCGGCCGGAGGTCGCCATCGACGGCCAGCGCCGGGTCATGACCATCATGTTCTGCGACATGAGCGGCTTCACCGCGATGAGCGAGGGCATGACCCCGCGCGGCCTGGTCAGGGTGATGAACCACTATTTCACGATGATGTCCGGTCCGATCAGGAGCAACCGCGGCATCATCGACAAATATATCGGCGACGCCATCATGGCCTATTGGGGCCCGCCCTTCATCGAGGAGGACGAGCCGGCGTTGCTCGCAGGCCTTGCCGCCATCGACATGGCTGATCAGGTGCCCGCGCTGCAGAAGCAATTGCCGGATCTGCTCGGCATCCGCGCCATGCCGGCATTGTGCGATTTGCGGATTGGCATCGCGACCGGCGAGGTCCTGACCGGCAGCATCGGCTCCGAGCTGATGATGAGCTTCACCGTGATGGGCGATGCCGTGAACCTCGCCTCGCGGCTGGAGGCCGTCAACAAGACCTATGGCACGCGTATCCTCATCTCGCAGGCAACGGCGGATGCGATCGGCTCGCAGCTCGAATTGCGCGAGGTCGACCGTCTTGCGGTCGCCGGCCAGAGCGCGCCGCAAACGATCTTCGAGGTGATGGGCCGGGCAGGCGCGCTCACTGCCGCACATAAGAGCCTGCGTTCGCACTACGCCGAGGGCCTCGCCGCCTATCGCGCCCGTCGCTTCGACGAGGCCCGTGCCGCTTTCAACGCAGCACTCGAAGCCGTCCCCGGCGACGGCCCCTCGCGCGCGCTGCTCGCGCGCATTGCGCAGTTCGAGGCCAATCCGCCGGGCGAGGGCTGGGACGGCGCGTGGCGGCTTGAGCAGAAATAGCCAGCTCCGCGGGAAAAATTGATTCTACTTGATAACGATGTTCGCCGTGACCTATTTCCCGGGCTTAGGTTTGGTGTCCTTGAGGCGTTTGATGGGGACACGCCGATGACAGAACTTGAGAACAGGCTCGAACGCTTCGAGACGCTCACCGCCGAATGCGAGCTGATCGCCAGGCTTGCCACCGACAGCACCAAGCGCGAGTTTTATCTGAAGCTATCGGAGCAGTACCGCCAATTGGCGGTGGACATGCGGCAGGCCATCGCGAGCAAAGCTGCGGCCTGACGCCGGCAATCCGTTCTTAACACTTGGCGCGCATCCTCAATGCAGATGCGGGGGACGCTTACTGTGCTTCTCCGCTGAGGGAATGCCGTTGCACGTTGCGGTGCAGCGCGCCTCGCGAGATTGTTTTGTCGTGCCTCACAGGGCGATCCCATGCGCGCCTTGCGGTCATCATGTTTGGACTCATGACGGCAGCCTGCAACCAGGAGCAGGACATCACCGGCTCGACCCCGGTCTACGCGATGCGGAACTACACGTCCTTCAATCCCCGCGACATGAACCAGTGCGTCGCTGCCTGCAAGGCGTGCGACCACGGCAACACCGTCACCTGCAGCACGTCGTGCACGCTCAAGGGCGCCCACTGAGCCGCTCCGCCCCCCAATTTGGGGCCGACGGTGCCTTGACGGTGTTTTGGCACCGGAACGATTCACATGGATTAATCATTGAAGGGATGGCAGGACGCGGAGTCCTTTGGAATGGGTATGCTCGATCCCGGTCGGTTCCTGGTGTCATGCTCGCATTGCGCGGCCTGGCCGATGGCGGCCAATGTGAAACGTTCGAGCTGGTCGGCTTCGCCAAACGAGGTCCGCTTCGTGTGCCCGCGCTGCCGCCGCGAGGAGACCGCGATCATCTCCGCCTCCGGCGAGCTGACGCCGATCCGGCGCGTCGACGTCCCGCCGCGGGACGTCACCACGGCCTGGGCTCAGGCCCAGCGCGCAAGAGGGCGAGCGTAGCCCGCCCGTTCAAGGACAAGAGGGTGAGGCGCTGAGGTCGAGTCAAGGCGATGATGGAACCCAGCGCCGCAACGCGACTGCCGTCCAGACCGTTTCCGACGAACCCAAACGGCCAGGCGCCACGAAGCTGTCACGGTTGACCGTCGGGCAAAACATCTGACCAATCCTCGACACGTCAGTGTCAATGCGCATCTGCAAAAATATTCCGCTTTACCGAAATTCGGAAACGGCGTATGTGTCGCTCATCCCGGCTCATCCTTGAGGGGCGATCTTGTGGTCGTCACGTTCGCGAGCCGGGCTTGCGGTGGACGCGGCAGCGTTCGGGTGCGAGAGGTGTGGGCAGGGCGGATTGCTCTCCGTGAGCCCAAGGCTTCGTTCCGACGAGCGGCGCTGCTAGGTTTCGTCTCGTCTGTAAGTTTCCGGCTCCGTCGACAGGGCCGGGAAAACTGCGGCGAAATGGCGGGCCGTGCGTACGGCAAAACCGTGTGGTCCTGGCCGTCGTTGCTACGGTCAAGCCCTGGCGAATGCGGCATCTGCGTCAACCGGCGCGGTGTCGGTGAATTTCGCGAGGACGAGGGAGGCCAAAAGGAACTCGGCTCCCGGAGAGCACGGCATAAGCCGTCCAACCATCGCGCAGGGAAGGCCGAGTGATTGGCTACACCTGTATGCTGCTGTGTGTGCGGTTTTCCTGCGTGTGCTTTTCGCGCAGCGGACCGCGGGTGCCAGCCGGCACCCGGCCTTCCCTGCGCCCTCTTGGATAAGAGGGTGGAGGAGTGACCAGGCAAAGCTCGGGCGAAACGCGCCGCGAGGACGCGAAGCCGTGTCTGCAATTCAAAATGCGAGATGGAAGAGCGATGCGGCTACCCCTTGCTCCGTCATTGCGAGCGCAGCGAAGCAATCCAGTCTGTCGCCGCGGAAAGATTCTGGATTGCTTCGCTGCGACGATGTGGAGAGAGTGTGCGCCACACTCGCTCTCGTGCCGCCGACGCGCGCAGCAACGTCAAGCGCCCTTAGCGCATGTGGGAGACGCAGTGGGCGATGCTGAAGGCGCCGACTCACCTGGCGGGCCTCTTAGCGCGCCGAAATGAGGCGTCGCACGCGTACTGAAAACCTTAAGTTGTGGATTGTCCTCCCAAGAGGGGTATCACAGTAAGCGCGCTCGTGTCCTTCAGGCCACAATTGTGCCGTCCGCGCAACACCCGCCACGGATTTAACCATCATCTCTGTCCGTTCGCATCAACGCCGCTTTTTGGCCACACCCGAACATGAATAAAATCACTCTAATGTTTTAGCGGCAGTCGGTGGTCCTCGAAGGCGACGGGAAATCCCCAAGGTCGATCCAAAAGGTCGATTCAAATCTTGGCTCTGATTTTTCGGGTCTGAAAGGGTTGGCCGGGGAAACTGGTTTGCGATGGACGCGAAGACCGACATCAAGAAGAGGCTGCCGAGCCGTCACGTGACGGAAGGCCCTGCGCGCGCGCCCCATCGTTCCTACCTCTACGCCATGGGTCTGACCACCGAGCAGATCCACCAGCCCTTCGTCGGCGTCGCCTCGTGCTGGAACGAGGCCGCGCCCTGCAACATCTCCCTGATGCGCCAGGCGCAGGCGGTGAAGAAGGGCGTGGCAGCCGCCGGCGGCACGCCACGGGAATTCTGCACCATCACCGTGACCGACGGCATCGCCATGGGCCATGACGGCATGCGCTCCTCGCTGCCGTCACGCGAATGCATTGCCGATTCCGTCGAATTGACGATCCGCGGTCACGCCTATGACGCCCTCGTTGGCCTCGCCGGCTGCGACAAGTCGCTGCCGGGGATGATGATGGCGATGGTCCGCCTCAACGTGCCCTCGATCTTCATCTATGGCGGCTCGATCCTGCCCGGCAATTTCCGGGGCCAGCAGGTCACCGTGCAAGACATGTTCGAAGCCGTCGGCAAGCACTCCGTCGGCGCGATGTCCGACGAGGACCTCGACGAGATCGAGCGCGTGGCGTGCCCCTCGGCGGGTGCCTGCGGCGCGCAGTTCACCGCCAACACGATGGCGACCGTCTCCGAGGCGATCGGGCTGGCGCTGCCGTACTCGGCTGGAGCTCCGGCCCCCTATGAAATTCGTGACGCCTTCTGCATGACCGCGGGCGAGCAGGTCATGGAGTTGATCGCTCAAAACATCCGGCCGCGCGACATCGTCACCCTCAAGGCGCTGGAGAATGCCGCCGCCGTGGTCGCCGCGTCCGGTGGCTCAACTAATGCTGCACTGCACCTGCCGGCGATCGCGCACGAGTGCGGCATCAAGTTCGACTTGTTCGACGTCGCCGAAATCTTCAAAAAGACACCGTACGTCGCGGATTTGAAGCCGGGCGGCCGTTATGTCGCCAAAGACATGTTTGAAGTAGGTGGCATACCGCTTCTGATGAAGACGCTGCTCGACAACGGATTTCTCCACGGTGACTGCATGACCGTCACCGGTCGAACGATCGCCGAAAACCTCAAAAGCGTGAAGTGGAATCCGCACCAGGACGTGGTGCACCCGGCAGACAAGCCCATTACCGTCACCGGCGGTGTGGTTGGTCTGAAGGGCAATTTGGCGCCAGAAGGTGCGATCGTGAAAGTCGCGGGAATGTCCAACCTCAGGTTCACCGGTCCGGCCAGGTGCTTCGACCGTGAGGAGGATGCTTTCGAGGCCGTCCAGAAGCGCACCTACCGCGAAGGCGAAGTCATCGTGATCCGCTACGAGGGGCCCAAGGGCGGTCCCGGCATGCGGGAAATGCTCCAGACCACCGCGGCGCTGACCGGCCAGGGCATGGGCGGCAAGATCGCGCTCATCACCGACGGCCGCTTCTCCGGCGCCACCCGCGGCTTCTGCATCGGCCATGTCGGGCCGGAAGCCGCCATCGGCGGCCCGATCGGGCTGCTCGAGGACGGCGATATCATCGAGATCGACGCGGTCGCCGGTACCCTTAACGTAAAATTGAGCGACCAAGAGCTTGCCCAGCGCAAGACCAAATGGACCGCTCGCGCGACTAACCACACGACGGGCGCGCTCTGGAAATATGCTCAGCAGGTTGGACCAGCGGTCGGTGGGGCAGTGACCCATCCGGGCGGCGCGCACGAGAAACAGTGCTATGCGGACATCTAGGCGTACAATCGTTGCGTTTGTGTTGGGGGCCACCGCGCTGGCCGCGCCGGCGCTCGCCTTTGACGGCGCACCCGTCAGCCAGAAGGATGCGGCCATCCCGGTGGTCACGACCCTGCCGGGCGCAGCAGGCAAGGTGCGCAATGTACCGCCAGTCGTGCCCCAGGAAACCTCGCTCAGCGCCCTGCAATATGCCGCGGAGGGGGGCCACCCCATCGCGCAGTGGAAGCTCGGCCGCATGTACGCCAATGGCGACGGCGTCGCCCAGGACGATGTGCGCGCGTTCGAGTATTTCACCCGCATCGCCAACGCGCATGCCGAGGACAGCCCGTCCGCGCCGCAGGCGCAGATCGTCGCCAACGCCTTTGTGGCGCTCGGCCGCTATTATCTCAGCGGCATCCCGAATTCGAAGGTCAAGCCGGACCACGAGCGGGCGCGGGAAATGTTCTCCTATGCCGCGTCCTATTTCGGCAATGCGGATGCGCAATACGATCTCGCCCGCCTGTACCTGAAGACACCGGACGCTTCGCGCGAGGATTTCCGCTACGGCGCGCGCTGGCTTGGGCTCGCCGCGCAGAAGGGCCAGCACGAGGCCCAGGCGCTGCTCGGCCAGATGCTGTTCAACGGCGACCGCCTGCCGCGGCAGGCCGCGCGCGGCCTGATGTGGCTGACGCTGGCGCGGGACAGCGCAGGCAGCGACGAGACCTGGATCAAGGAAAACTACAACCGCGCCTTCGCAAAGGCCTCCGACGACGATCGCGCCATGTGCCTGCAAATGCTGGAGCAGTGGGTGCAAGGCCGCCGGGAGTGATGGGTCGGGGCGGCCTCACGCCGCCTCGAGATCGAGATCCGCCCACACCGGCACGTGGTCCGACGGCTTCTCCCAGCTGCGCACATAGCTGTCGATACCGACATTGGCGAGCCGGTCGCTGGCCTGTGGCGACAGCAGCAGATGGTCGATCCGCAGGCCGTGATTCTTCTGCCAGGCGCCGGCCTGGTAATCCCAGAAAGTGTAGAGCCCGGGCTCGTCGGTGACGGCCCGAAGCGCATCGGTCAGGCCGAGGCCGAGCAGGGACTGAAAACTCTCCCGCGTCTCGGCCTTGAACAGGGCGTCCTCGGTCCAGGCGGCGGGATTATGGACGTCCCGGGCATGCGGGATGACGTTGAAGTCGCCTGCGAGGATCAGCGGCTCCTCGGTCTTGAGGCGCTCCTTCGAATACTCAAGAAGCCGCGACATCCATTTGAGCTTGTAGGGATATTTCTCGGTCCCGACCGGATTGCCGTTGGGCAGATAGAGGCAGGCGATACGCAGCACTCCGCGCTTGAGCGTCACCACGCCTTCGAGGAAGCGGGCGTGCGCATCCTCGTCGTCGCCGGCCAGCCCCGACTTGGTCTCGTCGAACCGAAGCTTCGAGAGCAGGGCGACACCGTTGAACGTCTTCTGCCCATGAGTGACCACGTTGTAGCCGAGCGCCTCGATCTCCAGCCGCGGGAAGGCCTCGTCGACACATTTGATTTCCTGGAGGCAGACGATGTCCGGTTGGCACTCCTTCAGCCAGGTCAGCAACAGGTCGATCCGCTGCCGGACCGAGTTCACGTTCCAGGTGGCGATTCTGATGGGCATGTCGGCGGGCTCCTGGCAGGGGTCATGGTTAGAACAAAATGCAAACGCGCCCGTCAAGGAGGCTGCGAAATCTCCCACAAAATTAACCCGGCTTAAGTCGGGCCTGGGCCATTGATCGTGAAAAGGTTTTTCGAATGGGATGGCCGGACAAATCCATGAAGCGAACCGAGCCCCGCCACGGGTTGATCGGCGCGTTCCTGTACTGGCTCGGCGGCTACGAGATCGAGGACGGCTTGACCGCCGGTCTCAGCGAGCGCGAACTGAGCCGCATCCGCGCCAAGCAGATCGACGCGGTGATACAGCTGATCCCCGTGACGATGGCTGTCACCATGCTCAACGTTGCCGTTGTGCTGATACTGTTCTGGGGCAGGGGCTGGAACGACTTTCTCGCGATCTGGGGCATGACCCTCGCCACCGCCGCCTCGCTCGCGGTGCGCGCGTGGCGGCGCTCCCACCAGAGCCCGCCCCAGGAAGCCTCGCCCCGCGCGGCGCGGCAGATGTTGCGGCAGGCGTTTTTCCTCGCCGCGATCTGGGGCACGCTGCCAGTCGCGCTGTTCAGCCGCATCGAGCCGACCAGCCAGCTCATTCTGGCCTGCCTGATGGTCGGCATGATGTCCGGCGGCGCCTTCACGCTCTCGACCTTCCCGCGCGCGGGCCTCGTCTATCTCGCGACGACGACGATCGCCTGCGCCGGTGCGTTGCTGTTGTGCGGCACCGGGCCTTACCTCGTGACCGCGGTGTTCCTGCTGCTGTTCGCGTTCTTCATGGCGCGCAACATCGTCTCGCAAGGCAATCTGTTCCTCGGCAATCTGAAGGCCCAGCTCGAGCTCGAGCGCCAGACCGAGATCATTTCGCTGTTGCTGAAGGACTTTCAGGAGAACGCCAGCGACTGGCTGTGGCAGACCGATGCCGAAGGGCATCTGGTCGACGTGCCCGAGCGCTTCGCCGCCGTCGCACAGCTGCCACTGCCGCTGCTGAAGGGCGCGCATTTCGCCGACGTGCTCGACATGCTGTGCCCCGAAGACAAGAGTGCGGCCTACAACGTCGTCGGCCTGATGGAGCACGCCGAACCGCTGCATGAGATGAACCTCAAAGTGGTCGCCGGCGGGGAGGCGCGGCTGTGGTCGCTCACTGCGAAGCCGGCCTACGACCGCGACGGTCAATTCCTCGGCTATCGCGGCTTCGGCCGCGACGTGACCGAGCGCTGGCGCGCGGAAAAGGCCGAGGCCGAGAGCCGGGCCAAATCGGATTTCCTGGCGGTGATGAGCCACGAGATCCGCACGCCGATGAACGGCGTGCTCGGGCTTGCCAGCATGCTGCTGGAGACAAAACTCGATCCGGAGCAGCACGAGGCCGTCACCACGATCCGCGAGTCCGGCGACAATCTCCAGCGCATCCTCAACGACATCCTGGACCTCTCCAAGCTCGAGGCCGGACGCTTCGCGTTCGAGGTGATCGACTTCGCGCCGCAGGCGCTGGTCGAAGCGGTGGCGACCGTCGTGCGCGCGAGCGCCAAGAGCAAGGGGCTCGCGGTCAAGGTCGAGCTCGATCCCAACCTGCCGCCGACGCTGCGCGGCGATGTCGCGCGTATCCGCCAGGTCCTGCTCAATCTCGCTTCCAACGCGGTGAAGTTCACCGACGAAGGCGAAGTCACGATCGCGGCCGTCTGTCAGGCCCGCCGCGATCTGCTCGCCACCGTCGAATGGAGCGTGACCGACAGCGGCATCGGCATCGCCCCCGAGAAGCTTGGCCAGCTCTTCTCCGACTTCGCCCAGGCCGACGCCTCGATCAGCCGCCGCTTCGGCGGCACCGGGCTTGGGCTTGCGATCTCCCGGCGCATCATCGAGCAGATGGGCGGCACCATCGGCGTCACCTCGACGCCGGGCGAAGGCTCGACCTTCCGCTTTACGCTGGTGCTGCCGTGGAGCCAGGTGCAAACGTCCGATCACGACGCAGGCCGCGAGGAAGCCGACGATCTCAAGGCGCGCATCGCGGGCCTCGACCGACCGCTGAAGGTGCTGGTCGCCGAGGACGACGCCGTCAACCGCATGGTCGTGAGCAAGATGCTCGGTGCCTTCGATGTCGAGTTGCGCGTCGCGACCGACGGTGTCGAGGCCGTCGCGGCCGTGTCCGAAGGCGATTACGATATCGTGCTGATGGACGTCCGCATGCCCGAGATGGACGGCCTTGCCGCGACCCGCGCGATCCGCGCCGAGGGCGGACGCTTCGCGGCCTTGCCGATCGTCGCGCTGACCGCCAATGCCTTTCCCGAGGACGTCAAGATCTGTCGCGAGGCGGGGATGTCCGACTTCCTGGCCAAACCGCTGCGCAAGCCCGCGCTAGTGACGGCGCTGCTGCGCGCGCTGGACGGCCAATGGGTGTCGGAGGAGGCACCGCTTCAGCCAGAGCAGATGCCGGTCGAGGCGGACTGGACGGACGAGGAAAGGCTGATCACCGGCGCTTAGCCGGCGACGTCAGATCGAGAAGCTGGTCCCGCAGCCGCAGGACGCCGTGGCGTTCGGATTGTTGACGCGGAACGAGGCGCCGATCAGATCGTCGACGAAATCGACCTGCGACCCCGCCAGGAACGGCTGCGAGGCGGAATCGACCAGCACCACTGCATTGTCCTGCTCGATCACGAGATCGTCGTCGGTGCGGGCACGGTCAATGTCGAACTTGTACTGGAAGCCGGAGCAGCCGCCGCCCTCGACCGAGATCCGCAGCATCGCGCCAGACCCTTCGCCCTTGAGGATCTCCCCAATCCGGCGTGCGGCCTTGTCACTGATGGTCACGTCAGTCGTCATCGTTCGTCTCCGATAGCCCCGCGGGCACACCAAGGGCACCTGAAGGTCGCTTGCCCAATTCAGTTGGTATCCCGCGTCCGGCATAGTTAAGTGCCACAATACGCAGAATCAAATGGATAGGGACTAAATTCGCCGTGTCCGTCGGAATGGCTGCCCCCCACGCGCCCTATGCCTGCGATCCCGAGCGCAGTCGCGGCCGGCTGGTCGCGGAACCGCCGAGCCGGACCCGCAGCCCATTCCGGCGGGATTGCGACCGGGTGATCCATTCCACCGCGTTCCGCCGGCTGAAGTACAAGACCCAAGTGTTCGTGTTCCACGAAGGCGACCACTACCGCACCCGGCTGACCCATTCGCTGGAGGTGGCGCAGATCGCCCGGGCGCTGGCGCGGCAGCTCGGGCTGGACGAGGACCTCACGGAAACCCTCGCGCTCGCCCACGACCTCGGTCATCCGCCGTTCGGGCACGCCGGCGAGCGGGCGCTGGACGCCTGCCTGAAGGATTTTGGCGGCTTCGACCACAACGCCCAGACGCTCCGCGTCGTTGCTGCGTTGGAACACCGCTATCCCGAATTCGACGGACTCAACCTGACCTGGGAGTCGCTGGAGGGCATCGTCAAGCACAACGGTCCGCTGACCGATCGCAGCGGTGCGCCGGTCGGGCGTTATCGCGAGCACGGCATTCCCGTCGGCATCGCCGACTACATCAAGACGTACGATCTCCAACTGTGGAGTTTCGCCTCGCTGGAGGCACAGGTCGCCGCGATCGCCGACGACATCGCCTATGATGCCCACGACATCGACGACGGTCTGCGCGCCGGCCTGTTTCACCTCGACGACCTCAAGGTGATGCCCCTGACCGCGGAGATCATCGCCGAGACGTCGGCGCATTACCCCGATCTGGAAGACGTCAGGCGCGGCGCCGAGCTGGTGCGCGAGCTGATCTCGCACCTGATCGGTGCCGTGTTCGCCGAGGCGCAGAAGAGCCTCGCCGCCGTGAAACCGCAATCCGCCCAGGACGTCCGCCAGCAGAGCCGGGCATTGATCGCGTTCCCCGCCGCGGTCGCCGAGCAGGAAGCCGCCATCAAGCGCTTTCTCTATCAGCACATGTACCGCCACAAGCGGGTCATGCGGGTGATGGGCGAGGCCGAACAGATCCTGTTCGACCTGTTCGCGAAATACCTCAAATCGCCCGGCGAGCTGCCGTCGGAATGGCTGGTCGGGGCGGAGGCGGACAATGAGGGCGACCGGGCCCGCCGGATCGGGAATTTCATTGCTGGAATGACCGACCGTTTCGCCCTGACCGAGCACCAGCGGCTCTTTGACTCGACCCCGGATTTGCGTTAGGCGGCGCCCATGCCCGACACATCCTCAGCACTGCACCTGTTCGCCGACGTGCTCGCACGCGTGCACGCGGTCTGCCGCGCGCTCGCGGCGGAAGCCAGCTGGCCCGAGGGCATCGATTTCTCGCGCGTGGTGGTCGAGCCGCCGCGCGATGCCTCCCACGGCGACATGGCGACCAACGCGGCCATGGTGCTTGCGAAAGAGGCAAAGGCAAAGCCGCGCGATCTCGCCGAGCAGATCGCCGAACGGCTGCGCGCGGATGCCCTGATCGCCAAGGTCGACGTCGCCGGTCCCGGCTTCATCAACCTGACGCTGAAGCCGGCCGCATGGGCCGAGGCGCTACGGACCGTGCTGCGCGAGGGCGCCGATTACGGCCGCGTCCGCGGCGGCTCCAAGATCAACGTCGAATATGTCTCCGCCAACCCGACCGGACCGATGCATGTCGGCCATTGCCGCGGCGCCGTGTTCGGCGACGCGCTGGCGAGCCTGCTCGAGTTCGCGGGCCGTGACGTCACGCGCGAATATTACATCAACGACGCCGGCGCGCAGGTAGACGTGCTCGCCCGCTCCGCGTTCCTCAGATATCGCGAGGCGCTCGGCGAGGACATCGGCGCGATCCCGGAAGGCCTCTATCCCGGCGACTATCTGAAGCCGGTCGGGCAAGCGCTGGCGCAGGAGCACGGCGGCAAGCTCCTCGCAATGAGCGAGGGCGCGTGGCTGCCGACGGTGCGAGCCAAGGCCATCGCGATGATGATGGACGAGATCAAGGACGATCTCGCCGCGCTCAACATCCGTCACGATGTGTTCTTCTCCGAACGCTCGCTGCAGGACGCCGGCAACAACAAGGTCGCCGAGACCATCGATTTCCTGCGCGCCAAGGGCGACATCTACCAGGGCCGTCTGCCGCCGCCAAAGGGCGCCCCGGCCGAGGATTGGGAAGATCGCGAGCAGTTGCTGTTCAAGGCGACCGCCTATGGCGACGACGTCGATCGCCCGCTGATCAAGTCGGATAATTCCTACACCTACTTCGCCGCCGACATCGCCTACCACAAGAACAAGTTCGACCGTGGTTTCGCGGAGATGATCGACGTCTGGGGCGCCGACCATGGCGGCTACATCAAGCGCATGCAGGCGGCGGTGAAGGCGACGACCTCCGGCAAGGGGGCGCTCGACGTCAAGATCGTCCAGCTCGTGAAATTGCTGCGCAACGGCGAGCCGGTGAAAATGTCCAAGCGGAGCGGGGACTTCGTCACCTTGCGTGAGGTGGTGGATGAAGTCGGCCAGGACGCTGTCCGCTTCATGATGCTCTACCGCAAGAACGACGCGGTGCTCGACTTCGACCTCGCCAAGGTCATGGAACAGTCGCGCGACAACCCGGTGTTCTATGTCCAGTACGGCCACGCCCGCGGCCATTCGATCTTCCGCAACGCCCGGGCCGAGGTGTTCCCGGAACTCCCGGAGGAAACCGAAAAGCGCATCGCCTGGCTCGGTGAGTCGGCCGTGGAACGGCTGTCGGACCCGGCTGAACTCGACCTTCTTAAGCGGCTCGCAATTTTTCCGCGCATGCTGGAAGCGGCGGCAAGCGCCCACGAGCCGCACCGAATTGCTTTCTATCTCTATGACTTAGCGAGTGAATTTCACGCACTTTGGACGAAGGGGCGCGATTTGCCCTATTTACGCTTCATTATCAATAATGATGCAGATCTAACGAAGGCGCGGCTGGCCATGGTCCAGGGCGTCGTCTCTGTCCTGGCATCGGGCCTCGCCATCCTCGGCGTCCATGCTCCGGACGAGATGCGGTAGTTTGGGGCGAACTACTTAAGAGATTTCGGGGGTAACCGGCAGAAGCCGGATCGCTTAGACTTGGTTGAAAGCCTTGTGGGTCGAAGGCCGTGCCTTGGTCGAGGGGCGCGCGGCTTTCCCGAAGGGACGCATCATCACGATGGCCGAACGATATCAGGACAGACCGTTTCCTTCCGA
Source organism: Bradyrhizobium sp. F1.13.3 (assembly GCF_040548265.1). Classification (NCBI taxonomy): domain Bacteria; kingdom Pseudomonadati; phylum Pseudomonadota; class Alphaproteobacteria; order Hyphomicrobiales; family Nitrobacteraceae; genus Bradyrhizobium; species Bradyrhizobium sp. F1.13.3. Next base: position 94,698 of record NZ_JBEPRI010000007.1, on the reverse strand, counting down.
TGACTATGGTCGCGGTGGCGATCAGCATGGGGGCGGCGATCCCTTGGCCGAACTTGCCCGCCTGATCGGGCAGACCGATCCGTTCGCAGCGCAAGGGCGGCCGGGTGCGCAGCCGCCTGCACCGCCTGCGCCCGCCCAGAGCTATCAGGACGACGACTACCGCCAGGACGATGGCCAGCAGGATTATGCCGAGCAGGCGCCACCGCCCGGACCGCCCTCATGGATGCGGCGCGCCAATGTGCAGCCGCAGACGGCGCCATCTGAGCCTGCCTATCCCGCTTCCGTAAACCCGGTTCATCCACTGCATCGTTATTCAGCCCAGCCGACTGCGCCCGAGCCCGAACCTGATTTTCGTCAGCCGCAGGCCTATCCGGATCAGGCCTATCAAGCTCCTGTCTATCAAGCTCCTGCCTATCAGGATCAGGCCTACCAGCAGCACGACCAGGCTTACCAGGAGCAGGCCTATCAGCAGCCCGATCCGGCGCGCTATGACGATGCGCTCTACGGACGGCTGGAGGCGGGCGAGCAGGACTATCAGCGCGATCCCGCCTATCCCGACGATCCTTACGCATTCCAGAGCGACTACCCCGAGGCCGACCTCGACGAGCCGAAGAAGCAGCGCGGCGGCATGATGACGGTCGCGGCGATCCTGGCGCTTGCCGTGGTCGGGACCGGCGCTGCGTTCGCCTACAAGACCTATGTGGGCTCGCCCCGCAGCGGCGAGCCGCCGATCATCAAGGCCGACAACACGCCGACCAAAATCGTGCCGGCGCCGTCGGACTCCTCGGCCAAGGTGCCGGACCGCATGGTCACCGGTGATGGCACCGAGAAGATCGTGCCGCGCGAGGAGGCGCCTGTCGACGTCAATGCCAAGGCGGGAGGTCCCCGCGTGGTATTCCCTCCGCTGAACCAGAACGCGAACCCGCCACCGGTCGCGAGCGTGTCGCCGTCCAGCATCCCGGCGTCGAGTGCGGGGCCGATCCCGAGCAACGGCACGCTGCCGAACAATTCGCCACGCGCGATCAGGACTGTGGCCGTGAAGGGCGATCAGACCGATGCCACGGCGTCGCAAGCCGCCACGGCCGCGAAGCCGGCAGCTCTCCCGAAGCCCGTTGCGGCACCGGCTGCACCGCGCACGCCGCCGACCTCGGCCAATGCCAGCGCCAATCAGCCGCTCTCGCTGTCGCCGCAATCGGCGCCGGCTGCGGAGCCGCCGCAGCGGATGGCTGCGACCAATCCGACGCAAATTGCGCCCCCGAGCAGCGGTGGCGGCGGCTACGTCGTGCAGGTCTCCTCGCAGCAGACCGAGGATAGCGCCCACGCCTCCTACCGGGTGCTTCAGAGCAAGTACGGCAGCGTGCTTGGCTCCCGCGCACCGGTGGTCAAGCGGGTCGACCTGACCGACAAGGGCAAGGGAATCGTCTACCGCGCCTTCGCTGGGCCCTACGGCTCGCTCGAAGAGGCGAACCAGGCCTGCAACAGTTTGAAATCCGCTGGCCTGTCTGCCTGCTTCGTCCAGAGGAATTAACGGCCGTTTCCTTGACCCTCTCGCGGGTCAGGGTTAATCGGCCGTATGAGCACGCGGGCCTTCATTACCGGCGTTTCCGGAACGGAACTAACCGCCGCCGAGCGGGAGTTTATCCGCAGCGAACGCCCATGGGGCTTCATCCTCTTCAAGCGCAACGTCGAGACGCCGGCTCAAGTTGCTGCACTCGTTGCGGAATTGCGGGCGGTCGCAGGCTTTCCTGATGCCCCTGTCCTGATCGACCAGGAAGGCGGACGGGTGCAGCGCCTGGGGCCGCCGCATTGGCCGGCCTATCCGCCGGGCGCAATTTTCGCAGGCCTCTACGATATTGATTCGGCGCTCGGGCTGACCGCGGCGCGCCTCAGCGCCCGGCTGATCGCGGCCGATCTCGCAGATCTCGGCATTACCGTGGACTGCTTGCCGCTGGCTGACGTGCCGGTGGCTGGCGCCGACGCCGTCATCGGGAACAGGGCTTACGGCACCGAACCGGGAAAGGTCGCCGCGATCGCTCGCGCGGTCACCGAAGGCCTGGAAGAGGGTGGCGTGCTGCCGGTTCTCAAGCACATCCCCGGCCATGGCCGAGCGACGGCCGATACCCATTTCAAGCTGCCGACGGTCGACACATCGCGAGACGAGCTCGATCGCACCGACTTCGCGGCATTCAAACCGTTGGCGGATTTGCCGATGGCCATGACTGCACATGTTGTGTTTAGCGCGGTCGACCCCGCCCATCCGGCGACGACATCTGCGACAATGATCGCTGAGGTGATTCGCGGCACAATCGGGTTCCAGGGTTTGTTAATGAGTGATGACGTGTCGATGAACGCGCTGTCGGGCAATATCGCCGAGCGGACCCGCGCGATTTTTGCGGCTGGTTGCGACATGGCCCTGCATTGCAACGGCAACATCGAAGAGATGCGTGAGGTCGCCGGCCAGACACCCGAACTGGCGGGCAGGGCGCTGGAGCGCGCGAACGCCGCGCTCGCGGCGCGTAAAGGACCGCAACCGTTCGATCGCGCGGCCGCACGCGCCGAACTGGACGCATTGATCGCACGGGCAAACACGGCATCGGCATGACCGCAGAAATCCTATCGTTTGAAACCGGGCGGCCCGCAGAGCTCGCCGAGGGTGAGCCGGCTTTGGTGGTGGACGTCGAGGGCTATGAAGGTCCGCTCGACCTGCTGCTCGCGCTGGCGCGGCAGCAGAAGGTCGATCTCGCCAAGATCTCGATCCTGGCGCTCGCCGACCAGTATCTCCACTTCATCGAAGCCGCGCGAAAGATCCGCCTGGAGCTTGCCGCCGACTATCTCGTGATGGCGGCCTGGCTCGCCTTCCTGAAATCGCGCCTGCTGCTGCCGGAGCCGCCGAGTGCGGAAGGCCCCAGCGCCGAGCAGATGGCGACGGCGCTCGCCAACCGCCTGCGCCGGCTGGAGGCCATTCGTGAAGCCGCCAACCGGCTGATGAATCGGCAGCAATTGCTGCGCGACATCTTTCCGCGCGGTGAGCCCGAGCAGATCGCCGAGATCAAGCATCCGAAATACACCGCAACGCTCTATGACCTGCTCACCGCCTATGCCGCGCAGCGCCAGTCGCGCGTGCTGGCGAGCGTGCATCTGGCCAAGCGCACGGTGTGGTCGCTCGCCGAGGCGCGCGCCACGCTGGAGCGGCTGGTCGGCAGCATCAGCGAGCAAGACGATTGGGGCGTTCTCGACGATTTTCTGCTTCAGCATGTCGCCGATCCGACGCAGCGCGCGACGGTGCTCGCCTCGAGTTTCGCGGCTGCGCTCGAGCTGGTGCGCGAAGGTCAGCTCGAGCTGAATCAGAAAGAGGCGTTTGCGCCCATCTATTTCCGGAAGGGGCGCCCCAAGCCGGTCATGGACGCAGCTCCTGCGCCCGATGCGCCGGTCGCTTAAGTGCAACAAGGAGAATCTGCCATGGCAAGCCTGGCTGAAGTGCGGGTAGAAGAGGCCGAGCCGATGGAGAACGAGTCCCAGGCACGTCCCGAAGAATTGCGGCTGCTGGAAGCGCTGCTGTTCGCTTCGAATGAACCGCTGGATACCGCGACGCTGGCCAAGCGCATGCCCGAGGGCGTGGACGTGAAGGCCGCGCTCGAGCAGTTGCAGGCCGACTATTCCCTGCGCGGCGTGAATCTCGTGCGGGTCGCCAACAAATGGACCTTCCGCACCGCGGGCGATCTCGCCTGGCTGATGACCCGCGAGAGCACCGAGACCCGCCGCCTGTCGCGCGCCGCAATCGAGGTGCTGGCGATCATCGCCTATCACCAGCCGGTGACGCGCGCCGAGATCGAGGAAATTCGCGGCGTCATCACCTCGAAGGGCACCCTGGACGTGCTGCTGGAAACCGGCTGGATCAAGCCGCGTGGCCGTCGCAAGACGCCGGGCCGTCCCTTGACCTTCGGAACCACCGAGGACTTCCTGTCGCAGTTCACTCTGGAACAGCTCGGCGATCTGCCGGGTCTGGAGGAGCTGAAGGGCACGGGGCTCCTGGATTCGCGCCTGCCGACCGGATTCAGCGTGCCGACGCCGTCGGATGACCCGACTTTGCGTGAGGACGAGGATCCGTTGGAACCGGGCGAGGACCTTGATCTCGCGTTGGCGCCTGCTGTCGAGCCCGAGACGCCGCCGGAAGGCGGCAATGAGGGCGGCCAGGGCGGCAGCGAAGACTGATGTCCCGGCCTATTACGGGCCCCCTGCGACCAGTTAACACTAGCAAAATTACGTAGCGCCAACAGCGAATTGGCGCTGCCTTGGTCCTTGTTTTTGACACCTGCCAAGCCTAGGTTTCGGTGAAGATCGGCCGGGTCCCCGGCCATGCGCGTTTGGAGGGTTGCAGGATGGGTTCACTCAGCATTTGGCACTGGGTCCTGGTGATCGCAGTGGTCCTGCTGCTGTTCGGTCGCGGCAAGATTTCGGATCTGATGGGCGACGTGGCGCAGGGCATCAAGGCGTTCAAGAAGGGCATGCAGGACGACGACAAGGTCGCCGACAAGCCCGAGCCGGCCAAGTCCATCGAGCACAACAATGCCGCGCCAACCGCGGCACGGTCCGACGTCGGCAGCAAGGCCGTCTAAGCCAGAGAGCACGCGAGACGCGGGTAGCGGACCCGATCCTGCGCGCGAGGGATTGGGCCGGCTGCGGCTGGCGTGAACGGAAGACCTCATGTTCGACATCGGGTGGAGTGAACTGGTCCTGATCGGGGTCGTGGCCCTGATCGCCATCGGCCCGAAAGAGCTGCCGGGCGTGCTGCGCATGGTCGGGCAGTGGATGGGCAAGGCGCGCAAGATGGCCGCCGAATTCCAGGGCCAGTTCCAGGAAGCGATGCGCGAAGCCGAGATGGCCGACCTCAAGAAGAGCTTCGACGAGGTCAAGGAAGCGGCTTCCGGCTTTGCCGGCAACAATCTGATGACCTCGCTTCAGAAGGACGTCAGCGACGCGCTCCGCGTCGATGCGCTGGACAAGCCGGCCGAGACCTCGAGCACCACCGATATCGAACCGTCGGCGACTTCAAGCGACTTGCCGGCGACGCCCACCACACCGGAAGCGCCGACGCCCGAGACCTTCGTGGAAGCCGAGGCACATGCGGCCGTGAACGAGCCGCTCGCCATCACGCGTGAGGTCGAGCAGGCGCAGGTCGCGCAAGGTTCGGTCGCGCAAGGTTCGGTTACCCAGGACACTGCGCCGGCCGAGGCCATCAAGGACGCCAAAGCGTCATGAGCGCCGCCGATATCGAGGCCAGCAAAGCTCCCCTGATGGACCATTTGATCGAGCTGCGTTCGCGGCTGATCAAAGCGCTGCTCGGATTCGGCATTGCCTTCATCTTCTGCTTCTTCTTCGCCAAGCAGATCTACAACGTGCTGGTCTGGCCGTTCGTGTGGGTCGCTGGTCCCGAGAATTCGAAATTCATCTACACGGCGCTGCTGGAATATTTCATCACTCAGCTCAAGCTCGCGCTGTTCGGCGCCGGCTTCATCTCGTTCCCGATCGTCGCGACGCAGATCTACAAGTTCGTCGCTCCGGGCCTCTACAAGCACGAAAAGCAGGCCTTCCTGCCGTATCTGGTCGCGACCCCGTTCTTCTTCGTGCTGGGCGCAGCACTGGTCTATTTCGTCGTGCTGCCGATGCTGGTCCGCTTCTCGCTCGGTATGCAGCAGGCCGGCAGTGACGAGACCGCGCAGATTCAGCTGCTGCCCAAGGTCGGCGAATATCTGTCGCTGATGATGTCGCTGATCTTCGCCTTCGGCATCGCCTTCCAGCTTCCGGTGATCCTGACGCTGCTCGGCCGTATCGGCATCGTCACGTCAAAAATGCTGCGCGAGAAGCGCCGCTATTTCATCGTCATCGCCTTCGTCATCGCGGCCGTTCTGACCCCGCCCGACGTTCTCAGCCAGTGCTCGCTCGCGATCCCCTTGCTCTTGCTCTACGAGGGCTCGATCATCGCGGTGGGGATCGTGGAGAAGAAGGCGGCAGCTTCGCAAGCCTCTAGCGGCACCGACGTATCGACGCCGGCTAATCCGGCGGAGTAGGGGCACACCCCTCGCTGTCATTCCCCGCGCAGGCGGGGAATCCAGTACGCCGCGGCCTATCGGGGAATCAGTGATGTCTCTGGAATACTGGATCGCCCGCTTTCGCGGGCGATGACAGCCGTGCTAGGGGAAGCAGCCATTTGCATGAATGCAAATCCCGGATTTGCAGGGTTGCAACAAGCCCCAGGACCACGGCCATGCACGACATCAAATCGATCCGCGACAACCCGCAAGCCTTCGACGCCGGCCTCGCCCGACGCGGCCTGAAGCCGTTGTCGGCATCGCTGCTTGCGATCGACGAGACGCGGCGGGCGGCGATCCTGGCGTCCGAGCAGGCGCAGGCGCGGCGCAATGCGGCCTCCAAGGAAATCGGCGATGCCAAGAAGGCCAAGGACGAGGCGCGCGCGGCAATGCTGATGGCGGAGGTCGCCGAGCTCAAGACGACGATGCCGGAGCTCGAGGCAACCGCGAAGGCTGCCGACGACGAGCTAGCCAAGGAGCTGGCGGCGATCCCCAATCTGCCGCTCGCCGAGGTGCCCGATGGTGTGGACGAGCACGGCAATGTGCAGCGCCATGTCTTTGGCAAGAAGCGCGAGTACGCGTTCGCGCCAAAACCCCATGACGATCTGGGCGCCGCGCTCGGTGACATGGACTTCGAGACGGCGGCAAAGCTCTCCGGTGCGCGCTTCGTCGTGCTGAAGAAGGGGCTGGCGCGGCTCGAACGCGCTCTCGGTCAGTTCATGCTGAATCTACACGTCGACGAGCACGGCTATACCGAGATCAATCCGCCGCTGCTCGTGCGCAACGAGATCATGTTTGGCACCGGACAATTGCCGAAGTTCGAGGACGACCAGTTCTGGGCGATCAAGGGCGAATTGCTAGCCGCGCCCGACCATGAGCGGCTCCGGACCGAGCGTCTCGGGATCATTCCGACCGCGGAGGTGGCGCTCACCAATCTCGTCCGCGAATCCATCCTCGACGAAAAGCAGCTGCCGATGCGGCTGACCGCGCTGACGCCATGTTTTCGCGCGGAGGCGGGCGCCGCTGGGCGCGACACCCGAGGCATGATCCGGCAGCACCAGTTCACCAAGGTCGAACTGGTCTCGATCACGACGCCGGAGACGAGCAAGGACGAGCACGAGCGCATGCTCGCCTGTGCCGAGGAAGTGCTGCGGCGGCTCGACCTGCATTACCGCGTGATGACGCTGTGCACCGGGGATATGGGTTTTTCGTCGCAAAAAACCTATGACATCGAGGTCTGGATGCCGGGCCAGGGCGACGGCGGGGCATTCCGCGAGATCTCGAGCTGCTCCGTGTGTGGCGATTTCCAGGCCCGCCGGATGGACGCGCGCTCGCGCGGCCCCGATGGCAAGCCGCGGTTCGTGCACACGCTCAACGGCTCCGGCACCGCGCTCGGCCGCGCGCTGATCGCCGTGATGGAGACCTATCAGCAGGAGGACGGCTCGATTGCGGTCCCCAGCGTGCTCCAGCCCTATATGGGCGGGCTTAAGGTGGTCGCACGCGACTAGGCGCGTTGCCCATCTGAAATGGAGAAACGTTTGGTTGCGAAGATCGGGCGGCCGGTTATCCTGCCGGCCACCCGACAACGCGAACCCATCGTTCATGGCCTTGCACCGCGACATCTTCTGGGTCGGCAGACAATGGGCGGTGACGGGTGCCGGCATCCAGGCCGTCGATCAGCGGCTGCGTGGCGTGCTCGACATCGAGATCACGCGGCTCTGGGACGACGATCTGATCCAGAGCCGGCGGGCCAAGCCCGGTGTGAATGCCGTGGATTTCGACCAGGCACTGACGCTGGCACGCGAGCGCTTTCCGCAGGCGCCGGTGGCGGACCCGTTCGTCGCACAGCTGGAGGCGCTCGGCGTCATCGAGGCACCGATCGTGAGCCCTGTCGTGCCGGCGATGAAATTGCACGCGGAGGGCCGGCTGGCGCGCTTTCTGCCGCAATGGCGCGTCCGCCGATAGTCGGCCAAGCCGGCAACGGGGGTCCGGTCCCGGTCGGCCGGTTTGCCTGATAGGCCCCGGCCGGATAAGACGGCTGAGACCCGCTTCAGGAATCGACCTTTCCCATGCGCATTCTCTGCACCAATGACGACGGCATCCACGCCCCCGGCCTCAAGGTCCTGGAGGAGATCGCGCGCGCATTGTCCGGTGACGTCTGGGTGGTCGCGCCTGAGCTCGACCAGTCCGGCGTGTCGCATTCGCTGTCGCTGAACGATCCGCTGCGTCTGCGCGAGGTCGGTCCGCGGCACTTCGCGGTGCGCGGCACGCCGACCGACTGCGTCATCATGGGCGCGCGCCACATCCTCGGCGCCAAGCTGCCCGATGTCGTGCTGTCCGGCGTCAACAAGGGCCGCAACGTCGCCGAGGACGTGGTCTATTCCGGCACCATCGCCGGCGCGCTGGAAGGCACCATCCTGGGGCTGCCGTCGTTCGCGCTGTCGCAGGAATTCAGCGTCGAGACCCGCGACCGGCCGCTGTGGGACACCGCGCGTAAATTCGGGCCCGACATCCTGCGCAAGGTGATCGCCGCCGGGATCCCAAAGGACACCGTCATCAACGTCAACTTCCCGGCCTGCGCGCCGGAGGATGTGCTGGGCATCCGCGTGACCCGGCAGGGCAAGCGCAATCTCGGATTCCTCAAGATCGACGAGCGCAGGGACGGCCGTGGAAATCCCTATTTCTGGATCGGCTTCGAGCGCACCGCGATGATGGATACGCCGGCCGATGGCACCGATCTCGCGGCGCTCCGCGAACGCTACGTCTCCGTCACGCCGCTCAGGCTCGACCGGACCAACGAGGCGTTTTCCGAGGCGTTGAGTGCGACGCTGAAGTAGCCTAGCCGCCGCGAAGCGCGGCTTCGATGGTCTTGCCGAGGGCATCGAGCTGAAACGGCTTCTGAAGCGCCGGCCGATCGCGGTACTGCTCGGGCAGGCCGGAGGAACCGTATCCGGTGGCGAAGATGAACGGGCAGCCCTTCGCCTTGATGACATCGGCGACCGGCGAGATGACCTTGCCGTTGACGTTGACGTCGAGAATGGCAATGTCGAACTCGGTTGCCTGGGCGAGCCGCATGGCTTCGGTGATGTCGCCAGCCTCGGCCGCGATCTTGTAGCCAAGCTCTTCGAGCATGTCTGCGACCATCATCCTGATCATCACCTCGTCTTCGACGAGGAATACAGAGCGGCCGGTAAGCCCCGTCGCAGTCATGGTCGAGTCCTTGCCCATCGCCAAAAACGTTCGCAGATAACATGAATCGACGCAATGCGCGTTTCGACGAACGGATGCCTGAAAATGGCCGTCGCGGCTCGCCCGTTGCAAGCCAATTTGTGGTCAACTACGCCATCCGAAGCCTATCATGGGTTCCCTAAGCCGGAACAAGAATCTCGCGGCCTAGGTTGGCGTCCCGGACACCAAAAGACAGCGCAAGCAGGCAATGACCTCCCATCAGCACCCGCCGGAAAAGATGATGTTTCAGCTCACGCTGAGGCGTCGGGGCATCAGCGACCAGGCGGTCTTGCGGGCCATGGAGGAGGTGCCGCGCGATCAATTCGTCGACGACGCCGATCGCGACGGCGCCTATCGCGACAGTGCGCTGCCGATCGCCTGCGGGCAGACCATCAGCCAGCCCTTCGTCGTCGCCTACATGACCGAGCAGCTCCAGCTTCAGAAGAAGCACAGCGTGCTCGAAATCGGCGCCGGCTCGGGCTACCAGGCGGCGGTGCTGTCGCGGCTCGCTGGCCAGGTGTTGACGGTCGAGCGCTACCGCAAGCTTGCGGATGCCGCACGTATCAGGCTTGAAAAGCTCAACTATCATAACGTTGAGGTGATGCTGGGCGACGGACTCAATCTGCCTCCCAATATCGGACCGTTCGACCGCATCATCGTCACGGCCGCGATGGAGCAACTCCCGGACAACCTGGTCGAGCGGCTGGAGGTGGGCGGCATCCTGATCGCGCCCGTCGGCCCGCATCAGGGCGTGCAGACGCTGATCCGCCTGAGCCGGACCGAAGCCGGGATCGAGCGCAAGGAACTCGTCGAGGTCCGGTTCGTGCCGGCGCTGCCCGGCGTGGCGCGGGAGCTGTAGAATTCCGGATTGGCTGTGCTGCCAACATCTTATTGGGAGGGTTAAGCCGTTATTTACTCGGCGCGTGTTTACTTAAAACACCAGTTCTGTTGCGTACGAGTGAGTAACCATGTCCGTTGCCGCCGAGTTGCTTTACTCGCGCCGTGTGCCGCAGGTCGCGGTGCTGGCGCTGATCTCCTTCAGCTTCGCAGGGTGCAGCGCCGACATGTCGTCGCGCATGTCCCAGTCGAACTTCTCCAATCCCTTCGCGCAGGAATCGACCGGTTCGGTGCAGCAGGCACCGCCGCCGCAGCGTGAATTGCCGCAATATTCGCGGCCGCAGACGCAGCCCGGTTATTATCAGTCGCAGCCTTTGCCGCCGGCGGTGTCCGCGCCGCAATCCTATCCGGTTGCCGCAGGCGGCGTGTCCGGAGGCGGCCGCGGTGTCGGCTCCTACGCACCCCCGGCGCAGCCGCACCTCGAGACCACGGCCACCGTGCCGCCGCGCTCGGTCGCAGCCGCCCAGCCGGTCGGTGGAACCAAGATCATCGTCGGCACCAGCGATACGCTCGACCTGCTTGCCAAACGCTATCGCGTCACGCCGCAGGCGATCCTCGCCGCCAACGGTTACAAGGGGCCGCGCGCGCTCTCGCCCGGCCAGCAACTGATCATCCCGCACCCGGCTACGGCCGCCGCGCCCGCGCCGCTCATGGCTCCCGTCGCCGCTGCCCCCGCGCTGGCGCCTGCCGCGAGGCCGGTTGCGGCCGTTGCCGCGCCGTCAAGCACGCACTTCGTGAACCACGGCGACACGCTCGCCAGCATTGCCCGCAAGAACCATATCTCGGCGGCCGAATTGGCCCGCGCCAACCGCCTCGATCCCTCTGCAAAGCTCAAGCTCGGCACCAGGCTGGCCGTGCCCGGCGCCAAGACCGCCGCTGTCGCAGCACCGCTTGCCGCGGCTCCGGTCGGAGCCGCTCCCGTCGCGGGAACGCTGCAGCCCGTTGCGGCCGCGCCTGCGCCCGCCACCAAAATGGCGGCCGTCGCGCCGGTGCAAAGCGCGCGCCTGGCCCAGGCCACGGCCAATGTCGAGGAGAAGGCCGCGGAAGCTCCGGCGAAAGCTGCGGAGACCACCAGCGCGTTGCCGACTTTCCGCTGGCCGGTGCGTGGCAAGGTGGTCACGAGCTACGGCGCCAAGACCAATGGCAAGTCCAACGACGGCATCAATCTTGCGGTGCCCGAGGGTACGCCGGTCAAGGCGGCTGAAGACGGTGTCGTTGCCTATTCCGGCAACGAGCTGAAAGGTTATGGCAATCTCGTCCTGGTTCGGCACTCCAACGGCTACGTCACCGCATATGCCCATGCGAGTGAGCTGATGGTGAAGCGCGGCGATACCATCAAGCGCGGTCAGGTCATTGCCAAGTCGGGTCAATCCGGGGAGGTGGCGTCGCCGCAGCTCCACTTCGAGATCCGTAAGGGATCGAGCCCGGTTGACCCGCTTCAATTCCTGAACGGGGCGTGAGCCTGAAGTCGGGCGCGCCATCGCAACAAACACGGTGTCGTCGCACGGCTTGACCGGGCGACCCAGTACGCCGCAGCGTCTCGATCGATCAAAACCGTCTCTGGAATACTGGATTCCCCGCCTGCGCGGGGGGAATGACAGTGGTGTACAGGGCGAAAGCTCCCGACTGACTACGTCGCCGCCAGCTTCACGCCGAGCCGTCCCGCAAGCTCCTGCACGAACTGCCAGGCGACCCGGCCCGAGCGCGAGCCGCGCGTCGTTGACCATTCGAGTGCCTCGCGCTCCAGCGCGTTATCGTCGACCTTGACGCCGAAATGGCTGCAATAGCCCCGCACCATGGCGAGATATTCGTCCTGGCTGCAGCGGTGGAAGCCGAGCCATAGGCCAAAGCGATCCGACAGCGAGACCTTCTCCTCGACGGCTTCGCCGGGATTGATCGCGGTCGAGCGCTCGTTCTCGATCATCTCGCGCGCCAGCAGATGGCGGCGGTTGGAGGTGGCGTAGAGGATGACGTTCTCCGGCCGACCCTCGATGCCACCTTCGAGCACCGCCTTGAGCGATTTGTAGGATGCATCGTTGCCGTCGAAGGAGAGATCGTCGCAGAACACGATGAAGCGGAAGGACGAGGCGCGAAGCTGCTCCATGAGGGCCGGCAGGCTCTCGATGTCCTCGCGATGAATCTCGATCAGCTTCAGTCTGTCGGCCGGTTTGCGCTCGGCGTTGATGCTGGCATGCGCTGCTTTCACCAGCGACGACTTGCCCATGCCGCGCGCGCCCCAGAGCAGTGCGTTGTTGGCGGGCAATCCGTTGGCGAAGCGTTCGGTGTTCTCCATCAGGATGTCGCGCATCCGGTCGACGCCCTTGAGCAGGAACAGTTCGACGCGGCTGACACGCGGCACCGCCGCAAGGCGGCCGTCAGGATGCCAGACGAAAGCATCCGACTGCTTGAACGACTCGCGTTCGACGGCGGGCTTGCCTTGAGCGGAGAGGTGCGCCGCAATCGTCTCCAGCGCGCGAACGATGCGCTCCTGGGAAACGCTTTGGTTAGCCTTCGAAGTCGTCTTGGAAATCGTCTTGGAAGCCGCTTTGAGGGCCGCCTTGGGACGTTTTGCCGCGACGCGGGCTGGCTTCGTGGCAGGGGTTTGGGGGCCTTTGCCGGCCGGACTTTTGCTTGGTTTTTGGGGCATGTCCGAAGTTCCTGAGAATGCAGCCTTATCGGGCCTGAGCGCGCGCCGCAAGGTGGCTAAAAGGGCGGTCTGGCAGCGTTGCAATTGGGGCAATGGCCGCTATAGTCCGCGCGAATTTGACCGAACCGGTCGCCATTTGGGCCTGACCGGTTTTCCCCCGTTCTCACGAGGATCGTCCGAATGCTGATTACCCCTGCGTATGCCCAGGCTGCGGGCGCCGGCGACACCAGCGGCATGTTGATGTCGCTGCTGCCGTTCGCCCTGATCTTCGTGATCATGTACTTCCTGATTCTGCGTCCGCAGCAGAAGAAGGTCCGTGACCACGCCGACCTCGTGAAGAACATCCGCCGCGGCGACACCGTCGTGACCTCGGGCGGTCTCGTCGGCAAGGTCACCAAGGTCGTCGACGACGACCAGATCGAATTCGAGATCGCCGATGGCGTGCGCGTGCGGCAGATGCGCTCGATGGTCTCCGGCGTGCGCGCCAAGGGCGAGCCGGCCAAGGAATCCAAGGAAAGCGCCAAGGAAGACGCCGCGTCGAAGTGAGTGCTTCCGCGAGTCTCTCAAATCTCCTGATCTGACAGGTCCAGTCGATGTTGTATTTCACGCGGTGGAAGGCGCTCGGGATTATCCTGACGGCGCTGATCGTGTGCCTCTGCGCGGTCCCGAACTTCTTTCCCGAAGCGCAGGTCAAGACCTGGCCCGCCTGGGCGCAGCGTCGGCTCGTGCTCGGCCTCGATCTCCAAGGCGGCTCCTATCTGCTGCTCGAGGTCGACGGCAACTATGTGAAGAAGGAAAGGCTCGACCAGGTCCGCGACGACGTTCGCCGGACGCTGCGCGATGCCAAGATCGGCTTCACCGGCGGCGTCACCGTGCGCAACGACGCGGCCGAGGTTCGGATCACCAAGGAATCGGACCTGCAGCCTGCGCTCGCCAAGCTGCGCGAGCTGTCCCAGCCGCTGGGCGGACTGGTCGGATCCAGCGGTCAGCGCGACCTGGAGGTGACTGACGCCGGCGGCGGCGTGATCCGCCTTACCATCCCGCAGGCCGCGATGCTCGACCGCATGCGCAAGACCATCGAGCAGTCGATCCAGATCGTCGAACGCCGCGTCAACGAACTCGGTACCGTCGAGCCCGTCATCCAGCGCCAGGGCAACGACCGCATCCTGGTGCAGGTCCCCGGCCTCCAGGACCCGACCCGTCTGAAGGAATTGCTCGGCAAGACCGCGAAGATGGAATTCCGCATGGTTGATGCGTCTGTGCCGCCCGATCAGGCGCAGCAGGGACGTTTGCCGCCGGAATCCGAGCTTCTGATGAGCGCGTCGCCGCCGCCCACGCCCTATGTGGTCAAGAAGCAGGTGCTGGTCGCCGGCGGCGATCTGACCGATGCCCAGGCGAGCTTTGACCAGCGCACCAGTGAACCCGTCGTGAGCTTCAAGTTCAATACGTCGGGTGCGCGCAAGTTCTCGCAGGCCACGCAAGAGAACGTCGGGCTGCCTTTCGCGATCGTGCTCGACAACAAGGTCATCTCGGCGCCCGTGATCCGCGAACCGATCACCGGCGGACAGGGCCAGATCTCCGGCAATTTCACCGTGCAATCGGCCAACGATCTCGCGATCCTGCTGCGCGCCGGCGCGCTGCCGGCACCGCTCACGGTGGTCGAGGAACGCACCGTCGGTCCGGGCCTCGGTCAGGACTCCATCGAGAAGGGCGAGCTTGCGGCTTACGTCGGCTCGATCCTCGTCATCATCTTCATGCTTTTGACCTACCGCCTGTTCGGCGTGTTCGCCAACATCGCGGTGGCCATCAACGTCGCCATGATCTTCGGCCTCTTGTCGCTGCTCAACGCGACGCTGACGCTGCCCGGCATCGCCGGCATCGTGCTCACCGTCGGCATCGCGGTCGATTCCAACGTGCTGATCTACGAGCGCATCCGCGAGGAATTGCGTGGCGGCCGCAACGCGATCTCGGCGATCGATGCCGGTTTCAAGCGGGCGCTGGCGACCATCCTCGATTCCAACATCACCACCTTCATTGCCGCCGCGGTGCTGTTCTACATCGGCACCGGTCCGGTGCGCGGCTTCGCCGTGACGCTCGGAATCGGCATCATCACCACGGTGTTCACCGCCTTCACCCTGACCCGGCTGATCGTGGCCTGGTGGGTGCGGTGGAAGCGGCCGCAGAGCGTGCCGATCTAGGAGCCTGATCGTGAATCACACCGTTCTCATCGGGCTCGGCGTCCTGATTGCCATTCTCACCGTGGTTGCTGCATTCGGCTGGCTGCCGTCGCTGCGCATCGTCCCCGACGATACCCATTTCGACTTCACGCGGTTCCGCCGCATCAGCTTCCCGATCTCGGCGGCGTTGTCGATCGTCGCGATCACGCTGTTCTTCACCCATGGCCTGAATTTCGGCATCGACTTCCGCGGCGGCACGCTGCTCGAGGTGCAGGCCAAGTCCGGCACCGCTGATATCGCGGCGATGCGTACGACGTTGGATGGCTTGCGTCTGGGCGAAGTCCAGTTGCAGCAATTCGGTGGTCCCGCCGATGTCCTGATCCGCGTCGCGGAGCAGCCGGGCGGCGACGCCGCCCAGCAGGAGGCCGTGCAGAAGGTCCGCACCGCGCTTGGCGATTCCGTCGACTATCGCCGCGTCGAGGTGGTGGGACCGCGCGTATCGGGCGAATTGCTCGCGTACGGCATGCTCGGCCTGATGCTGGCGATCGTCTCGATCCTGGTCTACCTCTGGTTCCGCTTCGAGTGGCAGTTCGCGCTCGGCGCCATGATCGCCAACGTGCACGACATCGTGCTGACGATCGGCTTCATGTCGATCAGCCAGGTTGATTTCGACCTGACCAGCATCGCGGCGCTTCTGACCATTTTGGGCTATTCGCTGAACGACACGGTCGTTATCTACGACCGTATCCGTGAAATGCTACGGCGCTACAAGAAGATGCCGATGCCGCAGCTCCTCAACGAATCGATCAACTCGACGCTGTCGCGCTCGATCATCACCCATTTCACTGTGACGCTGGCGCTGCTGGCTCTGCTGCTGTTCGGCGGCCATGCCATCCACAGCTTCACCGCGGTGATGATGTTCGGCGTGGTGCTGGTCGGTACCTACACCTCGATCTTCATCGCGGCCCCGATCCTGATCTACCTCGGCGTCGGCGAGCATCGCGAGGATGCGGTCGATAGTGCTACGCCCGCGAAGAAAAGCAAGGCATGATCCGAACTGCGTGCCCTCGCAGGAGTTTGCGAGGGCAGTAAGCTCATTCGGACGAAGCTCATGGCCGGCGATCCCAACGCACCGCATTTCCCACGCTCGGCGCCGATCGAAGCTTACGGCAAGGGCGGCTTTGCCTTTGCCGGCATGTCGCATCGGGGATCACTGCTTTGCCTGCCCGACGCGATCTGGGCCTGGGACATAACGGACCCCGCGAAAATCGACCGCTATTCGCTGGATCGAGTTTTCAAGTCCGCCAACAGCATCGACACGCTCCTGATCGGCACCGGAACCGGGGTCTGGCTGCCGCCGGCGGAACTGCGCCAGGCGCTCAAAGCGGCGAGGGTGGTTCTGGATACGATGCAGACCGGTCCCGCCGTGCGTACCTACAACATCATGATCGGCGAACGGCGGCGCGTCGCGGCCGCGCTGATCGCCGTGCCATGAGTGGCTCCGCGCCGCCGCCGGATTCTGCTGCGTTCTGTGCTGACCTCGTGCGCAGCCACGATTTTCCGCGCTATGCCGCGACCCTGTTCGCGCCCGCTGCCGAGCGCCGCGCGCTGCTGGCGCTCTATGCCTTCAATGTCGAGATCGTCCGCGTCCGCGACCAGGTGAGCCAGCCCTTGCCCGGTGAAATCCGCCTGCAATGGTGGACCGACATGCTGTCGGGCCAGGTCCATGGCAGCGCCGAGGGCAATCCGGTGGCGGCGGAGCTGCTCCGCGCAATCCGTGATTTCGGCCTGCCGGTCGAGCCGCTGTCGCTGCTCGCCGACGAGCATCAATTCGATCTCTACAACGACCCAATGCCGACCATGACGGCTCTAGAAGGCTATCTGGCCGCGACCTGCTCGGCGTTGTTCGCTCTCGCGGCGCGGATCATGGCGTCACCCCTAGACCCAGCCGAGCATCTCGCGCGGCATGCCGGGTTGGCTCAGGGCATCGCGCAAGTCATCACGAACTTGCCGCGTGATGCGGCGCACCGGCAATTGTTCCTGCCGCAGCAGCTGCTGACCAGCCACAATTGCAACATGGAGGACGTGTTCGCCGGCAAGGAGACGCCGAATTTGCGCGCCGTCCTGGACCAGCTCGCGAGCGAGGCCAAGCAGCATTTGACCACGGCCTTGTCGCTGTTGCCCGAGGTGCCGGTGTCGGCACGGCCAGCGTTTCTGCCTTTGAGCCAGGTACGGGCCGACCTCGAGCGCCTGTCGCAGCCAGGGCGCGATCCCTTTACGCCGCAGCCATCGTCGCGGCTGCGCACGCTGTGGACGCTGTGGCGGGCCTCGCGTTCCCCAAAGTTTACCAAATAGCGGTTGGCTTATCGCCTCAAACTGCCAAATGCTCTATGCTGTCCCATGGCTGAGTTGTCCCAAAGCATCGCCACTGATCTCGGCGCCTTCCCGGTTTCGCTGAGCGACATTCATGCCGCCGCCGCGACCATCCGCGGCGCGGTGGTCGAGACGCCCTGTAGCTTCAGTCGCACGCTGAGCAGTATCTGCGGCTGCGACATCTGGCTGAAATTCGAGAACCTCCAGTTCACGTCCTCGTTCAAGGAGCGCGGCGCGCTCAACCGCCTCACGGCGCTGACGCCGGACGAGCGCGCGCGCGGCGTGGTCGCGATGTCGGCGGGCAACCACGCGCAGGGCGTCGCCTATCACGCCAAGCGGCTCGGCATTCCCGCAACCATCGTCATGCCGGTCGGCACACCCATGGTGAAGGTCGAAAACACCAGGCATCACGGTGCCGAGGTGGTGGTGACGGGCGCCACGCTGGAGGAGGCGGCCGCGTTTGCGCGCAGCCACGGCGACGCCCGCGGCATGATCTTCGTCCATCCCTATGACGATCCGCTCGTCATCGCGGGGCAGGGCACGGTCGGGTTGGAAATACTCAAGGCAGTGCCGGAGCTCGATACGCTGGTCGTCCCGATCGGCGGCGGTGGCCTGATCAGCGGGATCGCCATTGCCGCGAAATCGATCAAGCCGTCGCTGCGGATCCTCGGCGTCGAGGCCTGGCTCTACCCCTCGATGTACAACGCCATCCACGACGGCAATCTGCCGGCACGCGGCGACACGCTCGCCGAAGGCATCGCGGTGAAAACGCCCGGCAAGATCACGGCCGAAATCGTCCGCCGCCTCGTCGACGATATCGCACTGGTGAACGAAGCCGAGCTCGAGCGCGCGGTCGCTACTCTGATCTCGATCGAGAAGACGGTCGTCGAAGGCGCCGGCGCCGCCGGCCTCGCCGCGCTCATGTCCGACCCGTCCCGTTTCGCCGGCCAGAAGGTCGGGCTGGTGCTGAGCGGCGGCAATATTGACACACGTCTGATCGCATCGGTCCTGACCCGCGAGTTGGCGCGCGAGGGGCGGCTCACCCAATTGTCGCTCGACATCCCCGACAGGCCCGGCCAACTGGCTGCGGTCGCGGCACTGCTGGCCGAGGCCGGCGCCAACATCATCGAGGTCTCGCACCAGCGCACTTTCTCGGATCTTCCGGCCAAGGCGACGTTGCTGCAATTGGTGATCGAGACCCGCGACAGCGCCCATCTCGACGAGGTCATGGCGAAGCTTGGCGCATCCGGATTGAGTGCGCGCTGTACCTGAGCTCTGCGCGCCCGCCGCTATCGCGGCGTCAAACCTGCCAAATGGGCGATCAGTCGATCGATCTCGGCTTCCGTATTGTAGTAATGCGGGGAGGCGCGCACCACCGGTGGCAGCGAGCGAATTTCGGCATCGATGCGTGTGCTCGACGGATCTGAGACACCGATCGTGATGCCGGCCGCGGCCGCGTCGCTGACGACCGCTTCCGCCCCGTAGCCTTCCACCGTGAAGCTGACGATGGCTCCCGGAGCGCGTCCGAGGTCGCGAATTCTGATGCCGCGAATCGACGCAAGGCCACCCCGAAGGCGGTCCGCCAGAATGCGGCAACGCCGCTCGATCGGGCCGATCCCGATATCGAGGGCATAATCGAGAGCCGCGCCTAGCCCAAGCCGGGCTGCGTAGTTGTTCTCCCAGGTCTCGAAACGGCGCGCATCGTCACGCAGCCGATAAGCGTCCCGCGAGACCCAGGGTGCGGCGAAGTGATCGATCATTGGCGGTTCGAGCTGCTGCAGCATCGCCCGGCGGACGTAGAGAAAGCCGGTGCCGCGCGGGCCGCGGAGGAATTTGCGGCCGGTCGCCGACAGCATGTCACAGCCGATGGCCTCGACGTCGACCGCCATCTGTCCGACTGCCTGGCAGGCGTCGAGCAGATAAGGAATGCCGTGCGCCCGCGCGATCTTGCCGACGGCTGCAGCCGGATTGACCAGCCCGCCATTGGTCGGAACCCAGGTGATCGCAATCAGCTTCACGCGCTCGTCGATCATGCGTTCGAGCGCGGCGAGATCGAGCTCGCCGCTGGCATCGCTCGGCACGATGTCGATCGCGACGCCTGTGCGCTTGGCGACCTGAAGAAAGGCGACATAGTTGGCCGCGTACTCCGCCTCGGCGGTCAGGATTCGATCGCCCTCGCGAAACTGAAGCGCGTAGAAAGCCATCTGCCAGGCAACCGTCGCGTTCTCCATCAGCGCGATCTCATCAGGCGCGGCATTTAGCAGGCGGGCGACCGAGCCGTAAACGGATTCGAGTCGGCGCGACTCCCGATCGGCGGCGGCATAGCCTCCGATCTCGCACTCGAGGTCGATGTGTTCCTTCATCGCCGCAACCACCGGCACTGGCATCAGCGCCGCGCCCGCGTTATGAAGATAGGCGAGCCGAGAGGCAGCCGGCGTGTCGCGACGAATTCGGTCGATATCCATCATCCATGCCTCCGCGTCTCGCGATCCTCGTGCATGGATTAAACGGGTCGAGAGATGCGGGCAAGACGGCCGGGCTTGATCTCAGATGCAGAGGCCGAGCAGCTTGATGTGGCAGCCGCTGGATTTCGGCTTGCTCGCGGGCGCGGCCTCGCGCTTCACGGCTACCAGAGGCTCCCCGTCTTTCTTACCTTTGCCTTTGCCCTTCGGCTCGTAGTCGCCGGCGATCACCATCGCCCAATAGGTGCGCTTCCCGCTGGCGTTTTTCGCGCTCGCGATCCCGACGCGGGAAGCGTTGTGCAGCAGCAGATTCTTGCGGTGTCCCGACGAGTCGATCCACTGTCCGAGGGTCTTCTCGAAATTGTCGTAGCCGTAGGCGATGTTCTCGGCGGCGCGGCCTGCGCCGGCAGGTGCGACGCGGCGGTTGAACGGGCCGAGGGCGTCGTGACTGAGGTCGTCCTTCGTCGCCATCGCGCGCGCCTGGTCCATGGCGATGCGGTCGAGGGTCGAATCGCGGACGACGCGGACCTCACCATGCTTGAGGCGGAAGCTGGAGATCAGCTCGGCCGGAGCCTCGGCCATTGCGGGCGTGGTGGCGAGCAGCAGAAGGCCGGCGATCAGGCCGCCAACCACACGATGCATCATCGTCCCCCGAGTGCTCATGACCCCGCCAAGTCCCTCCGCCAAGCTCGAATATCGGATCGCTTCTCTATCGCCAATGTGGACGCTTCAAGGCGTGATCCACGCTAGCCCGCCGGCAGG
Organism: Bradyrhizobium sp. F1.13.3; assembly: GCF_040548265.1. NCBI lineage: Bacteria > Pseudomonadati > Pseudomonadota > Alphaproteobacteria > Hyphomicrobiales > Nitrobacteraceae > Bradyrhizobium > Bradyrhizobium sp. F1.13.3. The sequence goes on along the minus strand of NZ_JBEPRI010000007.1, from coordinate 74,063 downwards.
TCGGCTTCGAAATTGAAGCGGTCGCGCAGGTTCTTGCGCTGCTCCAGGATGTCCTTGAGGAAAGCACGGTCCTGGTCGTTCTTCATCATGGGCTCGATCAGATCGAGCTGGTTCATGGCGACCAGTTGCAGGATCTCCGTGCGCGGCTTGCCGTCCGGGTTACGCGGCAGTGCGTGCACGACCTGGATGTGTTCCGGGGGCTTCGGCCCCTTTGCGGCGGTGAGCTCGTTCCGCAATTGGCCTTCGAGCGCGGCCTGATCGGCTTCGACGAAGGCATAGAGGCCGACGCCGGAGCGGCGGTCGGCAAAGGCGACGATGGCGGTGTCGCGCACGGCGGGGTTCTTGCGGATCAGTTCCGCCAGCACCGGCGCGTCGTTGACGAGGCGGCGGCCGCCGCCTTCACGGTCGGTGAAGTTGAACAGGCCGCGGGTGATTGCCCGATAGACCTTCTTTCCGGTGGCGAGCCAGAGGCTGGCGGCGAACGACTTCTTCGCCAGGATCTTGCGCTCGCGCGGCGTTAGCGCCTCGGGTGCGTAGGAGCGCTTGTGCTTGAGCAGATGCCGGAGATCTTCATAGGCGAGGATGCGATAAAGCCGGCCGCGACGGTCGAAGCAGGCCGCGAGCTGAAAATCCGTCACATAGGCGCGACCGTCGCGGCCGACCAGCCAGTTCTGTTCCTTGGCAAGATCGTTGTGGCAGATGCCGGCGCGGCGCAGCCGTCGCAGCGCGGCCTTCGCCGAGCGAAAATAGGCGAGGTCGCCATGCGGTTTCGCCAGATGCAGTGCGACACCATCGACGAAGCTGCGCACCAGCGCGCGGCGTCCGGCCCACAGCAGCTCCGGGCCGACATCGAGTCCCTTGGCGAGTGCCAGCGCATGCTTCTCGCGGGCGAACAGATGGCGCGCCAAAAGGAATGACCACCACGGCACCTCGTCGAGGCGGCGCAGCACCGCGTCGACCTCGCCGTCATCGTCGCGGAATCGGCCACGCTCGACGGTCGAGAACACGTCGCGCTTGAGCAGCACGCCCTCGGTCCAGCGCGCCGAGAGTGTTGCGGCGTCGTCTTTGGGAAGGTTCATCGAAAACTCACGCCGCGGCGGCAATGCGCAGGTGATCGGCGATCCAGCGATCGAGATCGGCGAGCGCCAGCGCGCTCATCGCCTGCTTTTTGGCCACCGTCTTCTCGTTCCCGCGCAGCCGGCTTCCGTCGGGCTTCTTCGTCGGTGCGCTGGCGAGCGGCGGGAACAGGCCGAAATTGATGTTCATCGGCTGGAACGAGCGCGTGCCGGGCTCGATGGTCTCGATATGGCCGCCGGTGATGTGGCCAAGCAGGGATCCGAGCGCAGTCGTAGCAGGCGGACTCGCAAGCGTCTCGCCGCGCACCTCCGCTGCCGCATAGAGACCGGCAATCAGGCCGACGCTGGCGGATTCCACATAGCCCTCGCAGCCCGTCATCTGGCCGGCAAAGCGCAGCCGCGGCTGCGCCCGCAGGCGCAACTGGCCGTCGAGCAGCTTTGGCGAGTTGAGAAAGGTGTTGCGATGCAGGCCGCCGAGGCGAGCAAATTCCGCCTTCTCCAGCCCCGGGATGGTGCGGAAGATGCGTTGCTGCTCGCCGTATTTCAGTTTCGTCTGGAAGCCGACGATGTTGTAGAGCGTGCCGAGCTTGTTGTCCTGGCGCAGCTGCACGATCGCGTAGGCCTTTGTGGTGGGGTCGTGCGGATTGGTGAGGCCGACCGGCTTCATCGGCCCGTGGCGAAGAGTCTCGGGGCCGCGTTCCGCCATGACCTCGATCGGCAGGCAGCCGTCGAAATAGGGCGTGTTGGTCTCCCATTCCTTGAACTCGGTCTTCTCGCCGGCGACCAGCGCTGCGACGAAGCCGTCATACTGCTCCTTTGTCATCGGGCAGTTGATGTAGTCGGCGCCGGTGCCGCCGGGGCCGACCTTGTCGTAGCGCGACTGGAACCAGGCCACCGACATGTCGATGGATTCGCGGTGCACGATAGGCGCGATCGCGTCGAAGAAGGCGAGGGCGTTCTCGTCGGTCAACTCTCTGATCGCGTCGGCCAGCGGCGCCGAAGTGAGGGGGCCGGTCGCAACGATGACGTTGCTCCACTCGGCCGGCGGCAGGCCTGCGACCTCGCCGCGGGCGATCTCGATCAGGGGATGATCGTTCAGCGCCTTGGTGACGGCCGCTGAGAAGCCGTCGCGGTCCACCGCCAGCGCGCCGCCGGCGGGCACCTGGTTGGCGTCGGCTGCGCGCATGATCAGCGAATCGAGGCGGCGCATCTCTGCGTGCAGCAGGCCGACGGCGTTGTTGGCGGCATCGTCCGAGCGGAACGAATTGGAGCAGACAAGCTCGGCAAGCCCATCGGTGCGGTGTGCCTCGGTCATGCGGGTCGGCCGCATCTCGTGCAGCACCACGGGCACGCCCGATTTGGCCACCTGCCAGACGGCTTCGGAGCCGGCAAGGCCTGCGCCGATCACGTGCACGGTATCTGATTGGAGTCCTGTCATGGGGCGGACAGGTAGCGCTTTTCGGCGATCAGTGAAATCGCCGAGATCGAGTTTTCTGCCTCCGGATGCGACAACGCCCGCACGAGGCGGGCGCTATCGGTTCGTCCGGTTTGGGGCTGAACGATATCAGCCCTGATACTGACCGGCGGCAACGCGCGGGATGTCCGAGCGATCGAGGCCGATGTCGGCCAGCTCGCGATCGCTGAGCTGGGACAGCTCGGCAACATTGCGCTGATAGTCCCGGAAAGCCTGGATCATGCGGATGAGCGAGAGCAGCATTGGTAGTCTCCTGTAGTTCGATTCAGCTCTTGCCCGAGCCTCATCGTTGAAATGAATATAGGTGAGAGTGGTGCAGTGCGAAAGTTCCGATGTTGCGATGCAGCTAAGCGCTCAATGCATGGCACTAGTAACGGACGATTAACCCGGAAGCACTCCCGCCCAAAGGGTAGGCGGAACAGGGGACATCGCGCTAAAAATGCCCGTTAATTCACGGATTTGTCTTGGCTCAGCCGGTTCCATTCAGAGGCAAATAGGCTGCTTTCCGGTCGTCGCAAGCTGATTGACTAGCTCCTATACCCAAGTCTCGCATGCGCGAATCGCATGATGGACAGAGTGAAAAAAGTGAATTTGTGTTCATCTCGCTAGCCTGTGCGGTACCTTTCCACTGCGGCCAGCGATTCACCTGGATCGACGTGACAAACGGCGGCCAGACAGGGACGAATTCATTCCGCTTGGTCAGCGCCAACCGCCGCCCGGGCGCGGTGCACACACGCCGAACGTGTGGCGTGGATTACAAACGTGTAATGAAAATCAGAAATTTTGCATGTGGCTCTGCGTGGCGCGCAACATCACGCAATACTCGCGGGGAATTCATTGCGTCAAGTTGCCGCGCCCGGAGGAAGGTGATGTCGCAGAATCCGGCAATGTCGCTGGCTCTGGCCCAAGAACAAGAGAAGGAAGGTAACGTCATGACGAAGTTACTCGGGGTTATCGCAATTGCCGCTGTCGCGTTCGCCGTCGCGCCGGCCCAAGCCGCCAAGCACGCCGCCGGCGGCTGCAGCTCGGCCAATCTGGAGAAGACCGAGACCGCGATCGAGAACATGGCCGATGGTGACGGCAAGTTCGTCGCGCAAAAGGAGATCGCAGCCGCGCAGGACTCGCTGCTCAACGGCAAAATGGGGGCGTGCGGCGCGCATCTGAACAAGGCGATGCACGCCACCATGGGCAAATAGGGGTAAAAACGCACAGAGAGGGCCGGTCGCCAGGCGATTGGCCTTCCGCGTTTTGACGAGGGGCTGCTAAGGGGCGCGCGCGAGCTGGGTGGCGAAATACGCGATGGTCTTCGAGTAGACCTCGCTTTTGTTCCACTGCTGCAGCACCGCGAAGTTTGGACTGCCCGGCTGCCAATCCTTACCCTTCTGCCAGCCATAACCGGCAAGATAGTTCGCGGTGGAGGCGAGCACGTCAGGGGCGTTGTGCAGGAGATCGCGCTTGCCATTGCCGTCGAAATCGACGGCGTATTTCATCCATGACGACGGCATGAACTGGGTCTGTCCGAGCTCGCCGGCCCAGGCGCCCTTCATGTCGGCCGGTGCGAGGTCGCCGCGCTGGACGATGCGGAGCGCATCCAACAGCTCGGCGCGAAATTGCTCGGAGCGCCGACAGTCATAGGCCAGCGTCGCCAGCGAGCGGATGGTCGCGAACTTACCGGTATTGACGCCGAAATCGGTCTCGAGACCCCAGATCGCGACCAGCACCTCGCCAGGCACGCCGTAGGTCTGCTCGATGCGCGACAGCACCGAGCCGTATTGCTTCATCATGTTGGAGCCGCGCGTCAGGCGCGGCGGCACCATGCGGCCGGAAAACTCCTCGAAGCTCTGGGTGAAGACCTTCTGCGAGCGGTCGCGGTTGAGCACGCTTTGATCGAGCGTTACACCGGCGAGCCCGGCGGAAATGGCCTGTTGCGAGACGCCTTTGGCCGCGGCGTCGGTTTTGAAATCTGCAAGCCACGCGTCGAAATTGCCTGAACCGCAGGCAACAGCGGCAAGCGCTGGCTGAGCGGATAAGATGGACGCGGTGATGGCTAAGGCTGCGAGGGCGAGACGAGAAATCGTCGGGGTCATTCGAGCAAATAAATTCCGTGAAGTGATCTGAACGGCGGGCGCAATCTCGGTGGAAACCGCGGCCAAAGCAAGGCGCATGGCGGTGCGCGATCCTGCCCGCACCGGGGCAGGATCGCACGTCACGATATCGTCAGGCGTCGGTCCGATTGCGCCAGGGGAAGAGGTTGGCGGGGAAATCGGCAGCCGGCTTGCGTGGACGATGCGGTGGAGGCGGCACCGGGCGCGCGCCCGGATCGGCCGCGATCACCTTGCGGTAGAGATGCCAGGTGGCATGGCCGAGCACGGGGACCACCACGGCAAGGCCGAGGAAGGCGGGAATCGTGCCCAGCGCCAGCAGGACGGCCACGATCAGGCCCCAGGCCGCCATCGGCACCGGGTTCTTCGCGACGACGCGCAGCGACGTCACCATTGCCTCGAACGCGCCGGCATGGCGGTCGAGCATCAGCGGGAACGACACGGCGCTGATGCAGAGCGCGGCAAGCGCGAACAGGAAGCCGGTGCCGCAGCCGACCACGATCAGCCACCAGCCTTGCCGGCTCGTGAGAACGCGCGTCAGAAAATCCGAGATCCCGGACGCGCCTTCATAGCCGAAAGCGGCGACGTAGATCGCCTGCGCGGTCGCAACCCAGGTCACAAACAGGGCCAGCAGCAGCGCGCCGAGGCCGAGCATAGCGCCGAAGGAGGGCGAACGCAGCACCTCCATGGCATCCCAGGCGCTGGCTTCTTCATAGCGCTCGCGCCGGCTGGAGAGCTCGTAGAGACCGAGAGCGGCGAACGGGCCGATCAGCGCGAAGCCCGCGGCCAGCGGAAACAACAACGGCAGCACTGAATAGCCCATCACCACGCGGGCGAGCACAAGGCCCAGCACAGGATAGATCACGCAGAGGATGATGGCGTGGCTCGGCACCGCCTTGAAATCTTCCCAGCCGCGCTTGAGCGCATCGTTCAGATCGGAGAGTTGGATGGTTCGGATCACCGGTCCAGCCGCTTCGGCGGTCTGGGCCATGGTGGGGACATTGCCCTGGTAGAGTGTGGCCATGGTCGCTAGCTCCCTTGCCATGCGGCCGCATCTGGCGCCAGCAAACGGCGCGAGCGGCCGCTGTTCTGAGTTTCGCGATCTCAACCAGACGCGATTCTGGATGGCATCGCGAACTGAACGTGAAGCGTACGCCCATTTGCGAGTCCTGTCCCTCACGCTTGGGTGAGATTCGATGCCGCAGCGCAACCTCGACGATGTCATTCGGTCGTCATTTCGCCGCAGATAAGCTGATGCTGCGTGTTGGCTCGCGGAACTTCGCGGGCGCAATGACGCAACTTGGTCTATAAGGGCCACTCAAGGCCCTTCCACGGGTCCTTTTCGGGGAGCAGACATGAGCATTTTCGGGAAAATTATGGGCGCGATCTTCGGTAGCCATCCAGCTTCCGCGGCGCCCGCAGGCAGCGCACCATCGGGCAGCGCGCCCGCGGGGGCAGCGCCGAGCGGATCGGCGCCAGCGGTGGACGTTGCCTCGATCGTCGACGCGGCGGTCGCCGCGCACAAGGGCGAAAAGCTGGAATGGCGTACCTCGATCGTCGACCTCATGAAGGCGCTCGACATCGATTCCAGCCTCGCTGCGCGTAAGGACCTCGCCAAGGAGCTCGGCTACAGCGGCGACACCAACGATTCCGCGAGCATGAACGTCTGGCTGCACAAGCAGGTGATGTCGAAGCTCGCCGCGAACGGCGGCAAGCTGCCGCCGGAGATCAAGCACTGACCGAGATCGCCGGTCGTAACCCAAGGGCCCGCGATCGCGCGGGCCCTTTTGCATTCAGGCGACGAGATCCGCATCTTCCGGATGCCTGTCGAGATAGTCGACGACAAAGCCGCAACCGGCGATCACCTTCCTGCCGTCGCGGCGGATCAATTCCAGCGCGCCCTTGACCAGCTCGGAGCCGATGCCGCGGCCGCGCAGCGCGCGCGGCGTCTCGGTGTGGGTGATGATCACCGCCGACGGCGTCAGCCGGTAATTGGCGAAGGCGATTTCACTGCCGACATCGAGCTCGAAGCGGCTTCTGTCCTTGTTGTCCCGTACCGATGGCGCCATGCAAAATCCTCCCGACATGCTGCTTGCCTCTGATTTAGGCGCCTGAACCGGCCCTTGCCAAGGTGCGACCAAGAGAGGTTGCCGCAGGGGAGATATCCGGAAAATGCGTGTCCCGCTCAGCCTCCTGGCGCTGCTCGCCGCGCTGATCTCGCCGGCGCCGGCTGCGGCAGGCGGTCCGGCCTGGGAGGCTTGCGTCGGATTGACCAGCACGCCGGACGAGCGGATCAAGGCTTGCTCGACCGTGATCGAAACGAACAGCGAGAGCGGACCTCGGCTCGCCGGCGCTTATTGCAATCGCGGTCATGGCCTCACCGAGAAGCGCGAGCTCGAGGCGGCGTTGTCCGATCTCGACGAGGCGGTCAGGCTCGACCCCGGTTATGCCTGCGCCTACAGCAATCGCGGCCGTGTCTACGGTTTCAAGCGCGACTATGATCGCGCCATTGCCGATTACGACCTGGCCATCAAGCTCGATCCCTCGCTGGCGCTGGCCTACGGCAATCGCGGCGAGTCGCGTTTCAACAAGGGCGATCTCGACGGTGCGTTCGCCGACTTTGATGCCGCGATCAAGCGCGATCCCAAATACGCCATGGCCTACGCCAATCGTGCGTTGGTGTATTACCGCAGGCACGACATGGCGCACGCCATCGCCGACTACACGACGCGGATCAAGCTCGCGCCCGATGTGCTCGCCTATATCGACCGCGGCAACGTCTATCGCGACAGCGAGCAGCTCGATCGCGCCGCCGCCGATTATGGTGCGGCGATCCGTGTTGCGCCGACCGACGCGCGGGGCTGGCGCAATCGCGGCATGATCCGGCTCTATCAGGGCGACAGCAAGGGCGGCGTTTCCGATTACGACAAGGCGCTGCAATACGATCCCTCCGACGTGTTCTCGTGGAACAACCGCGGACAGGCTAAGCTGCGGCTCGGCGACAAACAGGGCGCGATTGCCGATTTCAGGAAGGCGCTGGAATTGAAACCGGGCCTGCAGACCGCACAGGAGTCATTGCGGAAGCTCGGGGCGTTGTAGCTCTCGGTCGCTGCTCGCGACGACGGGGCTGGACTTTCTCCGGGTCCTGATAGTCCGGATGCTTCAATCGGTCGCCTTGGCGAGCCTGGAATCCTCGGGCTGCGGCTGCGGGCGCAGGCATCCCTGACAGATGACGAGGGAACGGTTGACCCTGGCGTCCTGTTCAGCCTCGATGCCGTCCTGCGCCTGCCACCATTCCTTTGAATAGGGCTGAAGCCCGGCTTGCGATCTGTTGCGCTCGGATCGGGCGGTCCGTGCTGGTTCCGAGGCAGCGCGCGGGTGATTGGGATTCTCGCCGGCGCCGTCCCAGGCATAGCGAGTAGACTTGAAGGCGGGATCGGAGGCGAAGTGCGCTTGTGGGCCCACGGCACACCCGGCAAGCGCCAGCGATAGCAGGAGGAGGGCGGGCGCTTTGACCATGATGCGGCACTCTTTACGCGAGAACTGACGAAGGTTGCGCCGATCATGTTTAAAATTTCCTGAACGGTTGGATGGGCTGCACTGCGCCCGGCAGCCTTGCAGGGGTACTGGCGATGGCGATAAATGGGCTGCAATGAGCGGGCGGTTCGTGTGCCGTCCGCCGCCGAAGAGGAAACCCGATGCAGCCCCTGCGCATGTCCCGCCGCGTCATGAATCTCGCTCACATGCTGACCCAGAATGCGCGGCGGCATGGAGCGCGTCCCGGTTTCGTCTGGGGCGACAGATCCTGGACCTGGCGCGAGATCGACGCGCAGGTCTCGGCGCTGGCCGCAGCGCTCGCGGCCCGCGGCATCGCCAAGGGCGACCGCATCCTCGTCCATTCCAAGAACGGCGACGAGATGTTCTTCTCGATGTTCGCCGCGTTTCGGCTCGGCGCCGTCTGGGTGCCGACCAATTTCCGCCTGATGCCGGACGAGGTCGCCTATCTCGCGGAGGCTTCCGGCGCGAAGGCGTTTCTGTGCCACGTCGATTTTCCCGAGCACGCGGCGGCGGTGAAGGATGGAGAGCTGGAATTCACCTGGAGCATCGACGGTCGGGCGCCATTTGCCGAGACGTCGATTGCGGATGCCGTCGCTTTGCGCGCAGGCACGGTGGTCGAGAACGTCGCGGTCGAGCACGACGATCCCTGCTGGTTCTTCTTCACATCGGGAACCACCGGCCGCTCCAAGGCTGCGGTGCTCACCCACGGTCAGATGGGTTTTGTCGTCACCAACCATCTCGCCGATCTCACCCCCGGCGTCACCGAAGCGGATGCCTCGCTGGTGGTGGCGCCGCTGTCGCATGGCGCCGGCGTGCATCAGCTGGTGCAGACCGCGCGCGGCGTGTGCACCGTGCTGTTGCCGACGGAGAAATTCGACATCGACGAGGCGTTCCGCCTGATCGAGGCGCATCGGGTCAGCAATCTCTTCGTGGTGCCGACCATTCTGAAGATGATGGTCGAGCATCCCGCCGCCGACAAATACGATCATTCCTCGCTGCGCCAGGTGATCTATGCGGGTGCGCCGATGTATCGCGAGGACCAGAAGGCTGCGCTGAAGAAGCTCGGCAAGGTCATCGTGCAGTATTTCGGCCTCGGCGAGGTGACCGGCAACATCACGGTGCTGCCGGCGGCGCTGCATGATCCCGAGGACGGGCCGCACGCGAAGATCGGCACCTGTGGCTTCGAGCGTACCGGCATGCAGGTTTCGATCCAGGACGACGAGGGCCGCGAACTCGGCGCCAACCAGAGCGGCGAGATCTGCGTAATCGGCCCCGCGGTGCTTGCCGGCTACTACGACAATCCCGATGCCAACGCGAAGGCGTTCCGCAACGGCTGGTTCCGCACCGGCGATCTCGGCCACATGGACGAGGAGGGGTTCGTCTACATCACCGGACGAGCCTCCGACATGTACATCTCCGGCGGCTCCAACATCTATCCGCGCGAAATCGAGGAGAAAATCCTGACCCATCCTTGCGTCGGCGAGGTCGCGGTGCTCGGCGTGCCCGATGCGACCTGGGGCGAGGTCGGCGTTGCCGTCTGCGTCGCCCGCGAAGGCGCGAAGCCGGTGAGCGAAGCGGAGATGGCGGCGTTCCTGTCGCCCAAAGTGCCGCGCTACAAGATGCCGAAGCGGTTCTTCTTCTGGGAGGCCTTGCCGAAATCCGGCTACGGCAAGATTCCCAAACGGATGGTTCGCGACGAGCTCGAGGCACGCGGGCTGCTCGATCTCGATAAGACACGAGTGGGCTGAGCGAAGGTCATGCGCAGCATCAAGCAGCCCGGCGCGCCGGTCGCCGAACGCATCCAATGGGTGGAGGCGAGGGGACGCGCTTTCTCCTTCACGCTTCAAGCAGGACTGCCGCTGCTGGAGGGGGCGCGCCGCGGTTTTGCCGCGGAGGGATTTGCCGGCGGTGTGCTCTGCTTCGGGCGCGGCGCGCTCAGGCCGTTCGGCTATGTCATGCCGGCGCTGTCGAAGACCAGCGAGAACGCCGCGTTCTACAGCGACACATTCCGGCCAAGCGGCGTGACGCGCACCAGGCTCGGCAGCATGACGCTGGGCATGCGCGACGGCGCGCCGTTCTTTCATTGCCATGGGCTGTGGACGGAGGCCGATGGCCGCGCCAGTGGCGGCCACATGCTGCCGGACGAGACCGATGTCGCCGAGCCGTTCGAGGTCGAGGCCTTCGGCATCGATGGTGCGATGTTTAGCGCCGAGTTCGATCCCGAGACCAACTTCAAGCTGTTCGGGCCAGTGGCGGCTGCGCGCACCGGCGCGCGCACGACCAGCCGCGCTTTCGCGCTGCGGCTGCGCCCCAATCAGGATTTTGCCGGCTGTCTCGAAGACTTCTGCCGCGCGCAGGGTATCGCGAGCGGGAAGATTCATGGCGGTGTTGGTTCGACCATCGGCGCCCGATTTACTCATGGCGGTGTGACCGAGCCCTTCGCGACCGAGCTTGCAGTAACCGCCGGCACGATTGCGGCCGGTCCCTCCGGCGCCCTCGAAGCCGCACTCGACGTCGCGCTGATCGACTACACCGGCGGCATGGCGGAGGGACGTCTGATCCGTGGCGACAATCCCGTGCTGATGACCATGGAGCTGGTGCTCGAGGTGTTGGGCTAGCCCCGAAGAGCGATCATCAGTGGGTGCGTAGCTTGGCAATGGCCAAGTATGTGGAGTCACTGATCCCCGAACCGGATCCCTGGAACAGGTTGAGCAGGGGGGATTGACCCTGCCCGGTGCTCTGGCTGTTTCTGATGTCATACATGGCGGAGAAACGGTTCAGCAGCTTTGTAACCTTCGCGGGATCGGACAGGTCCTTGATCTTCATGAATCTGTCCACGAACTTGGCCTGCTGATCGATCGGCATCGCCGCCATCGAGTCAGGCAGATCGAAGGTGGTCCTGAACACCTCCGAAAGCGCCTTGTCGGCAAGGATGTCGTACGCGGACGTGATGTCCCCCGCCTTCCGCTGGAAATAGATCGCCAGGCGCACGCCGGGATTCGCATCCCCTTGCTGCTGCTCCAGGCTTTGCTCGACATAATTCGCCTGTGTTTCCCGAAACTGATCCCGCTTCTGCGGCCCCATCATCGGAAGGCGCGCGACGTTGCCCTTGCTGTCGAAATTGAACGACGCGACGATTTCGGCAAAGCGAGGATCGTTCTCGGTGTTCGCGAAGCTCTTTGGATTGTTCAGGTCGGAGCTGAAGATCTTCTTGAGAAATTCCGTGCTGACCTTCCTGGGGTCCAAGCCCTTTGCCAGGAGGATGAAATCAACCATCGGCCTGTTTGCGAGAAGATCGGAAACACTGTCGATCCCGGTGATGGCTTGCTGATATTCCGACGCATCCTTCGTGGCCTGTGCCCGAACTGCCGCCTGCTGCTGGGGAGTTGCCGTGCTTGCGCTCTTCACCGCTGCAACGACATAGTCCTTCGCGATCTGGAGGACTTCAGCCGAGTCCTGAGCCACCAAGGGGGTCGTAAGATTGCCCTTTGCGTCGAAGTTGAAGGCGCGTGCCAGCTCCAGATATCGATTGTCCTTGAGGGTATAGACGTAGCTGTTGGGGTCGTTGAGATCGCTTTCGAGCACGGCCGTCACAGTCGCCGGCGAGACGTTTGCGGGATCGAGGCCGACGGCTCCCAGCGCAAAATCATACACGCCTGGTGTCGATACGAACGCCTGGACTGAATTGATCTTGAGGATGGCTGTTCTGAATTGCCTGATCGCAAAAGCTTCGTTCAACGGGCTCGCCGCCGAATAGACGTCGGACTTGCTGTCGTCGAACCTCTGTTTCGTGATCGTGACGTTTGCAGCACTCTGCGCGGATACGCCTGACGGAAGCGACCCGTCGGAGGAAAACTCGAACGCGCCGGCGAGGTCCACAAACCCGCCGATCGTCCCTATCTGGTCGCTGAGGCTGGAAATGCTGTTCGCATATGACTCCAGGTGATACTTTTCGACCAGGATCTGGACGTTCAACTGGGTCACGTTCGCGCCCGGTTGCGAGAGTTGGGCGGTGTAGTCGGCGATCCTTGAATTGGCTGCGGTGACATCCGATCGGGCCTGAGCAAGGTCGGCGTTGAGGCCACTCAGCTGAGAGGCGAAAGTGGTGTTGACGTAGCTGTTGGGATCGGATGGATCGCTGCGCAAGACCTGACTTATCGTGTCACGCGACCACTTGCCTTGATCGATCCCGTACGCCGAATAGACATAGTTGCGAAGACGGTCGTTGTTCAGGAGCTGGTCTGCACTGCTGATGTTGCCGATTTCGGCGCTGTAGTAATTCGAGTCGCCGGTAAGTGCATCGACCTGGCTCTTCCTGGTCGCCGTATACAGACCGATCATCTCATCCGTCTGGTTCTCCGATTGCGCAACCGGCGTGGCGCTGCCATTGAAGGAAAATGCCGCGGCGAACTCGCGGTAACGCTTGTCGACCAGCTTGTTGACAAAGCTGTTTGCGTCGGAGAGGTCGCTCTCCAGCACCTTTTTCATGAAGGCCTTGGCGTAGGCCATGTCTTCCAGGCCATATGCCTTCGTTGCATAGTGATAAAGGCGATAGTCTTTCATGAAGTCGTCGACGGACTTCACCTTGCCGATGTGGGCTTTGTAGTAGGCGGCCTCTCGCGCCACGTCCTGTTGCTGTTCGACCCGCGTCAGGGACTGCTTGAGATTGCGCGCGATGTAGCTGTAACTGAAATACGTTGATACCATCGCGCACTCCTCGCGGCTCTTACAGTCCCGGACGTCCGTCAATCATTGCGGGGTCGCGAGGTGGGGGCTGGCCTCATGCCAGGAAACTGTCTCAGCTGCGTATCCCAAGGATGAATTCGGCCCACAATCTGAGGTTATAATTTGCGTCCAAGTGGCGCATATCGGGTTTGTGCCGTTTGTTTCCATCTGTTTCTCAGATGCAGCTTTCGCGAGGGTTTCGTTCCTGATATGTTCAGGTTAAGAGATCGGTGGGAAGGGTTGAGGGCCGGGCATGAGCCGAAGACGTGGTCGAACGATCAACCTGCCGGCGCCTTATCTGAAGCGGATCTGGCTCGACCCGTTGCAGGTCCACGATCGCGAAGTCTATCCGTTTTGCCTACCCATCTTTCCGGACGATTTCGAGCTCAACTTCGACGCCGGCATCACGATCGTCGTCGGCGAGAACGGCACCGGGAAGTCGACGATCCTCGAGGGGATTGCCGCGCTCGCCGGCTACGACGATGCGGGTGGCGGGAAGGGTTATATGCCCGTCGATCACTCCGAAGCGAGGGAGACGATGGGCGGCCAACTCTCCAGGGCGCTGCGCGCAAGCTGGCTGCCGAAGATTACCAATGGCTGGTTTTTTCGCGCCGAGAGCTTTTTCTCGGTGGCGCGATATCTCGACAAGGCCGCACGTGATGCCGGGCAGGTCGGCCCCGATTTCCTGTCGCATTCCCACGGCGAAGGATTCCTGCGCTTCTTCGAGGAGCGCTGCCAGCGCCAGGGCATTTTCATCTTCGACGAGCCTGAATCGGCGTTGTCGCCTGCGCGCCAGATCGAATTTCTGAAGCTGCTGAGATGCATGGAGGAGTCCCGCATCTGCCAGGTCATCATGGCAACCCATTCGCCGATGCTGATGGCCTATCCCAACGCACAGCTGCTCCGGCTCGGGAAATACGGCCTGGAGCCGACGACGGTGGAGCAGACCGATCATTACCGGGTGATGCGGGAGTTCTATGACGACCCGCGCGGGTTCGTGGAGGCGACGCTGGGGGAGTGAGCGAGGGACGCGACAGCCACTCACTGTCTCGGTCGTCATTGCGAGGAGCGCTTGCGACGAAGCAATCCAGAGTCTCTCCGCGGAGGTACTCTGGATTGCTTCGCTGTGCTCGCAATGACGGCGCGAGAAGCGTTCGTTGTTCTCCACCAACTCGCTTCTGAATCGTAAACACATCTTCGCCTCCTCGCGGCACATCGCGCCCGAGCTTTGCCAGTACGGTCGCCCCCAAAATGCCGAGGGCGCAGGGAAGGCCGGGTGCCGGCTGGCACCCACGGTCCACTGTGCGAAGGTTGCGCTACAAGAGGCTGCACAGCGGCATACAGGTGAAGCCCAACACACGGCCTTCCCTGCGCAGTGGTTTGACGGCTTATGTCGCGCTCTCCCCGGGGAGCGATGCACTATTGCCCCCGCCGCCTTGCGGATGGCTGATGCGCGCGCCCGGTCGGGCCGCCACATCACCGCAAGACTTGGCGCACAGACCCCGGGCGCTAGGACCACACGATTTTGCCGTACGCAGGCTGCACCGGTCGTGTGCGCGACGCCATCGCTCACGGTTTCCCGCCCTGCAAAGCCCTTCGCGCCGACGCCGCCTGCGTCCACCACGTCCCATCCCGCGTTCGTGACGATCGCGATCCGCCCCTCGGCCGGGTTGGGATGGTCGTCTATACGATAAACCGAAATACGGATAAAGAGAAATATTTTTGCGAGCCGTGATTGACCCTCTGCTTGGGTGTTTTGCCCGCCGGGCGGCAAGGGGTTGTGGGGCGCCCGGACGCCCGCCGCAACGCGGCCACGAACGGGTCTCCCCTCGGCCGCAAAATGCGCTACCATGATCCCAGCGCGCTTCAAGTCGCGCATGATCAATGAGACGCATGAGGAAACGAGATGAGGGTGACGATTGGACGGCGCACGGTCCTGGCCGCGGTGCTCACTGCCGCGGGCGCGGTGGCTTTGACATCGGCCTGGGCCCACGGGCCGACCCGGCAGAAGGTGCGCGAATCCATCGAGATCAACGCTGCCCCGGCCAAGGTGTGGGCCGCAATCGGCAATTTCCAGGACATGAGCTGGCTGCCGCCTGTTACCAAGACCGAGGGCGAGAAGGGCAACGAGATCGGCGCGACGCGGAAGCTGACGCTGACGGGAGGCGCGACCGTCGACGAGGAGCTCTACAAGTTCGACGCCGCCGCGATGAGCTATTCCTACCGGATCACCAATGTGGACGTGAAGGTGCTGCCGGTGACCAATTATTCCTCGACGCTGACGGTGACGCCGAGTGCCGACGGCAAGGGCTCGACGCTGGAATGGGCCGGCGCGTTCTACCGCGGCTTTCCCAACAACGACCCGCCGCCGGAGCTGAGTGACGAAGCCGCGGTCAAGGCAGTGAAGGGGCTGTATCAGGCCGGCCTCGAGGCACTGAAGAAGAAGATCGAGAGCGGAAGCTGACGGTGCGGGCGCTGGTCCTGGCGGCGGCCGCCGCCAGCCTTTGCCTTGCCGGCATTGCCCATGTGTCCGCCGAAGAGGCTTTCGTCACCAACCAGCTCAGCGACGATCTGATGGTCGTGGACCTCGCCACGGCGCGCAGCGTCGCGACGATCCCGATCGGCGGCAAACCCGCCGGCGTCGCCGTCAGCGCGGACGGGCGCTTTGCCTATGTCACGAGCCCGGATGCCAAGGCCGTGACGGTGGTGGACGCGGCAACGCGGCAGCTTGTGGGGCGGATCGAGGTCGGCGGCGGACCGCTTGGCATTGCCGTCGCGCCGGACGGCCGCACCGTCTACGTCGCGGACTGGTACGCGGCGGCCGTGCGGGTGATCGACGCGGCGAGCCGCAGCGTCACAGCCAGCATCGCGGTCGGCGCCTCGCCGTCGGGGCTCGCAGTGACGCCGGATGGCAAGCTGCTGCTCTCGGCCGATCGCGACGATGATAGCGTCTCGGTGGCGGACACCGCGACGCGCCAGCGCAGGGCGACCATCAAGGTTGGAACGCGTCCGTTCGGCGTCACCGTCGATGCCGAGGGCAAACGCGCCTACACCGCCAATGTCGGCTCCAACGATGTCTCGGTGATCGACATCGGCGCCGGGTCCGAGACCGGCCGCGTACCGGTCGGCATGCGTCCCTATGCCGTGGCGCTGGCGCAGGGCCGCGGCTTCGTCACGGACCAGTATGGCGGCACTGTCAGCGTGTTCGACCTGGCGACGCTGAAGCCGATCAAGCGGATCAATGTCGGCGACTACCCCGAAGGCATCGCCGCGACCGCGGACGGCAAACGCGTCATCGTCGCCTGCTGGGAGAGCAATACACTCAGCATCATCGACGCGGCCGAGATGAAAGTGATCGGCGAAGTCAAGACCGGCGACGGCCCGCGCGCGTTCGGGGCGTTCTTGCGCAGGACGGAGTAGGGGCGTGTAGCCCGCATGGAGCGAAGCGGAATGCGGGGACACTTTCCCGGATTGCGCGTTGCTCCATCCGGGCTACGACGCCGGGCGCACTGTGCGCGCAATCTCATCCATCTGCTCAAACATATGATCCGGCGCCAGCGCCCGCAGCGCCGCCGGCGCCGTATAACCCCAGGCCACCGCACCGCAGGCGATCCCCACGGCCCGCGCCGCCTCGATGTCGCGCACCTCGTCGCCGATCGCGATGACCTTGCCCGGCTCCACGCCGGCACGCCGCATGACCCGTCGGAATTTCGACGGTTTGCCGAACAGCGAGGCCGCGCAGTCGAAATGCGCGAACAGCGCCGCGCAATCGCCGAGCTTCTCGCGCGCATTGGCTTCGCTGTCCGAGGTCACCAGCGCGAGCTGCACGCCGTTCTCCGTCAGCGTCCGCAGCATCGCCTCGACGCCCGCAAACAGCGAAATCTCCGCCGCAGCCTCAGCCTTCAGCCGCCGCGCATGCCGGGCGATCGCCGGCAGCTTCCACAAGGGCACCTCAAGCCACCTGAGGATCTCGCGCGACGAAGCATGCCGCAGCCCCTCGACATCCTCATCCGCGACGCGGCGGAAGCCGAATCGATCGGCGACGTCGTTGATGGTGCGCAGGAACCACGGAAAGCTGTCGGCCAGCGTGCCGTCGAGGTCGAAGATGGCGAGGGAGTAGGGCATGGAGGCGAGGCTACACCGCTAGGCTTTCCACACGGTTGCTTCGGTCCATCCCAGTTGGTCGAATTCGGAAGCCCTGAGCGGCGCCTCTCCTTCGGCGAAGAACTCGTCCAGCTGAGGCGGGCCAACGTGCGTTTCGGACAGCATGGCATGCGCCTGTCCGCGATGGTGAATTTGATGCTGGAACAGATGCATGAGCAGCCGGTCGCGACGTTCGATCTGCACGCGGGTGTCGCGATTGATCCGCACGAGACCGTCGAGAAGCTCGGGCGTCAGCGCATCGCAGACAGCAATCAAGCGCTTGTCGATCGCGGATTGCGCGGGCTTCAGCGCGGCAAGTGAAAGGTGCGGCACCTGGTTCTTCCAAGCCGCCGGTCCCAGCCATCCGCCCTCCAGCGCATCGACATAGAAGAGGTCAATGACATGGATGTGGTTGAGCGTGCGCTGCAAGCTTGGAAAGAAGCCGGTTCGTGCGGCTTCGAAGTCAGCCTGAGACAGCGCGGCGCAAGCAGTGAGCAGCCGATGGTTCGCCCAAGCATTATTGTGGGCGAACGCACGATAGGTTTGCACAAGTCCGGCAGGCAAACTCAGTCTCCCTCAGACAATGTGTCGGCATGCTCCCGCTGCGTAACCTACTCCGCCGCCTCGCTCGCCGCACGCCTTCGCTTCGGCTTCCGCGCCTTTGCCAGCACCGGGGCCAGGAACTTGCCCGTGTAGCTCCGGGGCGCTTTCGCGATGTCTTCCGGGGGGCCCCAGGCGACGATCTCGCCGCCGCCGTCGCCGCCTTCGGGGCCGAGGTCGATGACCCAGTCGGCGGTCTTGATGACTTCGAGATTGTGCTCGATGACGACGACCGTGTTGCCCTGCGCGACCAGCTCGTGCAGCACTTCCAGGAGCTTTTTGACGTCGTGGAAATGCAGGCCGGTGGTCGGCTCGTCCAGGATGTAGAGGGTGCGGCCGGTGGCGCGCTTGGACAGCTCTTTTGCCAGTTTGACGCGCTGGGCTTCGCCGCCGGACAGCGTCGTGGCCTGCTGGCCGACATGGATGTAGTCGAGGCCGACGCGATGCAGCGTCTGGAACGTCTCGCGCACGCGTGGGACCGCCTTGAAGAACTCGGCGGCTTCCTCGACGGTCATGTCGAGTACGTCGGCGATGCTCTTGCCCTTGAACAGGACTTCCAAGGTCTCGCGGTTGTAGCGCTTGCCCTTGCAGACGTCGCAGGTGACGTAGACGTCGGGCAGAAAGTGCATCTCGATCTTGATGACGCCGTCGCCCTGGCAGGCTTCGCAGCGGCCGCCCTTGACGTTGAAGGAGAAGCGGCCGGGCTCGTAGCCGCGCGCCTTCGACTCGGGGAGGCCGGCGAACCATTCGCGGATCGGCGTGAAGGCGCCGGTATAGGTCGCGGGGTTGGAACGTGGCGTGCGGCCGATCGGCGACTGGTCGATGTCGATGATCTTGTCGATGTGCTCGAGGCCCTCGATGCGGTCGTGTGGAGCCGCGCCCTCGCTGGCGTTGTTCAGCTTGCGCGCGATCGCCTTGTACAGCGTATCGATCAGCAGCGTCGACTTGCCGCCGCCGGAGACGCCCGTGACGCAGGTGAACAGGCCGAGCGGAATTTCGGCAGTGACGTTCTTGAGGTTATTGCCGCGCGCGTTGACCACCTTGATGGTGCGGCGATGGTTCGGCGGGCGCCGCTCCGGCACCTCGACCTCGAGCTCGCCGGTGAGATATTTGCCGGTCAGCGAGTTGGGGTTGCGCATGATCTCGGCGGGCGTGCCTTCGGCGATGATGTTGCCGCCATGCATGCCGGCGCCGGGGCCGATGTCGAGCACGTGGTCGGCGAGCAGGATTGCGTCCTCGTCGTGCTCGACCACGATCACGGTGTTGCCGAGGTCACGAAGTCTCTTGAGGGTGTCGAGCAGGCGCGCGTTGTCGCGCTGGTGCAAGCCGATCGAGGGCTCGTCCAACACATAGAGCACGCCTGTCAGGCCCGAGCCGATCTGCGAGGCCAGGCGGATGCGCTGGCTTTCGCCGCCGGAGAGCGTGCCGGAGGAGCGGGAGAGCGTGAGATAGTTGAGGCCGACGTCGAGCAGGAAGGTGAGGCGCTCGCGGATCTCCTTGAGGATGCGGCCGGCGATCTCGTTCTGCTGGGTGTTCAGCGCCTCCGGCACGGTCTCGAACCACGCGCCGGCGCCCTTCACCGACATCTCCGAGATATCGCCGATGTGCTTGCCGCCGATCTTGACGCAGAGCGCCTCGGGCTTGAGCCGAAAGCCGTGGCACGCCTCGCAGGGCACGTCGTGGAAGTACTTCGCGAGCTCCTCGCGCGCCCACTCGCTTTCGGTCTCGCGATAGCGGCGGTTGATGTTGGTGATGACGCCTTCGAACGGCTTTTTGGTGTCGTAGGAGCGGACGCCGTCCTCGTAGGAGAACTTGATCTCGTCCTCGCCGGACCCATGCAGGATCGCGTTCTGCGTCTTCTTGGGCAGATCCTTCCATTTGGTGGTCAGCGTGAACTTGTAGTGCTTGCCGAGCGCAGTCAGCGTCTGGATGTAATAGGGCGACGAGGATTTAGCCCAGGGCGCGATCGCGCCCTTGCCGATGGCGAGCTCCTTGTCGGGGATGACGAGGTCTTCGTCGACATGCTGCTCGACGCCGAGGCCGCCGCACGCGGGGCAGGCGCCATAGGGATTGTTGAACGAGAACAGTCGCGGCTCGATCTCGGGGATGGTGAAGCCGGACACCGGGCATGCGAACTTTTCCGAGAACAGCATGCGCTCGGGTCCGCTCTTGTCGTGGATCTTTGCGGTCTTCTTTTTCTCTTTCTCTTCCGCGGGTGCTGCCGCAGCCGGCGCGTCCGCGAATTCGATGACGGCAAGACCCTCGGCGAGCTTCAGCGCGGTCTCGAAACTTTCGGCGAGGCGCTGGCCGATGTCGGCGCGCACCACGATGCGATCGACCACGACGTCGATGTCGTGCGGGAATTTCTTGTCGAGAACAGGGGCTTCCGCGAGCTCGTGGAAGGCGCCGTCGATCTTGACGCGCTGAAAGCCCTTCTTGAGCCATTCGGCGAGTTCTTTGCGGTACTCGCCCTTGCGGCCGCGCACGACGGGCGCGAGCAGATAGAGCCGCGAGCCCTCGGGCAGCGCCAGCACGCGATCGACCATCTGCGAGACGGTCTGGCTCTCGATCGGCAGGCCGGTGGCGGGCGAATAGGGCACGCCAACGCGTGCCCACAGCAGGCGCATATAGTCGTAGATTTCGGTGACGGTGCCGACGGTGGAGCGCGGGTTCTTGGACGTCGTCTTCTGCTCGATCGAGATCGCCGGCGACAGGCCGTCGATCTGGTCGACATCAGGCTTCTGCATCATCTCCAGGAACTGGCGGGCATAGGCCGACAGCGATTCGACGTAGCGGCGTTGGCCCTCGGCGTAGATGGTGTCGAACGCGAGCGAGGACTTGCCGGAGCCCGACAGCCCCGTGAACACCACCAGCTTGTCGCGGGGAATCTCGACGTCGACGTTCTTGAGGTTGTGCTCGCGCGCGCCACGGATCGTAATTGCGCGCAGGTTTGATCCCGCGTTCTGTTGTTGGCGCTTCGCCTTGATCACTTCATCCATCCTGGTGGTCCTCAGGGAATCCAAAAGCGCGCGATCGCGCCAACGCAATAGGCGCGCTTCGCCCGGAACCGGGATCGGCGCCGATGGGTATGTAAGCGAACGTAGGAAGAACGAGGACGGATTTCCAGTGGGACTTGCGAATCGTCAACCGATTGTTGGCGCGCTGGCGGCATCTGGCAGGAGCAGGGCCTTGCGGAACTGCGCAGGAGCGGCCGGTCAAACAAAAAGGCCGGCGCAAGGCCGGCCTTTCGTAACGCGGATGGCGTTGGAGCTAAGTACTGAACTCAGTACTTGGCGACCACCGGGCCCCCGAAGTGATAGTTCACGCCGACCTGCACGGTGTGGAAGTTGAGCGTGCCGGACGGCAGCGCAGCGCCGAGGCTCGAGAAGTAGTTCTCGCTGCCGAGGCTGCGATAGAGGTACTCGCCCTTGACCGACCACTGCGGAGCGAAGAACGCTTCGACGCCCGCACCGACGGTCCAGCCGGAGTGCCACTTGCTGTCCGAAGCGGTCACGCCGAGCGCGCTGATGCTCAGCTTGTTGTCGATCCAGGCGTAACCACCGGTGCCGTAGAACAGCACCTGGTTGACGGCGTAGCCGATACGGCCGCGCACAGTGCCCATCGCATCGGTCTTCGAGCTGAAGGTGGTGCTGACGACGCCAAATCCGGGGACGGCAACTGGACCAGTCACAGACGCGTTGACGTCAGCCCAGGCGCCATCGGCCTCGATGCCGAACACGACATTGCCGGTCTGCCAATTGTAGCCGGCGGTGCCGCCGACGAAGCCGCCCTGCATCCGCGGGCTGTTCGAATCTTCCCAGGCGCCGCCACCGACGACACCGAGGTAGAAGCCGGTCCAGTTATAAACCGAAGCCATGGCCACCGGGGCCTTGGTGTAGGGGCGCGCCGCGAGATCAGCGGCCGAAGCCGGGGCAGCGAGAGCGAACAAACAGGCCGAAGCCAACAAAACCTTTTTCATTTTCAACTAATCCCAGTCCCAGTTTCTGATTGTGCCTTCCACGATAGGGAAGGGCATCGGACTCACTTGCCCAACTAAGGCCGTACTTACACCATTGAAGCCGCAAGTTGTGTCACTGGAAAGCCACAGCGGCCTGAAAATGGTGCAGTTGCTGACCTATTGTTCCCGTAGAGGGCAAGCCTTCCTTCCTTCCAGGAACCTACAAAGGTCCATTTGACGCGTGCCTTTTCACAGCACATTGGCGATCGATCCCACACATTCGGTCCTGTCATTCGCCAAGAACAAATCTGGAACGAACTGGAGGTCGATGCTATATGTGGGGATAACCGGAGGGGTGACGGACGGATCGGCGGCCGCAAGCGTTCGGCGAGCGTATAGGGTCGCCTCGACGGGCACGGCGGAACGCGGGGAGCGGACCGGCCTTCTTGAATTCAGTGGCATTCGGAGTGGAGAGCGGAGATGGCGGGAAGCGTCAACAAGGTCATTCTGGTTGGAAATCTCGGCAAGGATCCCGAAATCCGCCGCACCCAGGACGGGCGGCCGATCGCCAATCTGAGCGTCGCCACGTCGGAGACGTGGCGCGACAAGGCGACTGGCGAGCGCAAGGAAAAGACCGAGTGGCACCGCGTCGTGATCTTCAATGAAGGGCTCTGCAAGGTCGCCGAACAATATCTGAAGAAGGGCGCCAAGATTTACGTCGAGGGTGCGCTCCAGACCCGCAAATGGACCGACCAGAGCGGCGTCGAAAAGTACTCCACCGAAGTCGTGCTGCAGGGCTTCAACTCCACCCTGACGATGCTGGACGGTCGTAGCGGCGGCGGCGGAGGCGGCAGCTTCGGCGACGAGCCGGGCGGCGATTTCGGCTCCTCCGGTCCCGTCAGCAGCGCGCCGCGGCGCCCTGTAGCGGCCGGCGGCGGTGGCCGCAACAGCGACATGGACGACGATATCCCGTTCTGAGCGATACCGTTCTGAGAACGCGGCGTCTCGATGCGGACGCGCCGGCCGGATGGGCGGCGCTTCTCATCTCGTGTCAGAAAATCCCGCTAATCGGCAGGACGGGCTCGGGATTTCCGGGCCCGCTTCATGTTTGGGTTGAGTTCGGATTGCGGCTTGGCAAACGCGCTGATGGGGCAGGCTTGGCGCGCGGTTTTCCACGCGTGACCGGCAATTTTGCAAGGTCGATGCGGGGGCTGACCGAGACACTGCTCGCGAGGGCTTAAGTTATTGGAAAAATAGGCGGAAAAAGCGCTTCCCAGATCGCCGCGAGGGTGGTTATCAGAGGCTCGATGCGCTATATGATTCCCAGATAAAACCTCACCGGATTTCCCCTTGGCTGACGACGACGACAAGCCCGGCGACCAGCCGGCGCAACCCTCGGATATTCGCCCCGTCTCCATCTTCGAGGAGATGAAGAAGTCCTATCTCGACTACGCCATGAGCGTGATCGTGGCGCGGGCGCTGCCTGACGCCCGCGACGGTCTCAAGCCGGTGCATCGCCGCATCCTGTACTCGATGAACGAGCAGGGGCACACGCCGGACAAGAAGTACGTCAAGTCCGCCCGCGTGGTCGGTGACGTCATCGGTAAATATCATCCGCATGGCGACCAGTCGATCTACGACGCCATGGTCCGGATGGCGCAGGACTTCTCCATGCGCGTGCCGCTGATCGACGGCCAGGGCAATTTCGGCTCGGTCGACGGCGATCCTCCGGCGGCCTATCGTTATACCGAAGCCCGATTGACCAAGGTGGCGCTGGCTCTGCTGGCCGACATCGACAAGGACACGGTCGACTTCCAGCCGAACTACGACAACAACGAGACCGAACCGTCGGTCTTGCCGGCCAAGTTCCCGAATCTCCTCGTCAACGGCGCCGGCGGCATTGCGGTCGGCATGGCGACCAACATCCCGCCGCACAATCTCGGCGAGGTCATCGACGCCTGCGTCGCGCTGATCGACAACCCCACGCTCACCATCGACGAGCTCATCAACATCGTGCCGGGACCGGATTTCCCGACCGGCGGCGTCATCCTCGGACGGCAGGGCATCCGCGCCGCCTATCACCTCGGCCGCGGCTCCGTGATGATGCGCGGCAAGGTCGCGATCGAGACCATCCGCAAGGAGCGCGAGGCGATCATCATCACCGAGATTCCCTACCAGGTGAACAAGGCGACGATGGTTGAGCGCATCGCCGAGCTGGTCAAGGAAAAGAAGATCGAGGGCATCGGCGACCTGCGCGATGAATCCGATCGCGACGGCTACCGCGTCGTCATCGAACTGAAGCGCGATGCCGTGCCGGATGTGGTGCTGAATCAGCTCTACAGGTTCACGCCGCTGCAGACGAGCTTCGGCGTCAACATGGTGGCGCTCGACAGCGGCCGTCCGCGGATCATGCATCTGAAGGACCTGCTGGCGATCTTCGTCGACTTCCGCGAGCGCGTCGTCACGCGGCGCACCAAGTTCCTGCTCGCGAAAGCCCGCGATCGCGCCCATATCCTGGTCGGTCTCGCCATCGCAGTCGCCAATATCGACGAGATGATCCGCGTCATCCGGACCTCGCCCGATCCGACCACCGCGCGCGACACCCTGATGTCGCGCGACTGGCCGGCCCGCGACGTCGAGGACATACTGACGCTGATCGACGATCCGCGCCACCGCATCAGCGAGAACGGCACGATCCGGCTGTCGATGGAGCAGGCAAGGGCCATTCTCGATTTGCGCCTGCAACGCCTCACCGCACTCGGCCGTGACGAAATCCGCGAGGAGCTCGACAAGCTCGCCGGCGAGATCGCCGACTATCTCGACATCCTGCGCTCGCGCGACCGCGTGCTTGAAATCATCAAGTCCGAGCTTGCCGAAGTGAAGGCCGAGTTCGCGACCCCGCGCCGCACCGTCATCATCGAGCAGGAAGGCGAGGTCGAGGACGAGGACCTGATCCAGCGCGAGGACATGGTGGTCACCGTCTCCCACGCCGGCTACGTCAAGCGCGTGCCGCTGTCGGCCTACCGGGCCCAGCGCCGTGGCGGCAAGGGCCGCGCCGGCATGCAGACCCGCGACGAGGATTTTGTCAGCCGGCTGTTCGTGGCGTCCACGCATACGCCGATGCTGTTCTTCTCCTCGCGCGGCCAGGTCTACAAGATCAAGGTCTGGCGCCTTCCGATGGCCGCGCCGAATGCGCGCGGCAAGGCGCTGATCAACATCCTGCCGCTGGAGCAGGGCGAGCGCATCACCACCATCATGCCGCTGCCGGAGGACGAGTCCACCTGGGGCAATCTCGACGTGATGTTCGCCACGACAGGCGGCAACGTCCGGCGCAACAAGCTGTCCGACTTCGTCGATGTCCGCCGCTCCGGCATCATCGCGATGAAGCTCGACGACAACGAAGCTATCGTCGACGTGCAGATCTGCACCGAGCACGACGACGTGCTTTTGACCGGCGCCGGCGGCCAGTGCATCCGTTTTCCCGTCACCGACGTGCGCGTGTTCACCGGGCGCACCTCGATGGGCGTGCGCGGCATTGCGCTTGCCGAGGGCGACAAGGTGATCTCGCTGGCGATCCTGCGCCACGTCGAGACGACATCCGACGAGCGCTCGGCGTACCTGAAGATGCGTCGTGCAGTGGCCGGCGAAGCTGCGGCTGAGGAGCCGGCGGCGGATGCCGAGGCCGAGGAGACCTCCGGCAGTTTCCAGCTCGCCCAGGAGCGTTATATCGAGATGTCAGCGGCCGAGCAGGTCGTGCTGACCGTCTCCGTCAACGGCTACGGCAAGCGGACCTCGTCCTACGAGTACCGCACCACCGGCCGCGGCGGCAAAGGCATCGTCGCCATGAGCGTCAACAACCGTAACGGCAATCTGGTCGCCTCCTTCCCAGTGGAGGATGCCGATCAAATCATGCTGGTCACCGACAAGGGCCAGCTGATCCGCTGCCCGGTCGAAGGCATCCGCGTGGCCGGCCGCTCGACCCAGGGCGTAATCGTGTTCGACACCGCCGAGGACGAACACGTCGTGTCGGTCGAGCACATCACGGAAGAGGCCGAGAGCGGGAACGGGACGAATGGAGACTCAAACGGGGAGTGATGCGTCACCCCCCGTAGCCCGGATGGAGCGCGAGCGAAATCCGGGTTCTTCATTCGAACGGTTGTCTCGGATTGCGCCTTCGCTCTCCGAGCGACGGCGGACAAGTCGCTCCATCCGGGCTAGTGCACTGACCAGCTAAATCTCCAACTCTGTGCCGAACTCCACCACCTGCTTGGTCGGCACGCCGAAGAACGCGGCCGAGCGTTCGGCGTTGCGTTGCAGAAAGGCGAACACGGTTTCGCGCCAGACCCACATGCCTGGCACGTCCTCGCGCGGGATGATGGTCTCGCGGCCGACGTAATAGGTGATGTCGGAGAGGTCGATGCCGGGCAGCTTGCCGTGGCGGCAGGCCAGGGTCAGCCCGTCATAGATCGTCGGATTCTGCATGAAGCCGTAATGCAGGATGACGCGGGTAATGCCGGGAATGATCTCGATCACCTCGATGCGGTCTTCGTCGGCGATGTGAGGAAGCTCCTCGATCAACACGGTGACCAGGACGATGCGCTCGTGCAGCACGTGGTTGTGCTTGACGAACTGGGTCAGCGCCAGCGGCACGCCGCGCGGCGCCGACGCCAGGAACACGGCGGTCCCGGGGAGCCTGGCGCTGCACTTGTTGACCGCGGTCTCGATCAGATCCTCCTCGGGCTGGCGCAGCTTCGCGCGTGCCGCTTCGACTAGCTTCACGCCGCTGCGCCAGGTCAGCATCAGGAAGGCGACGAACCCCGCGAGCATCAGCGGAAACCAGCCGCCCTCGAACAGCTTGATCGAATTGGCCGAGAAGAAGATCACGTCGATCACGAAGAAGAAGCCGTTCACGGCCACCACCAGCCACGGCGAATAGCCCCACTGGATCGCGACCAGGGCAGCGAGCAGCGTCGTGATCGCCATCAACAGCGACACCGCGATGCCGTAGGCGCCGGCCAACGCCTCCGAACTGCCGAAGCTCAGCACGGCGCCGAGGGTTGCGGCGGCGAGCAGCCAGTTCACCAGCGGCACGTAGATCTGGCCGATCGCGTCGCTCGTGGTGTGACGGATCTGCATGCGCGGCAGGAAGCCGAGCTGAATCGACTGCTGGGTCAGCGAGAACACGCCGGAAATGATCGCCTGCGAGGCGATCACGGTCGCGACCGCCGAGAAGGCGACCAGCGGATAATGCAGGGCGTCAGGGCAGAGCTGGAAGAACGGATTTTCGATCATGGTGGGGTCGGTGATCAGCAGTGCGGCCTGGCCGAAATAGTTTAGCACCAGCGCGGGGAGGCAGATCGCGAACCAGGCCAGCCGGATCGGCAGGCGGCCGAAATGCCCCATGTCGGCATACATGGCCTCCCCGCCGGTCACGGCGAGGAAGGCGGCCCCCAGGATCGCGAAGGAGACATGAAAATCCTGGTGGATCAGGAAGTCGAACGCATAGAGCGGGCTCAGCGCCGCCAGCACCGCCGGCGCCTTGACGATGCCGTGGATGCCGAGCGCTGCCAGCACGAAGAACCAGGCGAGCATCACCGGTCCGAAGATGCGGCCGATGAAGCCGGTGCCCTGCTTCTGCATCATGAACAGTCCGATCAGGATGACGACGGTCACGGGCACGACCGCCGGCGCGAGCGAGGGGGCGTCGACCTTCAGACCTTCGATGGCGCTGAGCACGGAAATGGCCGGCGTGATCGCGCCGTCGCCGTACAGTAGCGCGGCGCCGACGAGGCCGACGACCAGCAGATGCGCGCGCCAGGTGCCGGGTTGGGCGTTGCGGGCATGCAGCAAGGCCAGCAGGGCGACGATGCCGCCTTCGCCGCGGTTGTCCGCACGCAGAATCAACAGCGCATATTTCAGCGAGATGATCAGCAGCAATGCCCAGAGGATTAAGGAGGCAACGCCCAGAACGGCGTCGTTCGTCAATGTGCCGCCATGGGCGGCGGCCTTGGCGGCTTCCTTCAGGGCGTAGAGGGGGCTGGTGCCGATATCGCCATAGACCAC
Source organism: Bradyrhizobium sp. F1.13.3 (assembly GCF_040548265.1). NCBI lineage: Bacteria > Pseudomonadati > Pseudomonadota > Alphaproteobacteria > Hyphomicrobiales > Nitrobacteraceae > Bradyrhizobium > Bradyrhizobium sp. F1.13.3. The sequence continues at coordinate 46,364 of NZ_JBEPRI010000007.1, read as the reverse complement.
CCCGAGGGCGCCCATGGTCATCGCAAGCGGCAGTGGATCAGGTTGATGGCCGGAGGCAACCGCGGGCGTACTGGACAATGGCGACCCCCCGATGGGATCGCGCCCGACGGGTCATTCCGACGGGCGCGAGCATCAGGCAGTCTGCGACGGGACGTCGCAAATATCCATGGGTTATCTTTGGGGTTTGTCGTTGGGACTTATCGCGAGGATTCCTGACGCGAAACTGACAGACCCGGCTACGGAGTGCGGTTGGCAGTCACGAGGCGAGCCTCGCGGATATTGGCTTTGGTGCCGGCCTGCCGAAGGCAAGACGCCTCGAAGTTCGGCCAGGCCTGCTGCGAGCAGTCCTTGCCGACCGTGCGGATATCGAGCCGGTCGCTCTTGGCGAGCGGCTGCGGCACGCTCGCCTCGACGGTCGGGGCGAAGCCGGGCAGGAGGGTGAGGGCGGCAGCAACACACGCAGAGATGGCGATCGCCGAAAGAGCCTTGATCATGACAGTCCCCTGTGATGCGGCCGCTACGCCCAGTGTGCGGCCCGTCGTTCGTTGGCCGGATTAGTAACCATGGCCAGTTTCCGGACGTCTTCGCGACCGCGGGAAATGGTTTCGTTCGCGCTCCGTTTTGTTTCGTGGCCGCCCTCAGGACGAAACAATTGGGCGCATTCCGACGCGGTTCTTGCGGAAAAACCGCCAGGGAACCGGACCGGCTTGCCGGGCCGGGCAGGGCGCGGTAGGACGTGGCCATGCCCCGCATTGCCTTCTATCCAGGTTCCTTCGACCCCATCACCAACGGCCATCTGGACGTGGTCCGCCACAGCGTGTCGCTGTGCGACAGACTCGTTGTCGCGATCGGGGTGCACCCCGGCAAGAAGCCTCTGTTCTCGACTGAGGAGCGGCTGAAGATGCTCCATGACGTCTGTGGGCCGGTGGCGGCCCAGGCCGGCTGCGTGCTCGAAGCCGCGACATTTGACGATCTGTCGGTGACATCGGCGCGCAAGCACGGTGCGACGATCATGATTCGGGGCCTGCGCGACGGCACCGACCTCGACTACGAGATGCAGCTCGCCGGCATGAACGAGGCCATGGCGCCCGAGGTGCATACGGTCTTCCTGCCGGCTTCTCCCATGGTCCGCCCGATCACCGCCACTTTGGTGCGCCAGATCGCTGCCATGGGCGGGGACGTCTCGGCCTTCGTCCCGCCGCTGGTTGCGGCGCTGCTCAAGGCAAAATTCGCCTGATAACGGCGCGTTTCCTGTCTCATCTCTGATCCGGAGTTATCATGATCCGAATTCTCGCATTTGTTGCCGCGGTTCTGTTCGCGGTGCCGGCCTTCGCGCAAGCCTTGCCGGCCGGCCTCGACAAGGCCAACGCCATCGTCATCGAATCCACCAAGGGCCGCATCGTCATCAAGCTGAGGCCGGACCTTGCGCCCCAGCACGCCGAGCGCATCAAGCAGCTCGCGCGCGAGGGTTATTACAACAACGTGCCGTTCCACCGCGTCATGGATGGCTTCATGGCGCAGACCGGCGACGGTCAGAACTTCAACGGCACCGGCGGCTCGAAATATCCGAACCTGAAGCAGGAATTCTCCAAGGTGCATTTTGCGCGCGGCATCGTCGGCATGGCCCGGCGCGGCGACAGCGTCGACACCGCCAATTCGCAGTTCTTCATCATGTTCGCCGACGGCGGCAGCCTCGACAACCAGTACACCGTGATCGGCGAGGTCGTGCAGGGCATGGACGTCGTCGACAAGCTGAAGAAGGCACCTCCCGGATCAAGCGGCGGCACCGTCACCGATCCCGACAAGATGGTGAAGGTGCAGGTCGCTTCCGACATCAAGTAGGAGAGGCGATGGCGCGCAGCGGTGGCAAGCTCCTGCTAATTGCCGCGGTGCTGCTGCTCGGCGTCTCCGGCGCGGTCGCCGAGGACGCACAGGTCAACACCATCCAGGACATCTTCCGGCATCTGCGCACCTGCTGGAAGCCGCCGCCCGCCGCCAGGGCCCGCCCGATCGACATCACCGTCGTCGTGAGCTTTAACCGGGCTGGAAACATTCTGGGCCATCCGAGGATTACCTATGAATCCGCGGAGGCCTCCGACGATGACCGGCTGCAATACCGGGTAGCGGTAATGGAGGCATTGCAACGCTGCACGCCGATGCCATTTACCGATGCGATGGCCGGCGCCGCTGCGGGGCGTCCATTCGCGATCCAGTTTCGCAACCGCAAAACTTCACCTGACAGGACTTCACCCCCAACCCAAGAGAGACGAGCATGAGCGCCACCGAAAACACTTTGATCCTCGAGACCACGCAGGGCCCCGTCACCATCGAGATGCGGCCTGATCTGGCGCCCGGCCACGTCGCGCGCATCAAGGAACTCGTGCGTGAAGGCTTCTACGACGGCATCGTGTTCCATCGCGTGATCGACGGCTTCATGGCGCAGACCGGCTGCCCGCAGGGCACCGGCACCGGCGGCTCCGGCAAGAAGCTGAAGGCCGAGTTCAACAAGGAGCCGCATGTGCGCGGCACCACCTCGATGGCGCGCGCCGCCAGCCCGGATTCCGGCGACAGCCAGTTCTTTATCGTGTTCGACGACGCCCGCTTCCTCGACAACCAGTACACGGTGTGGGGCAAGGTCACCGAGGGCATGGAGAACGTCGACAAGATCAAGCGCGGCGAGCCTGTGCAGAACCCCGACAAAATCGTCAAGGCGCGGATGGCGGCTGACGCGGAGTAGGCGTTCAACCCTCATGGTGAGGAGGCGCGTAGCGCCGTCTCGAACCCATGAAGGCCGAGCTGCAGCAGCGGGGCCTTCATCCTTCGAGACGCGCGTTCTGCGCTCCTCAGGATGAGGAGTGACTGTACGGCCGTGAGCACGCGATGCGCACCGACCTCTTCGATTTCGATCTGCCCGCCGAGCGCATCGCCTTGCGCCCGGCGAGCCCGCGCGACTCCGCGAAGATGCTGGTTGTCGATCACGGCACGCTGCGCGACCAGATCGTCGCCGACCTGCCGCAATGGCTGAAGCCGGGCGACCAGCTCGTCGTCAACGACACCAAGGTGATCGCGGCGCAATTGAGAGGCCGTCGCATCGGCCGCGAGACCGAGCCGAAGATCGAGGCGACCCTGATCAAACGCCTCGACGGCTCGCGCTGGCAGGCGCTGGTGAAGCCCGCCAAGAAACTCATGGCCGGCGACCGCATCCGCTTTGGCAATGAGGGCAAGGTCTGCCTGCTCGGCCATCTCGACGCCGAAGTCGAGGCCAAGGGCGCAGAAGGCGAGGTGACGCTGTCATTTTCGTTCCACGGCCCGACATTGGATCAGGCCATCGCAGATCTCGGCAGCCCGCCGCTGCCGCCCTACATCGCCTCGAAACGCACGCCTGACGATCAGGATCTCGCCGACTACCAGACCATGTTCGCCGCGAATGAGGGCGCCGTTGCCGCGCCGACAGCCGGCCTGCATTTCACCCCGGCGCTGGAGCAGGCGCTGCACGCGCGCGGCGTCGGCATCAATCGCGTCACGCTGCATGTCGGGGCAGGGACCTTCCTGCCGGTGAAGGTGGACGACACCGAAGGGCACAAGATGCATGCCGAGTGGGGCACGCTCTCGGCCGAGACGGCGGAGCGGCTCAACACCGCGCGCAAGAACGGCGGGCGCATCATCGCGGTTGGCACCACGTCGTTGCGTCTGCTCGAAAGCGCAGCCGGCGAGGACGGCACCATTGAGCCGTTTGCCGCCGAGACGTCGATCTTCATCACCCCCGGCTATCGCTTTCGCGCCGTCGATGTCTTGCTGACCAATTTCCATTTGCCGAAGTCGACACTGTTCATGCTGGTGTCGGCGTTCTCCGGGCTGGAGACGATGCAACAGGCCTATGCACACGCGATCGCGACCGGCTATCGGTTCTATTCGTATGGCGATGCGTGTTTGTTGTTTCGGGCACCGTAGGGTGGTTAGCCGTAAGGCGTAACCCACCGCTTCTGTTTACGCGGTAGAGACAGTGGTGGGTTACGCTGTCGCTAACCCACCCTACGCACCTCCCGTTACGCCATCACCCGCTGCGGCAGCAGCTCCGCGATCTGCACCGCGTTGAGCGCTGCGCCCTTGAGCAGCTGGTCCGCCGCCACGAACATCGAGATCGAATGCCCGGAGGGGTCGCTGAGGTCCTTGCGGATGCGGCCGACCAGGACATCGTCCTGGCCCGAGGCGTCGATCGGCATCGGGAAGTAGTTCCTGGCACGGTCGTCGACGATCTTGACGCCGGGCGCTCGCGCCATGATGGCGCGGACCTGATCCTCGCTGATCGGCTTCTCGCATTCAAAGGTGATGGCCTCGCAATGAGCCCGCAACACCGGCACGCGCACGCAGGTGACGCCGATCGCGATGTTGTCGTCCTCGAAGATCTTGCGGGTTTCGTTGATGACCTTGGTCTCTTCGTCGTTGTAGCCGGTGTCGGGGTCGATCGCCGTGTTGTGGTTGAAGAGATTGAACGCGTAAGGATGCGGCATCACCTTCGGCGTATAAACCTGCCCGTTGAGGTTGGCGCGGGTGGACTCGACCAGCTCCTCCATCGCGGCAGCGCCGGCGCCGGAGGCAGCCTGGTAGGTCGAGATGATCACGCGCTTGATGCGGTTGGTCTGGTGGATCGGCCACAGCGGCACCAGCGCGGTGATGGCGGCGCAGTTCGGGTTGGCGATGATGCCCTTGTGGTCGCGGATGCGGTTCGCGTTGATCTCGGGGATCACCAGCGGCACGTTCGGGTCCATGCGGAAGGCGGAGGAGTTGTCGACGACGACGGCACCCGCCTTGACCGCGATCGGCGCGAACTTCTTGGAGATGCTGCCGCCGGCGGAGAACAGGGCGATGTCGACGCCTTCGAAGGCGCGTTCGGTCAGCTCCTCGATGACGACGTCTTGCCCGCGGAACGACACCGTCTTGCCGGCCGAGCGGGCGCTGGCCAGCGCCTTGAGCTTGCCGACGCGAAAGCCGCGCTTGTCCATGGTGGCGATGAATTCGGCGCCCACCGCACCGGTGACGCCGACAATCGCGACGACGGGATCGTTACTCACTTTGTCCTCCATTGATTTGAGAATTCAGACAACAAAAAAGCCCCGGACCAACGAGGGCGGGGCTTCGGTAGAGTGGATTGCGTTCTAGTCGACGACTACACGCGCACGCCTCCCCGGGCCCCGAAGGCCGTGGTGGTTTTGGTCGTGCGTTTGGTGGTCGTGAACATGGCGGGAGCTTATGCGGGAGAGTTTTGCGCCCGTCAATGGCTTTTCGGCGGGATTGGCCGCCGCTATTTGGTCCGGGCGCCCGGCGGTTCGAGGATGACCTCCTTGAGGTTGTCGCCACTGATGACGACGATCGCGAAATTCAGCCGGCCGCGTTCGCGCACCAGCCCGCCGCTGATCGCCTTGCCGGAGGCCGCGCGTTCGGCCACGTGCACGGCATCCGCAAGTCGGTGCTTGATGGCACCGAGCGCTGCGAGGTTGCTGCGGTCGTCGAGGTCGAGCTCGGCGAGAGGGAGGGCGGCTTCGCCGCCGACGAGCTCGCCGGTCGCGGCATTGATGGTGTGGCGCCAGATCCGGTCGTTGTGCAGGGTCTTCACCCGGTAGACCGGCACGCCGGAGGCCCCGTCGAAACTCACATCCGCCGTGGTGGCACCGGCGTGGCGGGCTTCTGCAATCGCCATGGCCTGGTTGATCGAGATCGACGAGCTGCGGAAGCGCTCGATCTCGCGACTGACCGCTTGGCGGTCGATCTCGGCGTCACCATCTGTGTCGCTGTGAAGGGCGGTCGGTGTGCCCGTGCTCAAGATCGCTCGCGCCGGCGCTGCGAGGAGGAGTGCGGACAGGGCGATCGCGAGCAATCCCGAGATCCGTCGTTTGGCTGTCGTCATGCTCGAAACCCTCGGCCAGCGAGTGTGCCGGATGATCGTAAAGAATTTGCGGCCGACCTTGGGCATCGGTCGGCCGCTGAGCGTCATGACGGGCTGTACCGCCGCGGCGATCGAGGCGGTGCGGACCTCTTTGGGGCTGGTGAAAAAGCGATCCGCATCGCCCTATAATTAAACCATACCGTATCGTTTTGTTTTGGTCAACGGCGCGGGCGCGGGATTCCTTGGAAAGATCGCAACCTCACGGAATTGTCAGCGCGACGGGCGCCGCCGCCGCGTGGTCTTGGCGGCGTCCTGGAGGCGGTCCGGGGGGCCAAGCGCACCGGCCAGGAACAGCTTGATGGCAATCCGCATGCGCTTTTCGGCGTCTTTCAGCTCGAGCGTCGTTCCGAACGTCGCCATGCGGTGGGTATGCCCCACGACGACGTCGAGAAACACCTCGGCTGCGATCGTGGTGTCTTCCATATCGAGCGCGCGTTGCTCCACCAGATGATCGAAAAAGCGTGCCGTGGTGGCGACGGCCTTGAGCCAGCCTTCTTCCTTGCCGAGCTTGGCGATATCGGGGAAGTTGATGGCCTGTGACGTCATCATGCGGCTGAAGGCGACGGCATCGGGACCGCAGGTGAAGCTCAGCATCTCGCGCCCGATCTCGACGAGCCGCTGTTCGACCGAGATGTCCGAGGCGCTGCCGAGCTGCGTCTCGGCGGCCGCGGATAGCGGTGCAAGCCATCGCGCGATCTCGCGCCGCAGCACGGCGGCGAACAATCCGCGCTTGTCTCCGTACCGGGCATAGACGGTGGGCTTGCTCACGCGCGCGGCTTCCGCGACTGCATCGAGCGAGGTGGCGTCGAAGCCGCGATCCAGGAACAGGCGGGTGGCGACCTCGATCAGCCGCTGATCGCGCTCGATAGCGGCGCTTTTCGTCGGGCGGCCGCCGCGCGATTTCGGCACCTCGCGCCGCTGAGCTGCCGGTCTTGTCTTGGTCGCAGTCAATCCCATGCCCAATGATTCCTGCGCGGTCGTGACATCAGTGATTGCTCTATAACGCGCAGCAACGGGTGCGTCATGGCTAATCTGGCCGGATGGGCCGCATCGTCAACCGTCTCGGCACCGCCCCGTTCCTCAGCGAGCGCTTACGGAGGCGTCGAAGTCCAGGCTTGGCCTGAAGCGGCCTTCTCATATCCGTACTGATACAGCGCCCGCATATAGGCGGTGTCGAACCCTTCCGAGGGGGCGGCCGGATAGTCGCGCGCGATATAGGAGAGATGGAAGCCCAGGCGGTTGCGCCTCGCGAAATCATAGGTCGAGAAGATGATCGAGCGGGTCTGCGACTGGGTGATCGAGGACAGGCTGCGTGAGGCGACGTCGATGGTGCTGTTGGAGACAAGCTCGAAATTGCGTTCGATCTTCTTGTTGACGAGGATGTAGATGTCCAGCTTCGCAGGGCCGGGAAGGCGACTGCCCTGGAAAAGCAGGGCTTCCGGCAGCGTCAGCACCGGGGCTGTCACGCCGCCGTCGACATGCATCTCCTGAAACCTGCGGCCCTCGCCTTCGGCGTCGATCATGATCGGCGGAAACACCAGCGGGATGCTGGCGGAGGCCGCCATCACGTCGCGAAACAGCTTGAGCGCCTCAGGCGTGCCGACCGCCGCGATCCTGCCCATGTCCCAGATCGCGGTGCGCTGGGTGTCGAGATCGGTCGTCACCACCAGCAGCCTTCGGCCCTTGGCGTTTTCACGCGCGACCTGCGCCATGATCTCAGGCCCGACATAGCGGGCGACGAGCTCGCGCAGCCGCGTGTTACCGAACAGGCCGGATCCGAACAGCACGCGCATGATGCTGGGATCGCTCAACAGGCTCTCGGCGACGCCGCTGGTGTAAACCTCCTTCAGCGTGTCGTCATATCGCGAGCCGAGAAACGCAAAGGGTGCAATCAGGCCGCCGGTGCTCACGCCCGAGACGACCGAGAAGGTGGGACGGGTTCTGGCCGCGGTCCAGCCGTTGAGCACGCCGACACCGTAGGCGCCATCCGCGCCGCCGCCTGACAGCGCCAGGTAGGACTTCGTCGCGGTGCTGGTGTCCTTCTCGAAGCTGAATTTCGTGATGGGTTCGTCGGCATAGCGCCGGAGCCCGTCGATATCGAGCACGCGCGATGTGCTGGCTTCGGTGGCCGTATAGGGCGTGCGGGGCAGGGAGGTGCAGGCGCCGAGCGCCAGGCTGCACGTCAGGACCAGCAATCCGAACAGGCGGGCGCCTGGGCCGGCCGTGTCAGTCGAACTTGAGGGGAAGGACATTGTCGGTGGCTGGCGATCACGCATTTACCGCCGCCGGCAACGTCGCCGCGGCAGCTCGTCCAACCCCCAAGGTAAAACTACACTGTATCGTTTTGTTTAACAAGCGCTGCGGGCGCACAATTCCGTGTCGGATATCAGTGTCCATTGTCCCAGTCTGATGCATCAGCCGGCCGAAGCATCGCCTGAGCGGGTTGATCGGCCTGCTCCGACACGCAATAAGCACCGTCATGAATCGTCCTGACACCGGTCTGCCCAATCATTTCGAACTGCTCGCCACTGATGGCGCCGCGCGCACCGGGCGCCTGACCACGCCGCACGGCGTGGTGCGCACGCCTGCCTTCATGCCGGTCGGTACCGCCGGCGCGATGAAGGGCATGCACTGGCGCGAGGTCCATGAGGCCGGTGCCGACATCGTGCTCGGCAACACCTATCATCTGATGCTGCGTCCCGGCGCCGAGCGGATCGCAGCACTTGGCGGCTTGCAGACATTCACCGGCTGGAACGGGCCGATGCTGACGGATTCCGGCGGCTTCCAGGTGATGTCGCTGGCGGATTTACGCAAGGTCAGCGAGCAGGCCGTGACGTTCCGTTCGCATATCGACGGCGCCAAGGTCGAGCTGTCGCCGGAGCGTTCGATCGAGGTGCAGCGTTTGCTCGGCTCCGACATCGCGATGCAAATGGACGAATGCGTGCGACTGCCCGCCGAGCGCGCCGACATCGACCGCGCGATGCAATTGTCGCTGCGCTGGGCCGAGCGAAGCAAGCGCGCCTTCGAGAGCGCGCCCGAAGGCTACATGCTGTTCGGCATCGTGCAGGGCGGCGACATCCCCCAGCTTCGCCATGCCAGCGCGCAAGGCCTCATCGAGATCGGTTTCCATGGTTATGCCATTGGCGGCCTCGCCGTCGGTGAGCCGCAGGCCGTGATGCTGGCGATGATCGACGAGACAGCGCCGCTGCTGCCCAGAGAGCGGCCGCGCTATCTGATGGGCGTCGGCACGCCGGACGACATCCTCGAGGCCGTCAAGCGCGGCATCGACATGTTCGATTGCGTGATGCCGACGCGCAATGGGCGGCATGGCGTTGCCTTCACACGCTTCGGCCAGGTGAATCTGCGCAACGCGCGCCACGCCGACGATCCCCGTCCGCTCGACGAAGAGAGCTCCTGGCCGTCGGCGCGCAGCTACGCGCGCGCCTATTTGCATCATCTCGTCAAGGCGGGCGAGACGCTGGGCGCGATGCTGCTGTCCGAGATCAATATCGCGTACTACCAGTTCCTGATGCAGGGCATCAGGGACGCGGTCGCACAGGGCACGTTCGAGGCGTTCTATCGGCGTACGCGCGAAGACTGGGCGAGGGGCGACATCGCCCCGCGCTAGGTCAATTCCGCAAGGTCGGATGAAGAGGAAACGTCAGTTGCAGACGATCCGCTGCTTGACGGCGTGCTTGGTCACGAAGCCGTAGCCGCAATTGTCGCAGGTCCAGAGATAGCTGATGAGGTGTTCCGACACATACGCAGAACCTTCGGCGGCGACCATGGAGTCGGCGCAGACGGGACAGGTGGGCAACTCACTGCACCGCGGAGCGCGGTTCGATGCGGCGGTCGACAACACTTCAGCGACTGCTGACATCGTGGTGACCTCTCAGCTTTGAGACCTAAGTCTAACATAAGCAGAATCAGTTGACGAGGTCGCAACACAAATGCGTTGGTTTTCTGATAATTGCAGCTCACGCGATTTTGCGATGCAGCGTATTTAACATGTACCGCAATGCCGCTTGCGTGTCGCCGCAGGCTGTCTGTAACTGCGCAAGAGCTGCAACAGAAGCGCAAATCGTCGCCACAGGGAGTTGATCATGGACGCATCGTCCACCACGGGTGCAGCGCACCAGCCCGGCCGCGGCCGGATCTACGACTCGATCGTCGATGCTTTTGGCGACACGCCGATCGTGCGCTTGCGCCGGCTGCCGGGCATGCACGGCGTGAACGCGACCATTTTGGCCAAGCTTGAATATTTCAATCCCGCCGCTAGCGTGAAGGATCGCATCGGCGCGGCCATGATCATCGCCATGGAGAAGGCCGGCATCGTCAAGCCCGACACCGTGCTGATCGAACCCACCTCCGGCAATACCGGCATCGCGCTGGCCTTCGTCGCGGCGTCGCGCGGCTATCGGCTCAAGCTGGTCATGCCGGAGTCGATGTCGATCGAACGCCGCAAGATGCTGGCTTTTCTGGGCGCGGAGCTGGTGCTGACACCGGCCGCGCAAGGCATGAAGGGCGCGATCGCGACGGCCGAAGAGCTGTTGAAGACGACGCCGAATTCGGTGATGCCGCAGCAGTTCAAGAATCTCGCCAATCCCGAGGTGCACCGCCGCACCACTGCAGAGGAGATCTGGAACGACACCGGTGGCAACATCGACTTCTTCGTCGCCGGCGTCGGCACCGGCGGCACCATCACCGGCGTCGGCCAGGTGCTGAAGCCGCGCAAGCCCTCGCTGCGCGTGGTCGCGGTCGAGCCCGAGGAAAGTCCGGTGCTGTCGGGCGGCCAGCACACGCCGCACAAGATCCAAGGCATCGGTGCGGGCTTCGTCCCTGACATCCTCGACCGCTCGGTGATCGACGAGATCGTCAAGATCAACTCGACGACCGCAATCGAGACCTCGCGGGCGCTGGCGCGACATGAGGGCATTCCGGGCGGCATCTCCTCGGGTGCCGCGATCGCCGCGGCCCTCGAGATCGGCAAGCGGCCGGAAGCTGCGGGAAAGACCATCCTGGCTATATTGCCGTCGTTCTCCGAGCGGTATCTTTCGACGGCTCTGTTTGAGGGAATTTAGGACATGGCGGATCAACCACCGAGGCGGCCGCGGACGTTGGGCGATGCCAGAACGGAGGCCGAGGCGGCGTTTAAGAAGGTGACGGCCAAGGTCGCCGCGGCGCCGCCAAAGCAGAACGTCACGCCGGGGATCAAGGAGCAGGTCACGCTGCGGATCGACCAGGACGTGCTGGAGCATTTCCAGTCCGACGGCCCCGGCTGGCAGGACCGCATCAACGAGGCGCTGCGCAAGGCCGCGGGGAAGTAGGCGCCAAAGGTTGGGCGACTCGCAACGAAAAAGCCCGGCGCGAGCCGGGCTTTTGTATTTGCGATTGGCCTCGCCTCAGCGGCGGAACATGCCGCCCATCATGCCGCCGACGACACCGCCGACGAAGGCTGCTCCGGCAGGATCGCCGCCGCTGCTGCGATGGGGGGCCGGTGCGGGCGCGCTGCTGGCCGCGGGGGCGGCGGCCCGGCGGGCTGCCTTCTGGCTGTTGTCGCTCGCGGTCGGCGGGCCCGCCACGACCTCCGAAAGCAGAGCCTTGTGCTGGAGCTTGTTCAGGTAACCTGACGCGGGATAGCCGCGCGCCGCCTGCCAGCGCTTGAGCACCGACCGGGTCTCGTCGCCGAACACGCCCGTCTGTTTGTTGTCGAAGCCGAGCCCGCCGAGGCGACGCTGAACGTCGCGGCGCTGGTTCTTGTCGAGGCCGATCTGGTCCTCGGTAAGCTGGCTGGCCTCATCGGTGAAGGTCGCGGGATCGACGCCAGCGGTGAGGGTACGCGTCGCGGTCGAGGGGCCGCTCTTGATGGCCGCGAGGCGTGCCAGCGCCAGCGCCTTGAACTGGCCGTTCGGATAGGCGGAGAGATAGGCGTTGAGCTCTTCCGACTTGTTGCTCTCCTTGACCGAGCGCCAGTATTCGAGCTCGACACCGTCCGAATTGCCGCCCGTCGCCATTGGCACGCTGCCAGCAGCCGTCGGTGCTGCATTGGCGACCTGGGTCGTCGGAGCCTGGTTGAGATAGACCGCGCCGATCAAATTGGTGTGGCCCCAGGGCAGCTGACCCTTGTGGGTCTCCTCATTGACCTGGGCGCGTACCGACGTCATCGCCTGCTGGATCTCGATGCCAGGCTTGGTGATGTTGTCGATGAGCGCACGGGTGAACGGGCTGTTGTTGCCCTCCTGACCGTCGAGCGCGGTCTGGCCCGGGCCGGTGGCGAACGCGATCAGCGTGCCTTCGCCGGATTTCATCTCGGCAAGACCGCTCTGCACGTTGACGCTGCGGGTCGCGGAGTTCGACTTGATCTTGGCGGCGAACGGATTGTCGCGGCAGGCGTCAAGGAAGACCAGCTTGACCTTGGCGTCGCCCATGGTCTGCTCAAGCGTCAGATCGATGTTGATGGCGGCACCGAGCTTGACGTCCATCTCCGATTTGATGTCGGCGTCGACAGGCAGAAGATAGTTGGAGCCGCCGACCGCGATGCCGTGACCGGCATAATAGAACACTGCGACATCGGAGCCCTGCGCCTTGCGGCCGAAGTCCAGCAGCTTCTCAGTCATCTGGTCGCGCGAGAGGTTCGAACCTTCGATCACCTCGAAGCCGACATTGCGCAGCGTTGCCGCCATCGCCTTGGCGTCGATCGGCGGGTTCGGCAATTGTGCGACGTTCTTGTAGGTGCCGTTGCCGACGACGAAAGCAACACGGCGGTCGGCCTTCGCGGCACTGATCGACAGTGCCATGCACATCAGCGACGCAAGGAGGGTGAGAGTGCGCATCTGGAATCCCCAACAGAATCGAATTGCAGGCAGCAACAAATTGGCAACGAACTTACACGAAGTGCCCGACTTGGCGCCACCAAAACGGCAGTTCGTCGCGTTCAACCCGCTGCTGTGTGGCAGAATGTGCACGATGGAATGCCGCTCCAACGTGATCCAAATCACACGGCCACTTGGTTTTGTCGCGCGAGGCGGCGCGAGGTTCAGCGTGCGGGAGCAGGAACCGGCGGAGCTGGTTTTAGATTTAGGAGATTGCCGAACAGGATCAGCGCGGCGCCGACCACCGTCCAGGTGTCAAGCCGCTCCGAATACAGCAGCCAGCCAGCGGTCGCGGTCAATGGAACCCGCAGGAAGTCCATGGGAACAACGATGGTCGCATCCGCATAGCGCATCGCACAGGCGAGGCAGTAGTGCGAAAACGTGCCGCAGACGCCGATCACGCCGACCCATGCCCAGACATAGGCGGAGGGCCACGTCCAGACGAACAGCGTCGGAATGAAGCCTGCGACCGATTGCACCACCAGCATCCAGAACAGGATCGACAGTGCACTTTCGGTGCGGGTCAGCGATTTCACCAGCACCATGGACACACCAAAGCCCATCGCGGCGCCTAGTGCGATGAGTTGACCGGGATTGATTTCGCCGGTGGCGGGTCGGACGATGACGATCACACCGATAAGGCCAAGCGCGATGGCGGCGATCTTCCACGGCGTCATGCGTTCGGAGAGGAGGCTCGCTGCGAGCAGCGCCGTCCAGATTGGCATGGTGAACTCGATTGCCACCACCTGGCCGATCGGGATCAGCGTCAGCGCGAAGAACCAGCCGAGCTGCGCAACATAGTGCACCAAATTGCGCGCGACGTGCTGCGGCAGGCGCGATGTCCTGAGCACCTTGAAGCTGCCGGCCCGATAGATGATCGGCGAAAGCAACAGGAAGCCGATCAGTGAACGCACCTCCATGATCTGAAATACATTCAGCTCGCGCGTGGTCTCGCGCCCGGCGACCGCCATGACCAGCATCAGCGACAGCCAGCCCGCCATCCACAGGGCAGCCATCGTTTTGGACGGTGTCGTGTTCATGGGCGGAGGTTTGGGAGGCGAGGGTCCTGAGGGAGGGCCGGTATCGGCGACATCGTCGCCGTTTGCAACGGCCAAATCTGCCGGTGCAGCGATGCATGGCGGCGTGCTAAGGCATCACTGAACAACGAGAAAAATCGGGAGATCTTCGCTCATGCATATCTTGCAGCCGGCCGAGTGGAAAAAACCGCGCGGCTTTTCCCATGGTGTCGTGGTCGAGGGGCCGGGTCGCTGGGTGGTGCTGGCCGGCCAGACCGGCGGCGACGAGACCGGCAATTACGCGCCTGACATGGCCGCGCAGGTCGGAACCACGCTGAAGCGGATCATCACGCTCCTGGCGAGGCCGGCGCCGGCCCCGAGCATATCGTCCGCTTGATCTGGTACCTGACCAGCCGCAGCGAATATGAAACTGCCGGGGCCGGAATTGGCGCGGCCTGGAAGGAAACGCTGGGGCGTAATTTCCCGCCCTCGACCTTGCTCTACGTCGGCGGTCTCGTGGACGACCGGGCCAAGGTCGAGATCGAGGTCACGGCGTTCGTGCCGGGCACATAAAAAATCGACCCGGCGAGATCGCCGGGTCGATTGCATGTCTACTCGTATCGGCTTAGCGCGACAGCGAGATGTTGGCGCCGCGGAACTGGCTGTCGGCGCGCATCGTGACGTTCTGCTTGTTGCCGGACGTCTTCAGCGAGATGTTGGCGTTGAAGCCGGCGGTGGAGGCGAGCAGCTCATAGTTTCCACCGGCGCCACGGCCCGAAAGGGAGCCGCTGATATTGCGGCTGGCCTCGGACCAGCTCCCCGCGATGGCGCTGCCTTCAGCCTTGACGTTGGCGCCGAGGTTGAACTTGTAGGCGTCGCTGGCGCAGGTCAGAGACAACTCCATGGTCGGTCCGATCGGAGCGTATTTGGCCCGGCAGCGGATCCGCTCGGTCGAACCGTCATCCAAGGTGACCGTGCCTGAGCCGCTCCAGCTGCCCGCCAGCGGGGCGAACGGGCCCGACTGGGCCTTGCTCTCGGAGTTGGCAATTCCGGCCGCGAACATAACGGCGGCCGCGATCAGCAGCCGCCGGCTTAGTCCACTCGTCACGATTTTTCTATTGGCGCGATGCTTCCCACCGCCCGCTGCACGGTATGCCTGCAGATGCTCCATTCCACTTCCCCGATCCGGCGTTGCCGCTGAGTTGACCGTTGGCATATGCACCATTGATCGAAACTTTCACAAGACCCTCCCGGCCGATGGTGCCGGAAACGTTAGCGCCGGGAGCAGTGATCTTGCCGTCGGCAACCGTCAGCAAGGAGCTTGCGGTCGGCTCGCAAGAACCGCTCTTGGTGACGATGGTGACCTGCCAGTTGCCGTCATAAGGAGTCTGGGCGAAAGCGGGAGCGGCGAGGGTGATAACTGAAGCGGCACAGAACGCCGCAATGCGAGCAAAACGCATAAAATCCGTCCTTGAATCTGTCTGATATGCTGACGCTTATTCGGACAAAATGTGACGGAAATTTGGTGCGGCGCCAAATTGAAAATTGTTCCTGTAGGAACAATGGTTTATTTGGGTTTCCGGCTGCAATTCTCGAAGCAGAATCAACGCCCCTTCACGTTAAGGGTAAACGTCAGGACATCGACTCAGGAAAGGGGCTCAGGAAAGAGGTCTCAGGAAAGACTTGGCGCTGAGGTCGCGAACTGCTCGTCCTGGGTCTTGGACGGTAGCGCCTTGTGGACCTTGGCGTAATCGATCACGTCAGCCAGCAATTTGAGCCCGAGCGGGGCCAGCGCGCGCTCCCACAGCTCCCGGGCCGTCTCGCCCTTCTTGACGAAGCACCACTCCTGGGCGGCGATGGCGCCGGCGTCCATGCGGTCGGCGAGGTGATAGATCGTGCCGCCGGCGATCGGGTCGCCTTCCTTGATGGTCCATTCCACGGCCGCCTTGCCGCGGTGACGCGGCAGCAGCGAAGGATGATAGCCGATCCCGCCCAGCTTCGCCGCCTCGAGCGCGTCCTTGCCGATCCGGGCGTGGCTGTGCGCGGTGACGATCAGATCGGTATCGGGGGCGATCTCGGAGGCCACCACCAGCTTGGGATTGGCCTGAACGACGACCTCGATGCCCGCCGCCTTGGCTGTCGCGGCGAGACGATCCTCGGCGTCGGCCACCACGACCCGCACGATCGAGACACCGTGCTCCCGGAGCATGTTCAGGGTGGTCACGCCGAAATGGCGGGAGCCGACGAGGGTAATGCGCATGAGTGTCCGATCCGTCTCGCAACTGCGTCATCTCCCGATAACACGTCCGGACGTCCTGTCACCACCCGCGCCGGGTTTGCGCCGGTTATCAACAATGCACCGGGCGAGGGGTGCGCGATGAATTCCGCGATTGCGGCGTCGGCCGGTCCGGTGCTTCCATGCGCGCATGGCATCGGCTCGGAGCGAACGCATGCGGAGCGCGTGGCTTGTCCTTCTCGCGGCCCTGGTCGCAACCCTTCCGGCGCGCGCCGGCGGACCACCTTATCCCGCGGTTCCGCCCGAAGTTGGGGTGGCACCCTTCCGACTTGGGACACCTATCGCTGCGCCGAAGGGCCGGTCATCAATTTCTATCACGGCGCCTATTACGGCGAGGAGCCGCCCGCTCTCTATCGCGGCTACGCGTACCGGCCGCATTACCGCTACAGCGCCTACCGCAGGCTGCCGCGCAAATATTTCTGCGTTTCTGACTAGCGTGGCCGCGCCACCACGGTCGGGCGGCAAGTGGAGATAGGCCGGTTCCTGTGTTTCGTTCTTAACAGAGAGATCCAGGATTTGCCGTTAGAAGTTGGACCCACCGGGGCTGGCGACATTTCAACCCGCATCCGTTTTCGAACCCGGATTTGGCCGCTGGCGGGATCGCCAGCGGCTTTTTCATGCACGGCCATCACGAAATCATCCGATGGTAACATGATCTCAACCAGCTTGGCGTATCGACGAATCCGTCGCGGATTTGTATTGCGTACCGCGACACCGAGATTGTCCCGCCGGCGTGGGTGCGCCGTGCGGGCTTTTTCGCCGGGACCGATTTCATGCCGAGCGCGATTGAGCAGATCGTCGACGTCTATGTCCGGCTGAAGAACCGGCGCGGCCTCGACGCGCTGATGATGCACAGACAGCGGCTTGCGGTCGATCTGAAGAGCAGGTCCGGCTACGACTTCAGCCTGCCGATCGGCCAGATCGACGAGGAGATCGCGATCATCGAAGCCGGCCTCAGCCGGCTCAAGTCGGGCGATATCGCCGCGACGGACGACGGCCGGCCAGTTTGAGGCTCAGTCGCGCCGGCCGCCGTCGATGACGGTGAATAACGGCCGTGCCTGGGTCGGCTCGACCAGCAATTCCTCCACCAGCGCGGTCGCCGCATCGACATATTTGCGCGTCGGCTTGTCGAGGGGACGCGTGGCCTCGTCGTCGAGCGCGACCTTTGCGGCCTCGACCAGCTTGCGCATTCGCGCCGCATGGTCATCGCCCGCCGTCAGCGTCGCGCGGGCCAGCGAGCGCAGCACGAACAGCTCGCCCTCGAGGCGGAGCAGACGGTCGTTGAGCCTGGTGAGGACGGCGTTGAGGTCGGCCATGGCGCGCGTTCGTTGCGGAAGATCCATCCTGCTCTAGCGGCGATCGGTGAACGGAGTCCAAACGGCTTCGGCGCAATTGGGGCGATCTCCCCTCAAGTCTCGGTCCGCGCCAGATAGTCGCGTGCGAAGGCGAGGTACCAGTCGAGGCAGGCGGGATTGGCCATCGCCTCCCGGTTGATGACCTTCTCGACCGGCTGGCCGAGCAGCAGCTTCTTGATCGGCAGCTCCTGCTTCTTGCCCGAGAGCGTGCGCGGAATTTCGGCGACCGCAAAAATCTCGTTGGGCAGGAAACGGCGGGAGAGGCCGGCCTCGACCGCCTTGTTGATTTTCGCCTGCATCGCGCCATCGAAAGCGACGCCGTCGCGCAGCACCACGAACAGCGGCATGTAGCTGTCACGGCCGAGATATTCGAGATCGACGACGAGGGAATCCAGCACCTCCGGCAAGGCCTCGATCGCGGAGTAGAGTTCGCTGGTGCCCATGCGCAGGCCGTGGCGGTTGATGGTGGCATCGCTGCGGCCATAGATGATGCAGGAGCCGTCCGGGTCGACTTTGAGCCAGTCGCCGTGCCGCCACACCGGCCCGCGGCCGCTGCCGTCGAAATTGTCCGGATAGGTCTCGAAATAGCTCGCGCGATAGCGCGCATCGCCCTCGTCGTTCCAGAAATAGAGCGGCATCGACGGCATCGGCTCGGTGCAAACGAGCTCGCCGACCTCGCCGATGACGGCGCGGCCCCGTTCGTCGAAGGCTTCCACGGCGGCACCCAGCAGACGGCACTGCATCGCGCCGGGCGTCTGCGGCAGTTCGCGATCGCCGCCAATGAAGGCGCCGGCGAAATCCGTGTCGCCGGAGATGTTGGCCCACCAGATATCAGCCTGCGCCTTGCTGCCGTTGCTCTTCGCGAGCGCCGCGAAGCGGTTGTTGAACCAGGCTTGCGTGTCGGCGCTCAGCGGAGAGCCGGTCGAGCCGAGACAACGAAGCTGTGAGAGATCGCCGGCGGCTGCGAGATTGATCTCGGCCTTGGCGCAGTTGGCGAAGAACGCCGCGCCCGCACCGAAGAAGGTCGCTTTCGATTGCGCGACGAAGCGCCACAGCGTGGTCCAGTCCGGCTTGTCCCTGGTGCCGCCGGGGCTGCCATCGAAGATGCAGCAGGTGGTGCCGCTGAGCAGGCCGCCGACCTGACTGTTCCACATGATCCAGCCGGTCGAAGAGTACCAGTGATAGCGCTCGCCGAACGAGTTCTCGTGGTAGGAGCAGCCGAGATCATTGTGCAATCCCAGCAGTGCCAGCACCACGATGACGATGCCGCCATGGCCGTGCACGATCGGCTTCGGCAGGCCGGTGGTGCCGCTGGAATAGACGATCCAGAGCGGATGATCGAACGGCAGCCACGCTGGCTCGAACGCGTCGATCGCGGCGCCCGTTGCTGCGACGATGTCGGAGAGCAGGGCGTCCGCCGCTGCGGGCGCGGCGGCCTCGCTGTGCAGGATGACGTGTTCGACCGTCGGCAGCGATCGCCGCAGTTCGGCGAGGACATCCTTGCGATCGTGCCGGCGGCCGGCATAAGTGATGGCGTCGCAGGCGATCAGCGCTTTCGGTTCGATCTGCTTGAAGCGGTCGATCACGGCTGGCGCGGCCATGTCGGGCGCGCACACGCTCCAGACCGCGCCGATGCTGGCGCTCGCCAGGAACGCGATGATGGTCTCGGGGATGTTGGGCAGATAGGCGGCGATGCGGTCGCCGGGCTTGATGCCTTTTTCTTTCAGATGCAGTGCGAGGGCAGCCGCCTTGCGCCGCAGCTCCGGCCAGCTCGTCTCGCAAAGTCTGCCGTCCTCGCCGCAGCTGACGATCGCGGGCAAGCCGGCGGCGTCGGCCGCGTCTACATGGCGGAACACCTGCCGGGCATAGTTGACCTGGGCGCCGGGAAACCAGACCGCGCCGGGCATCTTGCGCTCGGTGATCACGGCCGCGAACGGCGTTGGCGATTGCAGATCGTAATAGTCCCAGATGCTACGCCAGAAGCCGTCGAGATCGCGCACCGACCATTGCCGCATGTCCTCGTAGCTGGCGAAGGTAAGGCCGCGGTGTTCGGCGAGCCAGGTGCGGTAAAGGGCAATCTGGGGAACGAAAGCTGCGGTCATTGCGTATCGACTTCAGTTGCGGGGCGGGGAGTGTAACCGGTGCCGCAAAGTAGCAGAAGCCGCAGTTCGGGCAGGCAGCGTTGACGGGAGTAGCGGGTCTGGGTCCGCCGGAAGCAGCCTACCAGCCCGCGCCGGCCCAGCGCCTTCCGAACACGGGTGGCTTGGTCTTCACCGCTTCCCAACCGAAGAAATGGTGCTTGCCGGACCAGGTGTGCACCACACCGCTGCAGATGCTGCACTTGAAGCTGCCGGAATGTGCTTCGGCGTGCTCCTCCCTTGTCGCGGTGTAGTTCATGCCGCAACCCGCGCAGGTGAATTCTTCGATCGTCCAGATGGTATTGGCCATTGCACCAAAAGTGGTTTGGGGGACCTCGAAGGAAGCGTAGATGCCCGCCTTTGCAACGGCGTAAACCGGTCGGCCGAAATCCGGTTAATCGTCGTTAGCCAAGCCGGCCGTCGGTTGCGGGCCTTGCCGGCGCTCAATGCGCGGCGCCACCGCATCGCCGGGCCGGATGCTCCGCATGTCCCGGTCGATGCGCATCTGTACGCGCCTGATGGCGAGCAAGGGCAGCCTGCCTTGCACGCGCCCGGAGCGGGCCCTGTCGCCGACGGCATAGGCGTAGCGCCAATAGCCCGGTGCGGCGTTTGGCTTCAGTGAAAAGTGGATGCCGCGGTGAATTCCCGCATGTGCGCCAGGCTCTCTGGGACGGCGTGCCATCGTCTCGGAATGCAGAATGGCCCGATGCGTTCCTAATCGCCGGGCTCGGGCCGGCCCCGTCGTCTTGACGCCGGGTGCGCAGCTGGCAATAACGCTGGGCCGCGCAAGTGCCGGAACCCGCGTCGATGCCGCAAGGAAAGCCGTGCCCGTGAAAAGTCTGCGTCAGCTCCTGACCGGCGAGGACATCATCCAGCTCGTGATCCGCGTCGGCCTGCTCGGCCTGCTGATCATCTGGACTTTCCTCATCATCCGCCCCTTCGTGCCGATCCTTGCCTGGAGCGGCGTGCTCGCTGTCGCGTTCTACCCGGCCTTCAGCTGGGTCGCCAAAATCCTCGGCGGCCGGCCCAAGACCGCGGCGGCGATCCTGACCCTGATCACGCTCGGCATCGTCATCGGTCCTGCGACCTGGCTCGGCATCAGCGCAGTGGATGGCGTGCGCGAGCTGGCGCACCAGCTCGGCACCGGCGACCTCGCGCTTCAGTCGGCGCCGGAGCAGCTCAAGTCGTGGCCGCTCGTTGGACCCTGGCTATTCGACCTCTGGGAGCAGGCCTACAACAACATCCGCGCGGTGCTGCGCGAGGTGGCGCCGTATCTTCAGCCGTTGGCGGGACCATTGCTTGGGCTCGCGGGAGACGCCGGCGTCGGCACGCTCCAGTTCCTGGTCTCGGTGTTCGTGGCCGGCTTCCTGTTTCCGCACGGGCCCAGGCTGGTCGCGGCCGGCCGCGGCTTCCTGTTTCGCATCGTGCCCGAACAAACCGAGCATTTCCTGGGGCTCGCGGGCGCGACCATCCGCGCCGTGGCGCAAGGCGTGATCGGCGTCGCGATCGTGCAGGCACTGCTCGCCGGCATCGGCTTCAAGCTTGCCGCGGTGCCGAGCGCAGGCCTGCTCGCCTTCATCGTGCTGCTGCTCTCGATCGTGCAGATCGGCGCCTTCCTGGTGCTGCTGCCGGTGATCATCTGGATCTGGACCGCCAAAGACGTCACCACCGCGCTGCTGCTCACCGTGTTTCTCGTCGTCGTCGGCTTCCTCGACACCATGTTGAAGCCGCTGGTGATGGGGCGCGGCCTGACCACGCCCACCATCGTCATCTTCGTCGGCGTGATCGGCGGCACGCTCGCCCACGGCATCGTCGGCCTGTTCATCGGCCCGATCATCCTGTCGGTGGCCTGGGAAATGATGATGGCCTGGATCAGGACGGAGGACCGGGCTGAGGCGGGGTCGATGACGGGGACAGCGGCGGGCGAGGGCTGATCGGGCGCCTCGAACGGCGGGATCGGCCTGCCGGGTCCAATCAGACCTGATGGCCTTGCCCCGTGTGATCAAGATCCATCCCGAACTTGTCTATCCGACTAGACAAGTTACCATGGGCTCGATTCTTTTTTCGATTACGGCGGACATGGCGAAGTCTTCCAAACTGGTTGCCGCCAAGCGCGGCAAGGTATTGTTGGTCAGACGCCGGTCGGACGGCCTGTGGATGTTCCCGGGCGGCCGCAAGCGCGCGCGCGAGTCGGACAAGGACTGCCTGCGGCGGGAGATCAAGGAGGAGCTGCCCAAGCTGAAGCTCGGCCGGATCAGCCTCTGGAAGGAAGTGACGGCCAGGAACAAGCGCTCCGGCCGCAAGATGAGCGACGCGATCTTCATCGCCAAGGGCGCCAAGGGCAGGCTCGCGATCGGCGACAAGAACGAGATCGATCGCGCCGTCTGGCAGAAGCCGCGCGGCATCCGCCTGACGCCGACCTCGCGCTATATCCGCGACCGCCTGTTTCCGCGGAAGCGCGGGTGAGCTAGGCCTCGTCGTCCTCCGACGAGTGCTGTATCCGTCCGGCGACGGCCCGCGAGAAATTGCTGCGCGCTTGCGGTGCGGACACCCTGGCCATTTCGGTTTCGCGCTGCTCCTTGCGGGCCTTGCGCGCGCGCTTCATGGCCTGCTTGACCTGAGGGTTCGGCGAATCCTCCGCGAAGAACAGCACCACCTCGCAGCTCGGACATTGCCTGGAATAGCCGTCCTGCAACCGTCCCGCGCGGTCGCGGAATACGGTCTTGCAGCGCGTGCACTGAATCTGGACGAAACTCATGCGCGGTCGATCGACAATGACTGATGGAAATGGATCGTCAGGTGACCCCAATTGTCTGAAGAAAGCTTGAACGCGTCGGCGACTTCATGCCGCTCGATCGGCCGCTATTGCTTGGCCGCTATCGTGTCCAGGCAATGGTTGAGAAAGACGGTGCGATCCCTGGGCAGCACCTTCTCGAGATCCGCCTTCAGCGCGCATTCGCGCTGCCGCATCTGCTCGGCCCGCCGCTTCTCGGCTGCCTCGCGATATTCGGGAGCAACCTTGTTGGGATCGACGAGGGCCTGCGAGCGGGCGGGAGCCGTCACGGCGAGTGCAATGGCGGTGATGATAATGAACTGTTTCAAATGAGCCTCCGTAAAAGGCTCATCCTAGCGCTCGGTCCGCGAGGGCTCAAACGGCAAATTCGCCGTGTCGACCGGCAGCGAAGTTGAATTCATCTACCTGAAGTTGGAACTAGGGAGGTCCGTCACTTCGGGACGTGGTCGATCTTGTGGCCGAGATGCCCGGTGTCGTGATCGCGCCGCAACTGGCTCAGCGATGTCTCGTTCAACTGATGCAAGACCTCGCTGAGTTCAGTCGTATCCGGATAACCGGCGGCAAAACCCTTGCCGTAGATCTTGCGCAACGTACCGACCAGCGTGTTGCCGTGCTTCTTGCTGATCGCGCCATCCTTGTCGCGGTGGCGATGATCCAGGCCCGTTTCCTTCATGGCTTTCTCCCTGAGCGGCGTCTGCGCGCCTGGAGAGAGCGTGCTCCCAAACGAGTTGATTGGCAACGGCGCGGCGCGCGGCAGTTGAGCGTCTTCAAAGTGTGGAAAGATCGAAGGCCGTGTGAAGCAGTTCACAAGCGATGGTCGGGATCGCTGCTACGAAGGCGTCATTGCTTTACCGATTGATATTTTGAAAACGCCCCAGCGCTCCACCAGGCGCTGGGGTTTTCACGTTGATCACCTCAACCGCCGGAGCGCGCGATGCGCGATCGGTCGGGTGCTTTCCGAATGATGCCGAAGGCTGATGCAGAAGGCGGGCGACTATGCGGCTTGCTCCTCGAACGAGGTGTAGACCTGGCCCCCTGGACCAATCACCTGAACGCCCCAGCACCCGTCGGCGATAAGCTCCTTCGCCTTCTTGAGGGCGGCGGCGAGTGACAGCCGCTTGAGGCTGACGATTCCTGCCGTGTCGAAACCGCTGATTTCAAACATGCCGCTCCTCCCTGTTTTGTCGAATCCTACACTTTTTGAGCGGGTTGTCTCGCGGCTTTTGGGACAGGGATACCGGGCGGATGACCAGGCGCTGGTCAAAACGCGAAAACAACCCCATGCACAGTAGCTAAGTCCTGCTGGCACAACGCTTTCTTTTTGGCACACGGCGGTCCTGCATCCGGCGGAGATGCCGTTTGACGCGTCGGGCAAAACAGGGGTAACTTGCCAACTTCGGAAAATCCGCTTTGGACCGAGACGGCGTCCCGGGATCGGAGGAGCACTTGCACCGGCATGCGAGTCATGTCCGTCGCACGGACCCCGTAGTCGGCCGGGGTGGCGGAGTCTGCGGCAGGCCGCGGCCGCTAACTTGGAATTAAGCTGAAAAGCTCACAATTTTAGACAGTTGTAGATGGGTGCTGCGTAAGGGAGCCGTCGCGAGGACGTTCCGGCGACGGCTTCCTGTTGCTCGCTCATTGGGGTCAATGCCATGACCACGACTTTCGAAAGCCAAGGCCTTGTCGAACAGCTCGACCCTGCAGCACTTGCTGCGGCCATCGCGGCCCACGAACCCGAAATCTTGGACGCTCCAGAACCGATCAAGCGGTCCAGCCGGACGTCGATCATGGCGCTGTCGGTGTGTGCCCTGGCCATCAACGGCGCGGCGGCGATCTACACATGGCCGTCCGGCTTGCCATCGCTGAATCTGAGCAGCCTGGCTGATCTGCTTCCGCGGCAAGAAGCTTCGGCGCCAAAGCCGGATCCGGTTGTCGCTGCCTTGAAGGATATTCAGTCGACCCAGCAGCAACACACGGCTTCGCTGCAGGAGAGCAATCAGGCATTGCAACAAAACGCGGCTGTGCTGCAGGCGGATTCGATGGTGCTGCTTTCGCTGCGACAGAGCATCACGGACGAACGGGTCGATGTGAGGAAGGTATCTTCGCAGCTGTCCACGCTGATTGCGAAGATCGACTCGCTGCAAAATGCCATGATGTCGGACGTCACGTCCTCCGTTCGAAGAGCGCATGCTCGCTACGGACTGTCCGCAGCGATCCGCAAACGGATCGCCCGGCAGCCGAAATATATAGGGCCGGTTTCGGTGGGGGGTGCGCCGCTGAGTGTGCCTGCTCCAGTTTCGGCCCCGGAGAGCTGAAGTCAGATCGAGCAAATCACCTTCTCGGCCTCTGGGGTGTCCCTGAGGCCGCTTTTTTTGTGATATCCGGCGGTCCGCGCGCGCGGGTCTTAACCTAGCTTTAAGAAACTGTTGGACGGCGGTGCTATGTTGGATACAACAAAGCCTGTGTCAGCGTCAGTTGCGTCCGAAGGTCATGATTACGTACAAGCAGTACCATATCGAACGGTTTGAGCACGAGCCCAAGCGCTGGGTTGCTCGCATCACGCGGACAGACGGCCAGAACATCCGCACCATTCTGCCAGCAACTGAGCTCCCCTACCTCGAGACGAAGCCGACAGCGTCCGCCGCGGAAGCTGAGGCGCTTGCCAAGGAAGGCATCGATTTCGGCGGCGTGGTGTAGTCCGCCGTCGCGGTCTCCTGGCTTCGCTCGCGGCAGCGACTTTCATCCGCAGATGCGGTGCGGTGTGTGTGGGGCTTTGTCCGGTTGCTAACGCGACAAGGTGGTCCGATTGCCAAGGTCAACGTCATCGGCATCGGCATGTCAGTCGGCTGCACCAACACGCTGAACAATTCCGGTGCGGCCACTACTGGCTACATAATCGCCGACACCGTTTTCCGAGTTTACGGTGCGATTTGTTAGGCGGCGCGCCATACGATTTAGAGGCTTCTCGAAAAACACCCACGAGAGGTTGGCCAATGCCAGCACCACGAGAAACAAGCCCCAGCGCCAAAGTTCACCGGCCGCGGGGTTTGGCTTAACGATGGAAGCGGCCGTCCAATAGGAAATGCAGACCACTGGCCAATGCAATAAATAGAATCCATATGAGATATCTCCCAAGCGCACCGCCCATCCCGGGGCAGACGGCAAAAGAGCCGCGCCCATCACAGCAAGCATGCACGCTGCCGGAGTGATCAACGGGCTGTTGAAAAAACTATATGCCCACAGAAATACCGCTAGACCGGCTGCCGCAAGCGCCGCCGACAACAACCATCTTGCCATGAGAGGCAACACGGGGAGTCGTGTGACCATCATGTACGCCAAGATGCCGGCGCCGAAAGCCGCGTGATGTTCAGTGACAAAGCGCAGGATAAACGGGCTTTCCGGCAGCACCAGATAGTATAGCTCGTAAGAGGCGGCGCAGTAGGCAAGAAGGACCGCCGGCCCGCCACGCGGCAGAAGGATGGCTGCAACGAGGTAGAACGCCACCTCGTATTCCAAAGTCCATCCGACGGAGTTCACCGGTGCTTTCTGCGGCAGGATCAGGATGGACCAAATGATATGCGAGAAGCTGGTATCGTCAGATATCCGGATGTTGGCAAAACAGATGGCGGCCACAATCAGCGTGACAAGCGCGTTCAATGGATAGATGCGGAAGAACCGCTTTAACAGGAAAGAGCCGGTTGTGAAGTCGGGCCGTGCCGCCACATAGCAGACGATGAACCCAGAAATCGCGAAGAACAAATCTACCCCAGATCCGCCCTGCACGGCCAGCCAGTCGAAGGTGTGGAGGCTTGCCTTATCAAAATACGTCAGGCCGATGTAGGAATGAAAATAGAACACTGAGATCGCGGCTATCGCGCGACCCACCTGAATGCCAGGCAACTTGGAATCCATCGGCCTTCCTCAATCTCAGGATGCGCGTGTATCACTGCGAGTAGTTTTGAGCAATACCCGCTGCAGCAGCAAACGCGGCGGCCCGCCTGCATGCGCGGCTAGGCGGCAACGCAGCTCATGCACTGTGTAAGAGCGTACGCCCTTATTGACAGCTCAACCTTTAGGCGCTGTCATGCGTCATTGAACAACCAGAAGTGCGCTTTCTTTCAAAGAACAATGCATGCACACCAACGTCAATTTTGCATACGCCGATGCTCGATGTGCGCGTTTGCAACTGGCTGCGTGGACCATTGTCGTTGTTGTAGCGGGCGCGTTCATCCTGAAGCTACTAAGCTTGGCGCTATATTCGATCCCAGAGTCCGACGATTTTTGCTTCTTTTATACGAACAACCAATACGGCATCGTCGAAACGGTATCGGTATTCTACCATAGCGCGATAGGGCGTATCACACCGTTGCTGCTGATGCAGCTTCCTGCTGTCCTCCGCACCTTGACAGGCATAGATCTTTTCATCTGCTACGTGCTGATCATGGTTGCTTTCATGGTCACCTTTGTGGTGTCGATGATATTTCTCGCGCGACGGATTCAGCCTGACACAAACATCTTGCAGCAGATTGCGCTCGGGCTGGCCTTCGCGGCTGTGCTCGGGAGCGAGGCTCCGAGCCTGCAGCAAATGTTCTACTGGTTGCCAGGTGTCGCTTGTTACACCGTTGCTGCGGCGATCGTCCTCTTGATGTTTGCTGAACTCATAAATGCCACGGAAAATGGAGTAAATCTCTCGCGCGCATCGACAGCGATGATGGCGTTCGGTGGTTTGGTCGCGGCTATGTGCAATGAGTTCACGGCGGCTTGGCTGATAGGCATGATCTCCTGCTCGCTACTGGCTCGCTGGTTATTTACGCAACGCCTCCAGGTCGCTGCACATTTGTGGATTGGTCTCGCGATCCTCACTGGTCTCGCCGTCGTAGTCTCGGCGCCTGGCAATTCCGTGCGCATGAGTCAGTTTCCGATGGCGGGTGATTTTTCGAACTCACTGAAGGAGGCGTTTCTTTTCGGCTTGATCGGCTTAGGTCGCCTGTTTAGAGAGCCCGCGACGGGCACGTGGCTTTTGTTTGTAGTGTTGGTCACCACCGCATTGCCGCAGCCGAAATACGTGGATTCGAGAAACAGAAAGTTCTTGGCCGTAGGAGTTGCTTTCATTGGTATAGGCGGCGCCTATTTCGGATATTTCGTGCACCAATATGCGACCGGGAATCGTCTTGTGGAGAGGGCGCAGAATGAGGTGCTGGCCTTCGTGCTATTTAGTCTGACCATGAGCGCCACACTTTTTGCCCGAT
Organism: Bradyrhizobium sp. F1.13.3; assembly: GCF_040548265.1. Taxonomy (NCBI): domain Bacteria; kingdom Pseudomonadati; phylum Pseudomonadota; class Alphaproteobacteria; order Hyphomicrobiales; family Nitrobacteraceae; genus Bradyrhizobium; species Bradyrhizobium sp. F1.13.3. Next base: position 18,700 of record NZ_JBEPRI010000007.1, on the reverse strand, counting down.
CGCATCGAGACCGAATTTCGAAGCTCCTCGCCGCCTCACCTTTGCCTCCGTCGGTCATGGGTATTGCTGTGCCTTTGATGTTCGGCGCCAGCTTGGCAGTAGCGTTGAACTACAGCAAAGTCGGCACGCAAATTCGGTCGGAGCGAGACAGCTTCAGTGTCTTTTGGCTCGAGAGCATGGAGCGTCATGCGCGTCTGACCCTGTCACCTGAGCAACGGCTGGTGGTAGCGCAGCACACGGTTCACCCAACGACGTTGATGAACAGCGATGTGACCAATGACCCCAGCCGACTTCCGAACGACTGCATCGCGAGCTTCTATCAAAAGGAGAGCATCGTAGCGGGGCCCGCCGGTACGCTTAGCGTGCAACGCGCTGAGTAGGCGACAGCGTGACCCTCGGCTTCTGGGCTTCACTTATGGATCCGAGATACAGGATCCCCAGCCTGCATGACGAGTGGGTGATCACCGATGGCTGGGGTCACGATCTCAAGATGTTCTGGCAGGTGCTCAAATTCGTGGGCCTCGCCGATCTTGCGCCATCGTAGAGCAATGTGTGGAGGCCGCGGTTGAGGCACGATTAGAAGGCAACCGAGCAAGTTAATCCTGACTTGCTCACGCAGCAATTGGGCCCGCCGGTTCACGCTGGCGGGCCATCACTCCATGGCTCAATACCGGTAGTAATACTGCGGCCTGTTCTGAAAGCGCCGGGGCACTGTTCCGGTTGGGTAGCATTGGCCGTCTCGAACGTCGAGATCAACGCCATCGCCGCCGCAGGGTACCGGGTATCTGCCGGAGCCGTAGCGGGGATAGCCGTATCCTCCATCGCCTCGGTAGTATTGCCGGCGCCCGGCTTGCTCCTCGGGTGGCAGAGCGCCATTCGGATAGCAAAGCCCGTCGCGCGAACTCAGATCCCAGCCGTGACCGCACGGGGGCGGGTGTCTGGGGATACCATATTGGATCTGCTGGATGGAAGGTCGGGGGCCCGTATCGGACGTGGCCGGTCCGATCATCAACGCGGCTGCAAGAACGGTCATAATCATCGGAAGCCTCCAGAGATCGCAGAGTGACTTGGAACGCATGAACCCGATGTGAATAGCTGAGGTTTCACCACGGCCGAGTGCCCTTCGACCTTGCACCGGCCGCGGCCCAGGCGCCGCCTTTGCAGCCGGCTTTTCACCTGAAAACTATTGTGGCTCGGCTGGCTTATCTCGCTCATGGTTCTCGGCTTCGGCGGCCGCGCACGCATCCATGCCATGACATTTGCTGAGATAGTACCGAGCGCTTGCGTAGATCGAGCAAACAATCACCACGGAAACCAGCAGGAAGATCATCCACCGTCGCTTCAACATTCCCATGACCTTCTGCACCCTCCATCCAACCGCGGCCCGTTCGCCTGACCGGCCCAACCAGGCGAGGCGAAAGGTCGATGAGCTCGAATCAGACCTTGCGCTTCGGATTCAGTCTAGCCTCACGCTCCAGCCGCTCGGACTTCAGGCGTTTGAGGTTCTCCTGAAACTCCGGAGTGGCTTGACTGTCCGCTATGGTCTGTCTCGATCCTATCGGATTGAGGGTCTTTCGATTGGCTTCGTCCGCGACTTGTTGCTCGGCCGAACGTTTGGGTTTGATCATTTGCTGTTGCCTTCAGGCCGAGATTGACCAAGCGGTCGCCGGTCAATTTATTTTCGATTTGGCCGGTCGCGTCGAACGTTCTGGAATTCCTCGGGCCCCTTGACGAGCCGCCGCTTGCGGCTGGCCTGGTCATCCGGGCTCGCTTTGTTGTCTTTGAGCTTGTCGATCGCGTTACCCGCCATTTCCCGAGCCCGCTCGGAGGAGGCCTTGGCGGCCGACGTGACCGCGACGGCCGGGGCGGGTTTGCCCAAGCCAATCGTGACCAGCCGACGAATGGATTCAGAGCGAGCCGGAGTGTCTTCCTGCCACGACGCCCAGGCGTCGATCCGAGCGACAGTCGATTCCGGCCAGCGCGTGCCGATCTGGACGCCCTGACCAGTAGCGGGGCGGCCGCGATGTTTTTTGGCACGAATCTTTTTTGCTGGTTTCATTTTATTTGGTACCAAAAAATCAAGCCGAGGGGAAGCGCGAACTTCCGATGACTGTGCCTGTCGTGCACCGTCACTGCGTTGCCACGCAACATCACGATCACAGATTTGATGTCAGGCGGCTCCCCGTAGAGGCAGCGCCAGTTGTACAGCAAAAGGTCGGGAAGCATTTGCTTGGACGAAGGCCTGCAAGGCCGGCGTGATCTCGCTACTCGTGACACGCTCGGCAAGCTCATCTGCGATCTCGCTGGTGGCATCGCGAGATCGGCCCTCGATCGCGTTGAAGGCGACAATACGGACCGGATAGGCGTACTGCCCGGAGAGCAGGTCGCGGATGATGGTCTCGACGTCGGTGTCCTGCTCGTCGGTCTCGCGCCAGGAGCAGCCGGCGCGTGCGCCGAAGTCTTCCAGCACCAGGTAAATGTCCCGGTCGAGACGATCCAGCGGCACAATCGACGGCGCATGACGCATGACGCAACTCCTACTCAAAGAGGAAGCAATCGTCCGGCCGGACGATCGTTCCGGCCCAAGGCCGTACCGGCTACGCAATCGCCTGTGAGCAGTTTCACGGGTCCAGCGAGCGGACAGAGCTGTGCTTTGCCGTGTTTCACTTGTCCGAAATGTTGGACAAGCTGGAGCGCAACTACCGAGCCGCTTGGCATGGGGAGCCTCCATGCGCCTGATCCAGCTCCTGCTCATGCGCTACCGGTTGCGGCTGACCCGCTACGCCCTAAGGGCCAGTATGTACCTTGCTCTGCTCAGCAAGCGCTGCATCGCCTTTGATGTTCCAGAAAGATACGCCGCCGGGCTCGAAATGAAGCGTCCCGGCGGCGCCCTGTACCAAACTGGGTCCTCTTAATCCCCAGCCAACTAGATATGAGCAATGCCCGTGCCACAGGGCCGCCGGTTCACGCTGGTGGGCCTACTCGTCAGTTGCCAAAGCGGGGGCTAGGCGTCTTGGCAGGGAATACCGAAGTTGTCACAAGCGAGAGCGAATGACTCTTTTGCCTTTGCATCTTCGAAGCAGAAGCGAGTGCCGATCTCCGCCTGATCGATCCACCAATCGACGTTACTGCCTTTCGCGATGCGGGAGGCTTCGCCGCGCAAAAGATCCAGCTGTCTTCCGGCAGCACGAACGATCAAGCAATTTTTCTCTTTGGACACAATACCTTCTCCATGGCACAGGACGCCGAACTCATTGGTACTAAGCGCCGTGAACACGAAGGCCGCAGCAGGGGGCTGCTGCGGCCTCATTGTCAAAAAAGCCGGGTGAAAAAGGTCTAAGTGAAATATGCAGCCAGCCCCGGTGCGATGATCGTATCGCGGCATCTCTGGCTCGCAATATGATCTATTTCACAATCGGCAGGCTCACCCGCTTGCCTAGTTTTCCCGGTCGCCTATGTTCCAGCCACAACAATTGTTATTTTGGAGTCAGAAGTTTTCGCGTTCAGGATCGCCCCTTGTGTATCGTTTGATACGTCGCGCTCGGATACGCTTTGCTACTATTTCCCGAACATGGGGCGTGGCATGGACCTACTAAAGAAAGCAATGGGGCAACTTGAACCCCCGGAGTGTCCGAATTGCCGCGTCACCATGAGATGGTTTCGCTCGGAGCTAGTCCGCGGCAAAGAGGAAGAGATCATCGCCCACCTTTTCGTCTGCCCCCACTGCAAGCGCGCTCAGCGGAACGATACAAAGTTCAATCCGGTTCGCGTGCCGCCTGACAAACTGGCGGCCCGTCGTTTTCATGTCGTGACGGGAGGAAGGTAGGCCGCCTCAGTGGGCGGCCTCTCGTATGGACGAGATTCACGCCGGCGGGCCTTATGCAAAGCAGGCGACAATGGCGAGAACCACGTCCGTGCCCAGGTCACCGGAGTACATCGTGAAAAGGACGCCGGCACCAAGAACGACTGCAAAGGTGTTGAATACGATTATTTTGAGATCCCCTCGTGGGCGAGGGGAAACTGAACCCCCAATGTTTCGTCAGTGCTTCGCGGAAGCGGCGAATGGTTTCATTCACCGAGGCGTTACCCGTGATTAGCTCAACTGCTTTAGGAACGAACTGCTTTCCTCCCGGTTGGCGCTTTTCCCGATCGCGCGGGGGTGGCGTAATGAATGCTTTGGAACAGATCGGCGAGGCAGCGCCGGAAACATCATCAAAGGCCAGATTGACGGACATCGCCATCGCCCTAACTTTCGGGTTCGGTATCCTTTTTTCCATGGCGGCTTGGCTGTACTTTTTAGGGAGCATTCTTGCACGGACGATAACTTGGGCTCTGTCCTAGCAGGTGGCCTTGAGATAGTTCTCGGGAACTTCCAGAAGCGCAGCTCGACTCGGCTCGTGCTGAATCCTCTCAGCCCATTCACGGCAGACTTGCTCCATCTGCTCGCGAGTTCGCACACGACCCCGCACCATCCGACGGATGAGCCCCACGAGCGCTGTCAAAGCTGCTCTCCCGTGTGCATGGTGTGTGCACATGATTTTCGGGAGGAGGGTAGGAGGTTTGTTTTCTCGGCTAGGCGCTTGATTTTGCTTGGTGAGCGCGCTGGGGCTCGAACCCAGGACCCCGTGATTAAAAGTCAAAAAAAGCGTGCTTTTATCTGTTCGTTGCTATCCGTCCGTATTATGAATATCAATGGCTTATGCCATTTAGTGGCTGCGACTGTTCGGATGCGTCGGAGGAGTTTGTTACCCCTGCGTTACCCGAGAGCCCTTGAAATCCGAAAAGATCATGTGCTCTAAGAGAAGCTAGAGCCCGTGATTATTGGATGGGGAGGGGGTCCTGATGAGCCGAAAAATTACCGCCGAATATCTGGAAACCGTGATTGCCCCCAAGGGCCAGCGGCTCGAAATAATGGACCCGTCCTGCAAGGGCCTTCAGATACGGATAAGCGAGGGCGCAAAGGCATTCGCCTTCGTGCATCGCCCAAAGGGCGGCAAGCCTGTGCGGACGACGCTGGGGCACTTCCCTGACATGAAGCTAGCGGCGGCGCGAAAACGCGCGGATGAGCTGCGGGCAGCCGCGGCGAATGGCCGGGACGTACATGGTGAGCATAGGGCCACGCGGGCCGCCACGGCTCTCGGCCAAGCGACTTTCGGCGATCTGGTCGGCCTCTTCATTGAACAGTGGTCGAAGGCCAGAAAGCGGAGCTGGGAGGCTGACGAGCGATACCTAGGCCGGTTCAAGGACGGATGGCCTGACAAGGCTGGGGTGAAGCGCCTCACGGCCTGGGGGCGCAGGGCTGCCAGTACGATCAGTCGCTCAGAGATCGCGGACGCCCTGAATGCCATAGCGGCTGATGCACCCGTTTCCGCAAACCGCGCCCATGCGAGCCTGCACAAGTTCTTCCGTTGGTGCGTCTCGGAAGGGAAGCTTGCAGCCAACCCAATGGCCGGGCTGGCGAAGCGCCACGACGAATCGAACAGTGAGCGCAAGCGGGCGTTGTCAGCCGCCGAGCTAAAAGCCGTTTGGGCTGAGCTTCTGAACGAGAACAGCGAGATCGGCCGAACGACCCGCGCGGCGCTCCGGTTCATGTTGTTGACGGCTCAGCGGCCCGGCGAAGTAGCAGGCATGCTTGTCGCCGAAACCAACCTTGGGACGAAAGGCGAAGAAACTTGGACGATCCCCGGCGCGCGGACCAAGAATAAGACCACCCACATTGTCCCGCTGACCGGGCCAGCGCTTCAAATCATCAATAGCGATCTAGCCGAGCGCACCGCGCCCGTTGCTGTGTTCAGATCGCGGACGTTCGGCGACCGGCCGATGAGTCGCCACACCTTAAGCCACGCCTGCGGGGACATCGCGACGAAGCTGAAGCTCGAACCCTTCACAGCCCATGATCTTCGTCGGACGGCAGCGAATCTGCTCAAGGCGAACGGCGTAGCGCCGTTCGTTGTTGAGGAGGTGCTCAACCATCTCCCGCCCAAGCTGCACCGCATCTACCAAGGCGATCAGGCGCGGCCTGAACGCCGGGCCGCCCTCGAAACGCTGGCTCGCGCGGTCAAGCAAACCACCAAACTTACGAAAGTTTAACCGGATGTCTGCGCTTGAAGTCCTGATATGGGGCGTTGAACGTATGTGCCCGGCCTTGGCAGCGCAGAGCGAAAACTGCACGGTTCTGTGTGTCCATTAAGTTGATGATCTATCGAGCTACCGATATATGCAAAGTAGGGCCTCACGTAACGCGGAATGTGCGCGGGGCTAGACCAGAGAGGTTCGGCGCGTCTCTGGCGTCAGACGGAAGCGACACGTCGCCCCGGTCGGGTTCTAACCCGGTCGAGTCAGGGTCAAGACCTGATTGATAAGGGTTCCCGCTCAGCGGGCTTTGCCGAATATAGCACCGGGTTGCGGCTCGGCTCCGATGAATCAACAGCCCCCAACTGCGGGGTGAATCGGAGTCTAACTACCATGTCAACCGGTGACTGCATGACCATGCTTGACCTTCGCCAGCACTATGCGAGCGGCGGCAAGCTCGCTTCCCGATCCTTCATCTATGCCCTCGAAGCGCAAGGCGAGCTTCCGCCGTCCGTCCTGCTGGGCGGCAAGCGTGTTTGGTCGCGCCACGCGGTTCTCGAACGCGATGCTGCACGCTTCCGCAAAGCTGAAGAGCGCGCCGCGGCGAGCGGCAAGGCTGCCTAACCCTTCATCCTAAAAACCCGCCAATAGACCATAACTCGTGCAGTCGTGACATGCCCTTCGACGGGCGCTCCCGCTGCGCGAACCGGTCGACATCCGAGGACTGAACTTGAAACACATTCCGCCCGACACGCTTTGTCGTGTCGCTACGCATGTCCCCACCGCGTCAGCGTTCCGCAAGGATTTGCTGAAGTGCGCACCCGCTCTCCGTCGATATGCGCGCAAGCTAGGTGGTGCTGATCTTGCAGACGACCTTTTGCAGGCGACGCTTGAGCGCGCTCTTACGCGCGAAGCGATCTATACGGCGCAGGGGGCGATGGCCGCATGGTTGCGGCAAATCATGAGAAACATCGCCTGCGATCAGCATGAGAAGCGTCAACGCTATGACCTCTTTTGCGATCTCGCCGCTGACGCAGCCGACGACGATTCTACCGAAGCAGAGGACTACGACTCGACCGTTCCTGATGAATCCACTTACGGCGAAAGGGAGAAGCAACTCGATGCGAAAAACTTTATCGAGCTTGCTGCAAAAGTTATCGGTCCGGAAATCTGGCGATGCCTGGAGCTAACGGGGGCTGGCTTCTCCTCAGAAGAGATCGCAGCCGAACTTGGCATCAGCGCCGCAGGCGTGCGGCAGAACGTGTCGCGTGGCCGCAGGGCAATGGGAGCTCTGCGCGCGGCCCCCAAGCACAACGTCTGTAAGTCTATCAGGAAGAAGTCACGATGAAGCCGGGGCAGGTTGACAACTCGGGCGCGCGGCGCAGCCGGAACCGGAAGAACGCGTTTCAGTTCGCACAGGTCGGTCTCTACGTCTTCCCGAGCGACGGCAAGGTCCCGCTGATCCCGCGCTACAATCGCGCGGACACGTCGCTCACCAGGGCCGACGTTGAAGCCGCCGTCGAAGAGTACATTGAGAAGCACGAGGTTGAGCCCGCGCATGTCGGCGCCACTCGTGACATCGAAGTTATCAAAAAGCTGTGGCGCAAATTCCCTGATGCTGTGCCGTCGATCTCGTGCGGTCCTTCCAAGCTTGTCGTGCTCGATGCCGACCAGAAGGACGACGGCCCTGCCAAGATGGCAGAGCTGTTCGCAGAGATCGGCGGCGTGCCGGAGGGCGTGCCCGTCAACCCGACAAAGTCAGGTGGCGCCCATTACGTTTTCTCCGACCCGACCGGATCGTTCACCAACAGGGCCGGGCTGCTCAAAAAGCAATACGGGACCGACGTGCGCGGCACCGGAGGCCAATTTGTGGCCCCTGGATCAATCCGCGAGGATGGCGCCACGTACGGCAGCGACGCCGACCGCTTGAACTTCCTGCGCGCGATCACCAGCGGCAAAATCCCGACGCTGCCCGAAGAGATCGTCGAGCTGATCGGCGCGTCGGCTGAAGCCGAAACGCCCCTCAGTGACAAGGCGACAGAAGTAAAGAAATGCATGGAAGAACTTGAAAGCGGTGAGCGCGAAGAACATGCCGCGCTTTTCGATTCGGCAGTCGGGAAGTTTCCGCTGGATTATATTCGCGAATGTAGGCCCGACTTTGCATTTGCATATGATCACCCGGGCGAAGATCGGTCGGCCAATCGGATGCAAGCTGCGACATTTCTTGTGGGCGCTTATCCTGAATTGAGCGTGAATGACTATGCTGTGTTTTGTGATGGTTGGGACGGCGCAGGCGAGTACGACTATCGCCAGCTAGCTCGCGAGTTCACGCGCGCGAAGATGAGACCCGCGAATGTGTCCAAGCCGAGCGACGGGAGCGCATTCGAACCGGTTGATGATGACGAACAAGAAACGGAGGGCGTGTCTTCCCAGCTCACAAAGCGGTTTATCTTCATCGAGAAGATACGGGGAGCAACTCAGCGGCTGCTCGATTGGGCCGTCAAGTTCTTCATCGCTAGAGGGACAACTTCGGTCGCAACCGGAATGTGGGGCGCGGGCAAAACGGCGGTCTTTAGTGACATCGGGCTGCATATCGGCCACGGCTTCGATTGGCGTGGACGCAAAGTTAAGCAGGGTGTCGTGATCTACGTCGCGCTCGAAAATTCTCAGGACGTGGAGCGGCGCGTCGCAACGTGGTGTGATGAAATGGAGAAGGCGGGCCGTGACGTGAGCGGCGGTGCGTTTGTTGTGCACAGAGGCCCTTGCCGCCTCTACGACGCGAGTGGCAGGCCCACCCAGGATGAGAAGGAGCTGATCAAGATCGCCAAGTTCGCGGCCGAGCACTATGGGTTGCCTGTGGCAATGATCGTTATTGACACTCTTGCTCAAAGTATCATGCCGGGCAACGACAATGATGCGAAAGACGCGGGCATATATACCGCGAGCATGCAGCGAATCGCGTTGGCAACGGGTGCAAACGTCACGGCGCTAGCCCACCCCACAAAGACCGGGGAGGGCGTGCGCGGTAGCGGCGCACTGCAAGCCAATGTTGATACTGTTATTGAGTTGAGCCGGGACAAGACGACTGGCGTTGGCAAAATCAAAGCGGGTTCGAAGTTTCGTATCGGCGATCCGGCAAAGGTGAACTTCTATTACCGGCTGAAGTCACACTGCGTGGGGGTGGATGAAGACGGAGACGAGATTAGTGTGGTCTTGGCGGCGGATCGGCCTGGGGTCGATTTAGCCGTTGACGATGCCGATGAAGATGCGCTGCCGGTCCCCCCTGACGGGCCGTCCGACAAGCTCTCAGCGACGCTGCGGGTGTTTCGGGAGCGGGCGGAAAGCATCGCTGCCGAGACGGGCGACGCGGTCGAAGAAATCGGTTTGGCCTCGAAGGACGTGTTGGAAGCCCTGAACATCGAACGGAAGCGGAGTGGCCTGGGCGAACTTAAAGAGCGCACGGCCGTCCCGCGACTGTTGGCAAAGTTGGTGGAAGCGGGTGAGTTGGTTAAGTCGGGAGATAACAGGCGGACAGAATACAGGCTCAATCGCGATTCGCGATGGCGTTGATAAATAGACCGGCAAGCACCACTCCGAGTATCGCTTCGACTGCAACCCAAAGCCGGGCTGCAGTCGTTATCGGAACGATGTCGCCGAAGCCCACAGTGGTAATCACCACAACACTGAAATAGAGCATCCGAAAATAGCTGTTGCTAATGCTCAGTGCGTCTCCCTGGAGCCCGTCAAGATAGTTTACGAGGACGGGTATGTCCTCTGTCGCGATATCTACAAGGAGGGTCGGAAATATTAATTGCCGCAGAATGCCGCCGAATGGCTCACTCACCGAGGACAAATGTGGGGCGAGTTTGACAAAACTTCTCGACTGGACCTTTTCCGACCTGAAGACGAATAGCGTAGCTTCAACAGGAACGCCCCTTTCGGTTTCCGAATTGCTGCTCAAGAAGATCATAAGTTGGAGCCGAATCGTGTTCTCATCGGAATTGGACAACAGCCACGCTGTAGTCTTTTGCGTCAGTGAAATCGCCCATCCGTCGGCGGTATAGTTCTCATCCACTTTTCGTCTTTTGTCGATCAGCGATTGCGCATAGCGGTCTACTGTGTTTCCGACAATCTCAGCAACAGCGTCGGAATCGGTTCGCGCGCTGGATTCTAGTTTAGCGTATGGCGCATAGAAACCTCCCGGCAGATTCCAATAGATCAGCGCAAAAGCAGGCACGCACATCAAGTAGGCGAAGAGAAAATAGAGAGGGTCAAGGAGTCGGAGCCACTTGAACAGCTGGTCCATGATATCCTCGTGGATTTCTCATGAGGCGACGAAAAGCAAACCTGCGGATCAAAATCCTTCGTGCAGACGACCGTGCACCGGCTCACCGGGCACGGTTGCTGCACGGTCGTGTGCACGGTCAGCCTACACGGTCCGTGCACGGTCTGATGCACGGTTCTTCTGGAGGTTTATCAATCACTTAGCGCGACCGTGCAATGACCGTGCAGCACCGTGCACAGCTGTTCCCCATCAACCGTGCACGTCTCTCCCTCCCTATAGGGAGGGAGACGGCAGGAGGGGCTACTAGTCCGTTCGGGAAGAAGTCGCCTGGGACCGTTGTCCGAATCGAAGAAACGAAGGGTTGCAAATCCGTAAGGTCTGAACCTGTCACAGATGGAACCGTTCAGCCGTTACATCAGTAGGAGCCGCTATGGGCGCCTTCAATCTCCCCGGCCGCTCGGGCAACGGCCATCCAAAAAGAGCACCCGAACGCATCCCATCGCATGGGGCGCACGCTTCCACCCCCGGCGCGCACAACGGCGTGTCGCGCTGGCTCGGTGGGGCAGGCAGCCTCCCTCGGATTTCCAACACCGAGCAGCAGCTCATCAGCCGCAAGGCTGGCCTAGCAGATAAGCCCCGGTCGAATTGCGGGGCTCACAGGGAGACGAAGGGTCGCGCAAAGAGCGCTCCAAGAGATTTTGTTCGGGAAGGTCGCAAGGGCTAGCGGGAGCCTGACCTCCACCCGGAAGCGCCGCGCTCGGGGCCGAAATGAACCTCGGGGTCATTGAGCGCGGCGCATTCCGCACTCAAAAGAAAGCTGTGCGCCGACACCTGTCCTACTCAAGTTCGCTGCGTTCAAATGCGGCTGACCTCGCAAGGCCTTCATACTCCTCCGTCAAATCCTCGAGTCTGTGCGTAAATTCCGAGTCTCCGGCAGCTTCTGCGAGTTGACGCAACCAAATGGCTCTCTGACGCGACCTTTTGGTGTCAAGGCAAGCTGGCGCTTTCGGATGCATTCGATCTCCCTCCTATGACAGAAAGGCCACCCCGAAGAGCGGCCCTTCCATTCTTGGGACTGATTGTGTGCGGCCCATTCGAAGCCGTCTTTTTTGGCAGACGCTGAAGATTACTCACAAGTGTGCGGCAATTACTATCGTGCAGCGCACAAAATACGCACTCGCAAACCCGCGCCACCAGAGAGGAACCACTGATGACTACACAATTTGACCAGACCATCGGTCTGACCGATCTGCTTGCGCTGTCCGAAGATGCTCGCCTGGGGCGTGCCGCGGACGCGCTCGAAAAGATCGCTGCCGCAGCGCCTCAGCTTGAGCGCCTAGCCGACGCTATGGAGACATTGACCGCTTTGCTCGCGAGCTGCATCGGCATCGGGGCCGCTCGCTGCTACGCCGAAGGCGAGCGCCTTGGCAACCATGTTCCGCTCAACTATCTGCGCACCGGCAACGGCGCCAAGCCCTTTGCGTGCGACGCTGATAACGCGGAGAACGGAATTGACTGATCGCGCCATGATTACTGCACTGAACGAACTTGCCGACACGCTTACCGAAGCAGCGGCAAAGCTAGACGCGATTAGCCGCATGCAAGCCGGTTCACCGCTCGCGCGCATGATCGAACAAGGCGAACAGTTCGCCAAGATCATGCCAAAGCCGAGCGAACCCACGACGTGGAAGCCCGAATGGCCGAGCTGACAGTAACCATTGACGGCAGCAAGCTGGAGAAGTGGGCGACGGAGTTGTCGGCCCGTGGCATGCGGAACGCCATTAGGCGGGCTGTCGATAAGTCAGCCACGGCCGCTCGGAAGATTGCTCTCGATATCATCGCCAAAGACATTGGCGTGCCTAAGGCGCGTATCAAAGACGGAGTGAGCAAGGTCAAGCGCACGACGCAGACCAACCTCTCAGCGTCGTTCACAGCGAACAAGATGCGCATTAACATGCTCGCAACGGGCGCAAACGTTAGCCGCCCTGGCGGCATGACCGGAAGCACGTATCGGCTCACGGGCGGCGGCTCAGCAAGCCTGAGCATCCGCGATGCGTTCTTAGTATCGGCAAACGGTGGCACGTTTATTGCGATTAGGCGCAGCAAGTCGAGACTTCCCATCAAAGGCGTGTTTGCGGAGACACCGAGCACGGCGCTCGGGCAGGACGGAGCAGCCGCCCGCAAGGCGTGGGATAAGGCAGCCAACAGCGAGTTGGCGACGCGCTTACCTCAAGAGATACAGAAGCAGCTCTTGGCCGAAGGGCTGCCATACTCTGTCCCGCCCGACTCTGACTAGCATCGCAGAACCGTCGCTGAAGCACCGGCGACGATTAGCGCGCCGGGTCTGGTAGACGCGGGAGTGAGACGACGCCCTGTTGGGCGCGGCGCGCGTCTGTAATGCCGATCAGCGGCACAATTCATCATTGCGGGCGTCTAACGCAGCGCTTGGGTCCTAGGAAGGCCCAGGCCGCGGTGCTCCGCGGTGCGCTGCCGCAGTATTCTCGTTCAAAATTGAACAGAATTCGATAGCAGAGTCGGGCCTCAGGAGGTGAGCGAGGCAAGCAACGTACGCTTTACCCAAAGAGCGATCAATTTTGCGCGGCAATGCAATATGTCGCGTGGGCAAAAACGGCCACCGAAGTAGGTTCGAACGTCCGAAGGTATTAAACAGCGGTGCTATCGAACGCCGCCCGGCTGGTCAGCGCCGCATTTTCCCTGACCCGCTGGCGTCTTCTTACCGCATTGCCACACCACTCCATCTGACATGCATCCTGCTCTATCCTCGCTTGCTAATCGGAGGCGCACTTCAATGAGAGAGCGAGGCGAATCTCTAGACTGGTCGCCGTGAAATCCCCCATGAGTTCCTTGTGCATCCAAATAGGTCATGGATACGCCGTTTGCTTGGATGAAGCCGTTGAACGTAGCGCCCTTGGGAATCCTGGTCTTTTCCCCCACGATGTTAATAGAGCAAACAAAATAGTCAGGAGGAGGAAAAAGAGTTCCAATACGATCCGTATTCGTCCACCTATCTGACCGATGGGACATAGCAAGAGGTGGTTGACGTGGTTGCTGGTTGATTTGATTGCCCGGAACATTGTTGTTGCTGCGGTAGTCAATCAGGATCAGTTCTTCTGCAAAGGTCGGAAGGGACTGTACACCGTAGCAAAGTACAATGGCGATCATGTGCGCCTGCACCTTCATCGATACCTCCTCCATCTGATGGGAGACGGAGCGTAGACCCGCATTTTCCATCCCCGGTAGTGACAAAACGCCACGCCGAGACTTGATTCATATTTGAGGTCCGCTTTTGACGCGAAAGCGTCAGACTGGCTCCGCGGGCCTGCTCGATCTTCTGAGCCACAGACCCGTTTTCACCAAAGAGGAACAGTGAATGAGAGGAATGATCCGCCGCGTTGCGGATGCGGTCGGATTCGATCAGGCAACCGTGCGGCGGGCCATCGAGGCTGCCGGACTTGATCCCAAAGATGTCGATTTTGATCAAGCCTTGCATTTGGCTCGGTCGATTGCCGATCCGGCTCGCATCGTTGGACATGCAGCGAACGGCAGAGGGGAGGGTGGGCACAGCGCCCTGACCGACACTCTGGCAGAAGCCAAGGCCCATGCTGAGCGACTGAGAGCCCGAAAGATTGAGCTTCTGAACGCCAAACTTGAAGGCTCGCTCATACCGCGGGAGGCCGTGACCGCTACGGGCGCTCGCATTCTCGCGGAAGCGCGCACGTCGCTCCTTTCGCTAGGCCATCGCCTCGCCCCCAAGGTGGCGGGAAAGACTGACACGCGGGAGATCGCGCGCATCGTCGAAACGGAAGTCCGTGACGTGCTTGGCGCGCTTTCGGATGACCAAAGATTCTTTGCAGACTTGGAGGCCGAAGCCCTTTCATGATTGACGAGCAGCTAGCGCGCGGCTGGTTGCGCGCGCTGGCACCGCCGCCCGTCGTCGCGCCGACCACTTTTGCCGAGACCCAAATAATCCTACCGGGCTCGGCCAACGCAATCCCGGGGCCTCTCAGGCTAACATCCTATCAGCGCGAGCCCATAGACGCGATTGCAGACGATGACGTTGAAATCATCGTTCTCATGCTGGCATCGCAGACCGGCAAGTCGACAGTAATCAACGCGATCATGGGGCATTGCGTTGCCGCTGACCCTGGTCCGATGCTTCACGTTTCGCCTACCGGTGCGCGCTCGGAAGAGTTCGTGCGGGAACGGTTCGATCCGCTCGTCTCTTCATCGCCTGCGCTGAGAGAGCTGATCGGCAAGGGCCAAGATACCCGGAAGGGAAGTAGCGGGGGCACAAACTCGCTTGCGGCCAAAACCTTTCCCGGGGGCCAGCTCAGCTTCGCATCGTCCTTCAAGGCTGATGAGCTAGCCGCGCGCGCAATCAAGTATCTGTTTCTTGATGAAATCGACAGGTTCGCAGCGTCTGCTGGCCCTGAGGGCGATCCTATCGGCCTTGCGATAAAACGGACAAAGACGTTTGAGGGCAAGGGCCGCAAGATCGTCATCGTATCGACGCCTACCTCCCGCGTCGGCTCCCGGATAAATCAATGGTACTTGCGCGGCGATCAGCGGCGCTTCGTCGTGACGTGCTCCGACTGCGGACACTCAGCGCCGCTCGCTTTCGAGAACCTCAAATGGGACGAAGGGAAGCCCGCGACCGCGCACCTCTCGTGCGACGGCTGCGGAGTCGTTATCGATGAGGCCAAACGTCGGGCGATGATAGAAGGCGGCCGTTGGGAAGCGACTGCAACTGGTGAGCGGGGCATTCGCTCCTATCATATCACGGAGCTGTCTTCGCTGTTCTCGACAATGGCTTCCGTGGCCCAAAACTTCGAAGCGGCGATCACGCCTGAAGCCAAACAAGTCTTCTACAACACGACGCTGGCGCAGGTGTACGACGCGGGCACCGAGGTTGAGCTGTCTTCGTCTGAGCTGCAACAACGTGCGGAAAAGATTGCGCCACCCTATGCGCTCAATCTTGTGTTCGTTTCGGCGGGCGTCGACGTTCAGGCGGATCGTCTCGAATGCACGTTTTTGGGTCACCACGCTGACGAGACGCTCAGTGTCCTCAATCACTTCAAGCTAATCGGGGATACCAGCGGCGATGCCGTATGGCGGCAACTCGATGACTCAATGGCGACGACCTTTGCGACCGCGGGCGGGCGAGCGCTGCCGGTGTACGCGCAAGCGATTGACTCCGGCTTCAACGCCGATCAGGTCTCGAAGTTCGTTCAGGCTCAGCGGCGGAAGTCCCGCGCGGCATACGCCGTAAAGGGTGTATCCGGCTTTGATAGGCCAATCATCGCGCGCGGCGGCCGATTGCGCGGGCAGGTTGGTCTCATGCTGGTAGGTGCGGACAGCGGCAAGCTTGCCGCGCAGAAGGCGCTTGCCCTCGATGAGAGCGGCCCCGGCTTTATCCGTCTGCCGGACCATTTGGACGCGGACTACTTCGAGGGCCTTGCGTCCGAAGAGCTGCGAGTCCGATACGTCAAAGGCGCACCGCGCTACGCATATCATCGCACTATCAAGCGAAACGAACCGCTTGATTGCTTGGTCTATGCCCTCGCCATCGGGAGGCATGCCCAGGCGTTGACGGCTAACAAGTCGTCCGCACCGACACAACCCACACCATCACTCAGAGAGTCGGCCCGACGATTGGCCGCGCTCTCCCAACCCACAAGGTAATGAAAGCATGCGAGCACAAAGGAAGCCGGTCATCGTGACCGGTGAGGAGAATGCAGCCATCACGAGCGAGCGGCTGCGGATCACGGGCATCATCATGAGTGCCGAAGGCCGACGCAATCCCGAACTTGCACTTGAGATGGCAGAGTCCGGTCTTGATGTCGAAACAGCCAAGCGTCTGTTGGCCAAGGCGCCCCCCGCCAATCCCTATATCGCCGCGATGGATCGCGAAGGGCAAATCGGCCTTAGCGCCGCGACCGTGGATGTCACAAGCGACCCCAAGACCGCGCGGCTGAAAGAGCTAGAGGTTAGCGTGGCGGCGTTCAATGCCGAGCGAGGCTGGACCAAAAAGGCCCAAAGCTGAGGACTGAGAGCGATGTCTTTCACAGATAAGATTCGCGCCCTTTGGGGCGGGAACGCCAAGCCCAACGCGATTGCGCCCATCGCGAGCCCGCAAGCGGGCATTATGGACGGAACGGACGGTAAGCCGTCGCTTGTGTGGGCTCGATACGATGCGCGCCCCTTCACCGCGGCTTATCTGTCCGGCTGGCAGCCGAGCTTCGGGACTCCCGGTTCGGAGATCAGCCGCGAGCGGTCGCTTGTGGCATCGATCAACCTTGACCTCTTGTTCTCGAATCCTGTCGTAGCTGCCTTGGTCGAGACTTTCGCTACTTACGCGATTGGGACCGGGCTCACTCTTTCTTCGCGTCCAAATGCTGAGACCCTGGGCATTTCGCCCGAAGACGCCCGCGCGCTCGCCCACCAAATCGAAACGGCTTGGGCCGCTTGGGCGGGCAACGCCGTTGAGTGCGATGCATCCGGCAGACATACACTGCACCAATTGGCGACGGCTAATTTCAAGTCCTACTTGCTCACGGGCGAGGCGGTCTTTTTGGTCGATTGGAAGCGAGGGGCAGGAGCGGCAACAGGAACGAAAATCAACCTGCTGGACTCCCGGCAGCTCGACCAGAGCCTCACGCGAGTCGTCGAAGGCGGTAGCATTACGCAAGGCTGTCAGTTCGATAAGAGCGGGCGGATTGAGGGCTATTGGATAAGGCCCTTCGTGCTCGGGAACGTGAACTCCGCGCCTCAGCCGGTGTTCGTCAGAGCCCGTACGTCTTGGGGCCGTCCGCGCGTTGGACATCTCTTTGACATGATCGCCCCGGGTCAAGTCCGCGGTGTCTCGCCTTTGGCTGCCGCGCTTTCATCCGCACATTCAAAAAGGACCTTGCAAGAGTTCAATCTTGCGGCTGCTCTGGTGCAGAGCATGACAGCTACCACCGTCGAGTCCGACTTGCCGCGTGACGCGGCCCTGAGGTCGATTGCAACAGACGACCCATTGGGGACGCAAGCTCCCCCAGGCGTCTCACCTGAAGCTTGGGCGAAGGCGCAGACTGACTATTACGGTGGCGATGAGGGCGTAAAGGTCAATCTTCAGCCGGGTGTCATCACCCATATGATGAAGGGCGACAAGCTGGTCATGCATCGCGCGCAGGCGCCCAACTCCACTTACGACGCCTTCGACAAGTCACTCAACCGTGAGGCGGCCAAGGCGGCGGGCGGCAGCTATGAGGATGCTAGTGGCGACTACTCGAACACGTCGTTCAGCGCGGCGCGATTGGCTCAAGAGCTGCCTTGGAGGATCAACAAGCGAAGGCGCGCGGCTATAGTCGAGCCGTTTTATCGCGCGGCGTTCGTCGCGTGGCTTGAAGAGGCTTTCGAAACTGGCAGGATCAAGCTTCCGAACGGTGCGCCCGCGTTTTGGGAAGCATCGGACGCCTATGCGAACGCCGTTTGGCGCGGTGAGGGTAAGCCCGTTGCCGATCCGCTGAAGGCCGCTCAGGCTGACATTTTGGAGATTGAGAACGGGCTCTCAACTCTAGAAGCCAAGCTGGGCGAGCGCGGATATGACTTCGAGGAGGTAGCGGCTCAGCGCAAGGCTGAGAAGGACCAACTGACGGCCGCAGGCTTGCCGTATCCGGTTCCTAAGAACCGCGAAGACTTCGCACCCGAAGACGACACGTCGTCGAAATAGAGGCAATACGAAATGAACAACTGCACTCCCAGCGGGGGCACGCCCCCCGCTGTCGACAACCCTTGCGCCATGCTTCCGCAGCTTCGGGCGGCGCTGTACCAGCTCATGGCCGGGCAAGCTCGCGCTGAGGTTCGTCACGGCGAGCAATGGCTGCGCTGGCAGCGCTCCGACGTGAAGGCGCTTCAACATGAAGTGCGGAGACTCGAGATCATTTGCGAGTCGGGCATCAACGCGGGGCGGGCAGTACGGGTCGGACCGTATGTTGCCCATGGCTACCGCCATCGACGGTAACGGACAATCAACATGAACGACAAGATCGCAATCCCGCTCGACGGGGCTCCTGGCGTTGTGCTGCTCGACAATGGCGAGCGGATGACGCGCCGCAACGCCCTAAAGGCGGGATATCGCATAGCCGACGCAGCGACGTTGGCAAAGGCCGATGCGGAGGCCAGCGGGGCGCACATCCTCCCCGTTTGGCGCTCTCAGGTCTCCTGCCTGCCTGAAGCGCAAGGGTGTCATTCGGCTTGCAATATTGACCCCCTAAGCCGGGGGATCGGCGTCCAAAATTGACCCCCTATAGGTTGGTCTGTTGCGCTGCCTGCTTCGTA